>JAFXNC010000052.1 GCA_017529875.1 Ruminococcus sp. | reverse complement strand
CCGGCATTGAAAGCATTCGGGACAGCCTGCATGATACGGTTGGCTTCGTTGTCGTTGTTGTGAATATGTCCGTAGAGGTGGTAATATCCCCTGTAATACCCGTCCCACTCGACGATCGGATAATGGAACAGTATCACCCGCCTGTCTTCGTCAATTACTTCAAGATAATTGTCTATCGAATCGAACAACGCCCTGAATCGGTCGATTTTTAGGTTTCTTTTGTCATGGTTCCCGATTATGATATGCTTCTTGCCGTTCATTCTGTCAAGATACAGCGGCGAGCTGCTGTTGATCTTGAATAGAACATCACCGAGAATATAGACCTCGTCCTCAGGTCTGACTACAGCATTCCAGTATGACACAATAGTCTCGTTCATTTCCCCGACTGATGAAAACGGCCTGTTGCAGTAGCTTATAATGTTTTCGTGACCCAAATGCAGGTCAGCGGTGTAGAATATCATTCAGACCACCCTTTCTTGATTCTATGATTGATGTAAAAGCCGAGCTCTGTGACATTAAAAAAGACAGATCAGGCAACAGCTATCCAGGCTGCTCAGTGCAGCCGGATAATTGCCTTATCTGTCCCATGTGTTTGCCGAACCAGGTACGTTAGTGACTATTATACTATCTTAAAGCGGTTTTGTCAAGAGGTTACGAGAATAAAATTGTTATCTTAATAATATTGTTGACTCGATCGCAGCGCATCGGAATCTGATGGAATGCCTGTCGTTATAACGAAAACAGCCAAGGAACGATAATGAGATAAGGCCGCACATCAGCAATTCCCGATGTGCGGCCTTTTAGAGTTAAGATATTATTTCCTCACAGCTTCCAGCTCACAGCCTTCTTCCTGTCCTCAACAAATGTGCGGTAGATGCCCTCCTCGTTCATAAGGTCGTCGTGCCTGCCCTGCTGGACTATTTTGCCCTTGTCGATGACGATTATGTTATCGGCATTGCGGACGGTCTTGAGGCGGTGGGCTATCATTATGATAGTTTTTTCCTTTGTAAGTTCCTCTATCGCTTTCGTGAGCTCGGCCTCGTTTTCGGGATCAACGTTGGCGGTGGCTTCGTCGAGGATTATTATGGGCGAATCCTTCATTATCGCCCTTGCGATCGAGATGCGCTGTTTCTCGCCGCCGGAAAGACTTGCTCCGCCCTCACCGATGACCGTATCATAGCCGTCGGGCAGGCTCATTATGAAGTCGTGGCAGCGTGCTTTCTTTGCGGCTTCGATAACTTTGTCCATGCTCGCTTCGGGGCTGCCGAAACGGATGTTGTTGGCTATTGTGTCCTCGAAAAGATATACCCTCTGGAACACAAAGCTGAAATTTCTCATCAGGCTGTCAAAGCTGTATTCCCGCACATCACGCCCGCCGAGAGTGACTGTTCCGCTGTTTACGTCCCAGAAGCGGGCGACAAGATTTGTGATAGTGGTCTTTCCGCCGCCCGAGGGGCCGACTATGGCAGTCGTGGTCTTCTCCGGGATACGAAGATCAACGCCGTCAATGATAGTCCTGTTGTCGTAAGCAAAGGTCACGTTTTTAAGCTCGATGTCTCTCGTCCCGGGTTCGATGTCCTCGCCGTCGATATCCATTTCGGGTATGGAAAGGATCTCATTAGCCTGCTCAACGCAGATATCCACGCTGCGTATCAGCGCCGAAAATCCCGCCATAACGTCAAGGCTCTCATAGACCATAAAGGAGCTTATCATCATCATTATGCAGTAAAGCAGCGACATACTTCCGTCGATGTAGAAATATACCGATACCGCGCACATCACAACTCCCGTGAGCTTGGTGACTATCTCCTGCAAGCCGATGTAAGGAATGACATCAAATTCAAGATGCGTATCGCCGTACTGCTTGGCCTTGATGGCCTTTTCCAGCTTCTTCGCACGGCTTCTGGTGAGGTTGTAGTTCTTGACCTCGGCGATGCCTTGTATGAACTCTATCACTGCCGCCACAAGGTCTCTTGCGGCCTCCTGCTGGCGGGGCGCACCCTTGCGGGTCTTTTTCTGCATGGCGGAGTTTATCAGAGCATAAACGCCTATCCCTGCGGTGAGTATCAGCCCGATCCGCCAGTCGAATACGAACACAAAAGCCGTGATAACAAATGTGGTCAGCATACCCTGAGTGGTCAGCATAACAACTCTTGTGGCAACGTCGGAGAGGTTTTCCATGGTGTTGGTGGTTACGCTGGTTATGTGTCCGAGGCTGTTGTCGTTGAAGTATCCCATGGGCAGATAGCGAAGATGCTCGGCTATCTCGATTCGCTTGCTTGAACAGCAGTGATAGCCCGCCTCGGTCTGTAACATCGTCGTTATCAGGTTGATGAAGAACTGTCCCAGCAGGGATGCAGCGAGGATTCCTAATGCTATGTAGATGTTTTTGTCCGTCATGTCCTTGTCGATAATGCCCATTACCACAACGGCTATGGCAGATATCCTCAGCGCTGCGAATATCGCCTTTACAACACCGAGAGCTATCGCCGTATAGAGCTTTTTCCTGTCCTCGGTATTGCAGAAATCAAAGAACTTTTTCAGCGTTGCAAACATCATGCACCCTCCTTTACCGAAATGTGAGCGTCCCACATCTGTTTGTACAGCCCGCAGTTTTTGAGCAATTCTTCCTGCGTTCCCGATGCCACTGCGCAGCCGTCCTTGATGACGATTATCTGATCCGCCGAGGCGATAGTCGAAAGCCTGTGAGCTATAACGAGCAAAGTCTTGCCCTGCACCAGCTTGGCAACAGAGGACTGCACCAGCGCCTCATTTTCGGGGTCGGTGTAGGCCGTGGCTTCATCGAGGATGACTATGGGCGCATTTTTCAGCATTGCCCTCGCTATGGAGATGCGCTGCCTTTCGCCGCCGGAGAGATGTCCTCCCGCACCGCCAACAACGGTATCATAGCCGTGTTCGAGCTGCATGATAAAGTCGTGGCAGCCGCAGGCTTTTGCGGCATTGATAACGTCCTCATCCGAGGCAGTCGGGTCGCCCATACGGATGTTGTCCCTAACGGTCTCGTCGAAAAGGTAGTTATCCTGGGAGACATAAGCGATATACCTGTTGTATTCCTCCAGGGGGATCTTTCTGATATCCACCCCGCCGATACTGATGCTGCCCTCATTCACATCCCAGAAGGAAGCGATCAGCTTCGCAACAGTAGATTTGCCCGACCCCGAGGGTCCCACAAAAGCATTCACGGTGCCTTGTTTTACGGTCAGATCTATGCCGTGAAGTATCTCCTTGTCGTCATCTCCGAAGTGTACATTTTTCAGGACTATTTCTGTGCCGTCAGGATTCTCTGTCAGCCTGTCGGGACGGACGAGTTCTTCGCGTTCGAGTATCTCCGTGGCCTCTCCGATGACAGTTCCCATTTTGGCTATGCCGTCCCAGTAGGAGGCTATGGTCAGAAACGGCGAAACGAGCCCCAGGGAGAGGATTATCAGCATCAACAGGTCGCTACCGGAAACCGTGCCGTCCTTATACGCCATAGCACCAAAGGGCAGCAGCCCCAGCAGGAAGAAAGGCATTATCAGCAGTGCAAGACTCTGCCATACGTTGCAGCGGCGCATCCATTCGATAAAGCAGTCGGCGCCCTCCTTTGCTGCGGTGACGAATTTCTCGTAGCTGGTCTTTGACTTGCCGAAGGCCTTGATGACCTCTATCCCGTTGATGTACTCCACGGCGGTGTCATTGAGCTTTTTGGTCTTGACGACGGTGTTGTTGTAGCTCTCGGTGCTGCCGATCATCATTATCCCGAAAAACAGGATGCCCACGGGTATGCACACAAGAGAGATAAGCGTGAGCTTGACGTTTATCGTCAGCATATATATGATGAGCGCCACGGGGACGAATGCGTTTGACAGCACCTCGGGGATGATATGTGCAAGGGTGGTCTCGATGGAATCGACACGCTCGCAGATGATGTTCTTGTATGTCCCGCTGGACTGGGAAAGCACCGAGCCGAGGGGTATCTTCGACAGCTTCACCGTGAGCTGCCGCCTGATGTTGGCAAGCACCTCAAAGGTGGCTGCGTGGGAGAGTGTGGTGGATATGCTGTGGAGCACTCGGCACAGCACCCAGAACACCGCCATCATCACGATGTCCTTTGTGAAGTCTCCCATAGAGGGCTTTGCGCCGCTTTCGTGCAGCGAGAGCAGCTTATCCACAATAT
Organism: Ruminococcus sp.; assembly: GCA_017529875.1. Taxonomy (GTDB): domain Bacteria; phylum Bacillota; class Clostridia; order Oscillospirales; family Ruminococcaceae; genus FB2012. The sequence continues at coordinate 5,299 of JAFXNC010000052.1, read as the reverse complement.
CAGCCATGTAGATATACGGCATTATACCGCTTATCACCTTGCCGAAAGCGAATATCACGCTCAGGATGTAGTTGAGCTTTTTCTGTCCCGCGAATTCTGCCACCCAGCTGAGGGTACTTCGTTTCTTCTTCTTTTGTGTTGCTTCGGACATATTATCCTCACCTTTCATGTAGTTAGTTATACCTAACTCAATTTCAAAAAATAAACGGAGTCAGACTCCGAGTATTTTTTTCCAGCCTGCGGAGAAGAAGGCATCAAGAGTTTCGGCGTAGTGCATAGCTTCTTCTCTGCTGAATCCGTGTATCACAGCCTCAAACAACGCGGACACATTCGCCGTCACAAGCATATGGAACTCCTGCTTTGACAGTTCGTTTACAGTCATTCCGTACTGCTTCATGCGCTCAAAATAATCAAGGGTGGAGCGTTCCTCCATCAGAGCCATATCGTGAATAAAGCTCTCGTACTTTGTCCCCTGCGAACAGCATATCAGCAGTCTGAACTCGTCGAAACGGTCATAGATAAAGCTCATCAGCCACTTGGTCTCGCTTTCGCTCTCGTTCCACAGCTGTTTGACATCGCCGCATTTCATGATCTCGTAGCCCTGTTCGCAGAACTCTTTGTACTTTTCCATAAGCTCGCTGACGGTGGGCTCCACAAGGGCGGCGAACATATCCTCTTTGCTTGCAAAATGGCGGTAAAGCGCTCCGACAGTGATCCCGCTCTCAGAAGCGATACGCCGCATTGATGCGTTTTCAAAACCCTGCTCCGTAAACTCCCTCCGGGCGGCTGCGATTATTTTTTTATTGTTCTCGCTTTTGTCCCTCGGCACTTTTGTCACCTCGTTTGTAAACATTGTTCACTTACAAGATATATGATAGCACGTTTTGAGCTGGTTGTCAAGATAAGTGAACGATGTTCACAAACATTTTACAAACCGATCACCCCGATATACGAATGAAATGCCGGGACGTATCCCCCAAAAAAGAGTACCCTCCGTTTGTCTCATTATATCACATAGTTCGGCCTTTTCCAAGGGATATCCGGCATACGATCCGCCAAAATCTTTGATAGATATACTGCCTTGAAATCATCCCTCTAAACTCAAACGCCCTCTGTCCGGAATTGTCAGACAGAGGGCTTGAGCTATATAAGGGGGAGAGATAATATTCGTTTAAACGGTCCATTCGGCATTGGCGGACTGCAGCTGTGCCATGTGACGGAACAGACTGTTTTCGTCTTTCAGCAGGTCTTCGGGGCGGCCTTCTTCGGAGACTCTGCCGTCCTTCAGTACAACGATCTTGTCCGCACCCGAAACGGTACGCATCCTGTGGGCGATGACCAGCACGGTCTTTCCCGCAAGCAAGCGGGAGAGTGCCTCCTGCACCTTTGTTTCGTTCTCAACGTCGAGAGACGCTGTGGCCTCGTCAAGAAGAACTATGGGAGCGCCTTTAAGGAGAGCGCGGGCGATAGATATACGCTGGCGTTCGCCGCCCGAGAGCTTTGCACCGTTTTCCCCGATAGGCGTCATATACCCCTGGGGAAGACGTTCTGCGAACTCATCGCAGTTTGCCGCCCTGGCTGCGGCTTTGACTTCCTCGTCGGTAGCTCCGTGTTTGCCGAGACGGATGTTTTCCATGACCGTATCGTCAAAGAGGACAACATCCTGGAACACCATTGAATAATCGCTGAGGAGCACTTCGGGATCGACCGTTGAGATATCCACGCCGCCCACTCTGATACTGCCGCTGCTGATGTCCCAGAGGCGGGCGGCAAGGCGGGCGCAGGTGCTTTTGCCGGAGCCCGAGGGTCCCACAAGGGCTGTGACCTCGCCCTCTTTGGCAGTAAAGCTGACGCCTTTCAGCACATCGTGGTCATCGTAAGCAAAGCAGACGTTTTCAAATGTGATATCATGTCCCTTGGGATCGAATTCTTCTTTCCCTTCCGCAGTCGGTGAATCGTATATCTCGTTGAGACGGTTTGCCGAGACCTGCGACATGAACATTTCCGCAATAAGTGCCAGCGCCTGATCGAAGGGCGCATAGATACGGGTAATTACCATAAGGAACATGAACATCAGCATGAAATCTATCTTACCCGAAAGAATGAGCATAGAGCCAGTCAGTATCGTTGTGGCAACGCCGAGTCTCATAATGACCGACGCTCCGTTGACGAAAAGCCCGGTAACGAATTCGCCGCGGATGTTGGTCTTTTCGTGCTTGTCTATCTTTTGGTAAAGCCGTTCAAGATATTCTTTCTCACGGTTGGTCGCCCTGATCTCCCGTATGTTTTCAAGGGACTCCTGAATGTTGTCGGAAACAGCCACTGCATCGGCTTTGAGCTTTTCAGAGTTTCTCTTTGAGATACTGCGGCTCCCGAACAGCAGGACGAATGCAACAGGGACTCCCCACAGGCAGGCAAGCGCCATCCGCCAGTCATATATAAACAGGATGACTGCAATGATCGCCGTGCTGATATAGGCACCGTAGAGATATCCAAGACAGTGTGACCAGACGTGCTCCAGTCGGTTTACGTCCCCCATGACAGTTTCGGTCAGATCTGCAAGATCACGCTTCCCGAAATATCCGAGGGGCAGCTTGCGGAGCCGTTCCGCAAGGGTCAGCCTGGTGCTCTTGACCTCGTTATAGACAAGGCCGTAGGTGGTATTATACTGCTCTAAGTGAGTGAAGAAGGAGAGTATTACAAACACCAGCACAAGCCCGATATAGAGCCATGCCCCGGGAAGCTCCGCATCCTCTGTGAGAGTCTTCATATATCCCTGCATCAGAAAGTAAAGTATGCCCATACCCGCCATCATGATGAGATTTACAGCCACCGTCCAGGCGGCGCCTTTTCTTGTGTTGGAAAGGCCTTTGTCTGTGAGGGCGTATTTCTTTTTCAGCTTTTCGCCTAACATTTCAAGCCCCCTCCTTTACCGATGAGATCTTCCAGTTTATCGCCTGATTGTATTCCTTCCACATACGCTCGTACAGCCCGCCGCCGGATGCAAGCTCAGCGTGAGTGCCTTCCTCTGTGATGCGTCCGTTATCAAGCACGATGATCTTATCAGCCCCCACCACTGTGGAAAGCCTGTGAGCGATCATGATGACCGTGCGCCCCTCGGTAAGGGTTTTCAGAGCTTTCTGTATCAGAGCCTCGTTTTCGGGATCGGCAAATGCCGTAGCCTCATCCAGGACGATTATCGGTGCGTTTTTGAGAATTGCCCGGGCAAGTGCTACACGCTGCTGTTCACCGCCCGAAAGATATGTGCCCTCCGAACCGATCAGAGTGTCTATCCCCTTAGGGAGCTTCTCTATGATATCATCGCATTGTGCGGCGTGCAGTGCGGCAAGGGCTTCCTCTCTCGATGCATCGGGGCGTGCCGCACGGACATTTTCAAGGATAGACGTTTTAAACAGGCGGGTGTTCTGGAATACGAAAGCCACCTTGTCCATAAGAACATGAGGATCAATGTTCTTAACGCTGACACCGCCGACCTCAACACTGCCGGAGGTAACATCCCAGAAGCGGGGTATAAGACTTGCCGCAGTTGTTTTTCCTCCGCCAGACGGCCCCACCAGCGCCGCTGTTTGCCCGGGCAGCACTTTGAATGAAACATGATCGAGGGCAGGCAGTTCAGCGCCCTCATAAGTGAAAGTCACATCCTTGAACTCCACTCCGTTGTGCTTCGGAGACTGCGGATCTTCGGCGGCTTCAAGCGTCGGTGCGTTCATCACGGTGTCGATGCGGGCAAGGGCGGTCTTTGCCAGCATCATGCCCGAGGAAGCGAACATTATCCTTGCAAGGGCTGTTGAGACTATGGCAGAGAACACCGCATAGAAAGCAAAGTTAGTGATAAAGTCTGCGAAATTTCCGTCCGACAGCGCAGAGGGCGCAAGCATCAATACAGCGGGAACGAGGAAAACAAACACACCCTCCGTGCAGGTAAGGTTTACCGATTGAGGCACACGGCAGACCCCGACGGTGTATTTTTCAGCTTCATTGCTGTAATTCTCTATCGCTGCCTTAAATGCTTTGAAGGAATAGACGGTCTGCTGAAAGACCTTAACAACAGGTATGCCACGGACATACTCGGTACCGGCCTTGCTCATCAGATCCTGTGCCTGCTGATATTCCATCATCAGCTTTGCATTTTTGCCGCCCATCATCGTGAACATGGCAGCCACTGAGATCACGGCGGCAAGCAGGCAGGCGGCACCCATGCGCCAGTCAAACACGAACATCAGCACCAGCATCCCGATGAACATTGCAGCAGTGCCCACGATATCAGCAAGATTGTGCGCGAGCAGAGTCTCTGTCTCGGCGGCGCCTCCGTCCAGACGGTTCCGCAGAAGCCCGGAGCCGTTGCTGTCAAAGAACCCGAGAGGAGTCTTCATCAGCCGTGCAACACCCTGCTTGCGTATATTTGATGCCGTGCGGAATGCTGCCAGGTGGGTACACATTAAAGCGCAGAAATACACTATGATACCGCCGAAGGAAAAAGCGAAGGCCATCCAGCCATAGGTGCCGATGTTCTCCGCCTCCGACCAGTTCGGTGCAGCTTTGATGAGATCGCGTACCGCGAGCCAGATGCAGATGAAAGGGATCATATTCATTATCATAGCAGCAGCCGACAGGAACAGCCCGAGAAACGTAAGTCTCTTGTATTTCCCTGCATAGCCCAGCAGAGTCCCTATCTCGCTTTGCTTCTTTTGTTTCATTTGATACTCTCCTTGAAATATAATTAGTCAGTTTGCAAACTGCGAAAGCAGCTCTTTCAGAGCGCTGGCGCTTGAGCTGTGCAGATGCTTTACGGGCGTTCCCGACCTTACGCTGTGCTTTTTCACGCTGCCCAGCATCTTATGGGAACAGGTGCCCGTGAAAACGATCACCAGGTCGGGGGAGCCGATCTTGTTCTCAAAGTCGGCGGGCATCTGTGTGAAGACCTTGGATCTGCAGCCGCTTTCAGCGCATATATCCTTGTATCTTGCTGCCATACGGTCGTTGCCGCCTACTATCACTACACTCATTTTTGTCTCCTGTTCTATCGGAAGCAGTTGCTGCGGATGATCCGATCAGCAGCTGCCTGACCGCTCTGTTATGCTTTAACTACAGTTCTTTTCAAGCCAGCCCTGCCGCAAGAGCCATTTCAAATTTGTTTAGGCAACACCGCACAACCCGCGGCTATCGCCTCTGCACGTCATCTGCTTGCCAGCTTTCCGTCATATTACCCAAATTCTCCTTGACTTGCGCCAGCAAGCCTGCGTCGAATTTAGGCAATCTGACGAAAATCTGGACGGCG
>JAFXNC010000051.1 GCA_017529875.1 Ruminococcus sp. | reverse complement strand
GATGTACTCCGGGACGTTGAATTCCTCCCCCAGCAGCAGCGCCTTGTAGCCCTTGTCGGTCTTTTTCAGCTCCACGTCGAAGAAGTTCATCTGCGGCGTGCCGATGAAGCCGGCTACAAAGAGGTTGGCGGGGTGGTTGAACAGCTCCTGGGGAGTGCCCACCTGCATAACGTAGCCGTCCTTCATGATGACGATACGGTCGCCCAGGGTCATAGCCTCTGTCTGGTCGTGGGTAACGTAAATGAAGGTGGTGCGGATCTTCTCTCTCAGCAGGATTATCTCGGCACGCATCTGGTTCCTCAGCTTGGCGTCCAGATTGGAGAGAGGCTCGTCCATGAGGAAGACCTTGGGCACACGCACGATAGCACGTCCGATAGCCACACGCTGTCTCTGACCGCCGGAGAGCTGCTTGGGCTTTCTGCCCAGCAGGTCTGTGATGCCCAGTATCTCTGCGGCCTCCAGCACCTTCTTGTGTATCTCCTTGTTGGGGACCTTGCGAAGTCTCAGGCCGAAGGCGATGTTCTCGTAAACGCTCATATGGGGATAGAGGGCGTAGTTCTGGAATACCATAGCGATATCCCTGTCCTTGGGCTCCATGTCGTTTACCACGTTCTCGCCTATCATGATCTCGCCGCCGGAGATGTCCTCCAGGCCGGCGATCATTCTCAGGGTAGTGGACTTGCCGCATCCCGAGGGGCCAACCAGTACGATGAATTCCTCGTCGTTTATTTCAAGATTAAAGTCCTTAACGGCAACGAAGCCGTTTTCATATACCTTTTTGACATTGGTAAGTTTTACTTCTGCCATGATCTGTTCCTCCGATCAAAATATTCGTATCAGCCCTTGACGGCTCCGCCTGTAACTCCCTCGACGTAGTATCTTTGCAGCGCCATGAACAGCACCGTTACCGGTACGGACACGAACAGTCCTCCGGCGCAGAACACCGTGAAGTAGTTGTTGATATGCTCCTTGTCCAGCCACCGGTAAAGTCCCACGGCGACGTTGTAGGATTCCTCGTGGCCGAAGGATATGAGCGAGGCGTACATGAAATCGCCCCAGGGAGCGATGAAGGCCATCATGACCGTGTAAATGATTATCGGCTTTGCCATGGGCATGATTATCCTGAAGAATACCCTGCTTCTCGAAGCGCCGTCGATACGCGCCGCCTCGTCGAGGGACTTGGGTATGGTATCGAAGAAGCCCTTGGCGATGTAGTAGCCCATACCGGAGCTTGCCGCGTAAACGAGGATAAGTCCGGGAACGGCGTTCTCGCTGGTGAGGCCGATGAGTTTAAGGATGAAGTATGTTGCGATCATGGAAAGGAAGCCCGGGAACATTCCCAGGATGAGCATGAAGTTCATGAGCAGCTTTCTGCCCTTGAAGCGCATCCGGGAGAGGGCGTATGCCACGCTCAGCACGATAACGGTCTGGAGCACGGCGTTGAACAGTGCGATTATCAGCGTGTTCTTGTACCAGCTCAGGAAGTTGGTCTCCTTGAACAGGATCCTGAAATTCTCAAAGGACCATTCCTTGGGGAAGAAGTATGTTACCATTGACTTGGATTCTCCCCGGAAGGCCTGGCAGATCAGGTAGAAGAAGGGCACCAGCCAGATGATGCTGAGCACGGAGAGCACGACGTAAATGATTATCCGGGTGCGGCGTTCCTTGCGGGACTTGCTCCGGAAATTCGTAGTATTCTGATCCGTCATTGGAAATCCTCCTCATTCTTCATAGCGGGAGACAGGTTGAATATGATCAGCGAGATCACCGCGACAACGAGGAACACAAGTATACCGATAACGGCGGCCATCTTGTAGTCGTTGTCCGTGATCGTCAGGTCATACAGCCAGGTTATGAGCAGGTCTGTCTTGCCCGCGCCTCCGGCATATTCCATTGTCTTCGGGGCACCGCCTGTAAGCAGGTAGATAACGTTGAAGTTGTTGATGTTGGCCGTAAAGCTGGTGAGCAGATAGGGCCCTGTCACGAACAGCATATAGGGCAGGGTTATCTTGGTGAACTGCTTCATTCCCGAGGCACCGTCTATCTTGGCGCTCTCGTAGAGGTCGGCGGGGATATTCATAAGGACGCCTGTTGTGATGAGCATGAGATAGGGTATACCGACCCAGAGATTGATGACAAGCACCATGATCTTGGCAAGCGTCGGCGTCGATAGGAACCCTATCTTGTCCGTTATCAGCGACAGCTTTTGCAGTATGCCGTTGACGATACCCTCGTCAGCGAACATTTTCGATACCAGCAGCAGCGATACGAACTGCGGCACCGCGATAGTCATAACGAGTATGGTGCGGAAGCCCTTCTTGAACTTGATCCCCTTCTTGTTGATGCAGATAGCAATGAACATACCAAGGAAGTAGTTGGAGAAGGTGGCTACCAGCGCCCAGATCATGGTCCACATGAGTATCTCACGGAAGGTGTAGGCAAACTTCGAGGAGCCGGAGATATCGGTGGAGAGCATGGTGCGGAAGTTCTCGAAGCCTGTCCAGCCGAAGAGCTGCTCCGGGGGCAGGTGAGAGTAGTCGTAGTTGGTGAAGGCTATCAGTATCATGAAGAAGATAGGGATAACGGTGAACACCACTATGCCAAGCAGCGGCACTGCCAGCAGGGTCTTGTAGTACTGCTCGTCGCCGAGAGACTTGATGTCGTTTTTCAGGCTCTTGGGACGGATGCCCTCTTCGATGAGCTTCTGTGCCTTGTAGTTCTGGCTGATGTTTATGTACCATGTCCACAGGAAGCCTATGACGATGAATATGGTCAGCACGCCGTAGAGCAGTATTTTAAGGCTGTTGTCCTTGTACTCCACCACTTCGAGGCCGTACTTGTTGAGGGTCTTGGTGACTGCCTCTGTGCCCAGGGTGGTCATGTTGGACAGGTACGAGAATCCGAAGGCCGCCATGTAGTAGATGAACACGGCCTCCATGAGCAGGAAGACTATGCCCCTGCCTATCTGTCTGCGGAAGAACTGTCCGAAGCCCATGATAACAAAGGAGAGCTTTGTGAGTATGTCGCCCTCCCAGAACATCACGCCGATGTTCTTGAAGAATCCGCCGAGCCTGCACAGCAGAGCCCACAGTTTTTGGGGGATCTTCTTTATTCCCCCCCATACCTTTCCGGGTACCTCCTTGAAGAACTGCCCGATGTCGTAAAGACGGCGCTTTGCGGGGGGCAGACCCAGATAGTCCAGCTCGGACATCTGTTTGTTCTGTGTACTCATACAGTTTATCAGATCCTTTCTGTATAGGTTTATACCGCTTCAACGGAGTATGAATATCAAGCTCTCTTGAAGCGGCATAATACGGCGGCGCATTTATCGGTGCGCCGCCGCATCCGCTTTTTTGATCTAAGGAAATTTACTTATACGCTAAAATTACTTGGCGTCCTTGATGCCCTGCTCGAGGTCTGCAAGAGCCTTCTTCAGATCGTCGTCGGAGGCCTTCTCATACTTGCCGCTGGTGATGTCGGTGCCGAATGCTTCGGTCAGAGTCCAGTAAGCGTTGGGGTACTGACCCTGAGGCGGGCAGTAAACCAGCTGAGCTGCCAGAGCTGCCAGAGCGGGATCGGACTGTACCTTATCGGAGGCCTGAGCGTTCTTGTTGGAGGGACCCCAGCCGTTAGCCTCGAAACGTGCCATCTGAACTTCTTCACTGGTCAGGAAGTCAGCCAGAGCGTGGCAGAATGTGAGCTTGTCGGAATCGGTCTGAGGCTTAACGCCGATGAGCTTGAAGCCGCCGAAGCCGCTCATCTGATAGTCGGTGCCGTCTACGTTGAAGGTGGGGAGCTTGGCTGCGCCGTAGTTGTCGCCCAGCAGGTCCTTAACGGTAGCGCTGTCCCAGGTACCGGAAACGATAGCGCCTGCGTTGCCGCCGTTCTTGTCGAACTGTGCTGCATAGGCCTTGTCGCCCTCGGAATATGCGGGATCGGCTGCCAGCTTGACCATAGCCTTCATGGCCTTGAGGCCGGCATCGCTGGTGTAGTCGCAGTCAGCGCTTGTTACCTGACCTGCGGTATCGTAGTTGTAGGAGCACTTGGCACCGGTAGCGAAGAAGAATGCCACGTTATACCAGCCGGACTGGAGATCCATGTAGAACTTCTTGCCTGCGTCGCCGCACTGCTTGAGAACGCCCTCAAGGGTGGAGGGATCGGTGACTACCGACTTGTCATAGAACATGAAGAAGCCGTTGTCAGAGGTCTCGGGGTAAGCGTATACCTTGCCGTCCAGGGTAGCGGCGCCTATGGAGCCGGCGTCGTTGTTGTTGTTGACGTTATCGAGGAAGATGCCGCCAGGAGCGGACAGAGCACCTGCTGCTACCAGTCTTGCCAGCTGGTCCTGTGCGAAGCCGAATACGTCTGCGCCGGCCTCAACGTCGGTGAGCATCTGAGTGGCAGCCTCGCCCTCGCCCATGGACGATACGGTAACGGTGTACTGACCTGCCCAGTCAGAGGTGGGGAGCCATGCGTCGATCTTCTCCTGGGTCAGAGCCGAGATCTCCTCGGGAGCCCATACGGTGATAGACTTAGCGTCGCCGCTGGGCTTGGCATCGCCGTCGGATTTGCTCTCCTCAGCAGCCTTGCTCTCGCCGCCGTCAGCAGTTTTGGCATCAGCTGCCTTGCTCTCTGTGCTGCTGCTGCCGCCCGTCGAAGACGACGAGCTGTCGCCGCAGCCTGTCAGAGCGATCGTCGAAAGCATCGAGATCGAGAGCACAGTCGAAAGTAGTCTTTTGAGTTTCATGGAAAATTCCTCCTTAGATATAATTTTAAAGTTTTCCGAATGTGTATAAAGCGGGATCAGCTTCCCCGCTGTAATCAAACAGGCATTCGTTTGCCCATTCGTTACCCGTGTCCTTGTCCTCCTCGCCTATGTCGCGGAGGGCTTCCTTTGTCGCCCATGTGGACGACTTGGTCGGCAGCCAGCCGGGCTCCCAGTAGTAGATGGCTTTGAGCCGTCCGTCCTTTACTTTGAGGCACTCGGCCTTCAGGTCCTCTAAGAACTGCTGCTGACCCTCCTTGGTGAAGCTCCATTTCGGCTTTGAGCCGTCCTCGAGGGTGAAGTCTTCCCCGATCATCAGCTTGCGCCCGGAGGGGTCGTGGTGTACCGTGGTAAAGGGGTAGGCGGTCTCGACTATCATTATGTCCCTGCCGTAGCGGGAGATCATATCGTCGAAGTTCTCCCTCATCTGTGTCAGGGTGCCGTGCCACAGCGGATAGTAGGACGCCCCGATGATGTCGAAGTCCATATCCCGCTTCACCGCCGCATCGAACCACTCTCTCCACAGGGCGTTCTTGCCGCTCTGTTCAAGATGTATCACTATCCCCGCGTCGGTACACTCCCTGACAGCCGAGGTGCCCGCCGAGATCAGCTTAGCCAGCCTGTCAAAGCTCTCTGAGAAGGCCTCCGGCGAGCTGCGGTCAAGCTTTGCCATGTCCCACAGGAAACCGTTGGTGATCTCGTTGCCCACCTGAATGTACTCCGGAGAGACCCCCGCCTCTATGAAGCGGGTCAGGGTCTGCCTTGTGAAAGTATTCAGAGCCTTGCACATCCCGTCGATGTCCATGCCCTGCCAGGCCTTGGGTATGCCCTGCCTTGCGGGGTCGCACCAGAAGTCGCTGTAATGAAAATCGAGAAGTAAGCTCATGCCCTTGGACTTGATGCGCTCGGCAAGTGCGAACATCTTCTCTGCGTCGCAGGTGCCTCCGCCGTAGGGAGATCCTGCTCTGTCATAGGGGTCGTTCCAGACCCGGATGCGTGCCGAGGTTATGCCGTTTGCGATAAGGGCGTCGTCGAGCAGCACTTCCCTGCCGCCGACCCTGAAGATACCGCCCTGCTGCTCCACCTCCGGGAGAGTTGAGATATCAGCGCCGATGATGAGCTTAGTCGTCATAGTCCTCCACCGTGATGCGCCTGAGCATATCCCGGTAGCGGAACCTTGCCATTTCGTTCTTTTCCAGAACGTCCGCCTCGCTGCCGTGATAGCAGCAGCGGATGCAGTAGTATTCTTTCATGTCCTTGTCGTAGAACATATCAATGTCTATGTCCCGCATGAAGCAGGAGGGGCATCTGAAATTCAGCTTTCCTTTTGCAGACTGAGCCATGTGTTGAGCACATCTCCTTTCCCCAGAGATCTCTTGACGCCCAGGGTGAACATCGGCGAGAAGGCGTAGCCCTCAGTGATGTAACCCACAGCGTCTTCAAGGGCTCCGAAGCTCACCCGCGTCTCAATGGGCGGGATAAGCGCCGAGAGCGCCTTCGCGCTGCTGACCTCCTCAGTGCGGTTCCTGTATGCGTAGTTTACGGTCTTGACGCCCTCGCTGCCCTCGGCGGTGAGCACTACCGGGGTCATGTCCTCGGGGTACTCGGTGGTGCCGTAGCAGGCGGTGATGTACTCGGTTATGTCAAGCTTTTCGTTCTCGTCGGATATCTCCAGTATCTCCCGGCGGTAGTCTATGCGGGAGGAGCCCTCCTCGAAGGTGATGACGGTCTGTATCTTCGCCGATACCCCGTCAAAGACGATATCCACAGGGTCGAGCGTTAAGATACGCTTGTTCCCCTCCTGCGAGAAATGTGCCTTTGTGCGGCAGAGGCACATATCGGTCTCCTGACCCTTCCAGCTTATCTTGCAGCTGCGGATAGTGCCCTCCCCGGCGTAGTGGGTGAAGTAGCCCGCCCGGTAGTTCATCTGTATCAGGAAAGGATAGCTCACGTCCTGCACCCGCTTGGTGCCGATGCCGAACTTCCAGTCCAGCTTGGAGACGTAGGGTCTCAGGTCGAAGAGCGCACCGCCCTGGTTCATGTCGATGCCGGCTCTCATGTATGGGTCGCAGTACCAGAAGACCTGCTTCTTGCTGCCGTAGAGGATGTCCCGCCACAGGGCACATTCCGGCTGCTCGTAGTGCTTGTTCTCCCGGTAGAAGGCCGCGAACTCCTCCATGGTCATGTCGATGAGCCTGCCCTCTTTTTTCAGCTTTCCGTAGTAGGCAAGGCCGTCCTCGTAGCTCTTGGCAAGCAGCTCATAGGGGCTTTCCCAGCGCCCCAGCTTGTTGAGCCAGCCGGGTCCCACGAACATCATGTTGTAGGCTATGCCGTCGTTGTACTTTGCAAGGTGCCTGTACTGATCTATCAGGTTGAACAGATAGGGGTACTCGCCGTCCTTGTAGATCATGCCCCGGAGCACGTTCTGCGGGTGAGTGCCGAAGTTGGAGCCGTTGCCGTCGTAGCAGGCCAGCAGGTCTCTTGACAGGTGGGGTATCGCAACTATGCCGCTGTCCTCGGCTTCATTGGCGGCAGGGGCGTGGGTGTTCTGCTTTGAGGGGATCCAGGGAGCCCAGGGGCCGCCGTCCATGAGGGTGTACCAGCTGTTGTTGCAGGTGTGATAGGCCTTGGGGCCTTCCTCCCAGCAGGTAGCCACCGCGCATACCACCGAGGGGTATTTCTCCTTGATGTAGTTGGTGAGCTCTGCGTCCATGTAGTAGGAGCCGGTTGATGCGGGCCAGAACCCGAACCTCTCATAGAACTTCCCGAAGACGTCGTCAACGATAGCCCGCTTGTCCTCGCTCGAGAACATCCAGATGCAGAAATCCTTGGTCTTGTACTTGTCTCTGAACTCCTTGCAGGGCAGGCCGAGAAGCGAGAGGCCGATCTCGTCGCCGTACTTCTCGTGATGCTCCTTGGCAAGCCTTACCGCCTCGTCGGAGAACAGCGAGGCGTAGGTCATCTCAATGGTGGTCTTCAGTCCGTTCCTGTGAGCCGTCTCCTGCTGGAAGATGAAGATATCCAGGGATTCGTCTCTCAGGTCGGAGCGGGTTATGTCTTTCTTCTTACCGTGACCCATGACCGTCTCGGCGTACTCGGGAGCCAGCTCGGGGCGGTGGATCAGGTTAAGGATGAATTTTTCTTCCATCGGTATCACTTCCTGTTCGATGATATTAAACGTCCTGCGGATCCCGCTAAGATCAGGCGGGGACCAGCTCAAAGTCATCCGCGGTGCCCCAGGACTTCACGCCTGCCTCAACATAGATGCCGACGGTGACGTTCGCCCCTGCGGGGATGTCTATGCCCTTGATGACCGGGTTGCTCCATACCGTCCAGCCGTCAAGAGAGGCGGGTGCGGTGTACTCGGTGCCGTTTACGCTGCAGTAGATGTATACGTTCTGGCTCTTGTCGTCGGTGTCGAAGCCGCCCTGAACGAATGCCGAGAGGTCGTATCTGCCTGCGCCCACGTTCACAGCCTGATATGCTCTGAACTTAGTGCCGTTCTCGCCCCAGAAGTGCAGGGAGATATTGCCCGAATGGGCATCGTCAGCCTTGTCCTGGAAGTCGATCTGAGTGGTCTTGTTGTCGATGTTCTCGATGACCCACATGGAGGTGTCGGCCTCGTCGAAGCTGCTGTTCTTGATGCCGCCGGTGGTGGCGCCTGAGTTGTCGGCGGGCTTGTCGTCCTTCTTATCGTCCTTCTTGTCATCGGCGGGCTTGTCGTCCTTCCCGGCGTCCTCCTTGACGGGGTTGAGCAGGAAGTCGTCCACAGTGCCCCATGAGCCTGCCGCCGCAGTGGCGTGGATGCCCACTGTGACCTCAGCGCCCTCGGGTACTTCAATGAGGTCTATCTTCGGGTTGTCCCATACTACCCAGCCTTTGAGGGTGGCATTGGCCTTGTATTCCTTGTCGTTGACCTTGACGTAGATGTAGATGTCATGGGTCTCGTCGGCAGTCTCGAAGCCGCCCTGCACCGATGCGGTGAAGCTGTACTTGCCTGCCGCCAGGTCGTTTATCTTCTGCGAGAGGTCGAAGGCTGTGCCGTTCTCGCCCCAGAAATGTACGGAGTACTCGCCTGTTACGGCGTCCATCTGCTTCTGCTGGAAACTCAGCTCGGTGGTCTTGTCGTCGATGTTCACCAGCGTCCACATAGAGCGGTCTTCGTCCTCGAAACTGTAATTCTCAACGTAGTTGGCGTCCACCATAGAGATGTAGCAGAAGGTCTCAAAGCCGTCTGCAACGCCCTTAACGGTGTACTGTGCGGGCTGACCTGCGCTCATGGCTTCAAGGTCTGCGGCCTCCCAGGTCACGTCTATCTCCTTTTCGGAGCCGTCGGTGTAGATAGCGCTGACCTTGGCGGGGAGCTCAACCTTCTCGCCCAGCTTGACTATCATATTGGTGTCCTTGATGGCATCGGGAACGGCCTTTACGTCGTTGCCGGTGTAGACCAGGGCAAAGGTCTTGAGGGATTCAAGGGGCTTGCCTGTGAAGTCGAACATAGCCTGATTCTCCCAGGAGCATCCGCCGTAGTACTTGCCCGCGTCATCGGGGTCGTACTCCACAGAGTAGCTGGAAGCCCAGCCTGCGCCGTACTTCTCCCACAGCGGCGAGCGTTCCTCCCAGGTGTCACCCGGAACAGGCAGCCATGCAGGCTCCCAGTAGAACACGCCTATACCGGCGTCGCCCACGTTGTTCACGGCCTCGATTATGTCAGCCACCTCGCGGGACTGACCCTGCACCGTGAAGGGGTAGCGCTTCTCATAAGTGATCTCCTCGCCGATGTTGTTGGAGCTGCCGTCGGCGTCCTCCAGGGTGTAGGCCCAGGAGGTCTCCGCCACCATGACCTTCTTGCCGTACTTCTCGGCGATGCCGGAAAGCACCGAGGTCAGGTTGTCGAGGGTTCCGTGCCAGTAGGGGTAATAGCTGGATGCGAATACATCGTAGTCAAGGCTGTAATAATCCAGCTTGGAGGCGTAGTTGTTGATCCTGTCCACCGACTCGGGATTGGTGAAATGCACCGCTATCAGGGCGTCGGGGTTGGTCTCTCTCACGGCGCGGGAGCCCGCATCCATGAGGTAGTAAATGTTCATCCAGATCTTCTCGCCGCTCATGGCGCCGTTGGTCTCGTTGCCCAGCTGTACCATACCCACGTCGGCGCCGGCGTCGTTGAGCTTTTTCATACACTCCTTGGTGTAGTCGTAAAGCGCCTGTTTTTTCTGATCTATGTCCATGCCGACCCATGCCTTCGGGCACATCTGCTTGGAGGGGTCAGCCCAGAAGTCGGAGTAGTGGAAGTCCGCCAACAGCTTCAGCCCTGCATCTGCGGCTCGCTTGCCGATCTTGCAGGCGGTGTCGATATCGCAGTTGCCGCCGCCGTAGCCGTTGCCGTCCTTGTCCTTGGGATCGTTCCAGATGCGGACCCGGATGTAGTTCACTCCGGAGGCTTTGAGGGTCTGGAAGATATCCGCCTCCTTGCCGTCGTAGTCATAGAACTTTACTCCGGCCTCTTCAAGAGAGATGACGCTGGAGATGTCGCAGCCCATGATGAAGTCGTCCTTGAGGCCGTCGATCTTCTTGACCCACAGGGTATCGCTGGACTGTTTAACGTGCTCGACTGCGGGCTTGCTCTCGCTGCTGTCGGCTGTGCTTTCCGCCTCGGAGACGGAGCTTTCGGCGGCCTTGCTATCGGCGTCGGAGCTGCTGTCGTCCTTAGCGCAGCCCGCCGAGGCCAGCATTACAGCTGCCAGCGAGAACGCGGCAAGCCGGGTGAGGATCCTTTTCATTTCAATTACGCACCTTCCTTACTTTACTCCTTATTACCAATTTGTTGTCTTTTTGACATACCGATTGCGCAAACGGTTGCGCTTTACTCTAAGATACCACATTCGGAGCCTTGTGTCAACGGACATTATTTACTAAATTTAACAGCTCGAATTGTGCAGTATCACCAATAACGAGGCGGCGTCTGCGGAAACTGCGCAAATGCGCGGCGCACAAAAAGCAAACGGTTGCGCGAAAATCAAACAAAAAGCAGACAACCGGGAAAAAGCGGGAGCTGAAACAGACGATCGCGTGATGTTTGTTCCTCGTCTTCACCCGGAAGAAACTGCGGACTCCGCCCCCATGGCCGTGGCTTGCTGCGCTGCGTCTTTATTCTCCCACATAACAAAGCAGAGGACACCGGATCAGCGATGTCCTCTGTTTACTGTGCGCAGCGCCGGGTGGTCTGTTTGCGCCTGTGCTATTCTATTATTGCCAGGTCCACTCTTCCGCTGCTCACTTCCGCACTCTCTATCTTTACTCTCACCTTGTCACCTACTCGCCATTGCTCGCCGGTGTTCTCGTTGCGCAGCGTCATCATGCCGTCAAAGCTGTACTCGCCGTCTCCCAGCGCCCTCACCGGCACCATGCCCTCGCAGGTGTCCGGCATCGCCACAAAGAACCCGAAACTCGTCACCGAGCTGATGATGCCTTCCCGTTCTTCCCCGATGTGGGCTTTCAGATACTCGGCCTTGTAGCAGTCCTCGCAGCTGCGCTCCGCCTGCATCGCCGTCAGCTCCGTCATGGTGGACTGATCCGCCGAGGCATAGGCGAACTTCCCGAAACGTTTCTTCACTTCCTCCGCGCTCTCCCCCGACAGCAGCGCGGTCATTATGCGGTGTATGGTCAGGTCGGGGTAGCGGCGTATGGGGGAGGTGAAATGCGCATAGTCCTCCAGCACCAGACCGTAATGCCCGATGGGCTCGGTGGAATACTTGGCCTTGGACATACTCCGCAGTATCACGCTGTTGAGTATCACGCCGATGTCGGTGCCCTTGACCTTATCCAGTATCGCCGCCAGCTCCTGGGGCTTGGGCGTACCGGAGAACTCAAAGGGTATGTTCAGCTTCACCAGCACCTCTTTCAGCGCCTCGGTCTTTTCCTCCGAGGGGGGCTCATGCACCCGGTAGACGAAGGGCAGTCCGTTTTCGAGGCCGAACTTCGCGGCGCACTCGTTGGCGGTGAGCATGAAGTCCTCGATCATTTCCTGGGACTCCCCCCGCTCATAGGGCTGCACCCCGACGCAGATATCCTCCTCGTTGATGAGCAGCACGCCCTCCTGTGTTTCCAGCTCCGGGGCGCCCCGGGCGGTGCGTTTCTTTTTCAGCTTGTCCGCCAGCTCCTTCATTACCGGCAGCTGGGGCAGCACTTCTTTGTACTTTTCATTCAGCTCAGGGTCATCCTCGCCGGCAAGGAGCCTGTTGATCTCGCTGTAAACGCCCTTCACCCGGGAGCGGATGACTGTCTTGACGAACTTGTAGCTCTTGATCTCGGCGCTGCGGCTGAGCTGCACTATGCAGGAGAATGCCAGCCTGTCCTCGCCGGGGTTCAGCGAGCAGATGCCGTTTGACAGCTCCTGCGGCAGCATGGGTATCACCCTGTCGGCGTAGTAGACGCTGGTGCCGCGCCTGAAGGCCTCGTTGTCCAGCTCCGATTTCGGAGTAACATAGTGGGACACATCCGCGATATGCACTCCCAGCTCATAGCCGGAGCGCGTTCTGCGGAAGGAAACTGCGTCGTCGATATCCTTGGTGGCGGCGCCGTCTATGGTGAATATGATCTGATCTCTCAGGTCGAGCCGGGAGGGGATATCTGCCCTGACGCTGTACTCGTCGGAGACCCGCCTTGCCTCGGCGATGACCTCCGGCGGGAACACCGGAGTGATCCCCGAAAGCTCCAGTACCGACAGTGCGCAGACCGCCGCTCTCAGGGAGCTGCCGAAGGCCGCCAGTATCTCGCAGCGGTGGTCGGAATGGCGCTTGCCTCTCTGGGTTATCACTGCCATGACCTTGTCGTGCTCATGGAGCTCGATGCCCAGGGGGTTTGAGAAGGGCATGGCGAATTTGGACAGTGTATCCGGCACGATGCGCAGATACCCGAACTCCGCCACGATCTCGCCGGTGAACTTTGAAAAGCCCTCCTGCTCGATCTCCATGACCTCGGCCTCCCGCTTTTCGCCCTCTCCCTCATAGGAGCGGACAAGCACGGTATCTCCGGGCATAGCGCCCTGCATATGCTTGCCGGGTACGAAGTATTCCTCCCCGGTGAGGACGCTTTTCACAAAGCCGTAGGTCTTGTTGAGCCGCGACACTGTGCAGCGCTCGAAGTCCCCCTTATCCGCGAGCCGCAGACCCCGCCTGTCCTCGACGATAGTGCCTTTCTCCTTGAGTTTCTCTATCGCCATGACAAAGGACTCGAAGTCGAAGCCGCGGGCGCTGCGCAGTCCCTTGTGCAGCTCCTTGAAGGTCAGGGGCTTCTTGCCCGCTCTTTTCAGCCGCGCAAGTATAAGCTCCTTATACTCGGCGCGGCGCTGTTTTTTCTTTTTATCCTTTTTCATTATCTTTCCTTTCTTTCATACATGACTTCTCGCAGGGACTTGCCGCCGATGTTGTCGTCTAAGTATTCACCGGTGCAGACAAACCCTGCCTTTTCGTAAAACCGCCTTGCGCGGGAGTTGTCTTCCAGTACCCACAGGAGTATGTCCTTAAAGCCCATTCCCCGCAGCTCCCCGAGACACCGCTCTGTCAGCTGTCTGCCCACGCCCTTGCCGATGTATTCCGGCAGCAGGTAGAGGGAGACTATCTCCCCGTGGTCGGGGTGCTGCGGCCACCGGGACTTGCAAAAGCCCGCTGTGCCAATGATGTGCCCGCCCTCGGTGACTATCAGGCTGTTCATGCCCTCCCGGGTGACGGTCTTCGCCCAGCGCCCCTCGGGGATGCTGTCAAGGTAGTCCTGGGGTATGATGCCCTTGTAGGCGTATTTCCAGCTGCGCTCATAGACGCCGCTCACCTCAAGGAGATCGTCCTCCGGGGTCAAAAGCCTTATCTCCATAGCCTTACCTTTCTATGAACCGGGGCTCGATAAATTCAACGCCGCGGGACAGCAGATAGTCCACGAACTGCCTGTAATACCCCGGCACCAGCTCGTCGGTCTCGTCGTGGGCGTGGAGCAGGATGATGTGCTCCCCGCCCTCTTGCAGCATGGGGGCACCGTTGTCCGGGGCAGGGTCGTTGATACGACGGATCACGTCTTCTGCGGTGAAGCCGCTGCCGGGTCTGATGTTGTACTCGGCAAGGTCGAATGTCCACAGGGTATCAATGTCCCTGCACAGCCCCCAGTCCTTCCACCACTGCCAGGGCAGGCGGCGGTCATCCAGCTTGTCAAAGCCCTTGTCAGCGAGATATTTTTGCAGGGCGGCCTTGTTGTCGCCGCCCTTGTCGCCGTAGGGGAACCGGAAGGGTCTGAACCTGCGCTCCACCCCTGCGGCCTCATAGAGCCGGTCAAGGACGGCCTCGCACTTCTCGATCTCGTCTATGCCTTCCTCCAGAGTGATCTGAGAGAACCCCGGGTGTGAATAGCTGTGGTTGCCCACGATCATGCCCTTTTTCAAAGCGTAGACCGCCTCATCGAAACGTGCCTCCACGTTTTCGCCCCAGGCGAACATCAGAGCTTTGATGCCCTTTTGCGTGAGATAGTCAACTATGGCGGGGGTGTTTTTCGATGCGATATCGTCTATGGTAAGTACTGCCTTTATCATAAGCGGCCTCCTTTTTCGGTGACGGTGTACATGAGTTTCAGGCGCTGCGCCTCGTTACTGTCGAAACCGAAACGCTCATAGAAGGGTATCTTGTCCGGCATGGCGCAAAGCTCCACGAATATCCCGGTGCCGGGTACGCCGTGGTCGTTGACGAAATGCAGCAGCTCCTCTATCAGCAGGCGGCCTATGCCCTGCCCCTGATACTCCGGGCGCACGATAACGTCCTTGATGTAGTAGTCGAGACCCATGTCCCCCAGCATCCGTGCCATAGCGACTATCTTCTCCCCGTCGAACACCGATACCCGAAACAGGGTGTGCTCCATAGCAAGCCTGGTCTGCTCCGGCGAGGGTCCCTGCCCCCATACCGTCTCCCACAGCTCGATGAACTGCTCCGCGGTGAGCTGGTTGTGTTTAACTGTCAGGCCGTTCATTCGGCATCCTCCTTCCCCTGCACCGAGATGGCGGGGTAGTCCCCTGCCGGCACAAAGCCCAGCCTCATGGCGATATGCGCCGAGGTGGGATTGGCGGCATCCCAGTGAGGGGTCTTGCCCCTGTCCATACATTCCAGCACAAAGGCCGCTCCCGCCACGGCGGCAAGGCCTCTGCGGCGGAACTTTGGATCTGTGGCGATCTGCAATTCGTAGCCGCCGCTGTACCAGCCGAAGGTGGTACCCGCCGAGGCGAACTCCTCCCCCACGAAAACGCACTTGCCGAAGCCGTTGGTGAGGAAGTCCTCCATGTCCTTGAAATTCGAGACGAAAGAGTTCTCCCACTTGCAGTCCCGCATGATCTCATACTCCCGCGCACCGGCGTCCACTACCCTCACGCAGTCTCCTGCCGAGCGGAGGACGCTCTCCAAAAGCTCCCTGTCGAAGCCCTGCTCCGGCGCCCGTGTGCGAAAGCGGGTAAAACCGTAAGCTCTGATGCCGGCGGCTTTGACAGCATCCAGCCACCTCATGTCCTCGGGGATCACCACGCAATTGAGATCTTTCAGATAGCCGCACAGCTCCCCGGGGTCCTCAGGCTCTCCGGCGATAAAGACGAAATCCCCCGACCGCACCGCGACCCATTTGGGATCATTCTCGCTCTCAGCGAAGCCTGTGCCGAAGATGCCCTCGAAATAGCTGCATATCATTGAATCCTCGCACCAGTCAAAGCGCGGCGCGAAGGGTCTTCTGTTGTTGTCTATACAGTACATAAAAAATAACCTCCTAAAACAAAACGCCCTGCTCGTTCGCAGGGCGTATCGCTCTGCATTATGGCAGGGCGTATCGCTCTGCATTATGGCAGAGCGTTGATAAGCTTTCTCACTCAGCAGTGCTTTCAGCTTCGGCTGTGCTCTCGGCAGCAGCCTCAGCGATGCTCTCTGCTTCAGCTGTGCTTTCTGCCTCAGCAGTGCTTTCAGCCTCGGCTGTGCTCTCTGTGGCAACTACGGCGTTGTCGTCCGAAGTGTCGGAGGACTTGCTGTTCTTGTTTATCGTTGCGAACAGGTTTACCGCCAGTGTAACGATAAACAGCACGATAGCAGCGTTACGGGTGAACTTGGAAAGCTTTGCGTCACGGGTCCTTCCCATGTTGTGCTCATAGAAGGAGTCATTGGCACCGCCGCCGATAGCGGAGGTAAGACCCTGCTCCTTGCTCTCCTGTGCAAGCACAACGAGGATTATTATAAGACCTGCAACGATCAGCAGCGCTCCTGCTACGATCTCTACTGTACTCATCTTTCATACATTCCTTTCAAATGAATAGTGAACATCCTATATATAATATCATATTTTGCCCGGTTTGTCAAGTGGGCGGGTGAAACATTTCCGGCGGCTGTCCGGGGGATATCTTTGGTCATTATGCCGCAAAGAGGCTACTTTAAGAGCTCCGGCGGGAAATTCTCCCTGGTGATGACCCGGTTGCGCCCCTGCTCCTTGCCGTAGTAGAGGTACTGGTCGGCGATGCTGACGCCCCGCTCGTAGGAGAAGCGCCCCTCGCACTCGCATACGCCCAAAGTGATAGTCACTGAGAACTGCACTCCCTCGGGGCTGGTGAAGACGTGGCGCCCCAGCCGGTATCTGATCTTCTCGCAGAGCTGGCGCCCTGCCTCCATATCTGCACCCGGCACCGCGAAGAGCAGCTCCTCGCCGCCCCAGCGGCAGATATAGCCCTCCGCAGGCACGACCTCGGTGAGTATCTGTGACACGGCCTGGATCACCATATCGCCGGAGGCGTGACCGTAGGTATCGTTGACGTGCTTGAACTTGTCTAAGTCGCCCATACAGATTATATACCCCCCGAAGCCGTTGCGGGCCTTGATATCCAGGCGCTTGAGGAAATCCACCATAGCGCGGCGGTTGAAGAGCTTGGACAGGGGGTCGATCTTGGTGAGCATACTCAGCTCCTCGTTCTTGTCCCGCATCTGCTGGGCTTCCATTTCCCTGAGCAGGCGGTTTATGAGGGAGAACACCGTCATCATGATGACCGAGAGGCAGGTGTTGAATATGAACAGCCGCATTACGGTGGTGTCCTTGATGCCGGTGTAGATCACGCCGTCAGGTTTGCGGGTGTGGCTTTCGAGGAAGATAAACTCAGATGCGAAGGCAAACTCAATGATTATGGGAGTAGCCCTGTACCGGAAATCTATCATAAAGGGGAAGGGCGCACAGCAGACTATGAATATGGAAAAGCCTGCGTGCATACCGATGAACAGCGTTGCGGCACCGGCATGGAGAGCCACCTCCAGCATAGCTATGCTGGCGTAGACGGTAACGCGCTTGGGGTTGCGGTAGGCGATGCGTCCCAGGGCGGCATAGACGAGTACGCTGACGATATTGAAGGCGAACATTTCCCAGACGCTGAAATGGAAGAAGAACCACAGATAGAAAACGTGGACCGCGAGAAACACGCCGTCAACGATAAGCAGCAGCTTTTCGATAGGCAGTCGGGATATCTGGCCGAGGTCGAAATAGGGTTTGCTGTTCAGCTCGTCCGCCCCCTTTCCTTTAATATAACAGTCCTTTTTTAATTATACCTTATTAACATTTCAATAACAATAGTAATAGTTCACAAAAAAGGGAGAGAATTTTTGGAGGTGGGGAGGGTATCAGTGAATACTGTTTACGCTCACGGCCCGCCGACAGGCGCTGCGGGCAAAGCTCCTCACCGCAGGCAACACACGTCAAATTAGAAAGTTTACATAAAAACCGGTTAGCTCAGCCTAATCATTATATACACATCAACAAAATACCTCCGGGAAGGCTGTCAGATGCTTGACAAAGCTCCGGGAAAGTGCTACTATAAATGCAGTTAGCTTTGGCTAATTATTTTAACACACAGCAGTTAGCTGCACACAACTTGCAGCAGAGAGGATGATGACATGATGCCGCTTAGTATGGCACAGCAGGAGCAGGAATTTACCATCCGCAGGATAGGCGGGAACCCCGAGGTGAAAAAGCATCTTGAAGACCTGGGCTTCCATGTGGGAGGCACTGTCAGCGTGGTCTCGAAGCTGGGGGATAACGTGATCGTGAAGGTCAAGGAGTCCCGCATCGCGGTCAGCGAGGAGCTGGCAAGAAAGATAATGATATGAGGTGAGAAGATGAATACACTCAGAGATACCGCTGTGGGGCAGACTGTGAAGATCGTCAGGATACACGGCGAGGGCGCGGTGCGGCGCCGCATCATGGACATGGGCATGACCAAGGGCACCGAAGTCACTGTCCGCAAGGTCGCCCCCCTGGGAGACCCGGTGGAGATCACAGTCCGGGGCTACGAGCTCTCGATACGCAAGGCCGACGCCGAAATGGTAGAGGTACTGTGAACTGTCGCCCTCGGGCGATGTTTATTTTGCATTATGGTTAGCTCAGTCTAACAGCATGGAGGAGAAAGAATATGAGTATCAGGATAGCACTTGCGGGCAATCCCAACTGCGGCAAGACAACGCTGTTCAACGCGCTGACGGGCTCGAATCAGTTCGTCGGCAACTGGCCGGGAGTAACGGTGGAGAAGAAGGAGGGCAAGCTCAAAAAGCACGATGATGTGACCGTCGTCGATCTGCCGGGCATCTATTCACTGTCGCCCTATACCTTAGAAGAAGTGGTGGCGAGGAATTACCTCATCGGGGAGCGCCCCGACGCCATACTGAACATAATCGACGGCACCAACTTAGAGCGCAACCTCTACCTGACCACACAGCTCACCGAGCTGGGGATCCCTGTTGTGCTTGCGGTGAATATGATGGACGTGGTGCGCAAGAACGGCGACAAGATCGACACCTCGGAGCTGGCGATCCGGCTGGGCTGCAAGGTCGTTGAGATATCAGCTCTCAAAGGCACCGGCATCACCGAGGCAGCCGAGGCGGCCATAGACGCGGCACAGAACGAGAAGACCGTACCGATGCACACCTTCTCGGGGCCGGTGGAGCACGCCATAGCCCACATTGAGGAGGCCGTTGTCCACGATCTGCCGGAGGAGCAGCAGCGGTGGTACGCGCTTAAGATATTCGAGCGGGACGAGAAAGTCCTGGAGCAGCTTGACCTCTCCGAAGCAACGCTGTCTCATGTTGAGGCCGACATCGCCGCCGCGGAAAAGGAGCTTGACGACGATGCCGAGAGCATCATCACCAACGAGCGGTACATCTACATCTCAGAGGTGATAAAGTCCTGCTACAAAAAGCACCGCTCAGGCTGCCTGTCGAACTCGGACAAGATCGACCGGGTAGTCACCAACCGCTGGCTGGGTCTGCCGATATTTGCGGTGATAATGTTCGCAGTGTACTGGATCTCAATGGTCGCTGTGGGTACTCCCATGACCGACTGGGTCAACGACGGTGTGTTCGGCGACGGCTGGCATCTGCTGGGCATCGGCTCGGGTGAGTTTGAGGAAGCCGAGGAAAAATACGGCGACTCCAACGACATAATCATAGCCTTTGCCGAGCAGTACGGCGACGCCGAGGCGCTTTCAGGAGCTCTCGACACCGAGGCGGAGGACTTCGACGAGAACGCTGCAAGGGCGGCACTTGAAGGCCTCATCGCGGCGACTCCCGCCGACGCGAAGGTAGAATATACCCTCGAAGACGAGGAGACCCTGGAGACCACCACCGAGGAGGCAGACAAGGCCGCCCTCGAAGACGCTGCGGCGCAGTACCTCGCCACCGACTACAAGCCCCATTTCGGCGCTCCGGCTATGGAGGACTACGGCGTATTCGTACCGAGCCTGCCCTCCCTGGCTGAAAGAGGTCTGGACTCGGCAGGCGCCGCCGACTGGCTCAAGGGACTGATCCTGGACGGCATCATCGCGGGCGTGGGCGCAGTTCTGGGCTTTGTGCCTCAGATGTTAGTGCTTTTCCTGCTGCTGGCATTCCTTGAAGCCTGCGGATATATGGCGCGTATCGCCTTTGTGCTGGACAGGATATTCCGCAAGTTCGGTCTGTCGGGCAAGAGCTTTATACCCATGCTGGTGGCCGTGGGCTGCGGAGTTCCCGGCATCATGGCATCACGTACTATCGAGAACGAGCGTGACCGCCGCATGACTATAATGACTACGACCTTCATCCCCTGCGGGGCAAAGGTGCCCTTCATAGCCATGATCGCGGGTGCGCTGTTCGGCGGCTCGGCCTGGGTGTCCACCTCGGCTTACTTCATCGGTATGGCGGCAATAATCATTTCGGGTATCATGCTCAAAAAGACAAAGATGTTCTCCGGCGACCCGGCGCCCTTTGTCATGGAGCTGCCTGCATACCACCTGCCGACAGTAGGCAACGTGCTCCGCTCCATGTGGGAGAGAGGCTGGTCGTTCATCAAGAAGGCGGGCACCGTTATTCTTATCTCGACTATCTTCGTATGGTTCACCAGCCGCTTCGGTTTCGTGGACGGCAGCTTCACCATGCTGGAAAAGGATCAGCTGGACAGCTCCATACTGGCAAAGATCGGCAGCGGCATCGCCTGGATATTCTCGCCTCTCGGCTGGGGCAACTGGCAGGCGGCGGTGGCTTCTTTCACCGGACTTGTGGCAAAGGAAAACATCGTGGGCACCATGGGCATCCTCTACGGCGGCGGCGACCTGACCACCTGGCAGAACCTTGCGATCTCCTTCACCGGCATCGCGGGATTCTCCTTCCTGGTATTCAACCTGCTCTGCGCACCCTGCTTTGCGGCGATAGGCGCTATCAAGCGTGAGATGAACAGCCCCAAGTGGACGCTGTTCGCAGTAGGGTATCAGTGCGGCTTCGCATACTGCATCGCGCTGATGATAAACCAGTTCGGAAAGCTGTTCACAGGCAGTGTGAGCGTACCGGGGCTCATCGCGGCGCTGGCGGTGCTGGGAGTTATGATCTATATGCTGGTGCGCCCCTACAAGGAGGCCGACAAGCTGAGGATCAAGAACAAGAAACTGGCGATGAACTCGAAATAAGGCAAGGAGGAAGACATATGCTGACGTGGATAGGAGCGAACCTGGGAACGATAGTGATAACCGCCGTACTCATACTGATCGTGGCGGCGATCGTGGTACACATGGCAAGAGAGAAGAAAAAAGGCCGCTCCCCGGTCTGCGGCGGCAAGTGCGGGCACTGCCCCATGAGCTGCGGGTGCAAAGGGACAGTGCAGCAACAAGCCGGATCCCGGCAAGCACACAGCAGCTAAAACATAAAACAAGGCAGTCCCTCCCCGGGGACTGCCTTGAATGTTATTCAGCAGGCTTTATGTTCTCGATGCAGGTCTTCCTGCCGACGAACTTGACAGTAAAACTGATGCGATCGTCCTTGACTATCACCGTTTCCGCATTTGGTGTTTTAGCGTAGATATCTTCATTGACGGCGTATTCTTTACCGTCATCGCCGTTGACATAGGCATACTTTGCCTTCGTGCCTTTCCCCACAAAACCAACGGTGCCTTTGAGGACAGGAACTGCCGGTGCCGACATTCGCGGGTTTATCGCCATTATACCTGGTGAATCCGATCTTCTTCAGCTCCGCAGCAAGCCGCTGGGCGACTGCTCTGTTGAGGCTCAACATACTTCACGCTCATATCCGGAGGTTTCCCTGTGAAGTCTTTCAGCCTTTGAAAAAGCAGGGGCGCCGAAGAAGTTTTCACCCGGACCTCGCCCCCGATTGACAAAACCCGGATTTATGATATAATATAATTGTCACATCACATAATAGTGCAGGTAAGGCCGGGAAAGGACAGATACTTGATGGAGAAAGAAAAACGGACACATAAGCTCTCGCTGCAGCTCATTGCGATGACGGTCATCCTGTTTATCATCGGAACGGCTATAGGCGCCTTTGTGCTCTACAACGGCAGCAGGGATATGTACCTCCAGGCCAAGGACGATATGATCTCTTATGACCTCAACGACCTGGGCAAGAAGATAAATGAAAACGTGTGCGTTGACTGGCTTTTGCGCTACTGCCTCACCCACAGCGATTACCTCAGCTACCCCACCGAGGAGGAGGAGCAGGTCATTCAGGAGTACTACGAAAAATACGACCTCTACGGAGCCGACATCAAGACCCGGGAGGAAACGCTGAACAACCTCGACCCCTCTCTCTGGACGGTCTTCGCCAAGAGAGAATATCTCATGTTCGGCAACTGCCTCAACGGCACCTTGC
>JAFXNC010000050.1 GCA_017529875.1 Ruminococcus sp. | reverse complement strand
GGAACCTGCCTTTCAAAGCAGTACCTCCATTACAGATTTTGTTTCAGTCTTACGACACCAGCCATGCCAGGACTTCAAACTCGGTGTTCTCGCCCTCGGGCACGGTGACTGTTACGGTGTGTTTCTTCACCTCGTCGGAGGCGTATACCTCCACGTTGGCGGCATAGCTGCCCCAGCCGCCCTTGAAGTTGCTGTCAACCTCCATGCAGTCCTTGCCGTCAACGGCGATTTTGGCGATGCCGGGGTTGCCCTTGATGTCCTTGTAGTACACAAGACCCAGGTTCTTGAACTCCATTTCAAAGGTTATAGTTCCTGCCGTGCCGGTGCTCCAGCCGTCCTGGAAGTTGTAGGGAGTGGAGGCCTCTACCCAGGGACCCATGTCGGTAACGGTAACGTCGCCGGTGGAGAGGTCGCTGATATGCGAGCCTGCGTACTTGTCGCCTGTGGGCGATTCGACAGAGGTGTCGAAGGGCTCGATATGAGGCGTACTGTCGGCTTTGAGCAGCGTAGCGCAGTAGTTCTCGATTATCTTAGCTACCCAGCTGTGACCCACGTTGTTGGGGTGAGTGCCGTCAGCGGAGAGGTCGTCGAAGGTGAAGTTGCCCGCGTCGATCTCCGGGGTGATGGCGTCATGGTAGGAGAGCACCGGAACGCCGTAGGTCGCGGCAGCTGCGGAGTGCGCGGTCTGGCAGTTGCCGCCGCCTTTAAGGCTCATCTCTACCAGCACCACGGCGGGATCGCCGGGCGCTGCGAGACACTTTCTGATAAGGCTGTCCATGGTGGTCTGATAGAACTCGTCGTCCCGGTCATTGATGAACTCGATGAAGATGATATCCGGCTCGAGGGAAAGCACGTCCTTGTCAACGCGGTGAACTCCCAAATAGGAATCCGTCGCACCGATACCGGCATTGGTCACCTTGCAGAGTACGCTGACGTTCTCCTTGAACCAGTTCTCGAACTGCTTCACATACTGATACTTGGAGTTGGTGGCGCCGCTGCCCGCGGTGATAGAGTCGCCCAGAAATGCTATCTGGGTCAGCTTCTTGGCGTCGGGGGACTGAGCCTCTTTCAGCTTGGCTAAGAGCCTGTATTCGGCGTTGCCGGTGGAGTGAAGAGAGCGGCGGAGCATATTCTCGGTGATGTTGTCATGGTCGGGGGTAAAGGGCGCATCTGCAGGAGCGACCATTTGCTTCTCCCATTCAGCCCGGCTGTCCAGGAAATCCGAGGTACTGTCGGCGGTGCTTTCGGGAGCGGCTGTGCTCTCGGGGGCGCTGTCTGCGGCGCTGTCAGCGGTGCTCTCACCGACGCTCTCGTCGGCAGAGGATGCGTCGGCCTTGCTCTCCGCGGCGGATGAGCTGTCCTCACTTCCGCAGCCTGCGAACAGTGCCGCCGTAACGATCAGTGCCAGGGTAAGTGCAAGTAGTTTTTTCATCATAATATCTTCCTTTCAGTTAAATGGTTATCAATTAGCCATACAAATATATTATACTACATATCTGCGCGTTTTTCAAGTACCTGCGGAGGATTTTGGCGTCCCGTCAACATTATTTTGCACGAAAACGTTTACTTAACTTGACACAGAGGTACAGAAATGATAAAATTTAACTGATATCTGTTCACACAAAGGCCTCAGAAAAGTGACAAATAAGGAGGACACCCCCATGCCAAAGAAATTCATCCCCGCCACCGACCCCGCCATACGCTATATGGGTCGTATAGACCACACAGTTCCCGACGCCCCGAAGATAGTCTGGGCGGGCTCGATGATAACGCTGCGCTTCGTGGGCAGAGACCTTTCGGCGGTCATCTGCGACCACAGGTTCTACAACAAAATCGAGCTGGGTCTGCTGGTGGACGGCAAGGAGGAAAGAGTCGCCGTCGATACCGACAGGCAGCGCTTTTCCCTGACCCTCGTTTCAAACCTTGAATACAAAGAGCACGAGGTCACGCTGTTCAAGCGCCAGGACGCCACACATTACTTTGATTTCTTCGGATTCGAGACCTTCGGAGATACCGAGCTGCTCCCGCCGCCTCCCCGCCCCGACAGGCGCATAGAGTGCTACGGAGACTCGGTGTCTGCGGGAGCCGTCTGCGAGGCGGTGCAGAACACCGGTCAATGCGACCCCGACGATACTCAGGGGGTCTACGACAACGCCTACCACGCCTACCCCATGATAACCGCCCGCAACCTTGGCGCCGAGATCAACAACATCGCCCAGGGGGGCATAGCCATATTCGACCGGACAGGCTACTATCACTCCCCTGACACCATAGGCATGGAGACAGCCTACGACAAGGCGGTCTACTTCCCGGAGGAGTGCGGCTATACGCCCTGGGATTTCTCACAGTATACACCTCATATCGTGATATTCGCGGTGGGTCAGAACGACCAGCACCGTGAAAACGACCTTGACCCCGACATCACCGGCCCCATATACCGAAAGAAGTGGAAGGACCGCTACAAGGACATCATCCGCAGCCTGCGCTCCCACTATCCCAAGGCGCAGTTCATACTGCTGCTGACGGTGCTGATGCACGAGCGCACCTGGGACGAGGCTCTCGACGAGATCGTCGCGGAGCTTAAGGCCGAGGGCGACGAGGGCGTGACCCACTTCATGTTCCGGCGCTGCGGCAAGGCCACTCCCGGACATCCCCGTCTGCCGGAGCAGTACGAGATGGCAAGCGAGCTTACCGCATTCATCTCCCGCAAATACCGGGACATCTGGGAAGACAACGACTGAGCTTAGGAGTGATAGCAAGTGAAAAAGAAGTCTTTACCCGACCTGAAAAGCCTTCCCCGGGGAAACGCCCCCAAAGAGCTGCTTGAAGGCGCTCTCGTGCTGGAGGGCGGGGCCTTCCGGGGAGTGTATACCAACGGCGTGCTGGACGTACTGATGCGGGAGGGCATCTGCCTGCGCACCACCTACGGGGTGTCTGCGGGGGCGCTCAACGGCATCAACTACGTGGCGGGGCAGATAGGGCGTTCCGCACGGATAAACCTGCGCTACCGCCGGGACAGCCGCTATGTGGGCAAGGACGCATTCCGCACCAACAAGGGCATAATCGGCTTTGACTTCATCTTCGGCGATCTGCCGGGAGTAGAAAAGCTCAATGAGTCCCGCCTTATGAGCAGCGAGACCGAGTTCTTCCCGGTGGCCTGCTGCATGGAGACCGGCGAGGCCGTCCCCATAGGCAAGAACGGCAGCGTACAGGACCTGTTCAAGGCTGTGCAGGCATCCGCTTCCCTGCCCTATTTTTCCAGCTCTGTGGTCATCGACGGCGAGCATTACCTTGACGGCGGAGCGGCGTGCAGAGTGCCGTTCCCCTTCCCGCTTGAAAGAGGCTTTGACAAGATAGTGGTGATCAGGACGCGGCAGCGCGCCTACCGAAAGCAGCTGAAAACAGGGCGTTCCCTCTCCATGAACAAGCTGGTCTACAAGAAGTACCCCCTCTATCTCGAAGCCCTGAGCCGCGAAAAAGACCGCTACAACCGGGACTGCGACACTCTGGAGCTTTTAGAGAAGCAGGGGAAGATATTCGTCATCGCACCCTCGGAGCAGGTAACGGTGAAGCGCCTGGAGGGGGACATGGACAAGCTCACCGACCTCTACTGGCTGGGCGTCCGGGACGCCGAGGAGAGGATGGCGGCTTTAAAGGAATATTTTGGACTGTAAAGGAGGCATACCCATGTACACACCCGACGAAAACAGATACGATAAGATGAAATACCGCCGCTGCGGGAAAAGCGGCCTTAAGCTCCCGGAGATATCTCTGGGACTGTGGCAGAATTTCGGCTTCGGAGGCAGCTTTGACAACGCCGAGCGTATGTGCCGCACCGCCTTCGATGCGGGCATCACACAGTTCGACCTTGCCAACAACTACGGTCATCCCTTTAACGGCTCCGCCGAGGAAAACTTCGGGCTGATACTGGACAGGGGGCTCAGAGCTTACCGGGATGAAATGGTCATCACCACCAAGGCGGGCTACGAAATGTGGCCGGGTCCCTACGGCGACAAGAACGGCTCCCGCAAGTACCTTACCGCCTCCCTTGACCAGAGCCTGAAACGCATGAAGCTGGACTATGTGGATATCTTCTACCACCACATCTACGACCCCGACACGCCTCTCGAAGAAACTGCCCTCGCTCTCGACAATGCGGTGCGGCAGGGCAAGGCGCTGTATGTGGGCATCTCCAACTACAACAGCGAGAACTCCGCGAAGATCGCTGCCATATTCAAAGAGCTGCATACGCCTTTTATCATCAACCAGCCCTCCTACTCCATGCTCAACCGCTGGATAGAGCGGGACGGCCTTGACAAGTGGGCACTCGACAACGGCGTGGGGCTGTGCGTGTTCTCGCCGCTGTATCAGGGTATGCTCACCGGCAGATACCTAAAGGGCATCCCCGCCGATTCCCGCATCGGCAAGGGCAACACCTGGATAAAGGACGAGCTCACGGAGGAGATGATCGCTAAGCTCAATAAGCTCAACGACTTCGCGGCGCAGCGGGGACAGGAGCTCTCGCAGCTGGCCCTCTCCTGGATACTGGCGAACCCCGCCGTCACATCGGTGATAATCGGTGCCAGCCGTCCGGAGCAGATACTTGAAAACGTTAAGACCGTGGGATCGCCCGCCCTCACAGAGCAGGAGCTGACCGCGATAGAGGATATACTGAAAGGACAGTAAAATGGCTGAAAACACGACCCGACCCGAAAAGATACACCTGCTGGCGGTGGCGGCAAACGCCTCGATAGTTGCTCTCGAGCTGGTGGGCTCGGTCATGGGCTTTTCAAACGGCCTGGGGCTGACCAACTTCAAGTGGTACACGGTGCAGAGCAACGTCTTTGCGCTGGCGTCATCGGTGGCATTTCTGGTGAGCTATCTGAAACACGGCGGCAAGATCGGCTATATCGCCGGGATGATGCGGTATATCGCCAGCTGCTGCCTCGCTGTTACCTTCCTGACGGTGATATTCGTGCTGGCGCCCATGGCAGCTAAGACCGGCGAAGCCGCCGAGGTGCTGTGGAAGGGCCCCCAGAAGTTTCACCACATAATCTGCCCGCTGCTGACGGCGGTGTCCTTTGTGTTCCTCGAGCAGGGTATGTCCATAAACCGGCGCAGGATAGCTGCCGCCTGTATGCCTACCCTTGCTTATGCGGTGGTGTTTATCATACTCAACCTGCTGCGGGTCACTGACGGGCCTTATCCCTTTTTGAGGGTATACAAGCAGCCCTGGTTCATGTCGGTGATATGGTTTTTGATCATGAGCGGCGTAGCCTTAGGCTCGGCGGTGCTCTTAGGCTGGCTCCGGGAGCGCATGGGGAGGAAGACATGACTAAGCTCAGAGTGCTGTCAGCCGCGGACTTTGAGCTGATAAAGGCGCTGTTTAAGGAGGCCTTTACCGCCCCGCCCCGGAGCGAGGACTGGAGCGACGACGGACAGCTGAACGAATACCTGCTTGACCTGATAAATGTGCGAACTCCCCTGCTGCTGGGGCTTTACGATGGCGGCGAGGCTGTGGGCATCTCGGTGGGGAACATCCGCCACTGGTGCAGCGGCACAGAGTACTTCATCGAGGAGCTGTGCATTCGTCCCGGCAGGCAAGGGCAGGGTCTCGGGCGGGAGTTTTTCCGGCTCATCAAAGAGCACCTCACCGGCATCGGCATAAATCAGATCTATCTCAACACCGAGCGCGAGCTGCCCGCCTGCGGGTTTTACAGGCACCTGGGCTTTACCGAGCTCACCGGACACACCTCGTTTTTCACCGAGTTCTGACAGGAGGACTGCCCATGCAGCCGATAGAATACATCTCACGGTTCTCCCGCCTGGGCAAGCGGGTCAGCGACCTCTCCCGAATGGGATCGCTGCTGGACGCCATAGGCAGACCCCAGGAGGGGCAGACCTTCATCCACATCGCCGGCACCAACGGTAAGGGCTCCATAGCCCAGATGTTCAGCGAGGTGC
Source organism: Ruminococcus sp. (assembly GCA_017529875.1). Classification (GTDB taxonomy): domain Bacteria; phylum Bacillota; class Clostridia; order Oscillospirales; family Ruminococcaceae; genus FB2012. The sequence continues at coordinate 81,319 of JAFXNC010000050.1, read as the reverse complement.
TGACCGCTCAGGGCTATCGGGCGGGGCTGTTCACCTCGCCCTATATAGTCAGCTTTTACGACCGCATCAAGGTGGACAATAAGAACATCACCGAAGCCCAGCTCTCGGACATACTGGAGGGTCTTGCCCCGGTGATAGAGGCGCACCCCATGTGCGGGAGCTTTTCACAGTTCGAGATAACTCAGGCGGCGGCCTTCGTGCATTTCAGGCGGCAGGGCTGCCGGGTGGTAGTGCTTGAAGCCGGTCTCGGGGGGCTGCTGGACAGCACCAACATCATCGAGAAACCCCTGGTCTCGGTCATCGGCTCCATAGGCCTCGACCACACCGCCATACTTGGAGACACGGTGGCGGAGATAGCCTTTCAGAAGGCCGGGATAATCAAGGAGGGCGCCCCCTGCGTGCTTTCGGCGGGTGCGCCGGAGGATGCGGTGAGGGTCTTTGAGACAGTCGCCGCCCGCAGACACTCACAGCTGGTCATCCCGGACATGAAGATGTGCCGGATAATCCGCAGCGGCATCACAGGCAGCGATTTCCTGTGGCGCGGCAAAGAGTATTCAGTAACCATGCCGGGGCAGCATCAGGTCCGCAACGCCCTGACGGTCATCGAAGCCCTCCGGCTCATATCAGACAGGCTGCCCGTGAGCTTCAGGAGCCTGAGACAGGGGCTTGAAAGGGCGCAGCTTTTCGGGCGGGTCGAGATCCTATCCAAGGAGCCCCTCACCGTACTGGACGGCTCCCACAACCCCGACGGCATGAGGGCTCTGGGGGGATTTCTCTCGCAGCTTGGGGGCAGGACTGTCCGCGCCGTCATCGGTATGCACACCGACAAGAACGCCGCCGGCGCGGTGGCGCAGATCGCGCCCTATGTCAGCGCGTTTTATCCGGTGAGCGGCTTTTCCGACAGGGACTACCCCGCCGGAGAGCTGGCGGACATCATAACCGCCGCCGGGGGCAAGGCGGAGCTTATGGAGGGAGAGCCCTCCGATGTGATAAGCGCCCTGCGGCAGCGGTACCCGGAGGATGTGCTGCTCATCTGCGGCTCGCTTTATCTCGTTTCGTATGTGAAGCAGTCCGGCTTCACGGGCTAACTGTACAGAAAACGGTATTCTTTGCCAATTGCAGACGGCGGGGATGCCGTTTTTCCGCACTTTCCGGGATATGCCGCTAAAAATCACCAATAATCTGCAAAAATAGCTCTCAGGTTTTTCACAGGTTGACCTATTGCATTTATCATAGCTATGTGGTATAATAACGACGTATAAATAAATAGTTATCATGTGTTACGGTTCTGTAAGGCAGCAGACTGTGTGCAGAGGCTTTGCCTTAAAAAGAAGGAGTTTTAATATATGGCAGCATCAAACGGGAAAAAAAGAAAAAGAAAGAAGAAAAAGAACCTTGTCCCGCTGTTCGTGGCAGGCGGCGTGCTGACTGCGCTGGTGGTGGGACTGGGCGTTACATACTTTGTGGGGCGCTCCCGCTATCAGGGGAAGTTCCTGCCCAACACCTACATCAATAACAAGGACGTCAGCGGCATGACCCTTGAAGAAGTCGAAAAGCAGTTTTTGCACTCCGACCTCTCCGACAGCTTTGTTATCCACAAGCAGGACGGCACCGACGTTACCATACCGGTGACGGATTTTGACTACAAGTACGACACCAAGGATCAGCTCGAATCCCTCTTTGCCAAGCAGGACGCCAACGCCTGGTTCACAGGCTACCTGGGGACGGCGGATTACACCTTCTCCGACACCTGCACCTACGACAAGGACAAGCTCAAAGCGCTTCTCGCCTCCTCCGACTGGGGCAGCGCCAAGAACAAGAACGCCGAGATCGTGCTCACCGAGGACGGCTACGAAGTGACCGAGGCCGTTCAGGGCGACGAGATGGAGTACTCCAAGCTGGAAAGCTACCTGCTCAGCAGCTTTGCCTCGGGCAAGCTGGAGGTCAATGCCGCAGATTCCGGCTGCTACATCAAGCCCACGGTCTACGCCGCAGACCTTGAAGACGAGTGCAAAAAGCTCAACAAGATCTGGAGCATGAGCATAACCTACGACTTCGACTACACCACCGAAAAGCTCACCGGCGAGGAGCTGCGTGAGATGATAAGCGTGGACGAGAACAACCACATCACTGCCGACAGAGACAAGTGCATGAAGTACGTGGAAAAGCTTGCCAAAAAGTACGACACCTACGGCAAGGACAGGACCTTCAATGCCACCATACAGGGCAAGATAACCGTTGAGCACAGCGACGACGCAGTATACGGCTGGTGGATATATCAGGACGCCACCTGCGACGAGCTCATGGAGATGCTGGAAAAGGGCGAATCGGTGAAGAAAGTCAAGCCGGTCTACTACAAGACCCAGTACGGCTTTGAATACACCGGCGTGCCGGAGGCCCACAAAAAGAATGACGATATCGGCAAGACCTACATGGAGGTAGACCTGACCAACCAGACCTTCTGGTACTACAAGGACGGCGAGCTCCAATACACCTGCCTGATAGTTTCGGGTCAGACCACCTCTATGGCAAGAACTACCCTCGAGGGCGTATACAAGCTCTGGGACAAGCAGACCAACTACCGCATGAAGGCCACCAACGCCGACGGCGAGAGCTGGGACACCAAATGCAACTACTGGAACAATGTCTCCATATGCGGCATCGGAATGCATGACTCCACCTGGAGATACGTATTCGGAGGCAACATCTACAAATGGAACGGCTCCCACGGCTGCATCAATATGCCCTACGACGCCGCCAAATACATCCATGACAACGTTCCCCTCGGAACTCCCGTGGTAATGTACTACTCGTAAACACAAAACAAACAATGCCGCCCGCAGCGAGCTTGCTGCGGGCGGTTGTTTATTTTTATGTGGGATATATTAAAGGGCGTCGGGGTCTTCGGTCTTCTTGGAGCAGCTGATCTCCAGATTGCCGTTGCGGGTGCGCAGCTCGTCGATCATCTCTTTTTCCTTCTTGGCATCCTTGAGGGTGATCTCATAGGTGAGCTTGTAGAGGCTGCCCATGCCGGTGGTGCGGGAGGCGGTGAGCTCCGCGTGGGAGGTGTACTTGCCGAAGATATCGTCGAAGACCTCGCTGTAATCAAGGCTCTCGGGAATAGTGATCGACAGGACTTTCATGGAATCCCTGATGCTGCCCAGGGGCGAAAAGCTGTAAATAAGGGTCACGGCGCATACGATAGCGGTGAAGACTGCCGCCAGTATCAGCTGATCGGTGCCGGTGGCAAGGCCGACTGCCATGGCAAGGAATATGCCGCAGATGTCCTTGGCGTTGCCGGGAGCGGAACGGAACCTTACCAGGCTGAACGCGCCCATTACTGCGACGCCGGTGCCTACGTTGCCGTTGACCATCATGATTATCACCTGCACGATGATAGGCAGTATGGTCAGAGCCAGGATGAAGCCCTTGCTTTTCTTCTGCCGGAAACAGAAGGTGAAGCTTATCATTATGCCCAGCAGCAGCGATACCAGGCTGCAAAGGGCGAATATCTCGTTCGTCACCGAGAGGGCGGATGTGGTAGTGGTCTCAATGGTAGTAGTTAAATTCTCAAGCACAGCAGGTCACCTTTTCTTTCTTTTCATTATTCTTGTCGTTCTCGTTTTTGCCTTCGAGCTTTTCTCGCTCGACTATCTCGTAGCAGGAGCCGTATTTGGAGTAGGATGCGGGGTATATTTTCAGCTCGTCGAGGAAATGGGACAGCCACAGGGGCATGGCGTTGGTGATCTTGATCTCCATGATGCGCACGTCCGGTGGGAGCGCCTTGCGCCCGTAGGAGCCGCTCTCCAGTTTGAGGTCGGTCTCCCGGAAGGTGAGGTTGCGGTCAAAGGTGACCCGCAGCTCCTTGTCCTCGTTGCCGAACATGGCGATACGGTCATAGCTCAGATACATCGCCGGGGCGATGCCCTTGTAGAACTTCATGAAGTACCGCAGCTCGTTTTCGATCTGCCTGTCCTTGGCGCCTATGGGAGCGCCCCGGTTGAAATCGTCGGTCTGCTCCAGCTTCATTGAAGCCCGCCGCTTGTAGACGACGCCCTTGAACTTCTTCTTTATCTCCACGAACACCGTGCCGCCTGCCTCCGGAGTGCCGTAGCTGCGTACCCGGAGCTTTTCCTTGTAGACCGGCTTATCTATGGAGCGCCTTACTATAAGGTGCTCGGGGGTGTCGTAGTAGATATTGCAGATAGTGGTCTCGCCGTACTGATCCACGGTCATGTACCCCTCAAGGCGTTTCCGCAGCTCCTCGTACTGGTGTCCGTCAAGCAGATACTTCTTCTCGACCCGCTTAAAGACTGTCTGGAAAGCCATAACATCAACTCCCTCTTTTACTTCTCTGATATACAGTATACTGTGCTCACCTTAAACTCACTTAAAGCGAATGTGAAAAACAGATGAAAACCTGAGCGCCGGTCACTGATCCCCGGCAAGGCACCAAAGCATTATCGCCTGCTGTATCTCCAGCAGAGCTTTCTTGAAGCCGCAGCCCACAAAGTACGGTGAATCTATTGCGTCGGCGGAGACCTCCTCGCCCCGGTAAAAGGGCGGGCAGGGGTCAAGTACCGCGCCGGGGGCAGCCAGACCCATGATCTCAGCGGTGACCCGGAAGTCTTTGAAATCCTCTTTTGCTGTTTCCGGGAGAGAGTCGGTGCAGACCACGTTCTTGCCCCTGACGGCCTCCCTGATATCACGGCGGACGGTGAGGCCTCTCACCTCATAGCCCGGAGGACAGCACTGCTCCAGCTCAAAGCCGAAGACCTCCGAGGCTTCCCTCCATGCCTTTCCGATGTTGGTATTCGCCCCCACGTAGAGGAACCTCCCCTGTGCAAGTGCGGGATCACGCCGCGTCAGCGCGTACATATCCGTCAGCACCTCGCAGGGGTGGTCAACTGATGTCATGGCGTTTATCACCGGGAACTGTGCATGACGTGCAAACTCCCCGATGACTGCCGGATCCTTGTGGCGTATCACTGCCATGTCCGCCCAGTTGTTCAGATACCCCGCCACATCGCAGAGGGCTTCTCTTTTATCGAGAGCCTCCGGCGGGAAAAGTATGCTCTGTCCCCCCAGCTGGTATATACCCTTTTCAAAGGACACCCTCGTCCTGATGCTGGACTCCGGGAAGAACATCACCACGGTCCTGCCCTTGAGGGCATCGCTGTGCTGTCCTGCGGAGAGGCGGTCGGCGGTCTCAAATATTCTTGCGATCTCCTGCCCGGTGAGATCGGTCAGCTTTATAAAATTCCTCACTATCCACTCGCTCCTGTTATTTGAAGGTGACGGCGAAGGTTATCCTGCCGTTTTCGGCGGTGCAGGAAATCTTTGCCTTGTGCGCGTCTGCGGTGGCCTTGGCTATGGAAAGGCCGATGCCGTAGCCGCCGCTGCCCTGGCGTGTACGCGCTTCGTCTGCCCGGTAGAAGCGGTCAAAGAGCCTCGAAAGATCGCCGGAGGGCGGCTCGGCACAGTCATTGGTGACGGCAAGGCGGCAGCCCTTATGATGAGGTTTGAGGCTTACTGTGATAGTGCCGCCCTCGTCGCAGTACTTGACGGCGTTGTCGCAGAAGATGCCCACCAGCTGTCTTATCTGTGCGCTGTCACCCACGATCTTTATGTCCTCGTCGATATCCAGCTCAAAGCTCTCGTTATGAGTGCGTGCGGGCGCCTCGAACTCTGCGGCGGCCTTGGCGGTCTCCTCGGAGAGGTCGAATTCGACAAACTCGGTATGCTTCTGCTCGCCGTCCATTCGTGACAGGCGCATCAGGTCTTTCACCAGGCCGTCAAGGCGCTTGATCTGGTTCTTGGTGCTCTCTGTCCACTCGCTGGGCTCGGAGGTCATCTCTATTACCTCGGTGTTGGCGGAGATTATGGCAAGGGGTGTCTTGATCTCGTGGCTGGCGTCGGTGATGAACTGCTTTTGCTTTTCATAGGCCGCGCTGACGGGCTTTACCACCCGGCGGGACAGCAATATGACCAGCACCATAACGATGACCCAGCTTGCCACCGAGATGGCTATGGAGATCAGCAAAAACCGGCTCTTTGTAGAATCGTTGTTCCTCACGTCAAGGAACAGCACCATCTTGCCGGAGTCGGAGCCGGTGATCACATAGCGGTAGTTGCCTGTCCTGCCCTGCTCGCTTTCACCTGCAAGCACTTCGTTTGCAAGCTCCTTGGCCTGATCGCTGTCAACGGCGGCGATGTGGCTGACGTCTACTTTCTGTATCTCGTCGTATATATCATAGTATACAACGAAATACCGGGTCTGATAGCTGGTCTCCTCGTTGATGTTCTTGCTGTTGCGGAAACGGTCGCGGCGCTCCTCAAACTCCTTGCTGTTCTCGAAGACCTTTTCGTCCGGCATACGGTCGCCGCCGAACTCCTTGTCGTCGGGGGGCATGGTGTCCCGGAACAGGTCGGGGAACTTTCCGCCCGCGCCGCAGAGCATATCAATGATCTCGTCCTCGTTCTTTTTGAGCTGGTAGTTGTTTATTATATTTATAGACGCAGCGACCACCGCCAGCACGATAAACAGCGATGCGGCGGTGATCAGTATGAATTTGCGCTGTAATTTTTTTATCATAGTCTGATCCTCAAAGCGGCACGGCGCCGCTGCTCAGTCCTTGTTCACCAGCGAATAACCCACGCCCCTTGTGGCTCTGATCTCGATATCGGCGCCGATCTGGGAGAGCTTTTTGCGCAGGTAGGAGATATACACCCACACCACATTGATCTCCGCCTCGGAGTCGTAGCCCCAGATCTTCTCCATGAAACGCTCGGTGGAGATGAGCTGGTTCTTGTTCATCATCAGCATTTCAAGCAGCTGGAACTCCTTCGAGCTCAGGCGCAGGGTGTCCTTGGGGCCTTTGAGGTCGAAGGTCTCCCGGCTCAGGGTGACGTTGCCCGTTTCAAGCAGGTTGGGGGCGAAATCCGCCTTGCGGCGGGTCATGGCTCTGATACGCGCCAGCAGCTCCCCCATTGAAAAGGGCTTGGTCAGATAGTCGTCGGCACCGGCGTCCAGGCCGGTGATCTTGTCGTCGGTCTCGGATTTTGCGGTGAGTATCAGCACCGGCGAGTTCACGCCCTCGGCCCGGAGCTTTCTGAGCACCTCGATGCCGTTCATCTTGGGCATCATCAGGTCCAGGACGATGCCGTCGTAGTCGCCTGTCCTGCCGTAGGCGTAGGCCTCGGCACCGTCATAGACCGCGTCCACGGAATAGTTGTTGTGTTTGAGTATGGCACAGAGCGCGTTTGAAAGCTCGTGCTCGTCTTCGGCAAGTAACAGTCTCATTCGGGCAGCCTCCTTTGTTTTGGCGGGATATTATCCCGCCAGGCGAATATTCTTTTACGGTCTCTCTACTTTAAATAATTATAAACCATTAACTTAAAAACTACCTAAATTTTACATAAAGAAACTATGAACATACGATTAACGAAGTCGTGTATCCCCCGGAGATAAAACCCCTAAAAGCTCCGACTTTTTTTCGCGGTTTTTCGGCATTACAGAGAATTATCGTTTACCGGTTGACAATCGGCTCCGACACAGATATAATTAAACTGTAAGATAGTTAAATAATATAAGGGATTTGTTATGCCGGTCAGGCGGCCGGAAAGCTGTAACAAACGATCGAAAGGAATATTCTTATGGAAACCTTTGACATCTTCTCCGTGTTTACAATGCTCGGCGGACTTGCCTTTTTCCTGTACGGAATGAACGTAATGTCGTCAAGCCTCGAAAAGCTCACGGGCGGCAGGCTCGAGTCGGCGCTTCGCAAGATCACTTCAAGCAAGCTCAAAAGCCTCCTGCTGGGTATGGGCATCACGATCGCGATACAGTCTTCGTCCGCTGTGACGGTAATGCTGGTGGGTCTCGTCAATTCCGGCATCATGCAGCTCGAACAGACCGTGGCGGTCTGTTTCGGCGCCGATATCGGCACCACCCTCACCGCCTGGATCCTCAGCCTTTCCGGCATCAAGGGCGATAACTTCTTCCTTAAATTGCTGAAACCCTCCTCCTTCTCGCCTCTGGTGGCACTGGCGGGCATCATGCTCATCATGCTGTCCAAAAAGAGCAAGAAGAAGGATATCGGCTCCATAATGCTGGGCTTCTCCATACTCATGACCGGCATGATGCTCATGTCCGGCGCAGTTGAGCCCCTCGCAGAGAGCGAGAGCTTCCAGAGTATGCTGGTGGCCTTCAAGAACCCCCTGCTGGGCGTGCTGGTGGGCGCGGCCTTTACCGGTGTGATACAGAGCTCCGCAGCCTCTATCGGTATCATGCAGGCATTTTCATCCACCGGAGCCCTCACCGTCGGCATGGCGGCACCCCTTATCATGGGTCTCAACATCGGCACCTGCGTCACCGCCCTTATCTCCAGTATCGGCGTCAAGAAGAACGCCAAGCGCGTGGCTACCATACATATCCTCATCAAGCTCATCGGCGTGTGCATAGTGCTGCCAGTCACCCTGCTGCTCGAAGCCACCGTCGCCAAGGACTTCTTCAACGAGACCATCACCCCCGTGGGCATAGCTATCGGTCACTCGATATTCAATATCGTCATCACCCTGATACTCATGCCTTTCTCCAATCAGCTGGTCAAGCTCTCCACGAAGATCGTCCGGGACAAGGAGGAGGAAGCTCCTGCCGAGGACGAGCCTCAGCTGGATATGAACCTGTTCAAGATCCCCTCCGTTGCCGTCGAGGCCTGCCGCGGCGCAGCCATCCAGATGGCAAGACACACCGAGGACACGATCTGCGACGCACTTTATGTGCTGCAAAAATACGATGAAAAGCTCTCCGACAAGGTCATAGCCGGCGAGCAGCTCATAGACCGCTATGAGGACAGGCTGGGGTCGTATCTGGTGAAGATCTCCAAGGCCAGCGTCAGCTCCGCGGATAACCGCAAGGTCTCCAAGATGATGCACATTATCGGAAACCTGGAGCGCATCTCCGACCACGCAGTCAACCTTATCGAGTCGGCTAAGGAGCTTAAAGATAAAGACTATCACTTCTCCGAGGACGGCAGCCTTGAAATGAACGTCATCTGCGCCGCCATAGACGAGAACATCCATACCGCTATCAGAGCCTATATCGACGACGACCTCGCCCTTGCCCACCGGGTAGAGCCCCTTGAGGAGGTTGTGGACAAGCTGATAATCGAGCTGAAGAACCGCCACATCGACCGCCTTCAGGCAGGTCAGTGTACCGTGGAGCTGGGGTATATCTTCCAGGATATACTCATAAACCTGGAGCGCATCTCCGACCACTGCTCCAACATCGCGGGCTGCATCATCGAGATCGAGGAAAAGACCGAGATCCACGGCTACTGGAACGAGGTCAAGGAGAACGACGAGACCTTCCGCAGGCTCTACAAGGACTTCTCCACTGCCTATTTCTCCATGCTCCCCAAGCTCAGCCAGTCCTCCGCACAGGCGCAGAACAGCTGAATATAACGATAATAGATCCCCGGCACAGCCCGCCTGCTTGCCGGGGTTTTTTTATGCATTTGCAGTCCAGTTTTTGGTACTCTTGTTGAAAAGCTCTTGATTTTTCCGGCGATTTGCGGTATAATTGATGTATCAGGTGAGGCGGTAAACGCCCGCGACTAAGACTAAAAAGGAGTAAAAACTATGGAGCAGTATATCAAGCCGCCCGTCGAGGTGCGCTGCAAGGAAGAACTTGACCTTCTCAGAGCCAACGACCACGGACGCCGTCCCGAGAACTGGAAACTTTCCCCCGCCGCTGTGCGGCTGTTCATCCTGGGGGGAACTCTCGAAACCCCGGAGGGCAAGGTCAAGATCAAGCGGAAGTTCTACGGCAACGACGCTTTGGTGGAGCGTGCGATCATCACCCTTGCAGGCTCCCGGGGACTGATGCTCGTCGGGGAGCCGGGTACCGCCAAGACCATGCTCTCGGAGCTGCTTTCGGCGGCCTGCTGCGGGGTATCCACCAACACAGTACAAGGCACCGCCGGCACCACCGAGGATATGATAAAGTACAGCTGGAACTACGCCCTGCTGCTCTCCAAGGGACCCTGCCGTCAGGCGCTGATGCCCTCGCCGCTGCTCATCGGCATGGAGAAGGGCATATTCGCCCGCTTTGAGGAGATAACCCGTACCCCTGCCGAGATCCAGGACAGCCTGATCTCGGTGATGTCCGACCAGATACTCAACATCCCGGAGCTGGGGGACGAGGGGCTTGTGCTGGCAAGGCCGGGCTTCAACATAATCGGCACCGCCAACACCCGTGACAAGGGCGTAAACGAGATGTCGGGGGCGCTGAAAAGGCGTTTCAACTTCGAGACGGTGCAGCCTGTGGCGGACGTGCGCCTTGAAAAAGAGATAATCATTCGTGAGGCGGAGGATATGGCTGCCGCCGGACACATCGACTGCCCTGTGGACACCGACGTGGCGGAGCTGCTGGCAGTCACCTACCATGAGCTGCGGGAGGGCATGACCTCCGAAGGCACTGTGGTGGAAAAGCCCGCCGCCGTCATGAGCACCGCCGAGGCGGTGTCGGTATACTATCAGGCGCTGTGCCATGCCTGGTACTACGGCAGCGGACGCATCGAGCCCGCAGTACTTACCGAGAGCCTTCTCGGGGCGGTCTGCAAGGAGAACCGCGACGACCTCGAAAAGCTCCGGGGCTATTTCAGAACAGTTTCAAAGGAAAAAAGCAAGGCTGGTGACTTATGGAAAGAATACCTCAGCTCAGCGAAGCAGCTGAAATAATACCCTTCGATATCAGCGCCCCAGTGCTGCTGTTCCCGGTGCGCCACCACAGCCCGGTCTGCTCCTGGCATCTGCTGAAAACGGTGCAGCTCTATCAGCCGCAGGTCATACTGATAGAGGGGCCGAGGGACGCGGATGAGCTCATCCCGGTACTGGCGGGAGAGCTGACCCAGCCGCCCTGCGCCATCTACTACTACTACAAGGACAAGAAAAAGCTGGTCTCGGAGGATGCCGCCGACCACAGCTGCTACTACCCTTTCCTGTTCTCATCGCCGGAGTACAATGCCATGAGAGCCGCCGCCGATGCGGGTATCGAAGCCCACTTCATCGACCTGCCCTACTGCGAGATACTCATAAACACCCAGGGGGACAGCGGCCTGCTGAGCAAGGAAAAGCAGAACTACGCCGACGACGGGCGCCTTGTCCGGGAGGACTACTTCAAGCGGCTCTGCGGCAAGACCAACGTGCGCAGCTTCGAGGAATTCTGGGAGAAGTACTTCGAGATAGAGGGGCTGCGGCTGAGCACCGGGGATTTCTACAAGCAGCTGGTGACCTACTGCACTCTGGTGCGCAGCGCCACCCCCGACGCGGAGCTCACCGCCGACGGCACCCATGCCAGAGAGCAGTTCATGGCAGCCAACATCCGGGAGGCCATGAAGACCCACAGCCGGGTACTCGTCGTCACAGGAGGCTTTCACACGGCGGGGCTGGCTGAGCTGCTGAAAGCCAAAGCTATCCCACCGGTGAAGCTCCACCGCATACCCGCCGACTGCACAGGCTGCTTTCCCGCCGCCTACTCCTACCGCGCCGCGGACTCGCTGCACGGCTATGCCTCGGGCATGAGCTTTCCGGGGTTCTATGACAGCGTTTTCAAAAAGCTCCTGTCCTCCGGCAGCCCGGAGGGGGTATACGACGACTGCACCCTCACCCTGCTGGTCAAGGCTGCGCGTACCGCCGCCAAGCAGGACATAGCGGTGTCGATAGCGGACATCACCGCCGCCAGGACCCTTATGAGCGGACTTGCCGCCCTGCGGGGCATCCGTGAGAGCGGAATGTACGAGCTTACCGACGGCGTGACCTCGGCCTTTATCAAGGGCGAGAAGACCGTCTCCTCCTCCATGCCGCTGGACATACTCAGGCGCCTTGCGGTGGGGGACGGCGTGGGCAAGATCGGCGACAGCGCCCATACCCCGCCGCTGATAGCCGACTTCGAGAAACAGTGCGCCCTGCTGCGGATAAAGCCTGATATCGCAGCTCCCAGGGAGCTGGAATGTGCCCTGTTCACCACCGCAAAGGGGCTGCCCCTGAGCCGGTTCATGCACAGGATGAGGTTTTTGGAGACCGGCTTCTGCGAGCGGCTCAAAGGCCCCGACCTGCATCACAGCCGCGACCGCAGCCGCGTGAGGGAGGAATGGAAATACCGCCGCTCCCCCGGCGTCGATGCGTCGCTCATAGACCTTACCCCTGAGGGTTTCACCATAGAGGAGGCCTGCACCAACATCATCCGGCGCATCCTCGCCACCGCCGACCGCCTTGACGAGGCCGCTCACGCGGCGGTGGAGTGTTTCCTCATGGGCATTAGCATAGACAGCGAAAGCGACTGCCTCACCCGCATCGCCGCCTCCGACGGAGACTTCTTCTCGGTGGGGCGGGCTCTGGGGCATTTCAGGACGCTGCTGGAGCTCAAACGCCTCTACGAATACGAGGACGAGACCATACTGCCGCTGCTGACCAGGTCATTCGACAAGCTTGTGCTGATGCTGCCTGCTATGTCCGGGGCGCCTGACGAACAGTCGGAGGAGGTCTGCTCTGTGATGCGCAGGCTCTTCGCGCTGACGGATTCGCTGCTGACAGACCGGCGCCCCATGTTCACTCAGGCTCTCGAAGAACTCTGCCTCCGCCCCGACAAGCATCCCGCGATATTCGGCGCGGCAATGGGGCTGCTCTGCGCCATCGAGCCTGAAAACCAGTCCGAGGCCGAGGCCGCCATGCGGGGCTATCTCAGAGGCTCCACCGAGGTCAAGAAGCAGGGTGCGGAGTACCTGAAAGGGCTGTTCTCCACAGCGAGGGATATCGTCTTTGCGGAGAACGATTTCCTGCGGCTCACCGACGAGCTGCTGACCTCCATGAGCCAGGAGGATTTCATCGGGATACTCCCCTCCATGAGGCTGGCCTTCAGCTACTTTACCCCCCGGGAGATATCCGACACTGCCGAGACCGTGGCGGCGCTCTACGATACCGCGGGCGACGACCTGCTCTATCAGCAGGCGGTGGACGAGACGCTTTACGGCTTTGCAAGAAAGCTGGACACAGAAATAACCGAAATGCTCCGGAGGTGAGCTTACAGATATGGATACTAACGAGACCCGCCGCACCGCTATAAACCGCTGGCGGCTGGTACTGGGCAGCAGCTCTGACCGCAGTCTTGCCTTCGGCGGCAGCGGCAGGGACATGAAGGCCTTGCAGGATATGGAGGAGCTTCTCGATTACCTCTACTCCCACGCCCAGGACAGCGACGTCCGCAGCGAGGAAAGCAGCTCCGACCGCAGCGGCGGCACCGGCGGCTCGGTGCTCACCGCCGCCAAGTGGATAACCCGGGTCAGGGAGCTGTTCCCCCGCTCCACCGCCGAGGTACTGGAACGCCACGCCCTTGACGAGTTCAAGATGACCGAGCTGCTCACCGACAAGAAAGTACTGGAGCAGATGAAGCCGGATATGGCGCTGCTCAAAACGGTCCTGCAGCTCAAACACCTGATGAAGGGCGAGGTTTTGGAGACCGCCCGCAAGATCGCCAGGACCGTCGCCGACGAGCTGAGGGAAAAGCTGGAAAGCTCCACCATACAGTCGCTGACAGGCCGCCTTGACCGCAGCCTCCGCAGTCCGGTACATTCGGTGCGCAATCTCGATATCAGAAAGACCGTCCGGCGCAATCTGAAAAACTACGACAAAGAGCTTGACTCTTTGGTGATAAAAGATATCTACTTCTCCGGGAGGCTCAGGAAGTACTCCCGCAAGCGCATAATCATTGCCGTGGACGAAAGCGGCTCCATGATGGGCTCGGTGATATACAGCGCCGTCATGGCACAGATCATCTCGAAGCTGCCCTTTGCGGATGTGAGGCTGGTGATCTTCGACACCAGCATAGTCGATCTCTCGGAGGAGGCCGACGACCCTGTGCAGGTGCTCATGAGCATACAGCTTGGCGGCGGCACAGATATCGCAAACGCCCTTAAATACTGCGAGACCCTGATACAGGCTCCCAAGGACACCTGTGTGCTCTGCGTTACGGACCTCTGCGAGGGCGGCCCTGTCAAGCGGCTCATGTCGGTCTCCCGGAACATCTTACAGACCGGCGCCAAGCTCAGTTTCCTGACTGCCCTGGACGAGCAGTCCAACCCCGCCTATGACAAGAACATCGGTCAGAAGCTTGCCGACCTCGGCGCATTCGTCGGGGCGGTGACACCCGATATGCTGGGAGACTATATCGGTAAAATTTTCAGTTGAGGTGAGCATATGTCTCAGTTAAGCCCCCTTGCCGCAGCCCTTGCTGCCGCCAACGAAGACAGCCTTACGGCCCTTGCCAACAAGGGTCTGTACAAACGCGCCTGCAAGGACACCGAGGGGATGACCGTGGATTACTTTGAGTCCGGCGGGCAGGCGGCTGTTGATATCGGCGGGGAAAGATGCATGATCCGCACCCCCCTTGAAAGCAGCATCTGCACCTGCCCCTCCCGGACGGTGTGCCGGCATATACTTGGGGCGATACTGCTGCTGAAAAAAGCTCTGCCGGAGGATGCTGTCCCGGTACAGGAACAGCCCTCCCCCGCCCCGATGCCTGAGCCGGAGCCTGAACCCGAACCGGAGCCGGAGCCCGACCTGCTCACCGCTGCAGAGCTTACGGCGGTGCATGAGAACGCCTCGGCAGCACTGGCGCTGCTGGGGGGACTGCTGGCAAGGGGCATAGTCAGGGCGGATTCCTCCGCCGCTGACGAGCTGGAGCTTGCCGCCGTCCGTGCTCACGCCGCGAAAATGGCAGAGGCCGAGCGCCGCCTGAGAGCCCTCTCAGGGTGGCTCCATGCCGCCGCCGCAAGAAAGGCCTCTTTCGACGCGGAGGCCTTCACAAGGAGCCTCAGCGAGTGCACTGCCCTGCTCTGCGCCTTGCAGGGAGAGAGCATCACCCGGGAGCTGCTGGGGAGCTTTCGCAGCAGCTACGAGGCCTATCCGGGAAATCTTGTGCTGCTGCCCATAGGCCACCGGGATGTGACCGAGGGAGAGTACCGGGGGCAGGTATACTATTTTCTCAACACCGACATCGGCTCATCCCCGCGGATACTCACCTATTCCGACCTGCGGCCGGCCTTCTACGGAAGTGAGCGAAAGCGCCCGCCCGCCACGGTGATATGGGGGCTCAGCGCCCCCCTCAGCAGGATGATGAAGACCAAGATGACCCTCAAAGACGCCGGGGTCTCCGGGGAAAAGATCTCCGGCTCCAACGTCACCTCGGTCATCGCTACCTCAAAGGCGGTGCTGGACTGCCCGCAGCTGCGGTGGGCAGTCATCAGCGACTACCGGGAGCTTGCATATACGGCGGAGCGGGAGCGTAACTGCCTTATACATATCCACGAGCTGTCGGAGTACGGCTTCGACAGGTACGAACAGGTCTTCCGTATGCGTATCAAGGACCTGGAAGGCCGCAGCGTGACCGCCGAGGTGAAATACCGGGCGGGAAAAGAGAAATTCATAGAGACCCTCGAACGCCTCTGCGCCAAGGTCAGCGGGAAGAACGACTCCTGCACCATGCTGGCATCAGTCAGGCTGATCGAGGGGCGGGTAATGCCGGAGCCCATCGAGCTTTACGACTTCATCTCGCCCATGGGCTGGCACAGCTTCACGCCGCCCCGGCGCCTCGACAGAAAGGAGGCCCCCTGCGCGTCAAGGCTTTTGAAGCTGCTCTCTGAGGTGGAGGATGCCGCCGTCAAGGTGGTCAGGAGCGGTCTCGGCTCTGTGAACGCCTGTCCTGCTGAGCTGCTGACCGCAGCGGACAACACCGGTCTTGAAACGCTGGCAGCCCTCGGGCGCGACTTCTTCGGAGCCGCCGACGCCTACCGCCACGACATCTCCGCCGGAGGGCTCCCGGCGCTGATAAAACTCTCGGAGCTGATGAAATACATCGGCCTTGCAAGGAACAAGCTGGCTGTGATCTCAGCCGTATATAACATGGAGGAGGAATAAAAAATGCTCTACTCAAATTCGACCGCTGCTTTCAACAAGCTCACCGATGTGCTGAGAAAGCTCTCCGTCCCGGAGGAGACCCTTTCGGTAATGTGCGATTACCTCGACGTCTCAAAGCCCCGGGACAACTCGCTGCTTGCCGGCATAGATACGGTAAGGCTGCCGGCTGACATCTCCTGGCAGCTCCGGGACGAGATCGACAAGGCTGTCTCCCGGGAGATCGTCAAAGGTCACGACGACGAGCTTTCCGACAGGTTCGTACTGTTTATCTTTGCGGTGTTCAAGAGCGCCTGCCACTACTTCATCCCGGAGCAGATGACCAAGCTCCGCAGCGGTGCAACGGTGTTCAGCCCCAAGGAGCATTTCGAGACCGTGGCAAAGACCCTGACGAGCCTTCTCGGCGAGGATGCAAAGGCCGGAGCCTATGCAGTGAATGTGACCTATGCCTTCTCCCACGGCGGCAACTACCGTATGCCGGTACCAGTGTCGCCGGAGGTCTGCCGGGCTGCTGCCAAATACCTCAACGACAGCTGCAATACTCCCACCCTGTCCCAGCGGTATTATGCGGGGCGGGCTTATATGTGCCTTTCGGTATTCGAGACCTCGGACAGCAAGTCGGAGCATACCAAGTGGGCAGCGGATCAGGTGCTTGAGCTGTGGGACAGCAGGTACGAGCTGGAGGGCGACGCCCTTTTCTACCTGATGTGCGCCACCGCCGAGGCCGCCCCCTACGAGCACAAGGCCGCAGTCAGATTCAAGAAGGAGTGGAGCGGTCTCGTCAAGGGGACTGTGGAGACTGCCACGGGCTTCACTGAGATACCCATGAAGTTCTTCGACTACGCAGAATCGGATGAAAGCCTTGTTATCCCCGGGTATATGGCTGCGGTGGCCTTTACCGGGGGCAGGCTGCCGGACAAGCAGGCGCGTCTCGAACGGTATGCCAAGGAGCACCCCGACAGGTTCAGGGAGGCTATCTCCATACTGGGGGAACAGGTGGTGCTGGCGCGGGAGCTGGGGGATATCCTGAGCAAGGCCGCCCCGGGTCAGGCAGGCGCCGTGGATGACCTGCGGGAAAAGAACCGTCAGCGCCTTGCGAAGAGCATCCGTGAGCAGTTCGGCGGCAAGCAGGAGGCCGAGGACTACGTCATGGGCAGGATCACCCTCGCCCAGGCAAGAGCCGCCCTCAGCAACTGGTGCATCGGCGGCGGCTACGGCAAGGGCTGGAACTACTACAAGGCCTACGGCATCGACGAGTATCTTGCAAGAGCGTTTACTATCATGTCGGTGTCGGAGTTCCAGTACGGCAGACTGTACCGGGTGGAGCGTGCCACCGGGTTTATGATCGAGGGACGAGAGGCCGAGGGCTTCGGTATGCTCAAAAGCAGCGGCCTCACCCTCGCCGAGACTATCGGGGTACTGGCGCTGTGCATCGACGATATGTACTCCGCCAAGGAAAAGGCCATGAACACCGCCGCCGGCTGCATCGCCGACTGCGCCGATGAGCTGGCGCAGCTGGAGGTCTCCAAGCTTTCCGCTACCGGGCGCGTCCTGGCGGTGAGGGCTATGGGCAAGGCTCCCGATACCTACCGTCAGAAGCTCATCGCCTGCGCCGACGACGGCAGCAAGGCAGTCAGGGCGGAGCTTGCCGCCATAGTGGGCAACACCGACTGGCGCGAAGAAGTCACAGCCATGCTTGCCGCAAAGAAGGCCGCCCGCCGCGAGCTTGCCCTTGACATAATCGCCGCCCAAGGCGCAGAGGGCTACACTCAGGAGCTGACCAAGGCCTTCGACGCGGAGAAGTCCGACAAGATCAAGGCGCGTATCGGCGCTCTCATCGGCGTAGCGTCCCCGGAGGCTGAAAAAGTGGCAGAACAGTCCTTTGAGGAACAGCTTGACAAGCTCATCAAGGCCAGCAAGAAGAGCGCCCTCGGGTTCCTGTTCAACGCCCCCCTCAGCCCGGTGCACAAGCTGGACGGCACCGAGGCCGGCGAGGACTACCTGCGAGCCCTTGTGGTGAGCTACGCCCCCATGACCCGCAGCAAGCTTGCCGACGACCTTGCCGCGAAGCTGGAGCCCAAAGAGCTGGAAACCTACGCCGCCGAGATATTCGGGCGCTGGTGCGATGACGGCGCACAGGCCAAGCACAAGAGCGTGCTGTATTTCTGCGCCGTTCACGGCGGCATACCCATGGTGCGGACTTTCATGCACTACATCAAGGAATGGGCAGAGAATATGCGGGGCGCCATCGCAGCCGAGGCCACCCGTGCAATGGCTCTCGGCGGCAGCAGCGAGGCTCTGATGAACATAGACAATATGTCCCGGAAGTTCAAAAACAAGCAGGTGCGTTCCGCTGCGGCGGAGGCTCTCGCTTCGGCAGCCGAGGCTCTCGGCATCACCACCGAGGAGCTTGCCGACAGGATAGTCCCCGACCTGGGATTCGACGAGAGGCTGTGCAGGGTCTTCGACTTCGGCCCGAGGCAGTTCTCGGTGTACCTGACCCCCTCTTTGGGACTGGAGATCTACCAGGGGGAAAAGCAGCTCAAAAACCTCCCCAAGCCCGGCGCCTCCGACGACCCGGAGAAGTCCGCCGCCGCTGCCGAGGAATTCAAGGAGCTGAAAAAGTCCCTCAAAAACGTGGTGACGTCGCAGAAGGCGCGGCTTGAATACGTGCTCATGTGCGACCGCAAGTGGACCTCCGAAAGCTGGGAAAAGCTCTTTGTAAAGAACGCCGTGATGCACTGCTTTGCGGTTGGTCTCATCTGGGGCGTATACGAGGACGGTGCCCTTAAAGATACTTTCCGCTACCTGGACGACGGCTCCTTCACCACAGCTGACGAGGACGAATACACCCTGCCGGAAAACGCCCGGATAGGCCTTGTGCATCCGCTGGAGCTCACCAAAGAACAGCTCAGCGCCTGGAAGGAGCAGCTTTCCGACTACGAGATCACTCAGCCCTTCGACCAGCTGGGGCGCAAGGTGTTCCTGCGGGACGACAAGGAGCTTGCAGAGAACTCCTGCGCAAGATTCGAGTACGCGGAGCTCAACAGCCTGTCCCTCATCGGCAAGATGACCAAACTGGGCTGGTACAAGGGTCAGGCCGAGGACGCGGGATGCTTCTTCTACTTCTACCGCGAGGACATCAGCTCCCGCAGCACCGCAGCCGACGGCAAGGTAACAGTCACCGGCAGCGGAGCCATGCTGGTACACTCCGGAGCGCCGATACAGGCCTACGACTTCGAGGGCGAAGAAGTGACCCTGGGCAAGCTGGTGTTCTTCAAGGCCGGCAAAGTCCCGGACTACTACGACAAAAAACAGGAGGGCTGGCTCAAGCTCTCCGAGGTGAGCCCCAGGTATTTCAGCGAGATCATCCTGCAAATGACCACGGTCTCGGCACTGCCCGGAGAAGAATGAGGGAGCCACCCCTATAAAGAATAAAGAAGAATAATAAAGAATAAAGAATAAAAAAGGTATCGCCTCCGGCGATGATCTAAAAACCGTCCGCTGCGCGGACACCTTGATTGTTCTTTATTCTTTCTTCTTTATTCTTTTTGCTGCGCTCAAAAAAATGCTCCCCCGGAGACCGGGGGAGCATAGTTTTTATCAGTCTATCTTGTTGTTTGCGATGACGGTGGCCACCAGGTTGCCGGGGAGCTGGTCGTATCTTGCAAGCTCCATGGAGTAGGAGCCGCGGCCCTGGGTCATCTGACGCAGCGTCATGGTGAAGTCAGCCATTTCAGCCTCGGGCACCTCTGCAACTACCTCGGTGAGACCCTTCTTGGCAGCCGGGTTCATACCCAGAACTCTGCCGCGGCGCTTGTTCAGCTCGCCGATAACGTCGCCGGTGTTCTCGTCGGGAACGATGACGGTCAGGTTGTCGATGGGTTCCAGCAGCATGGGCTCAGCCTTGGGGATGCCGTCCTTGAAGGCGATGGATGCCGCGATCTTGAAGGCCATTTCAGAGGAGTCAACAGGGTGATAGGAGCCGTCCACCAGGATAGCCTTCAGACCTACTACCGGGAATCCCGCCAGCACGCCCTTCTTTACGCACTCCTGGAGACCCTTTTCAACTGCCGGGAAGAAGTTCTTGGGAACCGCGCCGCCGAATACTCTCTCCTCGAAGATGAGCTCGTCGGAGATGCAGGGCTCGAACTCGATCCAGACGTCGCCGAACTGTCCGTGACCGCCGGACTGCTTCTTGTGTCTGCCCTGAACCTTGACCTTCTTGCGGATAGTCTCCTTGTAGGCGATCTTGGGAGCCGCAGTGTCGATATCCACGCCGAAAGTATCGTGCAGCTTGCCCGCTACCGAGTCAAGATGCAGACCGCCGAGGGTAACAAGTATCATTTCAAGAGTGTCGGGATTCTGCTCGTAGCGCAGGGTCTTGTCTTCTTCAAGGAGCCTTGCGATAGCGCCGGAGATCTTGGCCTCGTCGCCCTGACCCTTGGCCTTGACAGCCATAGCGTAGGTGGGGATCGGGAACCTGATAGCCGGGAACTTAACAACGCGGGAGGCGTCGCAGATAGTGTCGTTGGTGTTGACGTTCATCTTGGTGGCAACTACGATATCGCCGCAGTTAGCCTCAGTGACCTCGATCTGCTTCTTGCCGATGAGGGTCATGAGCTTGCCCACCTTCTCGGTGGAGCCTGTGGTGGCGTTGACAACGTCCTTGTTGGTCTTGAGCACGCCGGAGTGTACCTTGATGAAGCTCATCTTGCCCACGAAGGGGTCGGCAACGGTCTTGAATACGAATGCGGAAAGGGGCGCGGAGCTGTCGCACTTGACCTCCACGGGCTCGCCCTTGGCGTCCTCAGCCATCTTAACGTCGTTGTCCGAGGGAGCGGGCAGCAGCAGCGAGATCTCTTTGAGCAGCATATCAATGCCGGAAAGATCAGCCGCCGAGCAGCATACTACGGGGGTGATCTTGCCCTCGTTCATGCCCTTGTGGATGCCGTCGATA
This sequence comes from Ruminococcus sp., assembly GCA_017529875.1. GTDB lineage: Bacteria > Bacillota > Clostridia > Oscillospirales > Ruminococcaceae > FB2012. Next base: position 60,387 of record JAFXNC010000050.1, on the reverse strand, counting down.
AGCTCCTTCTGAGTAAAGGCCTCGCCGCCGAAGAACTTCTCCATGAGCTCCTCGTCGGTCTCTGCAACGGCCTCGGAAACGGCCTCGACCAGACCGTCGATACGGTACTCCATATTCTCTGCAACAGCAGCTGTGGGCATATCAGTCTCAACAGCGTTGCCGTTCTCGTACTTGTAGCACTTCATCTCGATGAGGTTCACGTAGGAAACGACTTTTCTGTTGGCAATAACGGGAACGATAACAGGGCAGACTGTGGGTCCGAACTCGGTCTTCAACTGGGTCAGGACGTTGTTGAAGTTAGCGTTGTCGTCATCCAGCTTGGTGACTACGAACATACGGGGCTTGCCGTTTTCCTCTGCGTAATCGTAGGCCTTGTGGGTGCCGACCTTGACGCCGGACTTGGCGGATACGGTTATCATAACGCAGCCTGCGGCATTGATGCCCTCCACCATACCAGCCTCATAGTCGAAGAGGCCGGGGGTATCCAGCAGATTGATCTTGAAACCGTCTCTCTCAAAACACGAAAGTGAGGTGTATACCGAGCATTTTCTTCTGATCTCCTCGGCGGTGTAATCGGAGACGGTATTGCCGTCAGCGATCTTGCCGAGGCGGTCGGTAGTACCGCTCTTATAAAGCAGCGCCTCAACGAGGGAGGTCTTGCCGGAGCCGCCGTGGCCGGCAACTGCTATGTTTTTGATGTGGGTGCTGTCATAGGTTTTCAAAGTGATTCTCTCCTTGCTATATTATGATATACGGATCTGAGTTTGTTAATTTGTTATTATGCACAACGAAAAGACAAACCGATACTATAATTATATAATATTTTAACACAAATTGCAATAGCATTTTTTATATTTTTTATCGTGAACATGAACAAAAAATTAAGCGGACAGTCTACACTTTACACAAAAAGCCCGCAAAAGGCGGGGAGAAAGGGGGAAGGGAGGGATAATTATGCAAGCTGATGAACCTGAACGCGGAGCGCTTTGGAGTCATCTTTCTTCCTCGACGGTGATTCTCCAAAAGTTTTGTTTCAGAGCATTTTCCGAAATTGCAACTGAGGATAACATTGATGTCAGCTTTGGTCGGTTGACTTAACATTGTCAGAATGGTATAATACAAGCAATGAGAAACATCGACCACGAACAGGGAGGGATCACCGTGAGCATAAACTTTTCAAGACTTAAAATGTACCGGACGCAGAGCGGTATGACCCAGGAGCAGCTGGCGGAAAAGCTCAACGTTTCCCGGCAGGCGGTAGCCAAATGGGAGCGGGGGGAGAGCACCCCCGACCTTGACAGCTGCATCAAGCTGGCGGAGCTCTACGGCATAACCGTTGACCTGCTGGTGCGGGACATCGGCAAGGAGGCTCACGACGGCGACGGCAAGCACGTCTTCGGCCTCGCCAACGTCAACTCAAAGGGGCAGATAACTCTCCCCTCCAACTGCCGGAAGATATTCGGGATAAACCCCGGCGATACCATGCTCATCCTCGGAGACGAGGATAAGGGCGGCATCGCTCTGGTGAGAATGGGCAATATGTTAGGCAAGCTGCCCGGAAGAAAGAAGGAATGATCATGTACGCAGTAGAAGTAAAAGACCTCACCAAGAAGTACAAGGACAAGACCGCCGTGGGCGGCATCAGCTTCACCATCGACAAGGGCGAGGTGTTCTCGCTGCTGGGCGTCAACGGCGCAGGCAAGACTACCACCGTCAAAATGCTCTGCTGCCTTACCGGGCCCACCTCCGGAGAAGCCCGCGTCCTGGGCAAGGACTGCGTTAAGGATAAAGCCGAGGTCAAGCGCCTCATCGGCATCTCCCCCCAGGATACAGCTGTGGCGGAAAAGCTGACGGTGCTGGAGAACCTGCGGCTCATGGCGGAGCTTTACGGCTTCGACAAGGCCAAATGCGATGAGCGCATCGCCGAGATGGTGAAGATATTCAACCTCAGCGAAGTCGGCTCTGCCCGGGCGAAGACCCTTTCGGGAGGCTGGAAGCGCAAGCTCTCCATAGCCATGGCCCTCATCGGCGAGCCGGAGGTTCTGTTCCTCGACGAGCCCACCCTCGGCCTTGACGTGCTGGCAAGGCGGGAGCTGTGGCGGGCCATAGAGCAGCTCAAAGGCAGCATCACCATAATACTTACAACCCACTACATGGAGGAGGCCGAGCATCTCTCCGACCGCATCGCCGTAATGACAGACGGTCACATCAGAGCCCTCGGCACCCTTTCCGACTTAGAGGAACAGACCGGAGAAAAGGGTCTTGAAGCCGCATTCGTGGCTATCGCAGAGGGGAGGGTCTGATATGCGTATCCTTTCATTCACAAGGCGCTGCATCAAGGAGATTCTGCGGGATCCGCTGAGCTATATCTTTTGCCTGGGGTTCCCGCTGATAATGCTGATACTCATGACAATCATCGACCAGAGCATCCCTGCCGAGGCAGGCAAGACGGTGTTCCACATCGAGAACCTCACCCCCGGCGTGGCGGTGTTCGGGCAGATGTTCGTGATGCTGTTCACCGCTCTGACCGTGACCTCAGACCGCGCAGGAGCCTTCCTGATGCGGCTCTACGCCACCCCCATGACCGCCTTTGACTTTACCGCGGGGTATATGCTGCCGATGCTGATAATCGCGCTCATTCAGGGCGTTATAACCTTCGCGGCGGGGTTCATCATCTCCCTCATCCTGGGTTCGGCCATGAACGTGGGCGGCATACTGGTATGCCTTGTCACCCTGATACCCTCGGCGCTGATGTTCATAGGCATAGGCCTGACCTTCGGCACGCTGTTCAACGAAAAATCCGCACCGGGGCTGTGCTCGGTCATCATTTCCCTTGGTTCTTTTATAGGCGGGATATGGTTCGATGCAGAGGAGACCGGCGGAGTGCTGCTGACCATAAGCAAATGCACCCCCTTCTACTACTGCACCAAGTCCGCCAGAGCGGCGCTGGTGCTGGACTTCTCGGCGGAAAGGTATTTCATCCCGCTGGCGGTAGTATGGGCGTCAGCCATAGTCATGATACTCATTGGAAAGACGGTATTCCAAAAGCGCATGACTGCCTGAGACATAGCGGATAAAACAGAAGGAGCCGGGAGGACGATCCTCCCGGCTCCTTGCTTTATCGTATCATTTCGCCGGTTTCAGCAGCATCTTTTGCAGCAGCGCGTAGTCTCTCATGTTGACCTTGCCGTCATTGTTGAGGTCGGCAGCGTCAAATACTATGGGAGTGTTGTAAAGGATATGGCGCTGTAACAGCGCGTAGTCGCGCATATTCACCTTGCCGTCGCCGTTCACGTCGCCGGGGATGACGGTGAGGAATTCTATGGGCTCGCAGAATTCGGTGGTGAATATCGCGTCACCGTCCGGGCTCACATAGTAACGGGCGCGAAGCTCGATAGGCGTGTTGATCGTGATAAGGTCGGGGCTCTCCATGATGTTCTGGAGCGCTACCTCCATATTGCCGGCCTTGACCTCCCAGTCGCCCTGGAGACCTACCCACTCGGTGGTGCCCTTTACCCGGGCGAAGACCTCCAGCCAGATCAGGCCGTCCAGAGACTGTGTTCTGGTGAGCTGCTCGTTGAGAGTATCGTCTACATCCAGCTTGAAGGAGTATACAGGCCAGTTGTTGAACTCCGCACCCTCAACGGGTTTCAGGTCGGAGATCACGGGAGCGGCTACCTCGCCGGGCTTTACAGGCTCAAGCGCTGCGGCGTCCTTGCCCACAGCGGCGGTCTTCGACCAGTCGGATACTACCACAACATTCTCGGAAGGTCTTCTTGCAGTTTCGGTAGTCCATACGGTAACTGCATAACGCACGCGGAAGTATATGGTATGCTCTGTCAAGTCTATCTTGGCGTATTTCTCGTTATCCTCGTCTTCGATGAGCTCATACTGTCCCTCTTTGAGAACATCCGCCCAGCCGGGGATGTCAATGCCCTCATCGTGAACGCCGTACCAGGTGGCGTTTTCCGGGTCAGCGGCGTTGCCCATACCGCGGAACACCCAGGAGTTGTTGACGGTCTCGGCGGAATAGCTCATGTCGAGGTAAGCCCAGTCACCCAGGTGCTGTGCGTAATTCTCGTCATAGCCGCCGGTAGTCCAGTACCGGTTGCAATGCCAGTCGTCAGTGGAGTCTATGGACCAGTCTATCTGAGGACTTATCCACAGATCGTCGTAGCCCATTTCCGCCAGTTCCTCCATGACCGTATCATGCTCGGCATACTTCCTTGTTGACCACTCGCTCATGGAGTTGTTCTGTGAGTAGGTGATGTCGGTGGTATTGTAGCTGTCGTTGCCTTCCAACCACCGGGCACCCACGTTGGAGGGAGCTTCCAGCTCGAAGGGCAGCTCGACTGTTGCCGGGTCGATGGGAGAATGGTCAACGAAGTCGATGACGACCCTGAGCCAGCCGCCCCGGAAACTGCCCTCCTCCTCCATGCCTTTCAGCTCAGGCAGAGCCTCGTAGAGCAGCTCCTCGGTCTCCTCGTCGTAACGGTCGGTGGGGCGCATGAAGATCGAGGGGTTGGCACCAAGGTCGGTATTGCACTCGAACTGCCTCTTGCCCTCCACGGACTTGAGCTCTATCTCGTCTTCGGCTTCATAGGGGAGGAACGCCGCCTTTGTGACCTCCGCGTCAATTGCGCAGCCCTCCGGGAGGTTGTAGATCACAACGCCCATTTCGCCGAGAGCGCCCTTGCCCTCGTAATCGGGATCGGTCATTTCCTCGGTGATCTCGAACTCCAGCTCGATCTTGCCCTCGTCGGTTATGGCGTAGGGGTCGCTTTCGTTCCAGCTCCAGTCAAGGGGCATATAGTACCCCGTGGCATAGATATCCCAGTAGGTGCTTTCATCTTCATCCGGGTCAACCACATCAAAAAGATCCACCGCCGACGCCCCCATAGTCAGCGCCGACAGTCCCAGCGCCGCCGAAGTCAGCGCCGCAAGCAAACGTTTGGATTTCATATTCTTACCTCCGTATCTGTTATATATTTCCGAACGCACCGGGCATCAGAGCCCGCCTGACGTTATTATACCATATGTAAAGCCGAATGTCAATTGTTTTTATGCACAATGCCAATATCCGGGAATGTATCCCGGTACTAAAAAAATAATATTTTTTTCAATCGTTTTCGCCGCTTGCATATTTTTGGAGATATGTTATAATGAAGTCACAAACGATAATAAGGAGTGTAGCATATGTCTGTTACTTACAATGAAGCCTCAAAACAGTTCCGGCTCCGCGCCGCCGATACCGACTATATCCTTGCCTTGGCACCCGGCGGGGGGTATCTTGCTCATGTTTATTTCGGCCCGTCGGTGCCGGATGATGACCTCTCATACCTGCTGCGCCTGGACGAGAACCCCTGGACGCCGGAGGTCAACGACCGTGACCGGGCGTGCTATCTCGATACCCTGCCCTTTGAGTACCCCTGCTTCGGCATTGGCGACTACCGGGAGAGCTGTTTCATGATCAGCGCCCCCGACGGCACCTCCACCTGTGACCTGCGTTACAGGTCCCACAGGATATACAAGGGCAAGCCCGCTCTTGAAGGCCTGCCTGCCACCTTCGCCACCGAGGAGAGCCCCTGCGATACCCTGGAGATAGTCATGGAGGACAAGCCCGCAGGACTTGAAGTCACCCTCGTTTATACGGCCTTTGAGAAGCTCAACGTCATCACCCGCTCGGTGAGAGTCGAGAACGTGGGGGACAAGCCCTGCACCCTGACCCGGGTATACTCCGCCTGCGTGGACTTCGACACCCACGAGTTCGACATGATGACCCTCAACGGCTCCTGGGCGAGAGAACGCGCCGTAGAGCGGTGCCGCCTGCATCACGGCAAGCAGTCCATAGATTCTATGCGGGGCGAAAGCTCACATCAGAACAACCCCTTTGCCGCCCTCTGCACCCACGGTGCCGACGAGGACAGCGGCGAGGTGTTCGGGTTCAACTTCGTCTACTCCGGCAACTTCAAGGCTCAGGCCGAGGTCACTCAGCATAAGAAGACCCGGTTCGTCATGGGCATCAACGATACGGATTTCTCCTGGACTCTGGGACCGGGGGAGGTCTTCACGGCACCTGAGGTGGTCATGGTACACTCCGTCACCGGACTGGGGGGCATGAGCCGCACCTTCCACGACCTGTACAGAGGCAATCTTATCCGGGGCGAATACCGGGACAAGATCCGCCCCATACTCATAAACAACTGGGAGGCCACCTACTTCGACTTCAACACCGACAAGCTCATCGCCATAGCAAAAGAGGCCTCCAAGCTGGGCATAGAGATGCTGGTCATGGACGACGGCTGGTTCGGGCACCGGGACAGCGACAATTCCTCCCTGGGGGACTGGTTCGTCAACGAGAAGAAACTCCCGGGAGGCTTAAAGCATCTTGTGGACGAGGTCAACAAGCTGGGGATGAAGTTCGGCATATGGTTCGAGCCGGAAATGGTCAGCCCCGACTCCGAGCTCTTCCGCGCCCACCCCGACTGGGCCATACAGGTCAAGGGCAGACCCATGACCCTCTGCCGGGAGCAGTATGTTCTCGACTACTCCCGCAAGGAGGTAAGGGACTATGTCTACTCCATGATGCGAAACATCCTCGATAACGCCAACATCGAATACATCAAGTGGGACATGAACCGCCAGCTCACCGAGGCGGGCTCCGCCGCCCTCCCAGCTGACAGGCAGAAGGAGCTTTGGCACCGCTATGTGCTGGGCGTGTATGAGCTCATGGGCAGGCTTACCGCCGACTATCCCCATATACTGCTGGAAAACTGCTCCGGCGGCGGCGCAAGGTTCGACGCGGGTATGCTCTACTACTCGCCGCAGATCTGGTGCTCCGACGATACCGACGCCATCGAGCGCCTTAAAATACAGTACGGCACCTCCATGTGCTACCCCTGCTCGGCAATGGGCGCCCACGTTTCCGACTGTCCCAACCACGCTCTCGGCAGGACAACGCCCTTCGCCACAAGAGGACACGTGGCAATGGTGGGCACCTTCGGCTATGAGCTGGACGTCACCCGCATCCCCCATGAGGACAGGGACGCAATACCGGGGCAGATAGCGGAGTTCCGCAAATACAACGCCCTTGTGCGCACCGGAGACCAGTACCGCATAGGGAATATGTTCGAGGACAACACCTTCGACGCCTGGGAATTCGTAGCCAAGGACAAGAGCGAGGCGCTGTTCGAGTTCGTGCAGGTCATGGGCAGAGCCAACGAGCGCAGCCGCCGGATAAAGCTCAAGGGCCTCGATCCGGAGGCTTACTACATCCGGGAGGACAAACCGGAGCAAAAGCTCTCCGGAGCGGCGCTCATGAACTGCGGCATCAACATCGGCGGGCTGTGGGGCGACTACAAGTCGGTGATCATACACTTTATCAGAGTCTGAACTGCTCCCTTGACTACTGCGGCAGGGTGTGCTATAATGTAGCTGACTAAACCATCGGAAAGGATCCGCTTATGAAACATCTGCATTACCGTGCCGCGCTGATCGCGGCGGCTGTGATGACGGCTTCCCTGCTAAGTTCCTGCGGGAACACCGACAGCGAGCCCGAGGGGCTCTCCAAGCTCACTACCGCCGAGACTTCGTCGGTCACTACCTCAGCCACCACCGTCACCTCCGTGACTGCCGGCTCAACTGCCACCGCAGCCACCACAACTCCCACAACTGCGGCCACTGCCAAGAAGACCACCAAAAAGAAAAAGACCACTACCACGGCCACCGAGACCGAGGCCGTCACCGAGCCTGTCACCGAGGCCACTACGACCACTGCCGCCCCCGTGGTGACAGCCCCGCCTGTGTCCTCCACTCCTGCACCGGTCGAAAGACCCGCCGGGCTTGAGGACTATATGCCCGCTTACGGCGAATGGTGCGGGAACATCGTAGTCGTTGACCGCTACGAAGGCGACCGCATCAGAGGCCTGCCGCCCTTCTACGGCTATCTCTCCACCGGTCAGCAGTATGCCGCAGTGCTCAACCAGTACAAGGCTATGGTGGGCAGCGGCGTGAACGTATACAACATGAGCTGTCCGCTGTCCTCGGCGTACTACATCCCCAAGGGCATGGAGAACACCTTCACCGAGCAGCATATGTGCATCAGGAACGTGGGCGACTACCTCAACGGCGTCACCAACATCGACATCTACGACACCCTTGCCGCGCACCTCGGAGAGTACATCTACTCCCGGACAGACCACCACTGGCAGCCTCTGGGCGCCTACTATGCCGCACAGCAGTTCGCGGCGGCGGCGGGTGTGCCCTTTGCCGACCTTTCGCAGTACGATAAGGTCTTCAAGACCGGCTATCTGGGCTCGCTGTACAATTACAGCGGCAACATCCAGGAGCTTGCCGACCACCCGGACACCTTCACCTACTACAAGCCGAAAAACAGCTACACCACCCGCTACTACGACGGCTATTTCCAGAACGGCTATGACGGGAGCCTGTTTTTTGACTCGGTATCGGGAGCGGGCTGCTACTGCTCGTTTCTGGGCAGCGACGACAAGATCTGCGAGATCGACTCGGACGTGGACAACGGCCGTGTGCTGGTAATCATCAAGGACAGCTACGGCAACGCGCTTGTGCCTTTCCTTGTGCAGAGCTTTGACAAGATCTACGTTGTGGATTTCAGGTACACCTACATCAAGATGAACGATCTGTTCACGAGGGTAGGGGCCACGGACGTTCTGTTCGGTGCAACGATCTCCAGCGCATACGCGGATTCGAGGATAAGCACGATACAGAGCCTGATGATGTGACGGCAGTATACAGGGGACATCTTAGTATGATGCCCCCTCTTTTTATGCCCGGGCGCCGGTATACACAGCCGAACCGGATACAGCTGAGATATTTGCTCTTGACAAAGGGATACAAAGTGTATTATAATAAAAAGGTAAGTCACTTTTAACAGATGGAGTAACATATGATAAGAAAGCTATTCAGACAAATGCTGCTTACCCAGATACTGTCATCCATGACGGTAATGGTATGTATGCTTATAGACAGCATTATGATCGGGCGCTTTCTCGGAGTTGAATCTATGACTGCCTACGGTCTTGCCGCGCCGGTGCTGCTGGTGTTCGCGGCCTTCGGCAACCTGATCTCTGCGGGAGTTCAGGTGGTCTGCGGTAAGGCTATGGGTACGGGAGACAGAAAAAACGCCAATGCCTGCTTCACCGTTTCGGCGGTGCTGGCTATGATAATCTCGGGGATAGGCGTTATAGTGATACTGCTGTTCACGGGGCCTATTTGTACCATGCTGGGCGCAGGGCCGCCGGTACCGGGCAATCACGTCTTCTTCCTGACAAGGGATTACCTCCGGGGATTCATTATCGGTGCGCCCGCATTCATGGCGGCGCAGATCATGGTGCCGTATATGCAGCTCACCGGCAACCGCACAAGGCTCGTGGTGGCGGTGGCTCTCATGACCGTCGGCGATATCATCTTCGACATACTCAACGTTGCGCTGTTCAAGGGCGGCACCCTGGGTATGGGGCTGGCTTCGAGCCTCAGCTATTATATCGCCTTCGTTATAGGCATAGCTTACTTCTTCAAGAAAGAATGCGTCTTCCGTTTCCGCCCCAAGCTCATCAGCCGGCGAATAAGCCGGCAGCTGCTCATGGCGGGAGTGCCGACGCTGGTAAATCAGCTCAGCCTCGTGCTGATGACCTACCTTTATAATAAGATACTCCTGGACGTGGGCAGGAACCTGGCTGTTGCGGCCTACTCGGTGGTGTCCACGGCGGGCAATATCTGCTACTCCTTCAGCTCCGGCATAGCCTCGGTGGCGCTGATGCTCTCGTCGATCTTTTACAGCGACGAGGACAAGAACGGCCTGCGCACCGTGGTCAAGACCATGGCCTACTACACCGTGGTGATCTGCGGAGCGGTTACGGTGCTGGTACTGATCTTCGCGGTGCCGCTGGTAAGGCTGTTTTTGGAGGACAAGGCTGCCGAGCATATGGCGGTCAGGGGCATGAGGCTGTTCGTGCTGTCGCTGGTGCCCTGCGGGCTGAACACCTGCTTCAAGAACTACTATCAGGGCATAGACAGGGTGGCTCTGACCCAGGTGATCTCGGTGCTGCAAAACTTCGCCCTGCCGACCTTGGCGGCATTTGTACTCAGCCGGATATTCCGTATCACCGGCGTATGGCTTGGTTTCCTCACCGGCGAGATGCTCACCCTTACCATTATATCGCTGTATGTGTTCAAGAAGAACCACAAGATAGCCTTCACGGCGAAGGTCTACTCGCTGATCAGGGACGATTTCGGGGTAAGCGACGAGAACTGCTTTGAGCGGTCGATAAGCCGTCAAGGGGACGTGGACGCGGTATGCGTAGCGGCGGAGGAATTCTGCACAGGCCGCGGGCAGACTGAGGAAATGGGCTCGCTGATCTCCGCCAGCATCCGGGAGATGTCCACCTACATAATAGACCACGGATTCAGCAAGGACAACAAGGAGCACACCATCGACATAAGGATACTGATAAAAGACGAAGGTCCGACCCTGCGGCTGCGGGACAACTGTGAGAACTACGATCCGGTGAAGAATCTTGATCTGCGCAAGGCAGACGGCACCGAGGACGAGGCTGAGAGCGGACTGCGGAAGATAATGAACACGGTAAGGAAAGTGAACTATGTGAACACGCTGGGGTTCAACAACCTCACGCTGATAATGTGAATAAGATGAGAGCGGCATATCCCGAGAGCGGGGTATGCCGCTGTTTTTTTATTCTTTTTTCAAAAAGTTGCACGTTCGCGTGCAACTTTTTGGCTTTTTCCGGCTATAAGTGAGAGGGCATTACGAAAGGAGCGTGCAGAATGAATATTGTCAGTATCAAGGATTTCGTCCTCAGCTTTGTCCGGGGCGCAAGCCCCGCCGAGGCCGCTATCACCGCAGGCGTGGAGCCTGAAAGAGCCCGGTCTCACGGGCTCAGACTGCTCTCTAAGCCCGCCGTCCGCAGACAGATAGCTAAGGAAAGGGAGGCCGCCCTCGAAACCGGCTCCGGCGTCCGGGCAGGGCTGGAACGCCTCGCCTTCGGCAGGGTCAACGACGCCGCTGCTCTCGTCTTCGCCGAGGAGGTCAGCCCCGAGATGCTCGCCAAGGCCGATCTCTATAACGTCAGCGAGATCAAGCGGGTCAAGGGCGGAGGCGTCGAGGTGAAGTTCTTCGACCGGCAGAAGGCCCTCGAACGCCTCGCCGAGCTGGATCAGGCGGAGTTCGGGGACAAAAAGGTCAAGGATCTTGTGGAGCTCGTCTACGGCAGCGAGCTGCCCGACGGCGGTGATGCCGATGAGTAACACTGCCGAAAGGCTCCCCCGGGGCGGGAGAGTGTTCAGACCCGGCGGCGGCGTGGTGCTTTCGGAGAAACAGCTGCTGGTCATGAACTGGTGGAGGCGCCGGGGCAGAAAGGGCTGTGACGGCATCATCTGCGACGGCGCGGTGCGCTCGGGCAAGACCTTCTCCATGAGCGTGTCCTTCGTAGTATGGGCGAGCTGCACCTTCGCGGAGCATGACTTCGCCTTCTGCGGCAAGACCATAACCTCGGTGCGCCGGAACCTTGTGGTGCCGCTGGTGCGGGAGGCTGCCAGATGGGGCTTTCGCGTGACCGAGTACCCCTCGAAGAACTACATCGAGATCGAGATGGGCGGGCACCGCAACAGGTTCTATCTCTTTGGCGGCCGGGACGAGAGCTCCGCCTCGCTGATACAGGGCATAACTCTGGCGGGAGTGCTGCTGGATGAGGCGGCGCTGATGCCCCGGAGCTTCGTGGAGCAGGCGGCGGCGCGGTGCTCGGTGAAGGGCTCGAAGCTGTGGTTCAACTGCAACCCCGAGTACAAAGAGCACTGGTTCAAGCGGGAGTGGATAGACAAGGCAAAGGAGAAACGGCTGTTCTACGTCCACTTCGACCTGCGGGACAACCCCTCTATGGACGAGGAGACCTTCGCAAGATACGAAAGGCTCTACACGGGAGCGTTCTACGAGAGGTTCGTGCTGGGCAAGTGGGTAAGCACACAGGGGCTCATCTACACCATGTTCGACCCCAAGCGCAACGTCTGCGACAAGCTGCCGGAGCGTTTCGAGCGCTATGCGGTAAGCTGTGACTACGGCACCGTGAACCCTGCCAGCTTCGGGCTGTGGGGGCTCAGCGGCGGGGTATGGTACCGTATGCGGGAGTACTACTTCGACTCCAGGCGGGAGGGTGCGCAGCGCACCGACGAGGAGCATTACGCGGGGCTGGAGCGGCTCTGCGGGGACATCAGGCCGGAGCGGGTCATCTGCGACCCCTCGGCGGCCTCCTTCATCGAGTGCATAAGGCGCCACGGGAAATACACAGTCGTACCGGCGAAGAACGACGTAGTCTCGGGCATCAGACGGGTGGCCGACGCTCTGACCTCGGGGAAGATCATGATACACGCAAGCTGCCGCGACTGCATACGGGAATTCGGCCTCTACCGCTGGTCAGATTCGGGAGGCGCGGATTCTCCGGTGAAGGAGAACGACCACGCCATGGACGATCTGCGGTATTTCGTGAGCAGCCTTCTGAAAGAAAAGCAGGAGTGCTTTTTCGTGGCGGCTACCGCAAGACAGCTGCCGGGCTGACCGGCGGCGGGAGGAGGAAAAATGCTGAGAAGAAAAAAGAAGGAGCCGGAGATCCGCGGGGCGTTCCCGGCGGACAGGACGGTATTCAGGCTCGCCCCGGCCTACGGCGGCTTTGAGGGCGAATTTTACGAGGCACTGAGGGCGGAGGTGCCCATACTGGACGCCTGCTTCGGCAAGATCGAGCGTCTGACCAACGATTTCAGGCTGGTGAGCACCGACAAACGCGCCCAGAAGGAGCTTGACACTTTTGTAAGGGACGTTTCGGTGGGAGTATCCGGAAGCTCGCTTATGACCTTTGCAGACCTTTACCTTGACACACTGCTCACCTACGGCAGGGCGCTGGGAATTATCGAACTGGATGAAAAGAGCAGAGCTGTCAGGGGAATATGTCTGGCTGACCCCACGGTATTCCGTGTGGAGAGGGGCAAGGATCCCCTCGATGTGAGCTTCCGGCTGGTCGCCAGCGGCAGAGAGGTCAGGATGCCGCCTAAGCAGAGGTGGTTCTACACCACTCTCAACCCCTCGGTGAAGCACCCGGAGGGCGTCTCGGTGCTGCGGGGACTGCCTGCGCTGTCGGAGATACTCATGAGGATATATGAGTGCATCGGACAGAACTTCGACCGGGTCGGCAACGTGAGATACGCCGTGACCTACAAGCCCGCGAATGAGACTGACGCTGCGTTTGCCGCAGAGAGAGCCGCACAGATCGCCAAGGAGTGGTCTGACGGGATGGCAAGCGCCAGAGCAGGAACAGTCAAGGACTTTGTAGCGGTGGGCGATGTTGGCATCAAGGTGATTGGGGCTGACAACCAGCTCATAGACACCAACGTGCCGGTGCGTCAGCTGCTTGAACAGATGATCTCGAAGCTTTCGATACCCCCCTTTCTTCTGGGACTCAACTGGTCGAGTACAGAGCGCATGAGCTCACAGCAGGCGGACATACTCACCAGCGAGCTTGAATACTACCGCAGGCTCATCACCCCGGTGCTGGAAAAGATCGGGGACTTGTTCCTGAGACTTTCGGGCTGGGGCTGCGGCTGCGAGGTCGAGTGGGGCAACATCAATCTCCAGGACGAGGAAGCCCTTGCAAAAGCAAGGCTGAACAACGCTCAGGCGGCAGCTCTGGAGAACGGACAGAAGGGAGGCAGATAAATGGATATGGAGTTTGTGTTTGACGAGGCGGAGCTTGAAAAGGTGAACCGCTTCACAAGGAGCAGAGTCACGGCGGAGCAGGTATATGCCTTCCCCATTGTGCTCTGCGACAACGAGATCGACAGGGACGGCGAGAGGTTCTCGGTGGAGGCTCTCGAAAAGCTTTCGGAGCTTTTCGTGGGCAAGACCGGCATCTTCGACCACGACCCGAAGGGCGAAAAGCAGACCTCGCGCATCTACGAATGTGAGGTACGCCGGGACGAGAGCCGCATCACGGGCTGCGGGGAGGCTTACGCCTGCCTGTACGCCAAGGCCTACATGATGCGCACCGAGAGCAACCGGGATCTTATCACCGAGATCGAGGGCGGCATCAAAAAAGAGGTCTCGGTCAGCTGCTCGGTGGGCAGCAGGGTATGCTCGGTCTGCGGCAGCGACAGGCAGTCGAGCCCCTGCGGACACATCAAGGGACGCAGCTATGACGGCAGGGTCTGCTGCGACATACTCTCGGAGCCCTCGGACGCTTATGAGTGGTCCTTCGTGGCAGTGCCGGCTCAGACCGGTGCCGGCGTGACCAAGCATTTTTCCGAGAGCCGCAGCGAGGATGTGGCGGCAGTCAAGGCGCAGCTCGCCCGGGAGCGGGAGATCACCGCCCGCGCCTGCGATATGCTCAGGCGGGAGATAATGTCCCTGAGCTTTTCCGTCCGCCCGATCATGACGGTGGAGGCGGTGAAGGCTCTGACCGGGAATATGGACTTCGACGCGCTGGAGGCGCTGCGCCGCAGATTAAAGGCACAGTGCGTACAGAATGAGGCCGACGGGCATGAGCTTTTCGCTCCCCGCTCAGCGGAAAAGAGTTCCGGCAACGGAAGGTTCAAAGTGTGAGTTTCGGCGGATACTATCCGCCGATACCCCAAACCAAACAGGAGGTATATATAATGTATAATAATGTAAAGCTTGACAAGTCGCTCTATTCTATCACCGGCAGGAGCTTCACCGAGGCTCTTGCACAGCTCGACCCGGACGAGAACTACACCGGGACGGAGCTGGCCTCTCTCGACGCCTTCGAGAGACAGCTCAAAAGGTTCGATATCAAGGTCTCCGGCAGCGGCTGCGACAGGGTGGAGAAGTTCTTCACCTCCCGCGAATCTGCGGTGCTGTTCCCGGAGTATGTAAGGAGAATGATCCGACAGGGCATGAACGAGGCCTCTATCCTGGGTGACGTGGCAGCAGCCACTACCTACACCGACGGCCTGGATTTCAGAGGCCTGACCGTCACCGTAAGCGGCAGCGATACCGGCGTGTCCGAGGGCGGCACCATGCCCTCCACCACCGTAAGGCTCGCATCCTCGGCGCAGACCCTCACCAAGTACGCCAGAAAGCTCAATTGCAGCTACGAGTCCATCAAGAAGCAGCGCCTCGAGGCCTTCGGCGTTATACTCAAGGGTCTGGGCGCTCAGATCTCGAGAGCCGTGAACAAGCTGGCTGTGACCACCCTTTCCACCGGCGTCACTCCCTCGTCTATCTCCGGCGCAAGCCTGACCTATGCCGATCTGGCGGCCTTCTGGGCGTCTATGGGCGACTACGACATGAACGTCATGATCTGCAACGCCGACGTAATGGCGGAGATCCTCGCCCTCGACGAAATGAAGTACTGCGTTTCCGACTACATGTCCAGCGGCAGGGTCAAGACCCCCTACGGCGTTACTATCGTCAAGTGCTCCGGCGTGGCCTCCGGCAAGATCCTGGGCATCGACAGCAGCTGCGCCGCCGAGATGGTCTACGGCACCGATATCGTGGTGGACTTCGACAAGCTGATCTCCGCACAGTGCGACGAGATCGCCTGCTCGGTATCCGTGGGTTTCTCCAAGCTCACCGGCGGCGCCGTTAAGCTGCTTGCGACCACCGCCTGACGACTGAGACCTGACCCGGTCAGAGGGAGGGCGGGAGGCGACCGGGCATGAAAGGAGGCAATATGGCAGAGATCAACGCGACCCTGGTAATGGGTCTGTTTGAAAGGATCACCGGCGAGCAGCGCGACGAGCTCTACGCCGACCTGGTAAACCGCAGCGTGGCTAAGGTGAACCGTATGCTCAGGGTGGATACCCTCACCTCAGAGCAGGAAGGCAGATGCGAATACGCTGCCGCCGCAGAGGCGGTATACCAGTACGCTCTGGAGGGGGCTTCGTGCCAGAGCTTCGTGATGAGCGAGAACGGCGCCGTGAAAAAGGGCGCCGTCAGTCCCGTCACCATAGCCAACGCCGATGCCCTGAGAAAATACGCATTCGGAGAGATAGCCGACGTGGCCGACACAGGCGGCTTCGTCTTCGAGACCACGGAGGGGTGAGCAGATGATAACAACGATCATAAACCAGGTGTTCACCGAGGCGGGGTTCACGGTGCTGGAGGACTACTCCTCCACGCATATGTTCAGCTATAAGGACGGCTGCTACGCAATACCCCGGATCAAAAAGACCGAGGTGTCGAAGATAGTCACCGGCAGGGGGCTCTATGTGGGTCAGGAGATGACCGTCACGGCGGCGGTGCGCTGCCTCGGAGCGGACTGCGGCTTTTCCGACAGCTCGGAGCTGGCCTTTATGATAAAGAAGGCCGAGCGCGGCCTGATGTTCGACCGCGCCGAGAACATCCGCTGGATCAGCACCGGCGAGGCAGTCAGGGACAACGCTGTCGGGCGGCTCTCGGTGACGGTGCTCATCGAGATGACCGTCTATGACGACAGAGAGGTGGAGGTAGATGAGGAATGACCGGCGAGACCTATCCAATAACCGCTGACCTGGGCACAGGCAGCTTCGCCGTGGCACGTCTGACGGCGAGCACAGAGACCTTCATCACCGAAAAGCCTCTCCTTGAAGGCGGGTACAGCAGAGCCGTTCAGGGCGGGCGCCGGGTACTCGTCCTCGAGGGACGTTACAGCGTGACCCGTGACGGAGCCTTTTTCAGTACTCTTTTGAGCACGGTAAAAGGCTCCGCATTGACCAACGCCGTCATCGGCGGCGTCACCTACGCCAGCCTGTATGCTGCGAAGGCCGTCCTCACCGAGACCGACGACAGCGGCATAGGCAGATTCGTCATAACTCTCAGAGAGCTTTAAGGAGGAAGGATAATGGCATTATGCACACTTAAACTCACCCGTCCCCTGAGACCGGACGAGGTGGTGCGGAATACGGTGAAGCTGCACTTCGTCAAGGACAGATATGCAGCGTACACCGAGCTCAGCGGCAGCTTCGAGTATACCGGCGACCTGTCCGACGTCACCGGCATCAAGCTCACCGCAGGAGGCAGGAATCTCCACTACGGCCCTCTGGAATACTACCGCTGCGAGCAGACCGCCGGCAGGGTCACGGTGAGCTTCCGTTCAAGGGGCTGGAGCTCGGCGCTGACCATGAACGAGCCTGTTCCGGGCATGAACTACAACCTCGACCTCGCGGGACTGGCGGCGGCAAATCCCTCCATGCCCCACGTCACCTACGAGAGCAATACATCGGCGGTCAACTATATATATGTAAAGGAGCACTCCACCCTCTGGGAGGCGGTGTCCGCCTACGCCATGAAGGCCTACGGCACTCAGCCCTATATCTACGGGCACAATCAGGTCTGCGTGCGCATACCTCAGGGCAGCCAGTACTCGATAGCCCCCGGGGACGCGGCGGCATTCGGCACCGTCAGGGACAGGCGGGCGATGCTCTCCAAGGTCTACATGGCGGATATCGACGACCAGTACACCTACTCCGTCACCAACTCCCAGGCCTCCGGCACCGAGCTGGTCAGGGAGCACTACTACGAGCTTGACCGCCAGTGGCTGGCCTCCCCTGCCACAGGCTTGCAGCAGCGCATCGACCGCTCCAACCGCCACAGCTTTGACAAGTTCATCCGGCGCATAGGCTTTGCCGGGGAGGATCTGTTCGACGTGGTCTCGGCGACGGTAAACGGCGTCACCGTCAGCGGGCGGGTCTGCGGCATCGAGCTCACTGCCGAAAAGAAACAGATTGAAACGGTCCTGTACCTGGGAACGGAATAGCCCGGAATATGGCGATCTTAGCGTTTGCCGCTATATTAAACAGCAGTGTGTTAGCAGGATAAAGTTAAATTTGTTAACTGTAAATAATGAATTGGATAAATTAGCTGATTATACAGCTCTGATTTGTAAATATCACCAAAAAAGAGAAAACTTCGCAAAAAAGTGTTGACATTTGGACCCCGAGGGTATATAATATGATTACAGCAAGGGACACAGGGTCCCGGCTGAATAGAATTATTTTTATGGAGGGATTTTCCTATGAAAAAGGCACAGAAGGGCTTTACACTGGTAGAGCTTATCGTAGTTATTGCCATTATCGGCATTCTGGCAGCCATCCTCGTTCCTTCGATGATGGGCTACGTTAAGAAGTCCAAGCTGAAGTCCGCAAACTCGAATGCGAAGCTCGTATTCACCACCGTATCCGGTTCTTGCGCAGATCTCGTAACTGACGGTAAGTCCGCTAAGATCGCAAGCGAAGCTACTTTCTCTGATTCTTACACTGCACTGTCTAACAACGCCACCACTAACCCCCTGCAGAACGCAGTAAGAGTTGCTCTGTCTGACAACGGTTCCGGCTCCGGCGCAGTTGCTTGGACCATCGACACTTCTTCCCTGAAGCCGACTAACGCTCAGTGGGCTGACAGCGACGATGCTAAGTCCAACTCTACTCTGGTTGGTCAGTATCCTGATCCTGAGACCGATCCTGACACTCTGCACAAGCTCGGTACTTCCTTCACTCCTGGTACTGCTAACTAATCTTAGCTACAAGAGTCGAAAACAAGCAAACAGAAGGGACTCGCTTCGGCGAGTCCTTTTTTTGCTTAAGATACTCTGTTTTTCCAGCGGAAAAAGGGTGTCCCTCCGCCCACGGCGGAGAGGATACCCTTTTTCGCATACCCCTATTATGATCTGGAGTTAGACTTCTTCACTTCTGCAAGACCACCCGCCCCGATAACCAGTTGCCCCCCGGAGCTCAAACCAAAGCCCCGCCCGCCGTCCGACTAAGTGATAAGCACCGCACAGGTGAGACAAAAGGAAAAACAAAACTCACTTCTGCAAGACCACCCGCCCCGATAACCAGTTGCCCCCCGGAGCTCAAACCAAAGCCCCGCCCGCCGTCGATCCAAGTGAGAAGTTCTATCAAAGTGAGATAAAAGGCGGAATTAAAACAAACTTGCAATCCCCGCCGAAATGTGCTATAATAAACCTGCACAGCATTTCCAAAGGAGCTGACACCATGAAAGCCGAAACCAAAAAACTGCTGCTCTCCCGGGAGCGCGGGAAAGCCGAGCTGATCGTGTTTATCGCGTATATGATCAGCGTCGCCGTCATCGGGATATTCCATGAGCCCTGGTTCGACGAGGCTCAGGCCTGGAGCATCGCCCGGAGCGCCTCCTTCCACGACATCATCTTCGAGGTGGGTCACTACGAAGGGCACCCCCCTCTGTGGAGCCTGCTGCTCTCCCCCTTTGCCAAGCTGGGGGCGCCCTATGAGCTGTCCCTCAAAGCCGTGAACCTGGTGATCTGCGCCGCCGCAGTATGGGTCATACTCTACAAGTCCCCCTTCCCGAAGATCGTGCGCTGCGTGATGCCCTTTACATTTTTCTTCTTCTATCAGACCGCGGTGATCTGCCGCCCCTACTCGCTGATGATGCTGGCCTTCACGCTGCTGGCTGCCGGCTACCGCAGGCGCAACGAAAAGCCCCTGCGATATGTGCTGCCCATGCTGCTGCTCTGCGCCTCCCACGCCTACGGCCTTATCCTGGCCGGGGGACTGTGCATCGTCTGGACAGTGGAGATCTTCGCCGCCGCCATACGCGAAAAGCGCGTATCTTCGCTGTTCAAGGACAAGCGCTGCTATATGCTGCTGGGTATACTGGCCTTTGCGGTATTCACCGTGTTGCTCATAATCCCCGCCGACGACGTGCGCTACATGAACATGGACGTGGGCTTCACCGACAGGCTCAGCGACCTGAAAATGCTGCTGGTCTACCCCATCGACTCGCTGTTCGGCATCTACATCGACCTTGAGCCCATAAAGATGACCGAGAGCGGCCTCATCACCACCATGATCGGCGGCGCCATGCTGTGGGTCGTGCTGATACTCGTCACAAAGCGCAACAAAAAGCTGGCAGTCTTCTCGGTGCCTTACCTGATGTTTTTGCTGTTCGGCATATTCAAGTATATGTACTGGAACCATATCGGCATCAGCACCTTCTTCCTGATGTTCACGGTATGGATAATTCTCGACGACGAGGAGCCCGCCGTTCCGGAGGTCTTCCGCAAGATCACCTCAAAGGTGGAGTCAAAGCTGACCGTGGTGCTGGCGAAGGCGGCTGTCATCGGCATGGCGGCGATGCCCCTGAGCTGGACGGCCTACTGCACCGTCAGCGATATCATGGAGCCCTACGGTATGCGTGACGTGGCTCAGTACATCAAGGACAACGACATCGAGGGACATACGATCATGATGTACTGGCTCTTCGAGTACAAAGGCGGCGACAGGATCTTCGACCCCGACAACTACTACGCCGCCGAGAACCGCCGCAACCTCTCCAACGAGCAGTCCGACGGTTCGGCGCTGTCGCCCTACTTTGATACGAATATATTCTACAACTTCAACATAACCCACCACGACGATCTATTCAACACCTTCAAGATCACCACCGAGGAGGACAACGAACGCAACTTCGCCCTTTGGCGGGAGTACGGCTACCCCGAGTATATGTTCTGCAAGTGCCCTCTGAACTCGGTGTTCCCGGAGCTGACATACAAGGATATTGACGAGATGTACGTCCTGGAGGCCAGCTTCGAGCGCAACTGTTTCTTCAAGTTCTCGGCGCAGACCGAGGGCGTGCAGATCTACCGCCTCAAGGACGAATACATCGGAAAGGGGAAACCGCAATGACCGAGATAACAAGAGAGACCTTTTACAGCCACTTCGGCGTTGACAGCCATATGCGCCGCAGCGCCGTAATAGACATGATGCAGGACTGCTGCACCATTTCCCGGAGCACCGACGAGGCTATCGGCCCCATGATGAAAAGCGGCGAGGCGCTGCTTTACGTGGCCTACCGGCAGGTGGACATCATCTCCCAGCCCCGCTACCGGGAGACGCTCACCGTCCGCACCGGCATCTTCGAGAGCCGCCGGGTATACGGCCGCCGCACCACCGTGATACTTGGAGAGGGCGGACAGCTCCGGGCGAGGTCGTACCTCGTATCCACTCTGGTACACGCCTCCACCCGCAAGCCCATTAACCTCCCGAAGGACGTCAACGACCGCATCGCCCTCTGCGAGCCTGCGGACATGGAGCTCACCCCCCGCAAGATCGACCTCCCGGAGACCCCCGGCAAAGTCTGCGAGCCCTTCCGGGCGCTGCGCTGCCAGGCGGATACCAACGGTCACATCAACAACGCCCGTTACGCCGACCTTGCCGACGAGCTCATCCCGGCAGGGGCGGAGGTGAGCCGGATGAGGTTCGAGTACAAGGCCTCCTTCGTGCCGGGAGAGCTGATCCTGCCCACGGTTTACGAGACCGGCAGCGGCTGCGTGATGACCTTCTCCAACGAGCAGGGAGCAGTATGCGCAGCAGTGGAATACCTGTGGCTGTAAAAAAGAATAAAGAAGAAATAATAATAATAAAGAATAATTAAGGTATCGCCTTCGGCGATGATTTTTAGAGATCGTCCGCTTTGCGGACACCTTGATTATTCTTTATTATTTATTCTTTTAAGCTGTATCTTAATAAATTGTTTACAATTTCCGTTGAACCGTTCTCCCCCGGTGCCCCTCTAATAACTGTCCCGGACAGCGTTACTGAAATGCAGGATTGCGGTATAGGATTCTATACTCATTGGACAGATGAAACTACAGGCTATTCCGAACTCATCCCCGGCTTCACCCTCAACTGCACCAAAAGCTCTGCTGCCAAGGATCATGCCATTTACAACGGCATCAACTACAAGCTTATCTTACCCCGCATGGGGGGGCGCTCCCGGCGGGGGCGCCCTCCTTTTTTGTGGTCGGGCTGTGCGCGGTGCTGATCGTGGTGGGAATACCTGCTGCTCTTTCCCTCAGGCAGCACGGCCTTCGACCTGTTCTCAAAGAAATAGGTTCCGCTCCCCCTTGAACCTCTCTATGATCTGAGCCTGCTCCGGCATCAGGCCGTAGAGCCTTGTGATCTCACGGTCAAGCTCATCGTACAGACTGCGTTTGTTCTCCTTCGAGAGCATGATGCGGTCTGTTTTTTCTGCGATGCGTTTTTGTATATCCACCGGCACCGCAGGTATGGGCAGCTGCTCGATGTGGGAGCGCAGCAGCTTCACCGAACGGAATCTCCGGTTGATGTAGAAGGCCGCAGCGCCGGAATTGAGCACCGCCAGCACGTACTTCATGCTCAGCCCCTCGATCTGGGGTATCAGGATATTGCAGCTGTTGAGGGTGAGCCGCTGACCGTCATCGTAGGCGAACACCGGCACCTCACAGATGAACCGGTAGAGCAGCTTTTCCTTTGCCCTGTAAAGCTCTGTGGGAGCCACCTGCTGAAAGCGCTCCGGCGTGAAGCGGATGAAGTTATCCGGGGGGGTGATGCCGTATCTTGTGATGTCCCTGCCCTTGAGGACGGGTTCAAAGCCCTCCTGCCGCTCTTTGAGCACAAGCTCCTTGTTGCTGCCGGTGACGATGCCCAGAGCGAACTTGGCGCTGCCTTTGAGATACACCGCATCGGGGACGCTGTCCATGGCCTTGATGATCTCGTTTTCCTGATCGGAGATGTTAAGGGATATCACGCCGACCTCGAAGCTCCTGTTTTGGGAGATGACATAGCTTTCCTTTCCCCGTCTCACCCGGCAGCCGGCTGATGTGGGTATGCTGTCCGGCATGATGCCCAGTATCACCGAGGGGCACTGCACTCCCGGGAAGACGTTGCCGAGGTAAGATACAAACCGGAACGAGCAGCGTTCTGTCATGAGCCTTCTCACCGTGTCATGGGAGGCTACGCTGAGTATGGCCTCCGGCAGCACGAATGCCAGCACCCCTCCGGGGGAGAGCATGGTCAGGGCTTTTTCGGTAAAGAGGTCGTAGATCTCAGGGTTCCTGTCCGAGGCCGTCACGAGCTTTCCGCAGCAGGCAGAGATCTCGGCCTCCGGGAGGTCGCTGCCCCAGGGGGGATTGCCGAGTATCACGTCATAGCTCCTGCCGGGGTCGCCGGTCAGAGAATCGCCGGAGGTTATGCGGGCGCAGATGTCCTCCGCGGAAAGCGCCGGGTCGGTGAGGGCGAGGTTTATCCGGGTCAGGGCGGCGCTCACCGGGTCGATATCCTGACCGTAGAGCTGACAGCCGGTCCCGCGGGCGGCAAGCCGCAGCAGGAAGTTGCCCGTACCGCAGCAGGGATCACAGACCGTCTTGCCGGACAGGTCTCCCTCCCCGCAGAGCAGATCTATCAGCTCGTCCACCGCGTCCTCCGGGGTATAGTAGGCGCCGGCGCTCTTGCGCTGCCCGATATCCCGCAGCGAGATATAGATAAACCCCAGGGAGTCTTCCCCCCGGACAAAGCGTATGCCGGCGTTCAGGGCGGGGGCGAGCCTTGTCACGGTATCGCTGTCGGGGAGGACGCCTCCCAGCAGCCCGGTGACGAGGATATGAAAGTCTTCGCCTGCGTGCCCGGACAGGTAGTCTGACAGCAGATCGTTGCCTGTATAGGGGATGCCCCGGCTCTGATGATACAGCTGCACGGCGAAGTTCGCCAGCACCGCCATCAGATCGCCCCGCCCGGTAATGAGCCCCGACTCCAGCAGCTCTGCGGCGAGCCTTCGGTTTTCCTCCGAGCGGACGTAGTTCTTGTAAAGCACCCTGCCGGAGGTGCCTTTTTTGTTGCGGCGGCTTTTGAGGCGGGTGCTTTCCTCCGAGCGCAGCTGCTCGGCGTATGCGCTGACATACTCCCGGCTGAATAGCTGCTCCCCGGCGTCGGGGGTTATCTTCCCCAGGCGGATCCAGTTGCGCAGCGTAGCCGCCGACACCGAAAGCGCCCTGCTGACCTCAGCTACGGTCATGGGTACATCTGAAACTGACAAAGCACTTCCCCCCTTTCATTGATGAGCCGATCCTCCGGCCGTAGGGATATTATATCATATCGGGCAGAAAAAATCAACTCGCCCGGGGCAGACAAAAAAGGGGCTGCAGCAGCCCCCTATCCTGTTATGCCGTCTGCCCCTCAGCGAGGGCTTTGACTTCGTCCACAGAAAGGCCAAAGATTTTGCGATTTCTTCAAAGGTAAGCTTTCCGGCGCTCTGCACCTATTGCCAATAGTCATATTTTGTGCTATAATAACAACAGCACACTGCGTAAAGGAGGATCAGCCATGGATATAAATGTTGAACAGTT
Source organism: Ruminococcus sp. (assembly GCA_017529875.1). Classification (GTDB taxonomy): domain Bacteria; phylum Bacillota; class Clostridia; order Oscillospirales; family Ruminococcaceae; genus FB2012. The sequence goes on along the minus strand of JAFXNC010000050.1, from coordinate 36,208 downwards.
CAGAGAGATGTGTACCAAAGCCGATGCCGACAGGGATGCCGGACTGACTGAGCCGGAGGATGTGGAGTTCTTTGACGATATCCGCTACGGCGACGCCGGGGAGTGGAACCTCATGGACATCTGCCGCCCCGTCAACGCCTCCGGCAAGCTCCCTGTGATAGTCAGCTTTCACGGCGGTGCATGGGTCTACGGCACCAAGCTCACCTACCGCTGGTACTGTATGCACTTAGCGCAGAAGGGCTTTGCCGTGGTGAACCCCTCATACAGGCTGGCGCCGGAAAACCGGTTCCCTGCCCAGTTCGAGGACATCAATACCGTTTTCGAGTACATCCTGGACAACGCGGAATGTTTCGGCTTCGACACCGACAGCATCTTCGCCGTGGGGGATTCGGCAGGCGGCATGGGACTGGCGATCTACGCCAATGTCCTGACCAACCCGGACTACGCGGCACGGTTCCCCGTGAAGCCTCCCGAGGGGCTGAAGCTCCGGGGCATAGGGCTCAACTGCGGCTTTTACACCACCGAGACCGACGAGCAGCTCACCAGAGTCCTGCTGCCGGAGGACAGGGTACAGGAGCTTCTGCCGCTGCTTTACATCAGGGAGAACATCACCGAAAGCTTTCCGCCCAGTTTTATCCTGACGTCTACGGGGGATTTCCTGCTCAGCGAGCCTCAGCACATCATCCCGGTGCTGGAGGAAAAGGGCGTGCGCTATGTCAGCAAGGTCTACGGCGACGATACCGACAAGCCGCCCCACGTTTTCCACTGCGACATCAAAAGCAAGACCGGCCGCCTCGCCAACGAGGAGGAGCTTGCGTTCTTCCGCAGCTGCATGAGCAGCGAAGGCCTTCCGGGCTGACGCGACGGTTTGTGTAATATGGCTATACTTGCCATACAAGCCATGCCGGTGTTGTACACATCGACGAAAATTGTGAAAACCGCGTGATTCCCCTTGCATTTTCGGAAAAATGTATTATAATAGTACTTAGCACTCGGAGGCGTTGAGTGCTAACACTTGAACGCCTCATCTGCTAAAACGAGTTTATTATTATAAAAGGAGTGGATAGATCATGACTATCAAACCGTTGCAGGACAGAGTTGTCCTTAAAATGGCAGAAGCCGAGGAGACCACCAAGAGCGGCATAATCCTCGCAGGTTCCGCGAAGGAAAAGCCCGAGATCGCTATCGTCGTTGCAGTAGGCGAGGGCAAGAAGGACGTAGCAATGACCGTCAAGAAGGATCAGAAGGTGCTGATCTCCAAGTACAGCGGCACTAACGTCAAGCTCGAGGGCGAAGAATTCGTCATCGTTAAAATGGAAGACATCCTCGCAGTTGTAGAATAATAGAGAAAGGACTGAACTGTTATGGCAAAGGATATTATTTACGGTGAAGAAGCGAGAAAGTCGCTTCAGGCAGGTATCGACAAGCTGGCTGATACCGTTAAGATCACTCTCGGACCCAAGGGCAGAAACGTTGTCCTCGACAAGAAGTTCGGCGCTCCCCTGATCACCAACGACGGCGTTACTATCGCCAAGGAGATCGAGCTGGATAACGCCTTCGAGAACATGGGCGCTCAGCTGGTGAAGGAGGTCGCTACCAAGACCAACGACGCTGCCGGCGACGGCACCACCACCGCTACCCTGCTGGCTCAGGCTCTGGTACGCGAGGGCATGAAGAACATCGCCGCAGGCGCTAACCCCATGGTAGTAAAGAAGGGCATCGCTCAGGCCGTTGAGGTGGCTGTCAAGGAGATCGTTGCCAACTCCAAGAAGGTGGAGGGCTCTGCCGATATCGCAAGAGTTGCCACCGTTTCCTCCGCTGACGAGAAGGTAGGCGAGCTGATCGCCGACGCTATGGATAAGGTAACTGCCGACGGCGTTATCACTATCGAGGAAGGCAAGACTGCCGAGACTTACAGCGAGGTCGTTGAGGGTATGCAGTTCGACCGCGGCTATCTCTCCCCCTACATGGTGACCGATACCGAGAAGATGGAGGCCGTTATCGACGACGCTCTCGTGCTCATCACCGATAAGAAGATCTCCAACATTCAGGAGATCCTGCCCCTGCTGGAGCAGATCGTCAAGAGCGGCAAGAAGCTGGTCATCATCGCTGAGGACGTTGAGGGCGAGGCTCTCTCCACCCTTATCGTAAACAAGCTCCGCGGCACCTTCACCTGCGTTGCAGTAAAGGCTCCCGGCTTCGGCGACAGAAGAAAGGAAATGCTCCAGGATATCGCTGTCCTGACAGGCGGTCAGGTCATCAGCGAGGAGGTAGGTCTTGAACTCTCCGAGGCTACCGTTGAGCAGCTGGGCCGTGCAAGACAGATCGTAGTTTCCAAGGAGAACACCACCATCGTTGACGGCGCAGGCGATTCTGCCGAGATCAAGAACCGCGTTGCTCAGATCCGCGCTCAGATCGAGACCACCACTTCCGATTTCGACCGTGAGAAGCTCCAGGAAAGACTTGCCAAGCTCTCCGGCGGCGTAGCCGTTATCAAGGTGGGCGCTGCTACCGAGGTAGAGATGAAGGAGAAGAAGCTCCGCATCGAGGACGCTCTCGCAGCTACCAAGGCAGCCGTTGAGGAAGGCATCGTAGCAGGCGGCGGCACCGCTCTCATCAACGCTATGCCCGCTGTCAAGAAGCTCTGCGACAAGCTCACCGGCGACGAGAAGACCGGCGCTCAGATCGTGCTCAAGGCACTGGAGGAGCCTGTTCGTCAGATCGCTGTCAATGCTGGTCTTGAGGGCAGCGTCATCATCGACAAGATCGTTCGCTCCCGCAAGGTAGGCTACGGCTTCGATGCATACAAGGAGGAGTATGTTGACATGATCCCCGCAGGCATCGTTGACCCGACTAAGGTTACACGTTCTGCGCTCCAGAACGCTGCCTCCGTAGCAGCTATGGTGCTCACCACCGAGAGCCTTGTAGCCGAGATCAAGGATCCCGCAGCTGACGCAGCTATGGCAGCAGCAGCCGGCGGCGGCATGGGCGGTATGTACTGATCCCCGTAACAAAGACAGATAAAACGAGCCCGGAAAGCTTCAAGCCTTCCGGGCTTTTTGTTATGCGTATCAAAGCAGCAGGTCGCTGACCTTCGGCAGCAGCTGAGCTATCCTCTCCCGGGCGCGGGCTATGCGCTTTGCCCCCAGCTCTGTGTCCCTCAGCCCCGGGGACGATACCACCAGGTACAGAAATCTTACAGTGCCGGTGAGCATGATCTTCTCGCAGATCCCTGTCAGCTCATCCTCCCCTGCCTCCGGGAAATACCTCCTGATGACCCCCTGCCAGATCTTCCCGCCCAGCTCGTCGGGGATGCCGAGAAAGCTGCGCAGATTGCCCGGCTCGTCCTCCGGGAAGGCCACATAAGTCACATATACCCCTTGCAGGTCGAAGACCGGCTGCCCGGTGGACAGAGTATCCATGTCAATGAGCATGGGCTCGTCCCCCACCAGCATGATGTTCTTCATCTGCATATCTCCGTGGATTATCCGCAGATCGTCGGGCATCGCCGAAAGCAGTGCTCTGAATCTGTCCAGCTGCTCCCGGGGCAGATAGTCCTCCAGCGCCAGCAGCCATTCAAGGGCGTTGTCCCGGGCCATGGGCATGGTGCCGGGGTCCATCTCGACGCCGTGGATGGTCTTAAAGGCTCCCGCGTACATATCCAGCACCTCCTCGAAACGCTCCGGCTCCTTTATCAGGATATCGTTGAAGGTGCCTGCGTTGAGCAGCTCGAACACCGTCCCCAGCTTGTCCCCCACCCTGACTATATCGTAGGGGATAGCCGTAGGTACGCCCTTGACAAAGGCCTTCTTGGCAAGGCGCTGCTCGTTGCGTATCATGGGGAGGCTGTCCGGGGAGTTGTAGACCTTGACTATGGTCTCCTCGTCAATGCGGTAGACGGTGCCGACAAAGCCCCTGCCTATCACCTCGCAGCCCTCCACCGAGAGCTCCCGGAAACGCTTCTCCACCCGCATCATCTCTGTGAAGCCGGTGACGTCGAAGACATCGTACACCTCCGGGGAGACGTTGACTATGCTCATGCTGCCGCCGCAGAGCTTGCGCAGCTTCATGAGCACCCTCAGCCCTGCGCTGGAGATGTATTTGAGCTTATCCGCGTCAATGACCAGCTCGCAGCCGGGAGCGGCCTTCACCGCCTCCATGAGCTCCGCCTCCACCTTCGGGGCGTTGTTGGTGTCGATTCGCCCCTCCGGGAAGACCGTCAGGGTGTTGTTGTTTTTTACAGATTTCATTTTCATGCTCCTTTCATACGCACAAGCGCCGCAAACAAAGGAGTTTACGGCGCTCTTTAAGGAGGGATCGGGAGTTACCTGGTAGATTTGAGCAGCAGTTTCTGCAAAGCAGAATAGTCCCTCATGTTGATCTTGCCGTTGCCGTCGATCTCGCCCCAGATCTTAAAGGTCGCGGTGTGTTTTCCGGGATCGTCCCAAGCCGGGGGAGCGATCAGGACGCTGGCAATGCTGCCGGGGGTGAACTGACCGTCATAGGTCGTGATATTGCCGCGGATACTGATGCCTCTGTTGTAGCAGTTGGAGATGACGCTTCCGTTCTTGGAATTGATGCGTCCTGCGATACCGCCTGCATAGCCGCCGTGGGCGGTCACAGAGCTGACGTTTTTGCACAGTGTGACGCTGGCGGTGCTTATTATATTTTTGGTCTGCGGATCCTTGTTGCTCATAGCAACGCCTGCGATACCGCCTACATAATCCGGGCCGACAGGCGAACCGGTGTTGCAGCACTTCTCGATGTTACCGCCGCTGAGAACGCCGACCGCCGGTATTCTCTCCGCCGAAAACGGTGCCGGTGACTTTAAGGTTGCAGACCGTTCCGACCACCGCGCCGAAAAGGCCGGAGCCGAAGTCGCTGTCGCTGTTGTCCACCTGCAGGTTGCAGATCGTGTGGTCATTGCCGTCAAAGACGCCGCCGAAAGCGCCCTTCATACCGCCGATAGGGGTAAAGTTATGCTCATCCGTCATATCAATGTCATCGGTCAGCTGAAAATAGCGGCTCTGCAAAGATTATCCCTGTTTTACCAGCGAGGAGATCAATTTAAGATCCTCCGCCGAGCTGACGAGGAAAGGGGAATTACAGGTGCCGCGGCCTTTCAGGTCGATAGTTGCGGCACTGCCGGTGATGATGCCGCCCACGGCGGGTAACTGCCCGACCGCGAGGGCCACTGCGGTCAGGATGCCCGCAAAGCGTCTGGTCCTGTGTTTCATATTTTTTACACCTCTCTTAAGAATTCAGAACCAAACTTCTCTGCATACATTATATCATGTGATAGATAACAAATCAATATGTTAAAACATTTTCTTTGAAAAAATTTACAGCACTTTTTTGGATAATATGAACACAGAAAGCGTATTTAAAGTCAACAAAATATTTCCTGCACGCGAATGTGGGCGATATTCATTTTTTGTTATTTTTTGACCGACGTTCCCGGATACCCCGGAAGGCCTCCCCGCTCCTTGACAGGGGCATTTATACAGTGTATAATTAAAGAAAAAACCAGGGAGCAGTACTATGAGAAAAATACTTATCACAAACGATGACGGCATCTCCGCAGACGGCCTCGTGAGGCTGGCGCGGACTGCCGTTGAGTTCGGAGAGGTATGGGTCGTGGCACCCGACAGCCAGCGCAGCGCCCTCTCCCACAGCATCTCCCTCCACGGCAGCTTTATTGCAAGAGCCGTACCCTTCCCGGTGCCGGGGGTCAAAGCCTTCGCCTGCACCGGCACCCCCGCAGACTGCGTGCGCATCGGCGTGCTGAACATCGTCCCGGGCAAGCCCGACCACGTCTTCTCCGGCATCAACCGGGGCTACAACGTGGCCAGCGATATCCAGTACTCCGCCACGGCGGGAGCCGCCTTTGAGGCAGCCTTTCAGAAGATACACACCATCGCCTTCTCCGAGAGCCATGAGGGCTCCCATGAGGTCACGGACAGGTATGTCAGGGAGCTTATGGCGGAGCTCATGGACAAGCCCCTGGGGGTAAACGAGATCTGGAACGTCAACTTCCCCGGCTGCTCCCTTGCGGAGTGCGGCGGCGTGCTCCGGGACAGGACCGTCTCCACAGACGTATTCTACCTGGACAGCTACACAGAGCGCACCCTGCCCGACGGCGGAGTAGAGTACACCGTTGACGGCCAGCGCCGCTGGGAGGCCGCCGAGGGCACGGATCTCAAAGCCGTGATCGAGGGGTATGTGTCAGTGGGCACAGCCCGGAACATCACCTGAGGGCGGCCTATGCAGATCAGGTACATAAAAGAGCCCACCGACCTTCAATGCGGTCAGGCGGTGCTGGCTATGGTGCTGGGCATGGAGGTTTCTCAGATCGCCGAGGCCGTAGGCCATGAGCGGGAGACCACCCTCCGGGAGATGAAGGACACCCTCCGGCGCTTCGGAGCAGAGCTGTCCGGCGAGCGCAGACAGGCCTCCGACAAAAGCGAGCTCCCGGCGTTGAGCCTGCTGAGCCTGGAGACCCCCCGCTGCTGGCACTGGTCCCTGTACTGCGAGGGGACATTCTACGACCCGGAGCACGGCGTAATGGAGGACTTCCCGGAGTGCGCGAGAAAGTACTACTGGGAGATAAAGCTCCCCGCTGAGCAGAGCTGTTTTTAAAGAATAAAGAATAAAAAGAAAGAATAAAGAATAAAGAAGTTGTCCGCGGACGATTATTAAATCATCGCCGGAGGCGATACCTTTTTTATTCTTTATTCTTTTTTCTTTATTCTTTCTTCTTTATTGGACCGTCCTCAGAGGTACTTGACCGTCTCGGAGAGGGGCTTTCTGTCGCTGTGCTTGGGCAGGGGGCCGGCGCCCTCGGCGGCATAGCCCAGGTCAAGGAGCATGAGTATCTCCTCGTTCTCAGGCAGACCCAGCTCTGCTGCTGCCTTGTCCGGGTCGAAGTAGTTGAGCCAGCAGCTGTCCACACCCTCGTCTGCCGCCGCAAGCATCATGTGGGTGGCAACGATAGCGGCGTCCTCGGCGCCGGACCGGTACTTCTCTCCGGGATAGGTGAAGACGGTGTTCTTGTCATAGGCCACGACTATCACAGTGAGCGCACCGTAGCGGCAGGGGGTCAGCCTGTCGATGACCGCCAGCTTTTCCTCGCTGCGGATCACATAGATGCGCTGCTCCTGAAGGTTCCTGGCGGTGGGGGCAAGACGTCCCGCCTCCAGTATCGCCGTGAGCTTATCCTCCCCGACCTGCCTGCTGCTGTATTTCTTGCAGGAATAACGGTTCCTGACTACTTCCTTGAATTCCATGCACAAGCCTCCTTGTAGTTTTCAGTATCGTGATACCCCCGGGGATATCCGGGTATATTATAGCACACTTTACAGTTTTTGTAAAGCCGCCGGCAGGTGCCGGACTGTTGCAAATCCCGGCATTTTATGGTATAATATGTATGGGGACGAAAGACAGAAAGGAGCCGCTATGATAATCAAAGCAGACATGAAGGACTTTTACAAAGTCAAACGCATAACACAGACTGCGATAAAGGAGATCTACCCCCGCTACTACCCCGAGGGGGCGGTGGAGTTCTTCCTCAGCCACCACAGCGACAGCAGCATCGTCGGGGATATCGGCAGCGGCTGCGTGTTCCTGTGCCTGGATGAGTGGGGGGATGCCGTCGGCACCGTCACCGTCAGAGAAAACGAGATACTGCGGCTGTTCGTGCTGCCAAAGCATCAGGGCAAGGGCCTGGGCAGGGAGCTTTTGGACTTTGCCGAGCAGACCGTCGCCGCAGAGCATGAGGAGGCGGTAATAGACGCCTCCCTCCCCGCAAAGGGCATCTACCTCAAACGAGGCTACAAGGAGACCGGCTACAACATCATCCCCGCCGGAGAGGATTTTCTTTGCTATGACGTGATGAAAAAGAAACTGCGCTGAACCGGTACCGCAACAGAGAAAGAAAGAAGGAGACAACATGGCAGTTTTCAGAAAGAACACGACCAAACCCGAGGTCGATGCAGACCTCATCAGGGATTATACCGACATCAAGCCGGAGCGGATGCACCTGCACCGCATCACCCCGGCGGAGTATGACGCCGTTCCCCGGAAGCTCAAAAGCCGCAAGGCTTTGCTTTTCTGCCCCGCAGGAGCAATGCTGCTGCTGACGGGAGCCTTCGCGGTGGGCTCGGATATCTCTGCGGTAAAAGACTTTATAAACGATGAGCCCAAGTCCGGGGTGATGCTTTTCGCAGCCCTCATGGTGAGCACTACGCTGTTTCTGGCAGTCTCGCTGATATGGGCTGCCCTGACTGTCGGGGCGGTCATCATGGTCGTATACCTGATAAAGGGCTTTCGCGACCACAACGCCTATGTTTTCGCGCCCCTCATAGCGGGGTGCCTGTGCGAGCTGCCCCTGACGCTGTGGGTGACCAGCTATGTATTCAAGCCCCCTGTGGCTCCCGGGCAGGTCTGCTTTACCGACTGCATCATAGTCAGGACAGGCTCCCTGCTGGGCAAGCAGACGGCAAGCCTCATCGTGCCGGAGAGCCGGCTGTACGTGGATGACATGACAGTCAAAAGCGAGATCGTCCGGAACATCCCCCAGAACGTGCCGGTGAGGGTATACTACCACCCCTTTTCCCAGGAGATACTCTGGGTCAGGGAGCTGTGAATATGTGCATCTGCGGCTCTTTGCATGAAAAGTGAGTGAAAAGCCTTGACTAATGTATATATACAGTGTTAAAATAGTATCAGATAAAAAATGTACGGGAGGTCTGCCCTTATGCCAAGAATGCTTGTCGTTGACGACGAAATGAGGATCAGGAACATCATCAAGGAGTATGCCGAGTTCAACGGCTTCGAGGTGGTGGAGGCCGAGGACGGCATGGACGCCGTTTCCAAGGCCAAAACACAGGATTTCGATATCATCGTAATGGATATAATGATGCCCAGGCTGGACGGATATTCGGCCTGCAAGGAGATCAGGAAGGAAAAGCAGATACCGGTGATCATGCTCTCTGCCCGCGGCGAGGAGTACGACAAGCTGTTCGGCTTCGAGATCGGCGTGGACGACTATGTGGTCAAGCCCTTCTCCCCCAAGGAGCTCATGGCTCGCGTCAAGGCGGTCATGAACCGGGTCAAGTCCGCCCAGAAGCAGGAGGACGTCATCACCTACGAGGGGCTGTGCATAAACTTCACCGCCCGCGAGGTCACGATAGACGGTCAGAAGGTCTCCATGACCCCGAAAGAATATGATCTGCTGTTCTACCTGGTGAAGAACATGAACATCGCCCTCTCCCGGGAGAAGCTGCTTGAGGAGGTGTGGGGCTTTGACTTCTACGGCGACGACCGCACTGTGGACACCCACATCAAGATGCTGCGAAACAGCCTGGGGCCGTACCGCAACCTGATAGTCACTCTGAGAGGAATGGGTTACAAGTTTGAAAAGATCAGATAAGGCCCCTAAGCCGCCCAGGACCAAGCACGCCCTGAGATACTACATCTCGGTGTACTTCATCGTGTTCACTATCTTCATCGTGGCGCTGCTGTGGGTGTTCCAGTACTTCTTTTTGCAGAAGTACTACCGCTCCGCCAGGATAAGGGCGGTCAGCGACGTGGGGGATATGCTGGTGGAGGCTTACCGGAACGGCGAGCTTGAAAGCGGCATGAAACGCGCCGCCTTCGACAACAGTATGTGCATCGTGCTCACCGATTCCTCGGAAATGCTCATCCGGGGCGAGAACAACTTAGGCAGCCTTTCCTACTTCATGCTGGACAGGCTCAACTCCTCGGGATTTAATATGCACAATCTCAAACAGGAGCTTGAATCCGGCGGCAGCGATCAGATCACCAAGATCATAAAAAGCGAATCCCTGCGTTCGGAGGAGATACTGCTTTGCCGAAAATTTCAGTCCGAGGGCAGCAGCTACTACCTGTATATCGAGTCCTCCATAAACCCGGTGGATTCCACCGTCAGCATCATCCGGGAGCAGCTGATATACATTACTATAATCATCGCGGAGCTGGCGTTCATCATAACGCTGTTCATCTCCAAGCGCATCTCCGACCCCATAGTGAACCTGAAAGACAAGGCCAAGCGCTTTGCCGACGGAGACTTTTCGGTGGACTTCCATGAGCGGGGATACAGCGAGATCACAGAGCTCTCCGAGGTGCTCAACAAGGCCGAGGACGAGATCGGCAAGGTCAACCGCCTGCGCTCTGAGCTCATCGCCAACATCTCCCACGACCTGCGCACTCCCCTGACCATGGTAAAGGCCTACGCCGAGATGATACGCGACCTCTCCGGAGACAACCCGGAAAAGCGCAACGAGCACTTAGGCATAATCATAGACGAGGCCGACAGGCTCTCGAACCTGGTGAGCAACATCCTGGAGCTCTCCAAGCTTGAAAGCGGCAACATGGAGCTTGGTTACAGCGAGTTCTCGCTGCACGACAAGATCAGGGACATCCTCACCCGGTATACTCTGGTCATCGAGGAAAACGGCTACGACATAGCCTTTGAGCCCGACGAGGACAGGATCGTCTTTGCGGACGCGGACAAGCTGGATCAGGTGCTTTACAACTTCATCAACAACGCCATAAATTACAGCGGGGAGAACAAGCGTATACGCATACGCCAGATAAACCGTGAGGACTGCACCCGCATAGAGGTGGAGGACAACGGCAAGGGCATTTCAAAAGAGCTGCTGCCGAAGGTCTTCGACCGCTACTACCGGGGCAGCAAGATGCAGCGTGAGGTAGTCGGCACCGGGTTGGGGCTGTCTATCTGCAAGGAGATACTCAAACGCCACAACTTCGCCTTCGGAGTACAGTCCGAGGAAGGTAAGGGCTCGGTGTTCTGGTTCGAGATACCGGTCACGGAGCACAAGCAGAAATAATCTCAGACGCGAAGCGGATCGCGGGATCTGCTTCGCGTTTTTTGCTGTCTCCTTAAGTACTTCTTAATAACTTCCGCGCTATAATATATACAACAAACAGGACCGGGGAGGATAATATCATGAACGAAACCATTCTTTCTGCCAAGGGGCTCTGCAAGAGCTTTGCGCACAACGGCGGACAGATACATATACTGTCCCATGTAGACCTTGATATATACAAGGGTGATCTCACCGTTATAATGGGAGCCTCCGGCTCGGGAAAGTCCACCCTGCTCTATGCCCTCAGCGGCATGGACAGAGCCACCGCCGGCGAGGTCAACTACGCCGGGGAGAACATCGTCACCGCCCCGGAGAAAAGGCTGGCGGCGCTGCGGCACAGGGATTTCGGGTTCATCTTCCAGCAGATGCATCTGGTGAGCAACCTGACGCTGTTCGAGAACGTGGCAGTGTCGGGCTATCTCAACAAGGACAGATCTGCCGCCGAGGTGAGACAGAAGGCCGACGAGCTCCTGGAGAAAATGAGCATCTCCCACATCAAGACCCACCTGCCCTCACAGGTGTCCGGCGGCGAGCAGCAGCGCTGCGCCATCGCAAGGGCGGTCATCAACTCCCCGGCGCTGCTTTTCGCGGACGAGCCCACCGGCGCTCTCAACCGCAAGAACACCAACGAAGTCCTTGACCTGCTCACCGGGCTCAACCGGGAGGGTCAAAGCATACTAATGGTCACTCATGACCAGCGGGCGGCGCTGAGAGCCAACCGCCTGCTCTACCTGGAGGACGGCAAGATAATCGGGGAGCTGGAGCTCCCCCCCTACACAGCCGAGGAGGAAAAGAGCCGTGAAACTCAGGTAAGCGCATGGCTCAGCTCGATGCATTGGTGAGGTGAAAGCACATGGAGATCAGAACGCTGCTCAAAGCGAATATCAAGCATAAAAAAGGCGCCTTCATCAGCGTCATGATACTGACTCTGCTCATCACGGCTATGGTCTCGGCGGTGCTGGCGGTAAGGAAGAACTACTACTCCGCCCTGGATCGCGCCCAGCAGGAGGCCGGGGTGGGGGACGCCAACGTCTTCATCGCCCGCAAGTACTTCACCGAGGAAATGGAGCAGAGCGTCAGGAACAGCTCTCTCGTTAAGGACATGACCGTCACCGAGGCGGTGCTGAACTTCAGCAAGATAACCTTCTCCAACGGCAAGGAGGACGGCAACAGCGCCTTCTTCACGAAGATGCAGAGCTCTCTGCACCTCTACAACGCCGGCTGCGACGGCTTTGAGGACACTGTCCCCGCCCTGGGCAAGGGGGAGATCTACGTTGCCTACGGCCTGAGCGCCAAGCACGGCATCAAGGTGGGAGACACCCTTAAAACAGAGTTTCAGGACAGGGAGCGGGAGTATACGGTCAAGGGTTTCGTTCAGGAGCCCATGAACGGCGCCATGATGATAGGCTGGAAACAGTATTTCCTCTCGGACGAGGACTACGAAGAGCTTTATTCCTCGGTATCGCCGCTGAGCGACAAGGACCGCTCCAGCATCTACCGCATCGTCAGGATATTCAAGGCTGACGAGTCCCTTTCCGACGCGAAGTTCAACCGCCAGCTCAACCTCGAAACAGGGGTAGTCACCAAATCAGCGGGCATCCTCACCAAGGAGCAGTCCGAGACCTACATGGGTCTGCTGATGATAATAATTCTCGACGTGGTGCTGGGATTCTCGGTGGTGCTGTTCATCATAGTGCTGGTGGTCATCGCCCACAGCATACGCTCCGAGATAGAGATAGACTTTCGCAACTTAGGCATCCTCAAAGCCCAGGGCTTCACCGATCAGAAGATCACTCAGATCATCTTCCTGCGCTACGCTTTAGCGGAGCTGGTGGGAATGGCTCTCGGCGTGATAGCCGGCATCTTCCTTGAAAGGGTCATGAGCGGGATATTCAGCCCCATAACCGCCATACTCCCCGACAAGAGCCTTGCAGTGGGAGGCACCGCCATAGTGGTGGCGGGTATGCTGGCGCTGTCGGCGCTCATCGTGTTCATCTCCACCCGCAGGCTGGCTAAGATCTCCCCCGTCCGGGCGATCTCCGGCGGCAGACAGGAGATCTGGTTCCAGAGCCGCCTCAACGTGCCTATCAGAAAGCGCGGCCTTACGGCGTCCATAGCTTACAGGGCGTTCTCGTCTTCGATAGTCAAGTACCTGGGGATACTGTTCATCACCGTGATGCTGGCCTTCTTCACCGTCACCGTGAACATCATGAGCGCCGCAGTCAGCAGCCGTTCGGCACTCGCTTCAATGGGCATGGTCTTCGCGGATATCGAGATCAGGGTCAGCGACGACACAGCAAGTAAGCACCTCGACGAGATCGAAGCCGCCGTGGAGAAGTTCACCCCCATAACAGGCAAGTATTACGAGTCGAACCAGTATTTCTCCCTCAACGGCGAGAACATCATCTGCTGTGTAAGACAGCACCCCGAATACACCGCGGGTATGCTCAAAGGCAACAAGCCCCTCTACGACAATGAGATCATCATTACCACTCAGGTGCAGGACGCCCTTGATCTCAGGATCGGCGACGAGGTGACGGTCTCCGGCAGGACCAAGGAGGCGCAGTACATCGTCTCCGGCATCTATCAGACCGGCGCGGATGCGGGCTACGCCTTCTCCATGAGCCTTGCCGGTGCGAACCGCCTGGGCACGGAGTATGTACCCTACCTGAGCATGACGGTGGAGGACACCTCAAGGATCGACGAGATCGCCGATGCCCTCAACGAGCAGTTCGGCGATATGCTCAGCGCCTCCTCCTACCACTTTGAAAAGGATCTGGTGGGCGACGTGATGATACAGGCCGGCGACGCCATGCAGATAATGATATACGTATTCTCCGGCATCTTCGCCTTTGTGGCGGTCATCATGGTCTGCTCCAAGGCCTTCACTCAGGAGCGCACCGACCTGGGCATCTACAAGGCGATAGGCTTCACATCCGGCAGGCTGCGCAGGCAGTTCGCGGTAAGGTTCTTCATCATAGCCCTCTTCGGCAGCGCCCTGGGAGCGCTGGCAGGGATGTTCTGGTCAGACGACCTGCTCAACGTGATATTTTCCATGTTCGGCATCAACAAGCTCTATCCCGACAGCACGCCTCTGACCTACCTGGGGGCAGCGGGCTTTGTGGTGGCAAGCGTTACCCTCTTTGCCCTGCTGGTATCCCGCAAGGTGCGCAAGGTGGGCGTCCGGGAGCTGATAGTAGAATAAAGGAGACAAAACGGATGAAAAAGATAAAGACGCTCATCATTTCAGCCGCCCTTGCAGCCCTCTGTCTGACGGGCTGTGCGAAGTACACCTCGCACTACGACGCCATATGCTTTGTACATTCAAACACCTCACATTCAGCCTACATGGACTTCTCCGTCTTCAACGGGACAATGGTGTTCACGCTGGACAACGACGCGGGTGAAAGCGGCTCTCTGAGCTACACCGCCTCCCTTGAAAAAGGCACAGCGGAGGTCTACTGCGACCGCAGCGGCGAGAAGGAAAAGCTGTTCTCTCTGAAAGCGGGCGACGATCTGCAAGGCACACTGTCCCTTTCGGGCTGCGAGAGCGTATATGTGATCGTGGAGACCAGCGGCGACTGCGAGAACGGCAAGCTGGATCTCAGCACTGAAAAGTGACTGCTGTGAAAAAATCTGATCGCGGAGCGTTTTGCGCTCCGCGATCGTTTTTTTAAGCTTGCATCTGCGCTGCCGCTCACTTCTTCTCCGATCGAAACCGGGAGCGTTGCGGCGGAGGTTGAAAAATGTCTGATACTGTGCTATAATCACAGTAACGAAAGGCGGTGATCCCGTGAACAGAACAGTCGATACAGCCCTTGCCCTCTCGCTGCTGACCTATTACCCGGAGCTCTCCCACGGGGGCTACCCTGATATCGGAGCCTTCCTCGACGAGTATTTCACGTTGCCCCCGGAGCAGCGCCCCGAGACCATGTTCTCCGGCCTCTGCCCCGACGAGGCCTCAGGGGTAGTTAGCGCCATGAGACTGCTGCGCCGCCGCAGGAGCTTCCGGAATATGCCCATAGTCTGCGACTCAAAGGGCAGCCGCAGGTTCAACAGCTTCTGCGTACTCGACAGAGCCGAAAAAACTGCCTACATCGTCATCGGCGGCAATTACCGTGTGGGGTTCTACCCCTCGGGCAGCGGCGTCACAAGCTCCTGGTGCGACAATTTTCTCGGGGCGGTGCAGAGCATCACTGCCGAGCAAAGGGACATCCTGGGGTTCTACGACAGGGCTGCCTCCCGGGTCAGGGGGTACGGGTTAGTTGTCTGCGGACACTCCAAGGGCGGCAACCTCGCCCAGTTCATCACGCTGATGCGGGGAAATGTGAGCCGGTGCATCTCCTTCGACGGACAGGGGTTCTCGGATGAGTTCATCGCAAGGCACCAAAGGCTCATCGAAAAGCGGGGCTCAAAGATACTCAGCCTCTGCCCTGCCGGGAGCATTGTGGGGGCGGCGCTGACGCCCATAGCCGCGGCGCGGCACTACACCGTCAGGCCGCGGCCTGTGCGGGAGGGAGCGCTTTACTGCCATATCCCGGCGGCGCTGTTTGACCGGCACCTGCGGCTGGGGGAGGTCTCTCGCCGGGAGGGCTTCATCTCCCGGCTGGTGACTCAGGTCACGGTGCAGACCGTCAGGACTGCCAAGCGGCTGCCCTTTGTCAACGCCGAGAACGGATTGGGACACATTGGGAGAGCGTTGCAGTACGCCTTCAAAGAGCACCCGGGGCTGGGGCTGGCGGAGCTTGTGAGCCCGAACGTGGTGTTACTGCTGCTGATGCTGGCGGGGAACTGCATCCGGTACACGGTGACGGAGCCGGGGCGAATTGACAGTTGATAGTGGATGATCACATGATCACACCGACGAAATATGTGCCCGTTGCTGTCACGGGCACTTGTGTATATTTTCATTATTTTTACTAAAACGCACAGTCTTTTTAAATTCCTTACATACAAATTGACGAAAAACTCTTGACAGAATTATGAATTTATGTTATAATATCTCTGTTAGCAAAAATCTTATAACTTTTTGGCTCGCGTCAGTCACCGAAACAGAGCCGTTTTTTTATTTCGATACTTGATTTAAGACTATAAACTTTTAAAGGGTTGAAATGCCATGATGAATATGCTTGAGGAAGCCATAATCTATGCCACAGTCCTGCATCAGGGCAAGGTGCGCAAGTTCAACGGCATCCCCTATATACTGCACCCCATGGAGGTGGCGCAGATCCTTTCTACCATGACCGACGACCAGGAGGTCATCACCGCCGGCATACTCCACGACGTAGTCGAGGACACCGACGGCACCCTCGCCGAGATCGAAAAGCGTTTCGGCAAGAGAGTTGCATATCTTGTGTCCTCCGAGTCGGAGAACAAATACCCCGACGAAGCCCGGGAACAGACCTGGAAGCGCCGCAAGGAGGAATCCCTCAAGGAGCTGAGCGTCAGCACCGATATCGGCGTCAAGATGCTGTGGCTGGCGGATAAGCTGGCTAACATCCGCTCTATCGCAAGGGTCTACTCCGAGCAGGGGGAGGCGCTGTGGAAAAAGCTCCACCAGAGCGACCCCGCCATGCACCTGTGGTACTACCGCACGGTGGCGGAGACCGTCGAGCTCTCCCTCAACAAGACAGGCGCCTTCAAGGAGCTGATAAAGCATATCAATTACATCTGGCCGGGCACCTTCGACTCCGAAAAGGCCAAGTACCGAAAGTACCGGGAGGTCTCGGTGGAGGGCTGCCGGCTGCTGGGCAGGGGCGCCAAGGGCGATGTCTACCGCTACGACGACGAGCTGGTCATCAAGGTATTCAACCAGAACAATACTTACAGCGACGTGGAGCGGGAGATCAGCCTCAGCCGCAGAGCCTTCATACTGGGGATGCCTACGGCTATCTCCTTCGGTATAGTCTCGGTGGGCAACAGATACGGCGCTATGTATGAGCTGGTGGATTCAGAGACAGTCTCGCAGTATATCTCCCGTTCCCCCGGACAGGTGGACACCTACGCCGGGATAATGGCTGATATGGACAGGGCGATACATGAGATCACTGTCACCCACGACGACGCCTTCCCGCCTGCCGCCGACAGGATAAAAAGCTACATCAACGGCGGTCTGGCCTATGAGAACGAAGCCCTCGCCAAAAAGTGCATAAGGCTCATAGATCAGCTCCCCGATACCTGCACCCTGATACACGGCGACTTCCACACGGGCAACGTCTTCCTGCAAAACGGCGAGCCCCTGCTGATAGACATGGACAGGGTCTCCTACGGTCATCCCATTATCGAGCTGAGCGACGTGTACTACTTCTACCTTATCATGGGCGAGGAGGCCCCCTCGATAGTGGAGAATTTCATGGGGTTCTCCTACGACACAGCCAAGCAGTTCGTTGACACATTCTTCCGGCGGTATCTTTGCACCGACGACGAGGCACGCATCGCGGAGGTAAAGGAAAAGGCCTCCCTCATCGGCTACGCCAGACTGATACGCCGCCTGCGCTGGAAGGGTACTCCCTCCGAGGACTACCGAAAGAAGATAGAGTTCTGCATAGAGCGCATCGACGCCCTCACCGGCAGGCTGGACACGCTCACGTTTTAAAGTAAATGCTCCGCAGATCATCTTCGGCAAATATATCAGAAAGAAGTTTTGAAATGAAGATCACGACCTTCAACCCCCAGATCATAACAAAGAACGCAGAGCCCGTAGTAAAGCTCTTTGAGGAGCTGGGCTTTGAAAAGACCCACACCAAGAAGGCTATCGGCGAGCTGGACGTCACCGGTATACGCATGAAGAACGCCGACGGTTTCCATCTGGACATCTCTCAGGTCAAGACCATCCCGGTGGACGCTCTTACCAGCATACGCATGAATGTAGATAATTTCGACGAGGCCTTTGAACTGCTCACGGCACGCGGCTTTAAGAGCTTTTACGGCGACAAGACAGCTGACACCCCCACCTCCAGGTCCGCCGTAATGATCGCTCCCTCCGGTTACACCATAAACCTTGTGGAGCATATCAAAAAGTAAACTCACCGCAGTACAATTGCGGAAAAAATATCAGAAAGAGGTTTTACTATGAAAATCACAACTTTTAACCCATTGATCGTAACTAAGGACGCAGAGAACGTTATCAAGCTCTTTGAGGAGCTGGGCTTCGAGCGCCGCCACAGCCTTGACGCCAACACCGGCAAGGAGGACTTCACCAGCGTACGCATGAAGAACGCCGAGGGCTTCTATGTGGATATCGCAAATGTGTCCGTTCCCCAGGATATGACCCTCATCAGGATGAACGTTGACAACTTCGACGAGGCTTACGAGTTCCTGACCTCCAAGGGCTTCACCAGCCCCAGGGACGGTCAGACCGTTGACACCAGGACCAACAAGTCCTGCATGATGAAGTCCCCCTCGGGTTACGCATTCGACCTTTGCCAGCACATCAAGGACTAACGGAGGATGCCCATGAAGATCACGACCTTCAATCCGTCGATCATCACCAACGATGCAGAGCCTGTGATCCAGCTTTTCAAGGAGCTTGGGTTCGAGCAGACTCACAACAAGGCTGAAAACAACGACGTTGAGTTTTCCGCTCACCGCATGAAGAACGAGGGCGGTTTCCACGTTGATGTAGTGGAGGTCCCGGCGGTCAAGCAGACCTACACGGCTATCCGTATCAACGTTGACAACTACGAGGAAGCCATTGAGTTCTTTATGTCCAAGGGGTTCAGAGAGGCAAGAGGCTTTGCTCCCAGCACCACCAAGAGCAGCAAATACGCCTATCTCGTTTCGCCCACCGGAGTAATATACGACATTTGCCAGCACATCAAGAAATAACAAGGAGGAAAACACAATGAAGATCACAGCTTTCAACCCGCTTATACTCACCAAGGACGCCGCTGCCGCCAAGGAGCTTTTCGAGGCTCTCGGCTTTGAGCACGCCCACACCAAGACCGGCATCAACGACGAGGATATCACATCCTTTGACCTCAAGCACCCCGACGGTTTCAGAGTTGACGTCACTCAGGTAGACAAGATGCCCCAGGACAGCACCGTCATCAGGATGAACGTCCGCGACTTCGACGAGGCCTATCAGTTCCTGCTGGAGAGAGGCTTCAAGAACGCTCAGGGCGACAAGATCACCGACACCGGCTCGTCCAAGGCCACCCTTATGGTATCGCCCTCCGGATACGCTATCAGTTTAGCTGAGCATATCAGGAAGTGATCAGCGCGGGCATTGCCCGCTAATTGCCCGCTAAATAATAAAGAATAAAGAAGATAGAATAAAGAATAATTAAGGTATCGCCTCCGGCGATGGTTTTATAAAATCGTCCGCGGACACTTTATTTATTCTTTATTCTTTATTTTTTATTCTTTATTCTTTTAGCGCAAGCGCACTATATGTAAACAATGTGTGAATCCTCTTGACATCTTATTATCTTTGTGATATTATCATATTAGAAAGAACATAGGAGGCTGATGCACATGGAAAGTGAAAAAGAATTCTTATCCGGGTATAAGCTCAGCGATTATGAGCGCCCTTCCGTGACTACCGACGTGGCGGCGTTCATGATACGCCCCCAGGAGAACGACAACTACCGCCGCAACCCCGAAAACAAGCTCTCTCTGCTGCTGATAAAGCGGGGCAGACACCCCTACAAGGATATGTGGGCGCTGCCCGGAGGGTTCTTGCAGCCCGATGAGACTATCGAGGACTGTGCTCTGCGGGAGATCAGCGAGGAGACCAACGTCACCCCCGCTTCGATCATGCCGGTGGGTGTGTTCAGCGAACCGGGGCGCGACCCGAGGGGCTGGATAATCTCCCACGCCTATGCCTCGGTCATCAGCGAGGACTCGGTGGAGCAGGTGGGCATGGACGACGCCTCCGACGCACAATGGTTCGACGTGGACTTCGACCGCACCGAATCCGGCGAGCATCAGCTCACCCTCACCTGTAAAGACATCACCCTCACCGCCCTGCTCACCGAGGAAAGCACCCGCTTCGGCAGGACGTCCTTCGTGATAAAAGACTCAGGCAGCCTGGCCTTCGACCATGCCCGGATAATCGCCACGGCGCTGTCAGCGCTGCGCTCGGCGGCGAAAGATTATGATACCATACTCGACTTCCTGCCGGAGGAATTCACCCTCACCGCCTTTCAGAAGGTGCAGGAGACCATCATGAACGTCACCTTCCTGCCGGCGAATTTCCGGCGAATGGTGAGCAGCTATGTGTCAGAGACCGGCGGCTACAAGCGGGGCAGCGGACACCGTCCCGCCAAGCTCTACCGCCGCAGCGACAGAAAAACAAACAGCTAAGGAGGAAACGCCATGAAAAAGATTCTTATAGCCGTGGACCTGCAAAAGGATTTCGTTGACGGAGCTCTGGGCAGCCCAGAGGCTGTGGCTATCACAGAGCCTGCAGCGGAGAAGATCAGAGCCTTCGACGGCGTGATCTTCGTAACTCTTGATACGCACTTTGAAAACTACATGGAGACTGCCGAGGGCAGAAAGCTCCCCGTCCCTCACTGCATCAAGAACACGGAGGGCTGGCAGCTCAACGATAAGATCGCCGAGGCTCTGGCGGGGAAAAACTATACGCTTGTTGAGAAGAATACCTTCGGTTCGGTCGAGCTGCCCGGCCTCGCTGCACAGGCGGCAGGCGGCGAGGATTTTGAGATAGAGCTCATAGGCCTCTGCACCGATATATGCGTTGTCAGCAACGTAATGCTGCTCAAGGCGCGGTTCCCGGAGGTGAAGATCACGGTGGACGCCGCCTGCTGCGCGGGGGTTACGCCGGAGCTTCACAAGGCGGCGCTGATGACCATGAAAAGCTGCCAGATCGACGTGATAGGAGCGGAGACAGCATAATGGCGACATATGTATTATCTGACATACACGGTCAGTATGACAAGTTCATCGAGCTGCTGGGTATTATCGGGCTGCGGGACGAGGACACGCTTTACATCCTGGGGGATATCATAGACCGGGGGCCTCACCCGATGAAGACCATGCTGAAGATCATGGAGATGCCCAACGCTTTCTGCATCGTAGGCAACCACGAGGTCATGGCGCTGACCTGCCTCAAACACATGATGCGGGAGATCACCGACGACTCCCTGCGCGACCTGGACGAGTACATGATACAGAACCTGATGACCTGGGCGCACAACGGCAGCACCCCCACCATATCGGAGTTCGGCGCCCTCGACCGGGAGCAGCAGGAGGCGGTCATGGAGTTCATGCAGGATATGCCCCTCTATGAGACAGTCACAGCCGGAGGGAAGAAATACCTGCTTGTCCACGCAGGGCTGGGAAACTTCATGCCCGGGAGAAAGCTGTACTCCTACACCCTCAACGAGCTTGTCTGGACAAGGCCGGATTACAGCATTGACTACTTCCCGGACGTCATCACCGTAACCGGACACACCCCCACCCGCTACATCGACGGCAACCCTGACCCCGACAGGATATACCGCAAAAACAACCACATCGCCATAGACTGCGGCGCCTCTATCCCCGGCGGACGGCTCGCCGCCCTCTGCCTCGACACGGGGGAGGAGTTCTATACCTCGGAGAATGTTCCGCAGGAATAAATGCACAAAGGAGAGATAACCATGAAGCTGGACCCTATCATAGTTTCGCTGCTGGATACCGACCTGTACAAGTTCAACATGGATCAGGTCATCTTCCACAGGCACACCGACCTCTGCGGGCAGTACTACTTCAAGTGCCGCAACAAGGGCGTGGTCTTCACTCCCGAAATGGCCGCGGAGATCAACGCACAGATAGATCACCTCTGCACTTTGCGTTTCAGAAAAGAGGAGCTTGACTACCTGCGCTCCATACGCTTCATCAAGAACGACTATGTGGAGTTCCTGCGCCTCTGGCACCCCATCAGGGACTACGTCAGGGCGGGACTTAACAAGGACGGCGAGCTGGAGATCGTGGTGGACGGGCCGCTGTTCTCGGCGATGCAGTTCGAGATATATCTTTTGGAGATCGTCAACGAGGTATACTTCCGCATGGCCTACGACTACGATAAGCTCCGCGCCGCCGCCGGGAGAAAGCTTGACGAGAAGATCAAGGCGCTGAACAGCACCTATACATTTAAATTCGCGGAGTTCGGCTGCCGCAGAAGGCTCTCCAGGGAGTGGCAGGATGTGGTGGTGAAACGCTTCATCACCGAGACCAGGAGCTGCGTCGGCACCTCCAATGTTTATCTTGCCATGAAGTACAACATCACGCCCATAGGCACCTATGCACATGAGTTCGTGCAGATGTATCAGGGCATAGATAAGATACCCCTGGCCTACACCAACTACTACGCCATGAAGGACTGGTACGCCGAATATGACGGCGACAACGGCACCGCCCTCACCGACACGGTGACCACAGATCTGTTTTTGCTGGACTTCAACCGCTCCATGGTCAACAACTACACCGGCGTGCGTCACGACAGCGGCGACCCCTACGAGTGGGGGGAGAAGATCATCGCCCACTATGAGAAGTTCGGCGTTGACCCCAAGACCAAGCTGCTGCTGTTCAGCGACAGCCTTGACTTTGACCGGGCGCAGAAGCTTTACGACTACTTCAAGGACAGGGCGAAGGTATCCTTCGGCATCGGGACATTCTGCACCAACGACACTGACGAGGAGGCGCTGAACATTGTCATCAAGCTGCAATACGTCAACGGCAGGCCGGTGGCAAAGCTCTCCGACTCCCCGGGCAAGGCCATGTGCCGCAGCGAGGAATACCTGGAATATCTGAGGCGTTCGGTGGAGTTCAGGCTGGAGAGAGAAAGCGGCGTCTGAATACAAAAGAACAAGGCCCTCACAGGGAGAGTTTCTCCCCTGAGAGGCCTTGTTTTTCGTTATCCGAACAGCTCACTCACAGCCACTTTTTCTTCTTGAAAAAGATCAGGCACACCGCCACAATGGCTATGCTCACCGCGATTATTATGGGGTAGGAGGCCTTGCTTTCCAGCTCCGGCATATACTTGAAGTTCATGCCGTACCACCCGGCTATAAGGGTCAGAGGCATGAATATCGAGGTTATCACCGTCAGCAGGGTCATGATGCGGTTCTGCTTTTTGTCCAGCTGTGACTGGTAGAGGTCGCGTATCTGTATCGAGTACTCCCGCAGCGACGCCGTGATGTCATGGAGCCTCTCCACCCGCTGGATGAACAGGTGAAAATATCTGGTGTTGTCCTTGGAGAAGAATTCGTTCTCGTTTTCCTCCAGCTCCTGACCCAGGTCGATGAGCTGCTCGTAGTGTACCCGCAGGTCACGCAGGTCGCTCCTGATGCGGCTGACCCTCTGGGAGGGATCCTTTTCACCGCCGTCCAGGATGTCCGACTCTATGGTGTCAAGCTCCTTGTCAACGTTCTCCAGCATGGCCTGGTCGCGTATGACTATCTGCTCGAGAAAGTCGTATATGAACCGTTCAAGGCTGGGCAGCGCCCAGCGCTTGGAGGCGATTATGCTCTGTATCGTCCTCTCCACAAAGCCGGTGTCGTCGATGAAGACTATGCCCTTTTCGTCCAGGGCGAAGGCAAAGCAGATGTTGGGCTTTGACAGATCGCTGCGGTCAGGGAGGGAGAAGGTGCCTGTGAGGGAGTCGTAGTTCACCTCTGCCTTGGTGGAGCTGACGGCGGAAAGGTCTATGTCCAGCTCGATGCCCATGTCGAACCTGTCCCTGTTTTCTATCCATTCAGCCGAGGTCAGCACAGCGACGTATTTTTCCTTCCGTGTTTTAAGGTCGGGTGCCGGTATCTTTTCAAGGGTCGATCTGATGCAGTAGTACATATCATCACTCCGGTATTGTTCAGCAGTTCCCTGTGTATACATATTCAAGCTCTTGCCTTGCGGTATCCGCAAGACGGTATATCAGCGCGGGATCGGTGGCGGGTCGGTCAGTCATCTTAAAGCGCGGGAAGAACCTGGATATGTGCAGAGGCGTGTCCCGCCCCAGCTCTCCCGCGATCCACCGGGCTATGTCTGTGATCTCCTGCCGGCTGTCGTTCTCACCGGGGATCACGAGGGTGGTCAGCTCGACGTGACAGACCTTCGCCGCCCCTGCGATAAAGGCCTTGACAGCATCAAGATCCCCGCCGATGCGCCTGTACCAGTCGGCGGTGAAGCCTTTGAGGTCGATGTTCATGGCGTCGATGCAGGGCGCCAGCTCATCAAGGACCCACAGCTCTGCGGTGCCGTTTGTGACCATAACGTTGAGCATACCCGCCTCATGGATGAGCCGCGCCGTGTCCCGGACGAACTCAAAGCCGATCAGCGGCTCGTTGTAGGTGAAGGCCATACCGATGCTGCCCCGCGGGGCGTACTTCTTCGCAAGGACGGTCAGCTGCTCCGGGGTGAGGCTCTCCGCTGTCTCCCGCTGCATCATAGCCGTCTGAGACCAGGAGATCTCGTAGTTCTGGCAAAACGGGCACCTGAGATTGCAGCCGTAGCTGCCCACCGAGAGTATCTGCGAGCCGGGATGAAACCTCCGCAGAGGCTTTTTCTCGACAGGGTCAAGGGCGACAGCCGTGAGAGCGCCGTAATTATCGCAGACCACCTCTCCGCCCCTGCATATCCGTGCGCCGCAGAACCCCCTCTGACCCTCTTTCAGGTCGCAGTGCCTAAAACACACCTTGCATACCGCCATGATATCACCTACCTGTGTCTTATTACTTCAAACCTGTGCAGCGTGATCTCGTCGTCCCGGTCGATGCCGCCCTTGCGCATGGCTATGGCGATCTGCTGCTCCACGGTGTCCACGCCCTCAAGGTCGGGCAGCAGCAGTCCCCGCCTGTAACCGGAGCTGACTATCACGCCGTAGCGCTTTACGTCCAGCTCTTCGGGGGAGGATATGAGCTCCGGCTCGCTGAGTACGTCCACGTTTATTTCAAGGGCACTCAGCTCGTCGGGGGTTATCGCCGGGAACCTGGGATCCCGGGTGGAGGCTGAAATGGCGTTGGAGATGATCTCAGCCGCCACATTCTTCTCCGTGGGGAGTATGGTGCCGATGCAGCCCCGCAGGTCGCCGTTTTTGTGTATGGAGACAAAGGCCCCGGCGCGGGTCTTTTTCATTTCCTCCGGGATATCCTCCGGGACTTTAAGCTTTTTGCCGTTGGTGATGTACTCGTTTATTGTCTGCCGGGCGAGTTTCACATAGGGGTCGGGCTGTCCGGCATCCTCGGGATAGAAAGTACAGATACCGTACCCCACCCCGGTGACGTCCTCATGGGAGAGCTGAGCCGCTCTGACCTTCATGCCGTCCAGGGCTCCCGCCATGATGACAAAGGAGCGGTGTCCGCACTCTGCGGCGCGGCGGCAGAAGCCCTCGTCAAATCTCAGCAGCTCGGAGAATTCCCCCTTTGAGCAGACCTCCATGAGCCGCCTGTCGTACTCCGGGCCCTCCGGGGCGAAGCCGTAGGGACCGGTGGGCTGGAGCTTGTGGGAGAGGTCTCCGCTGGCCACGAAGACTACCCGCCGGCGGGTCTCATCGGCGGCCTTTTGGATGACCCTGCCCAGCTCATAGTGGGTCTCGAGGGGCAGCCCCGACAGCCCTATGCGGACTATCCTGCCGCCCTTGTATCTCTGCCTGATGAAGTACAGCGGCACCATAGTACCGTGGTCGAGAGCCGGGTCAGCCTCCCCTGCCGTCCCGGCGGGAACGCCGTTTTTGCGTGCAAGGCGCTCTATGGCCGAGACCAGCTCAACGTCGTACTGCTCGTCAAAGCTCACCTGCGGAGCATAGAAATCCGCAAAGGATCCCACTGCCCTGCTGCCGGGGGAGATATGGAACCAGTCGCGGTACATGACGCTGTGGGGACTGGTGATAACTATGGTCTCAGGCGCCAGCGAGGCGATCTCGCCGGCGACCTGCTCATAGGCCCGGATAGTTTTTTCTACCTGCTTCTCGCCGCCTCTGCCGACCTGGGGCACGATCAGAGGCGGGTGAGGTACCATGAAGGCTGCTGCGATCGACATGAAAACACCCCCTGTGTTTCAGCTTATGTCAACATTGTAAACGTGCGCGTCGATGTCTCCGGCGGGTATGCCGTTTATCCTGATGAGGGCCTGACGGTAGCGTTCAAGCTGCCCTGCGTGGACTGCCGGAGCCGCCGCAGCGTCGCGGTCGGTCTTGTAGTCGATGATATGCCACTTGCCGCCGCTGACGTAGAGCATATCAATGATGCCGTAGACTATGGTATTGTATTCCTCGTAGCAGATAGGCAGCTCGCAGTAGATCTTTTCTGCGCTCCACAGCTCCGGCAGCAGATCCTGAGGCGCACCGCCGTACTGCTTGTAACCGCCCTTGTTCAGCATCACATCCGCCACCTCACTGAGCATAGTGCGGCAGTCGGCCTCCTGCACCGGGGTCATCTCGAAGTCCGCCTCGTCCAGTATCCTGTCTATCAGCGTGGGGATGCTCCCGGCAGCCCTGCCCTTTGACAGCACCAGCAGCTCCATGAGCTTGTGGACGAAGCTGCCCTTCTTGTTGGCGGCAAGGCTCGTGAACCTCCGGGGCTTGTCGTCGGCAGATGCCGCCGGAGCGGGCGCTGCCGGGTCGGACTGCTCACCATCCTCCGAGGGCTTGTCAGAGCCGGCAGAGCTGCCGAGCTTTTCCTCGTGGGGCTTTTCAAATTTTCTGGTGATCTTTTGCCTTTCGTCCTTGTTTTTCAGCAGCGAATCATCCTCCGCCTTTTTGTAGAGATCTTCCCTGTCGAAAGCCTCCGCCCCACCTGTATCGCCCTTCGGGTCGATGGTGTATAAAGGCATCACACTGCAGTCCTCGTCAACGGTGAGAGCCTTCCAGTAAGAGGGCAGTCTTATATCGAGAGGGTCGCATTTCTTTTTGGCGGGTTTTCCGGTTTTTGTGGTTTTGGGCGGCTTTTCAGGCTTGTCGCAGACGAACAGCGCACACTTGGCTCTTGTAGCCGCCACATAATGCAGTCTGCGGTACTCGTCCAGCTCGTTTTCTTTGGCGGTATCCTTGTACTTGTCAAAGACGGTAGTGCTGATGTAGGTGATGTTTTTCTTATCTCCGCTGCCGCCGACTTTGAAGATAATCCTTTTCTTGCGGCCTTCGGCATCAGCAAAAGAATAGTTTGAGGGAGAGATGCTCTTGCTTTGGGAAACGGTGCCGAGGATGACTATTGGGCTCTCGAGGCCCTTGACCTTGTGGAGGTTTGCAATATGCACCGCGTTAGGCTTTCTCACCAGGGACAGGCTGCGCTCCTCGCTCCTGTTGGAGGCCAGCAGGCCGTTCAGGTAGTCGGCAGCCTCTTTAAGGGAGGTGACTTCGCCGGTCTTCTCCTTGTCGCGCAGCAGTTCAAGCGCAAAGGTGTAGAACTGCATCTCGTCGTCGCCCAGTTTCTCGAAAACTCTCAGGTCGTCGGCGGCCTTCTGTATCACCGCCGAGGCGGGCATATTGCAGGCGTCAAGCTTAACGGCGGTGAGTATCTTGACCGCACTGAGGATATCGGCATCGGCGGCCTTGTCGAAGTACTTCTCAGGCTCGTCGGCATTGATGTAGAAGGTCAGCGGCTTGACGTAGCCGGTGTCCTTGCGTTCGGGGTCTTTCTTCTTCGGAGCATCCTCCTTTACGGCGGCTATGGCCTTGTCGCTCCTGCCCACAGAGGCAAGCCTCGTCTCGGTGAGGCCGATGAGCCTGCCGGTGAGGGCTGCGCAGAGGGCTATGCCGTCGTTCATATCCGAGGCGGCGGCGATGAGCTTGGTAAGCTCCGCCAGCGCCAGGCTGGAAACGAAGCTCACCGAACCCTCAACTACCGCAGGTATGCCAAGAGCCCTAAGCGCATTCCTGAACTGGTCGGTGTCTTCCTTGCTGACGGTGATGATCATGATATCGGAATACTCGATGCGGCGGGGAGGCTCGGAGGGGTCGGGGCAGATCAGCTTTTCCGGGTCGCTGACCAGCGAACGCACAAGCTGTGCCGCCTCGGGAGCGCCCTTGGTCTTTCTTTCACTTTCGATGCGCCAGCAGCCGTTGACGCAGTCAGCCGGTACAGCCATGAGTCCCGCCGGAGGCGTACCGTCGGTGATGCACGGGAAGGTCAGTCCCATGATCTCGGTGAACTTGGTATCGAACCAGCTGCACAGCTCATAGGATGAACGGAAATTGAAGGCCAGCCCCACCTGCTCACAGCCCTCGGTGCTGTCAAAGAGAGACTGCACCTCGGCAAAGGCCTTGGCGTCGGAGCCCTTGAAGGCATAGATAGACTGCTTGGGATCGCCGACTATGAACAGTGCGCCGGGTCTCGGCAGGCACTTTTTCCAGTCAGGATCGGGGGCCTCGGCGGCAAGGTAGAAGAATATCTCCGACTGTATGGGATCGGTGTCCTGGAACTCGTCTATGAGGTAATAGCGGTGGCGGCTGCTGATATGGCTGATGAGGCTGCCGCCCTTTGCCGCGTCCTCACGGAGCATATTGCGCAGATAGTAAAGGCTGGAGAAGTAGCTGAGCTTGCCGTTTGCCCGCATATACTCAGCGATGAGAGAGGCCGCATCAAGGCACAGGTCAAAGGAAAGAGCATAGGCCTGGTCGCGGAGGCTCTTTAAGGCGGTCTGGCAGGACACCTCGTTCATTTTGAGCGTATAGGCGCCTCTACCCGGAAAAGGTGAAGTGTGATCCCAGTTCTCAGCGCTGACGTTGCCCATGAACCACGCCGCGGCATCGGGGTAAAGGCTGTCGATCTCGTCGTTGATCTGAACTCCGTCAAAGTCATTCAGGTCGAAGATCAGCGCCTTGAGATTGTCCGAGATATATGTCCCCGAGTCCTTCCGCGCTTCGGGTTCGAGGGCAGGGTGATCGGCAGCGGTCTCATATTCGCTCACTTTCTGCACCGAATCATTTATGGTGATCTTGCCCTTCTTGTTCTTGTCAGCAACATAGTCATGTATGTCTGAGAAGATCTGAAAAAGCCCGTGAGAATCCTTCTGGAGCTCTGCGGGAGTGCGCACCGGCAGCGTCTCGTACTGATGATCCCGGTGTCCGAGGATATCCTTTACCAGGGTGCTGAATACGGTCTTGGGATCGCTGACGGCAGACACGAACCTGTCTGCTTTTTCTTTGAGCTCGCTGCCGTGAAGGCCGTTGGAGATCTCCCGGTAGAACCGCGACGCGATCTCGCTCTGTTCTTCATCGCTGACGACAGAGGCGCCCATGGGCAGATGCGCCTCGTTGGGATGCTCCGAGAGTATCCGTGCGCAGAAGGAGTCTATCGTCCCCATGAAGCAGAGGTCGATATCCTTAATGGCCTTTTGCAGCCTGTCGAGCCTTACGGGGTCGGTCTCCGCGGAGGACAGCTTGCCCAGCTTGGTCTGGAACCTCTCGTAGAACTCGTTGGCGGCGGCCTTGGTGTAGGTTATGGCGCTGATCTGCGAGATAGGTATGCCCGAGAGCACCATAGCGATCATGCGGTCTACCAGCTTGGTGGTCTTGCCGGAGCCCGCCGAGGCCTCCACAAAGAGGTTAAGGTCAGTTCGTTCATCTATCAGTCTGCGCTGTTCCTGATCGGTGGGATAGTATTCATCTTTAAGTCTCATTTCTTGTTACCCCCTGAGCAGATAGTCTTGAATTTGCAGTATTTGCAGGGCTTTTGATCCCCGTCCGGCTTAATGGCGGGATTCTTCTTCGCTATCGTTTTAGGATCGGCGGGATCGGCGGGGACATCGGGATCGTCGAACCTCGGGAAGTACTGTGTTTCAAGGCACTCCCGGAAGCATTTGAGTATCGCCTCCAGCTCGGCGGGATCGTAATCGCGGGTCTGATCCGGCTCCTTCATCCTCGGATAGCGGTACTGGAGCTTGTCGATCTTCACCGGGTCCTTGGTATGTCCCACCATGTAGGCATAGCACATGGTCTGGAGCCAGGTCCTGGGATCCGCGATGTCCTGAGCAACGTGGCGGCCGGTCTTGTAATCCCCGACGCTGTACACGCCTCCGCTCTCCTCGATCCTGTCGGGCTTGCCGATCAGCCTTACGCCGCTGGTGTGGGCGGCGTGGATATCGGCCTCCGCGCTGATGACGGACTTTTCGGTCTTGATCTCGTTGTCGTAGGTCCTCAGCGCCAGCTCCAGCAGTTCACGCTTCTCGTTCTCGGCCTCGGAGCTGACAAGGGGCGTCCTGCGGCCGGCGAAAACGTTTATGCACTTCTTGCAGAGCTCCTCGTATTCCTCGCGGCTGATATCCTCCTCGGATTTTGCGATGATCTCCATGGTCTCGTGGATGATGGTGCCTTTCTCCGCTGCGGTGAACAGCTTGAACTCGTCCTTCTCCTCGGGCTCCCGTATGCCCAGGGTCCTTCTGAAAAAGAACTGCCGCGGACAGCTGAAGAAAGTATTGATCTCCGAGGGGGAGTACTCTCTGTCGTCGAAGCAGTTGACAGGGTCTTCCTTGACCTCCTTGACCTCCCTGGGAGGGATGACCTCGCCGCTGCAAAAGCTCAGGCCGATGCCCCGGTCAGCGGTGATGCGGTTCTCGAAAAAGCCCACCTGCTCCCTGCGTTCGAGCATCTCGCCGAAGGTGATGCTGCTGCCGGTGAGGGCATTGTAGAGCCTGGGCATCACCGAGGACATATTGGCGTTTTTCAGCTCTGAAGTACGCTTATCCGAATAGGACAGAGTTATGCTGTTGCCGAGAGCAGCCGCCAGCGTCACCAGTGAAACGGCCTCCTCGGCGCGGCGGTGGATCCTGTTCTCGCTGGTGGGTGCGGTGTCGGAGGTATCGAACAGCTCTATATCACAGTCAAGGACTGTGGGGTCTTCGTTGGGGCTGCCGGGGAAAGTGTCCGCCGAGAGGCCTGCCACAAAGAGCCTGTCCCGCAGGGCGAATGCCGCCTTGTCGATAGAGGTTATATGCAGGCAGCCTGCATTTCTTGCCTTGCGGCAGATGCTCCGCTTCATGAGCTCCGGGATCATAGTCACGGGGTCTTCGCCGGTGGCGGCTTCATAGTCTTTCATCAGCGCGGCGGCCTCTCTGCAGGCGGCCATGTCGATGCCCTTCAAGCCGGACTTGCGGGATCTGCAATAATTCCTCAGCAGATACACCGCTCCCCCGGCAAGCTCCTGCGAGAAGGCTCTCAGCGCCGGCAGCAGTTCTGCCGTATCCTTATCGGCATCTTTGTCGAGGCTGTTTTCAAAGCCGTCGATGCGTTCGTTGTTGACTGTACCGTCGAAGCCGAGGCGCAGCTCTCCCGCCAACTTGATGACTTCGCGCAGGGCGCCGCCCGCTTCTCCGAAGACAGCCCCGGAGAGCTTCTCCCGGTCAAAGCAGCTGCAATACACAAGGTCGGAGAGCGCCTGTACGCCGTGTACGCCGGTGCCGCACCAGTGTGCCAGCTTTTTGAGGAACCCGGCGGCGGCGGAATTGCCGAAGGGCACGCCGCAGCCGAAGGTCATGGGTATATCGTAACGCTTGCCCATTTCAAAGAACAGCTGGGAGTAGAGTGCAGGGTCTGCCACAGCCACGGTGCAGCGGTCGAAGCTCGTCCCGGTGTCGGGGTCGAGGATGCTGTCGAGTATTTTCAGCACCTCGTTGACAGCGCCGTAGGCCGAGAAGACCTCCGGCTCCTGCCGAGCGGCTTTGCCTGCGCCGAACAGCTCTGTCAGGGTCATCTGCTCCGGCTCGCCGCAGGCAGCATTTATCACAGCCAGCTCCGCGGGCTCCGGCGGGTACTCCGCAAGAGTTATGATACGGGTGTTGTCAAGCTTTCCGCAGCCTGCGGCGCGGCGCATGAGGGTCACGCTGTCGATGACATTGTCCTCGGCGCACTGAGCCATGTAGGCGTTGTAAGCCTCCAGCAGGGCCGCGTTCTTCTCCTTGAACCTGCCCTCCGGCAGTCCGGCGGCAAGGGCGGCAGCCTCATCTGCGGGGATGCGCTTTCTGAGCATATTCATGGCGGACACCAGCGCACTTACGCTGTCAAAATCCGGGGAGAACCATTTGCTGCTGCATCTGCCCAGTGCTTTGAGCATAACGCCGGTCTGTTCCCGGGAGGTGATGAGCCGCTCCTTTGTGACGATGCCGTTTCTGATAAGCATGATCTCAGCCAGCTCGGCGGGGTCCTTTACCCGCAGACCGAAGCTGTTTTCCCCGTGCCAGCAGAGCGTCCTGAGCAGCTCCGCCTCGCATACGCCGGGGATGACAAGAATTTTCTCGGAATTATCCAAAAGATCTCCTCCTTATAAATTATAATAAGTCAACAGAATTATAGCATAATAAAGCGTCAAAGTCAAGCAACTTTTCCAATCTCCCGCCGGCGGCGCTGCCTTGACTTATGTCGGGTAATATGGTATAATGTTTTACGGATATACACTGCACAGGAGGAAAGTATGTACAAGCTTGCATTTGATTTTTCCGACATTTTCAACTCGGATATGTTCTGGAGGATATTCAAGAGCTCCATGGTGCTGCTGGGCGCCTTTA
Organism: Ruminococcus sp.; assembly: GCA_017529875.1. GTDB lineage: Bacteria > Bacillota > Clostridia > Oscillospirales > Ruminococcaceae > FB2012. The sequence continues at coordinate 3,860 of JAFXNC010000050.1, read as the reverse complement.
TAATCTGGGAGGTCTTCAAGAACGTCTACACCAAGACCGCTGCCAAGCGGGAAAAAGTTGACAACCTCGAGGGAGTGACGGGCTCCTTCACCTCGGCGGTGCTGGGGGGAGCGAAGATCGTTCTGGTTATCTTCTCACTGCTGATAATCCTGGAGCTCAACGGCATCAACGTCACCTCGCTGATAACCGGTCTCGGTATCGCGGGAGCTATCGCCGGTCTTGCCTTGCAGGACTTCATCAAGGACACTATCATGGGACTCCGGATAATCTCCGACAACTTCTACCGGGTAGGCGACGTGGTGAAGTACAACGGCGTGGAGGGCATCGTTATCGAGTTCAGCCTCCGCTCCACCCGCATCAGGAGCATCGACACCCACGACGAGCTGACCATCTCCAACCGCAACATCGACCAGATAACCAAGCGTTCCCACCTTTACGATCTGGACATCCCCTTATCCTACGACGAGGACTTCAAGCGCATAAACAAGATCTTCGAGGAAATGAGCCACGAGATCGCCCGCATAGACGGCGTGGAGAGCTGCGAGTACAAGGGCACTCAGTTTTTCACCGAATCTGCGGTGAAGTATCGGCTGCGGATCTTCTGTATGCCGGAGCGCCGCCCCGAGCTGCACCGCGCCAGCATACGTCTTATCCAGGACCGCCTCGACCGCGAGAACATCCGCATACCCTACAATCAGCTGGATATACATAACATATCCGGGAGCTGACGGTCGATTTGGACAGCCATATAACAAAGCGGAGACATCCTTGCCTGGTGTCTCCGCTTTCTCTTTGCGCAGCGCCGGGTCTGCACAGCCTCTGCGACTTGTATATTACGGCTGCCTTCCGCAGCATTTTTCTTTTTTATTCAGACCTCACCGCCGCTCTGTATCTCCGCGTCACCGGTATCAGCCGCTTAGCCAGCATCGCTCCGCATACGCACTTGACTATGTCACCCGGGATGCAGGGGAAAAAGCAGGCTGAAAACAGCGCCGATACGCTCATGCCGTCCCCGGCGACCCATAGGTTCTTCGCCGCGAAAAAGTACCCCATGCCGATAGCGTAGATCACCGCCAGCCCCGCAAAGTCAGCCGCCAGCAGCCGCTTGATCGAAGGTTCGGCTTTGGCATTGGCGATCTTCCCGGTAACGTATGCCCCGGCGATAAACCCCGCCAGATACCCGAAGCTGGGTTTGAGCACATAGGATATGCCGCCGCCCTCGGTAAATATCGGCACTCCCGCCAGTCCCAGCAGCACGTAGCAGCCCACGCTCGCCGCCCCGAGGCGCCCTCCCAGCAGCAGCCCCGCCAGCATGGTGAAAAAGCTTTGCAGCGTGATGGGCAGGTAGGGTATGGGTATCCTGATGAAGGCCCCCACTGCCGAAAGCGCCGCGAACAGGGCGCAGATGCAGAGCAGGGTTATCCTCTTGTGATAGTCGGTGGTATGTGCTGTCATTTGTCGGTCCTCCTTATGGTGATCTCGCCGCTGGAAACACTTTTCCCGGTGCCGTCGTCGAGGCGTACCCTCAGGGCATAGCTGTCATCGACGTCCAGCAGTACTGCGGGGTATTCGCTCTGTCCGCTGATAACCCGGATACGCTCGCCGCGCCACATCAGCCTTGACCTGTAATACTCCAGAGCCCCGGCTGAAAACAGGTCATGATAGCACTCCCAGAACCGGGAAAGCACCGCCCCCGCAAGGCGGTTGCGCATATCCTCCCGGCGGCTTTGGAACACCGCCCCCGCCACATCTGCGATCTCCGGCGGGAAGCCTCCCTCCGGCTCGTAGGCGTTGATGCCGATGCCGGTGACGGCGTAATCGAGGCCGCCGTTTTCCGCGGAGAAAGACGCCTCGGTGAGTATGCCGCAGATCTTCTTCCCCCGCAGGCAGACGTCGTTGACCCACTTTATGGCAGTCTCGCCGCCGCCGCAGTCCTCAACGGCTTTCGAGACCGCGATGGCCGCCGCTGTGGTTATCCTCACCGAATCCGCGGCAGACATCTGGGGGCGCATGAGTATGCTCATATACAGGCCTGTGTCGGCGGGGGAGAAAAAGCTCCTGCCCAGCCGACCCTTGCCGCCGGTCTGAGTCACCGAGAGGACGGCTGTGCCCTCCGGTGCGCCCTGCTCCGCCAATCCCCGCAGGACGGTGTTGGTGGAGGTGACGCTCTGCCGGACATCGAGAGTCAGCTCCCTGCCCCGGCCTGTGAGGTATTTGCGTATCCCGGCCTCCGACAACACGTCGGTCTGCGCCCCCAGACGATAGCCCCGCCCGGTGACGGCGTCGATGGCGTAGCCCTCCTTTTTCAGCGCGGCAACGGCCTTCCACACCGCCGCCCGGGAGCAGCCCAGCCCCTCAGCCAGCTCCTCCCCGGAGAGAAACTGTCCCCGGTTATTTTCAAAAAGCGCGATAAGCTTTTGTCTTACGTTCATTTTACGGCCTCCGTTCTTTGCATTATGTATTATAGCACAGTCCGCCGGAATTGTCAACCCGTTTACGGCAAGCGGTTTACAATATTGAATTGACTTTTCACCTGGTATCTGATATAATATACAAAACTGCACAGGAAAGCCGGGCTGAACATGATAAGCGAAGAAAGATTCACCGAGATACAAAACGAGCTGCGTCAGAAGATAGACCTCACCGACGGGTTCGATATAAACGGGCTGAAGACCCTGGCAGGGGTTGACCTTGCCTACTGGAAAAAGGGCGAGGAGGAATACGCGGTGTGCTGCATCGTAGTCATCGACGCCGCCACCCGGCAGGTCACGGAAAAGCAGCATTTCAGCGGCAAGATCGAGGTGCCCTATATGCCCGGGTTCCTGGCGTTCAGGGAGCTGCCCCTGGTGATGAAGACTGCCGAAATGCTCAGATCCGACCCGGATATCTTCGTCTTCGACGGCAACGGCTACCTCCACCCCCGGCATATGGGGATAGCCACCCACGCCTCATTTCACCTGAACAAGCCCACCCTGGGCATCGCCAAGACCTATTTCCGGGTAGACAAGTCCACCGACTACACCGAGCCGGAAAACGAGCCCGGCAGCTTCACCGATATCGTCATAAGCGGCGAGGTCTACGGCAGGGCGCTGCGCACCCATAAGGACGTGAAGCCGGTATTTGTTTCCGCGGGCAACCGCATCTCCCTGGACACTGCCTGCGCCCTCGCCATGCGGTTCACCGACAGGGAGAGCCACATCCCGATCCCCACCCGCCTTGCCGACCTGGAGACCCACATTGCAAGAGAAGCCGAGCGTGCGGCGCAGGAAAGCGCCCTGTAAGCCCTGCCTCAGCCCGCCAAGCGCGAAGGCCGCGCAGAGTTTTTCAGGTTTTTTTCAAAAAGCACTTGACAACCCCGCCCCGATGTGATATAATAGTAATGCTGATTTACGGCAGGGCAAATCACCCCCGAACAGGTCAGCCCCGGAAGATCTGACGAAGAAAAACATCAGATCGGAATAAATGCAGATGCGGCGGACAAAGCCTTGCGCACAAGGCTCCGCAGACGCGCCAGTTTCGGGCGGCGCTACTACAGTGACGCATCGGCGGCTCGTAAGATTTGACGAGGATAAAGTTTCAAATCATAATATTTGCAGGTGTGGCGGAATAGGCAGACGCGCTAGCTTCAGGTGCTAGTGATCGCAAGGTCGTGTGGGTTCAAGTCCCTTCACCTGCACCAAAGATTTAGCCTCGCAAACGGCGCAGATACGCAGTTTGCGAGGCTTTTCTATATCCTGTTTCAGCGAAATGGTCCTTATTTGGTCCAGATTTTGCAAAAAGGTTCAGACCGCTGCTTTTTCATCGTCTGTTTTGTCGAGCAGGACGTCGGCAATTGCGTTTCTGATCTTGTTTCTTGCCTC
>JAFXNC010000049.1 GCA_017529875.1 Ruminococcus sp. | reverse complement strand
CTGCCCGGGCGGCGGAATACGCCCCCCAGCTCCGGGCTTACGCCTGGGCGCTGGAGCGGATCACCGGAAAGCGGGTCAACGCCGCTTATCTCTATTTCTTCTCCACGGGAGAAGCGATCCGGCTGGCTCCGGCACCGGCTCCGGCGCCTGCTCCCGCACCTCAACCGGCGCCTCAGCCCGCACCGCAGCCTGCTCCGGCGCCCAGACCCGCGCCTGCCCCTGCGCCCAAGCCGCCCCATGTTTACAGGGCGGGGGACTTCGTTCGCCACACCGAATACGGCGACGGCATCGTCTCAAACGCGGTATCTGTGGGCGTGAACAGGTACATACTGACAATAGACTTCATCAAGGCGGGCACAAAGTCGGTGATGATCCCCTTCGACGAGAAGAAGATAACCGTCCTCGGATGAGCTGCCTCTGAAAGGGGGAAAGGCTCATGAAGCTTTTCCGCAAAAACAGCTGGGAGATCTGGACTGATCTGCTCCCGCTCATAGCGATAGCGGTGTGCGTGCTGGTGGTATCGGTGGGCTTCACCACCGTCAGCCTCCACTACAACGACTCTGTCACCGATATTTCCGAGGACTGGCTCACCTCCGCCGGCGAGACCGTCTCCCTCGACGAACTCCCCCACGGCGAGCTTGTGCTTACCCGCAGCCTTGAGGGCATAGACACCGACGGTATGCGGCTCTGCTTCAAGAGCGCGGATTCGGATATCTCCGCGGCATTTGACGGAGTGACTACCTATACCTATGAGCCCCGGCAGGCGGCGCTGCTGGGCAAGTCCTCGGGTATGTACATCCACATGATAAGGATACCTCGGGGCTCCTGTGAAGTAACGCTGACCGTCAGACCCATATACGAAAGCGTCCCGGTGTACATCATGGACGCCGCAATAGAGGACGCCGCCAAGTTCATGGGAGATATTTACTACCACGGACTGCCGGGTTTCTCGGTATGCGTGATAATCGCCCTGTTCGGTGTGCTGATGCTGATAATCGGCATCGCCACCCACGGCACCGGCGACGGCACCAACGTGAATTTCTTCTCCCTGGGCACCTTCGCCATACTGGCGGGCTTGTGGTCTGCCAACGACACCTACATCATGCAGGCCGTTACTCAGCATCCGGAGGTAGTAAGGTTCGTCAATTACCTGTGTATGATGTTCATAGCCTACCTGCCGGTGTCCTTCATGGCTCACGCCACCAACAACCGCGATACGGTGATGCTGCCGGTACTGCTGGGACTGACTGCCGTAAACTTCACCCTGACCATGATACTCTCCCTGCTGGGAGTAAGCGACGTGCGGCTGATGCTGCCCTTCTCCCATGTGAATATCGCCATATCCCTTGTGACCACGGTATGGCTCATGCGCAAGGCGGTAAAGAAAAAGACGGTGGACCGCAGCTTCATGCGGACTGTGCATTTCAGCATGGGCGCAGCGGTGGTGGGCGTGATCATCGACCTGATAAGATTCGCCGCAGCGCCGGACAGCCCTCTGGGGTCGAGCTTCGCCACCCGTATAGGCGTGCTGATCTTCGTTATCGGCCTTGGGCGCTACCTGATGAAGGAACGCACCCGCCTCGCAGTAGAGCGGGGACGCACCGAGCTGATGAAAAAGCTTGCCTACACCGACGGCCTCACCGGCCTTGCCAACCGTGCGGCCTTCCATGAAAAGGAGGACGAGCTTCGCAGCAAGCGCACCCCCTGCATCATCGTGCAGCTGGATATAAACTTCCTCAAAAAGGTCAACGACGTCTACGGACACGCCGAGGGCGACCGCCACATCATCAACGCCGCCGCCTTCATCAGCGGCAGCTTTGAGGAGCTGGGCATCTGCTACCGCACCGGCGGAGACGAGTTCATAGTAGTAGCCGAGGGCGCCGCCCCCGCCGAGGCCGGTAAGGCTCTCGACAGGCTCTCCAAGAAGGCCGCCGACTACAACGAAAAGGAAAAGCCCCCTGTCCCCATGCAGATAGCCTCCGGCTATGCCAGCTTTCCCGGTGAAGCCGACCAGCTCGAAGCCGCCGAAAAGCTTGCCGACGACCGTATGTATGAGCGCAAGCGGGAGATGAAAGCGCTGTCGCTAAAAGAATAAAGAAGAAATAATAAAGAATAAAGAATAAAAAAAGGTATCGGCCGATGATTAAAATATCATCGCCGAAGGCGATACCTTAATTATTCTCTATTCTTTCTTCTTTATTATCTATTATTTCAGCGGCGTCGCACACAAAGTTATAATTCACAAATACTTCTATCCCGCCGCCGCGTTACAGCACTACGCCCACCACATCCGCCACGGTGACGGTCATCAGCTCCTTGTCTGTGGGAGCCTCCATGGGGGCGAGGCGGTCTGCCTGACGGGTTATGACCCGCTCGAAGTAGTTGCGGGCGTCCCTTGCGTTGGCAAAGCTCTCGGGCTTGTTCTCGCAGCGCTTCTCGAAGAAGGCGCGGACACACTCGACGGCTTCATCCTCCACCTCCAGCTTGTAGCTGCTGCACCGCAGCAGGAAGATGTCTGTGAGCTCGTCGGGGGTGTAGTCCGGGAACTCGATGAACTTGTTGAACCGCGACCGCAGCCCGGGGTTGGAGGTCAAAAACTCCTCCATGAGCTCGGTGTAGCCGGCGCAGATCACCACGAAGTCGTCCCGGTTGTCCTCCATGAATTTCAGCAGGGTCTCCACCGCCTCCATGCCGAAGTCGTTCTGCCCCTGATGTGCGGTAAGGGTGTAGGCCTCGTCGATGAACAGCACTCCACCCAGGGCGCTCTCGCAGAGTTCCCGGGTCTTGATGGCGGTCTGACCCACATAGCCGCTGACCAGCTTGGAGCGGTCGGCTTCCACGAGGGTGCCCTTGGACACAGCCCCGAGACTGCGGTAGATCTGCCCGATTATCCGGGCAACGGTGGTCTTGCCGGTGCCGGGGTTGCCGGTGAACACCAGATGCAGGGATATCTTGGGCTGGTCAAAGCCCCGCTCCTCCCGCATCTTGCGCACTCTGATGAGGTTGGAGAGGCTGTACACCTCGCTCTTGACGTTCTCTAACCCCACCAGGGAATTGAGCTCGTCCATGAGCTCATCAAGGGTCTTTTCCGGCTCGGCAGGGGCAGCCGAAACGGCGGGGGCGTTTGCGGGAGTATTGGTATTGGTGTTGGCATCCTGCCTGTGGGCGCCGCCTCTTGCGGAGAGGTAGCTGCCGGTGAAGTTCTTCATGCGGAAGATCAGCTTGCCCAGGACGGCTGTTTCTTCGTTGGTGCTGTTGCCGTCGCAGGCGATGAAGTCCAGACCCAGGTCGTTTACGGCGGCTATCAGCCGCCCCGAGCCGTCGGGGATGACGCCGTCGCACTCCGCCTCTGCAAAGGGCGCACAGAGCATCACCACGGTGTCGATGACGTCGTCCACCTTGAGCTTGTCCGCCCGGACGAGCCGCAGCAGTTCCTCGCGGGTATAGCTCTGCCCCATGAACTCCCCGATAAACACAGATTCCTCCGGGGAGAGGGGCTTGCCCCGGGTGCCGAGGTAGACGAACAGCCTCAGCAGACTGAGCTTCATAAAGGGCTCCAGCTGGTACTTGCCGCCGTTGACCTTGTAGCCGCGGCTGTCCAGCAGGACGCAGTTCTCCCTGAGCTTGATATAGGACTGTTTTACGTTGGTGTTCATACAGATCGCTCCTTACAGAAAATGCTTTGTCGGGGGCGCTGCCGCTCCCGCTTGACTTTGAGGGGGATTCCCTGTATAATAGTACAGGGAGGCAAGACCATGATATTTCTTTTACTTCTTCCGGGCTATGTCCTGGTGAATTACTATATTACCCTCCGCCTGCGGTACTGGTTCAAAAACCTGAGCCCCAGGCTGGGCGGACGGGCGTCGGCTGTTACGATAACGGTGATATTCTTCGTCATGGCTATGTCGCCGGCGGCGGCGCTGCTGCTGCCCAGGTCGGGCTTCGCTATCGCGGTGAGGCGGTTCTCCGCCTACTGGATGGGGATACTGCTGTATTTCCTCTCGGCGCTGCTCATCGCGGAGCTGCTCAGGTTTATTATGCTTCACACTAAACTCAGAGATACCGGGCTGTTTTCCCGGGGCGGGGTCATCGCGGCAGGCGCGGCGGTGTTTCTCTGCGCCGGCGGGGTATGCTTTTACGGCGCATATAACGCCCGGCAGATCAAGACCACCGAGTACGAGCTTACCGTGGGAAAGCAGGTCGCGGGCATGGACAGCCTCAACGCCGTGCTCATCGCGGACACCCACATGGGCTACGCCATAGGCCGGGATCATATCGCGCAGATGGTTGAGAAGATCAACGCCGTCCGGCCGGATATAGTCATATTCGCGGGGGATATCTTCGACAACTCCACCGAGGGACTTGACTACCCCGACGAGATCGCCGCTCTGTTTCGTCAGATCGACGCGAAGTACGGCGTATGGGCCACCTACGGCAACCACGATATCGACGAGCAGATACTGATGGGCTTCACCTTCAACTGGGGAGGCTCACATCCCAACGACGCCAATATGCGGGATTTCTGCGAAAAGGCCGGGATAAACCTGCTCTGTGACGAATCTGTGCTGATCGGGGACAGCTTCTATCTTGTGGGCAGGCGTGACGGCATGAAGCCCGGCACCGACGACGGCTCCCGCAGCACTGTCGGTGAGCTTACCCGCGGCCTCGACAAGAGCAAGCCGGTGTTCGTCATCGCCCACGAGCCCAACGAATTGCAGGAGACCGCCGACGCGGGCTGCGATATCGACTTTTCGGGGCACACCCATGACGGGCAGGTCTTCCCGCTGACGGTGATAACCGACATCGTCTGGGAGAACCCCTGCGGCGTCATAAAGAAGGATGATATGTATTCCGTAGTGACCTCCGGCGTGGGAGTGTTCGGCCCCTTTATGCGGGTAGGCACCGACGCGGAGATATGCAGCGTGAAGATAAATTTCAGACACTAACGGAGGGATAACGATGAAACTTCTCATACAAAAGCTCAGCGACAACGCGGTGATACCTGCCCGGGCCACTTCAGGCAGCGCAGGGTATGACCTTTCGGCCTGCCTCGACGCGCCGCTGACGGTCAAAGCAGGGGAGACCGTCAAGGTCCCCACCGGCATCTCAGCCGCCGTCGAGGGGGAGGAAAGCTGCGTGCTGCTGATCTATGCAAGGTCTTCGACCGCCACGAAAAAGGGTCTTGCCCCGGCTAACTGCGTCGGGGTGGTGGACAGCGATTACCGCGGGCAGATATTCGTAGCTTTGCATAACCATTCCCGCGAGGACAGGGTCATCGAGCCCGGCGAGCGCATCGCTCAGCTGGTGATAACGCCGGTGTTCCTCCCGGAGGTGGAGATAAGAGACTCTCTCCCCGAGACCGAGCGGGGCGCGGGGGGATTCGGTTCGACGAATTGACTGACCGGCGGTAAAGCCCGGTCTGCGGAGGTGAACAGTCATGGCATTTAAGCTTGACAGCGTTGTCCCCTGGGGCAGGATCACTTCTCTTGAGGAGCTCGAAGCGGTCAGGATGTCGGCTATGAGTTTCAAAAAGGCGCTGACCGCCTGCTGATAATAAGCCGCAAAGAGCCCTGCCGGGGCCCGACGGCTCAACAATAACAAAGGAGTAACCTATGCTTATCTACAACGCCAAAATATACACTCAGGACGCCTCCCGGAGGGTCATCGACAAGGGCTATGTCCGCTTTGAGGAGGGCCTTATCACCGAGGTGGGAAGCGGCAGTCCCGGGGGGATACCAGAAAGCGCCGTAAACGCCGGAGGCGGCACGATCTATCCCGGCTTCATAGATATCCATACCCACCTGGGGCTCTCCACAGGCGGCGTGGGCATCGAGGGGGAGGACTTCAACGAGGAAAGCCGCCCCATAGCACCGCAGCTGCATATCATAGACGCCATAAACCCCTTTGATGTGAGCTTTAAAAAGGCTCTTTCCGCGGGCGTCACCTCTGTGCTGGTGTCGCCGGGGTCCATGAACCCCATAGCCGGGGACATCTGCGCCATTTCGACCCTCGGCAAGCGGGTGGACAAGATGCTGCTGGGCACCGTGGGTATGAAATTCTCCATGGGCGAGAACCCCAAGATGACCTACATGGAGCGGGACGAGTCCCCCTGCACCCGCATGGCTATCGCCGCCATGATAAGGGAGGCGCTGTACAAGGCCAAGCGCTATGCCGAGGACAAGGCCAACGCCGAGGACAGCAGCGACCTGCCCGACCTTGACATGGAGAGCGAGGCGCTGATACCCCTTTTGGAGGGCAGGCTGAAAGCCCACTTCCATTGCCACCGCGCCGACGATATCTTCACCGCGGTGCGGATAGCCAAGGAGTTCGGCCTCGACTATGTGCTCATCCACTGCACCGACGGACATCTCATCGCCGAGGAGCTGGCAGAGGAGGGCGCCTGCGCCGTGGTAGGCCCCATAATGTGCGACGCCTGCAAGCCGGAGCTTGCCAACATCACCCCCGCCAACGCCGCAGTACTGGCGAAAGCGGGCGTTCCCGCAGCGATCTGCACCGACCACAGCGAGATACCCATTGAGTATCTGCCCATAAGCGTCGGGGTGTGCATGAAGCACGGCCTGTCCTTTGAGAAGGCTCTGGACGCGGTGACAGTCACCGCCGCGCAGATAGCGGGCATCGGCGGCATCACAGGCTCTGTCGAACCGGGCAAACGCGCCGACCTGGTGCTCTTCGGGGCAGGGGATATGCCCTTTGAGGTGCTCAGCTCCCCTGAGCTGGTAGTCTGCGGCGGGCAGCTTGTGCGCCCGTAGTTGATTATAGCACACTTTATCTGTTTTTTCAAGTGCATTATCCGGTGCGGCAGGGCAAAATCCCCCTAACCGGGCTCGCGGGTAATCGTTTACCGTTGGTCAAATATCCGAAATTGTATTTCCGAGGCGGAAAATGTTTGCAATCCCCGGCGCGATGTGGTATAATCTGTTACGGTCAAATCGGCTCAGCCGTAACAAGGGAGGTCGCTATGAACAGGATGATCCCTAAGATCGGTTCGGTGATAGTCACCTTGACGGTCTTCTTCTTCGCGGTATTTCTGATAACCGGTTTTTCCAACGGGCAGTATTTTGTCTGCTCGCTGCTGCCGATAGGGTATATCATGATGTCGGCGGGCATCCAGAATGAGAGCTCCCCGGACAGGCGGGTGGCTGCCAATACCGGGCTGGTGCTTGCGGCGGTGTATGCGCTGCTGGTGCTGCTGGTGTACTTTTCTCAGAATACTTATGTCGCACAGAACGACCTGAACGAGCAGGCGGAGAGCATACTCAGATTCAAGCCCGGGAGCCTGACCTTCTGCTACGATCTGCTGGGCTACGGCATGATGGCGCTTTCCACCTTCTTCCTCGGCCTCTCCATGCAGCCCGATAACAAGCCTGACAAGTGGCTCAAATGGCTGCTTATGATACACGGCGCTTTCTTCCCCGGCTGCTTCTTCATGCCCATGACGGGCGTTTTCTCCGGCAGCTCCGGCTCCGGGGGCAGCGGCGGTACTGTTGCCCTGGTGGCATGGTGCGTATACTTCCTGCCCATAGGCATACTGGCGTTTATGCATTTCGGGAAGAAATCAGAATAATTACCGAACAATAATTTTTCGGAGGTAGAAACATGAATATTGCAGTTGCGCAGTCGGGCGGCCCCACCTGTGCCATCAACGCTTCACTTATCGGAGTGTTCAGACAGGCGCTGAGAACTCCCGCTATCGACGCGGTCTTCGGCTCCATAAACGGCATCGAGGGCATCATCAAGGACGAGCTCATAGACCTGAAACTGGTCATCAAGACCAACGAGGACATGGAGCTGCTGCGGCAGACCCCCTCAACGGTGCTGGGCTCCTGCCGGTACAAGCTCCCCCGCACCGAGGAAGACAGCGCGGTCTATGAGAAGATACTGGCCTGCTTCGAGCGCCACAGGATAGAGGCCTTTTTCTACATCGGCGGCAACGATTCAATGGACACCGTGGTGAAGCTCTCGGCGTACCTCAAGGAAAAGGGCTCGTCGGTGAAGGTCATCGGCATCCCCAAGACCATTGACAACGACCTGCCTGTCACCGACCACACCCCGGGCTTCGGCTCTGCGGCGAAGTACGTTGCGGCGACGGTTCAGGAGATCATCCGGGACAGCTCTGTCTACTCCATACAGTCGGTGACTATCGTTGAGATCATGGGCAGACACGCGGGCTGGCTCACGGCCTCCGCCTGTGTACTGCGTGCCAACGACGAGCTGGCGCCTCACCTGATCTACCTGCCGGAGAAGAAATTCTCTGTGGAGCAGTTCGTGGAGGACGTCCGGGCGATGATGGCCAAGCACAAGGCTGTTGTCGTGGCGGTATCGGAGGGCGTTGAGATACCCGAGGAAAACTGCCGTTCGGGAGTTGTGGACAACTTCGGGCACGAATATCTTTCCGGCGTCGGCAAGGCTCTGGAGAACATCGTCCGCCGGGAGATCGGCTGCAAGGTACGCTCCATAGAGCTCAACGTTATGCAGCGCTGCTCCTCCCACATCTGCTCCAAGACCGACATCGACGAAGCGGAGCTCATCGGCGCCAAGGGCGTTGAGGCGGCTTTGGCGGGTGAGACCGGCAAGACCATGGTTTTCAAGCGGCTTTCGGACATCCCCTATGTGGTGAAGGTGGAGAGCGCCCCGGCGGAGCTGGTGGCGAACAAGGAGAAATTCTTCCCGCCGGAGTGGATAAACGACCAGGGCAACGACGTGACGGAGGCGGCCTTCCGCTACTTCCTGCCGCTGATACAGGGCGAGGTAAACATAGCCATGAGAAACGGTATGCCGCTGCATTTTAAACTCAGATAAAGTATTTATACGGTCAGGGTCTTAGCGCGGTGGCGATATAGAAGTATTTGTATATCATATTTTTGTGTGCGCCACCGCTAAAAAAAAAATAATAAAGAAGAAAGAATAAAGAATAATAGTGGTGTCCGCGAAGCGGACGAATTTAGAAATCATCGCCGAAGGCGATACCGCTATTATTCTTTCTTATTTATTCTTTCTTCTCCGTGCTTTTGCACGGTATTCTTCTTAGCAGGCGCTGCACAAAGTAAACGCAAAGGAACTTCCGTCAAATCCTTGACAAAAGTGCCCCCACAAAACTTCTTTATCGCGCCTGCGCTTTGCCCCGGCCGTTTTTTGTTTCTGTTAAGAATTTTTTCAAAAGCTCTATCTTTTTATGAAGATATGTGTTATAATAAAAAAGACCATATTATCCCACAGGAGGTATAAACCATGCTGAAAGGTAAAACCGTCGTCCTCGCTCTCACCGGCTCTATCGCCGCCTACAAAATGGCTAACGTCGCCCGGATGCTCGTTAAGCTCGGCGCCGATGTCCAGGTGCTCATGACTCAGAATGCCACCCGGTTCATTGATCCGATCACCCTCGAGACCCTCACAAACCATAAGTGTCTGATAGACACTTTCGACCGTAACTTCCAGTACAGCGTCGAGCACGTCGCGCTGGCTAAGGCCGCAGACGTCGTCCTGATCGCCCCCGCCTCCGCCAACGTCATCGGAAAGATCGCCAACGGCATCGCCGACGATATGCTCACCACCACCGTCATGGCCTGCCCCTGCAAAAAGCTGGTCGCCCCCGCCATGAACCATAATATGCTCCATAATCCCATAGTCGAGGACAATATCCGCAAGCTGGCCTCCTACGGCTACGGCATCATCAGCGCCGAGCGGGGTATGCTCGCCAACGGCGATATCGGCGACGGACGCCTGCCGGAGGAAAGCGTCCTCGTGGACTGGGTGCTCCGGGAGATCGCCTGCGAGAAAGACCTCTCCGGGCGCAAGGTGCTTGTTACCGCCGGCGCCACCCGGGAGCCTATCGACCCGGTTCGGTTTATCTCCAATCACTCCAGCGGCAAAATGGGCGTTGCCGTGGCAAAGGCCGCCATGCTCCGTGGCGCGGAGGTAACTCTCGTATGTGCGCATATGGAGGTGGAACCGCCCCGCTTTGTGGAGGTGGTCAAGGTGGGTACTGCGGCTGAGATGTATGAGGCCGTCATGTCCCGGGCGGAGGCGCAGGATATCATCATCAAGGCGGCTGCGGTAGCGGACTACACCCCCGCCGTCACCGCCGACAGCAAGCTCAAAAAGTCCGACGCCGACATGAGCATAGCCCTTGTGCGGACGAAAGATATCCTCAAAGCCTTGGGCGAGCAAAGGCGCGGCGAGCAGGTCATCTGCGGCTTCTCCATGGAGACGGACAACGTGCTGGAAAACAGCCGCCGCAAGCTGGAAAGCAAGAACTGCGACCTGATCTGCGCCAACTCCCTGCGCACCGAGGGGGCGGGCTTCGGCGTGGACACCAACGTCCTGACGCTGATAACCCGTGACAGCTGTGAGGAACTGCCCCTGATGTCCAAGGAGGAGGCCGCCCACAGGGTGCTGGATGCGGTGAAGCAGTGCGGGTACGGCAAGCTCTGAGCCCTCGGAGGGACGGACATGATACACAAAAGGAGGAGAAGGATATGAAAAAGCACAGGCTTTGGGGTCTGCTGACAGCGCTGGCGCTGGCTGTTTCGATGTTCGCGTTCCTGCCCGAAGGGGCGTTCGAGGCTTATGCCGTGTCCGGGTCGGGGACAAAGGCTGACCCCTATCTCGCGGCGGATTACGATACCCTGAGAGAGCTGCTGGATGCCGACTTCGACGAAGTGTACATCAAGCTCGGCGCCACGATCTACAGGGCAGACGCCAACGATAACTATATGCTGAGCACCTACTCAAACAGCAGGACCTGCGTTTACCACGTGGATCTCAACGGCCATACTCTGCAAAGAGATTCCGGCACCGCTGACAGAGCCATTTTCTCGGCAGGCAAAAACACCACCCTGATAATAGACGACTCCGCCGGCGGGGGTACTGTGATAAACGGCATCTCCGGCTATTCGGGGGCGAATGACTTTTCTTACCTCTTTGAAGCCTACGGCGGCAAGCTCATCGTCAACGGCGGCACCTATACTCAGAGCCATAACCATAAAAAGATGTTCTCCTCGGTGGATTCTCCCATAGAGATAAACGGCGGTACATTCACCTCTGAGTATGAGTTTTTCAACCTGAATACTACCCGCCCCCGCATATATATCTACGGCGGTACTTTCAATTACACCTCCGACTACTACGACGGCAAATTCAATTTCAAGTATAACACTCAGGAGTTCAAAATATACAACGCCAGGATCAACTCGACCTATAAGGACTTCTCCCTCCACAACAATTACAGCCCTAACCAGGCGATACGCAACCGCTTCACAGACCTTACAAAGGTAACGGTGGACGGCGCGGATAAGACCTCAGAGCTGGGAAAGACCAGGCTCTTAACTGGCAGGAGATTCGTTATCTCCACGCCTGTTGCCACCCACGCCAGCCTCAGTGTCACCGAGCCTGTTCACGGCGCGAAGCCCCGGGCAGCCACAGTTAATTCTTCCCTGGGCATCTGCCGGGAGGACGCCCTGACCTCCTGGTATGACATCACCGCCGGCAGGGAACTGGCAAGCGGTGATACTTTCACCAAAGGGCATAAGTACAGATTACAGGCTGTTATCCAGGCGGATGAGGGCTATCTGATCGGCGCGGTGCCTGTCATCGGCATCAACGGCGACAGCTCAATAAGACCCACCGTCACCAAGCTCAGCGATTACCTGTGCAAGGTAACGGCGGAGTTTGACTGCCGGGGTATCACCGTCTCCGAGGTGAACGTCACCCTCACCGAGCCAGTGGCGGGGGAAGTGATGAACGATACCATGACCACCTCCGCCCCCGGCGTCATCATTTGCAGGGGAGAATTATCCTCCTCCACCCAAAACCGGGGCTTCTGGTACCACGGGGACAGAAAGGTGAGCGCAGGGGACAGGTTCACCGCAGGGGAGACCTACACCGCCCTGTTCAACCTCTGCCCCGAGGATAACTACGAGTTCGCCGCCGATCTCACTGTTAAGGTCAACGGCAGGGATGCCTCCTTTGTGAGGAAAAGCGGCGGTTACAGCACCTATGAGATCGACTTCACCGCCTATGCGGGCAAGATCACCGAGATACAGATGCAGGCCGTCATGCCCAAGGCCGGCAACACCCCCCAGCCCCTCACCGTGACCAAGGGCGACGTTAGAGTCGCCACGATCTGGTATCACGGCACGGAGAAAATGGCAACAGGGGAGAAGTTCATCGCCGGAGAGAGGTACACCATGTACTGCATGGTATCGCGGCTCAGCGCATCTCAGACGTTTTCACAGAATGTGCTGGTCTACGTCAACGGCGGCAGGATGCAGGTGAACAGCATCTATGAGGGCTATATCCTCTGTCAGCGGACAGTCACCGCCGCCGAGTCCGCTGTCCTCAAGGGCGACGTTGACGGCAACGGCAAGGTGAATATGCGCGACTACGCCGTGCTGCAAAAGTACCTGCTCGACCCCTCGTCGGTAACGATCGTCACCGCCAACGCCGACATGGATGGCGACGGCAAGGTCAATATGCGCGACTACGCGCTGCTGCAAAAGCTGCTGCTGACACAGACTGGCTGAACCGGATAAAAATAGTGCCCCGCTGTGCTATCCAAGCATGGCGGGGTGTTTTAGCTTATTATTTAAAATGGGTTATTTAAAATGGGGGGCTGTGCCCCCAGTTAGATAATAGTGAATAGTAATTCAGGCGAGGAGGGGCTTTTGGGGCAGAGTGAACGGAGCGACGAAGGAGCGGAGAGAACGCCGCCCCAAAGGACGAGCCCCGACGAAGCCGGGGGGAAGTTTCTTGCTCGTCTGCGCTCGCAAGAAACTGGGGGCTGTGCCCCCCATTTAGATAAGCAGAGCAAAAAAAAGACTTGACATTTTGGTTAAAAAGTGAGATAATATAACAAAGTATGCATACACGCTTTTGGAGGTGTTCTGATGAGTACAAGAGTGGGTATGGTGTCCCTCGGGTGCGCCAAGAATCAGGTGGATGCCGAGAGGATGCTCTATAAGCTCAGAGAGGAAGGCTTCGAGATCGTCGCAGACGCGGCGCTGGCTGAGGTCGTGATCGTCAATACCTGCGGCTTCATCGAGGCCGCCAAGCAGGAGGCCATTGATACTATACTTGAATTCTGCACCCTGAAACAGGAGGGCAGGATCAAGGCCGTTATCTGTACCGGCTGCCTTGCGGAGCGTTACCGCGACGAGGTCATGAAAGAGATCCCCGAGCTGGACGCTGTGGTGGGCATCGGCTCCAACAGCGATATCGTGCAGATAATCCGCAGCATCTACGCCGGAAGTGAACCGATAACATCCTACGGCGAGAAGGAGATGCTGGATATCGAGGGCGGCAGGATCATTTCTACCGAGCCGTTTTATGCTTATCTTAAGGTGGCCGAGGGCTGTGACAACTGCTGCACCTTCTGCGCCATACCCATGATAAGAGGACGTTTCCGCAGCAGACCCATGGAGAACGTCATCGAGGAGGCTAAGTGGCTGGCCTCGAAGGGCGTTACCGAGCTGGTGGTCATCGCTCAGGACACCACCCGCTACGGCGAGGATATCTACGGCGAGCCTAAGCTGGCGGCGCTGCTAAAAGAGCTTTGCAAAATAGAGGGCATCCGGTGGATAAGGACGCTCTACGCCTACCCGGAGCGCATCACGGATGAGCTGCTGGAGGTCATCGCTGAGGAGGAAAAGCTGGTCAAGTACCTGGATATCCCCATACAGCACTGCTGCGGCGAGATACTCAAACGCATGAACCGCAGCGGCGACAGAGAGAGCCTTACCGCACTGATAAACAAGATCAGAGCCCGCATACCCGGCATCGTGCTGCGCACCACCCTGCTCACCGGCTTCCCCGGGGAGACAGAGGAGCAGTTCGAGGAGCTGTGCGAGTTCGTCAAAGAGATAAAGTTCGAGCGGCTGGGCTGCTTTGCCTACTCTGCCGAGGAGGGCACTCCCGCAGCGGATTTCGAGGATCAGGTGCCTATCAAGGTCAAGGAAAAGCGCAGCGAGATCATCATGGAGGAGCAGATGTTCATATCTGACCGCTTCAACGAGACCCAGCTGGGCAAGACCCTGGAGGTAGTCACCGAGGGCTTTGACCGCTATGCCGAGTGCTGGTACGGACGCTCCGCCATGGACGCCCCGGAGATAGACGGCAAGGTGTTCTTCACCTGCGAGAACAAGCCCCGGGTCGGGGAGTATGTCAAGGTCAGCATAGACGACCTTATGGACTATGATCTGCTCGGAACAAGAGCTGACTGAAAGGATACGCATACAAATATGAATCTACCAAACAAGCTGACTGTGATGAGAGTCGTACTGATACCGTTTTTCCTGGTGTTTCTGCTGGTGTATGAGATACCCTACCACACCGTATGGGCGCTGACGGTATACGTACTGGCCTCGGCTACCGACTTCCTGGACGGGAAGCTGGCACGCAGATATAATCTTGTGACCACCTTCGGCAAATTCCTGGACCCGCTGGCGGATAAGCTGCTGGTGATGTCGGCGCTGATCTGTTTCGCCTTCGAGCGGTGGATAGACCCGGTGGCGGCAATAATCATACTCTCGAGAGAGTTCATGGTAACGGGTCTGAGGCTCGTGGTCGCGGGAGAGGGCGTAGTGGTCGCCGCAGGCATCTGGGGCAAGCTGAAGACCTTCTTCACCATGGTCGCCCAGATCGCAATAATGGTCTTGCAGATACTCTGGCCGGAGGCAAAGGGAAGCCCCGACCTGAACTGGAAGTCGGAGATATTCCTGATAAATGAGGGTCTTATCTGGATAGCCGTACTGCTTACGCTGATCTCCGGCGGAATATATCTGAAAGCCTACTGGAAGTATATTGATGCAAGCAAGTAAACAGTCATAAACATTTTCAAGGAGGGAATGAAAATGGGCATGAGCTTACAGGTCAGGGAGAGCCTGACCGAGCTGCTGTTTTCCGACAAGTACGATACCGACGATACCGAGCTGCTTGTGGAAAGGCGCTTTGAAAAACCCGACCTCACTAAGGTCAACCCTGAGATCGAGAACCCGCTGTTCAAGAAGATAACCCGCCTCATGGAGGTGCAGTTCGACAACAGCGAGCTGAGGGACTTCTTCTTCTCCTTCTCCGAGGGGGAGGGGGTCGTTCTCGTTATGCCGTTCAAAGACACCCAGTATTTCCTGGCGCTGGATCTGCACCGTGACCGCCTGGGAGATACCGATGCGGCGACGCTGGCGGTATTCTGTGACGCACGCAAGTACGTCAAGCTCAAAGAGCTTTTCGAGCTGCTGGCGCATAACTGTAGACTCATCACCGACCAGGACGTCACCGAGACTCCGCTGGTCAAGGCGGTGCTGGAATCCGACGGCAAGAGCATATTCTACCGCGGCAACCGCATCCCCATAGCCACACCCAAGCAGATAGCTATGGTGTGTCCCGGGGTATATCTGGAGATGCTGCTGAAAAAACAGCTCACCGAGCTCCCATAACGCAAGCAGGTCAGGGACAGGGGACTGTCTCTGACTTCATACATGAAAGGAAAGATGTAAATGAAGCTCTACAACTCGCTGTCCCACAGGGAGGAGGACTTTATCCCCAACGAGGGGAAGAAGGTCGCCATGTACACCTGCGGCCCCACAGTATACCATTTCGCCCATATAGGCAACCTGCGCAGCTACATCATGGAGGATATCCTTGAGAAGTATCTGCGCTATTCCGGCTATGACGTCAAGCGCGTCATGAACATCACCGATGTGGGACACCTGACCTCCGACGGCGATACCGGCGACGACAAAATGCTCAAGGGCGCCAGGCGCGAGCACAAGACGGTCATGGAGATCGCGGATTTCTACACCAAGGCTTTCTTCGCCGACTGCGCCAAGCTCAACATCAAGACCCCCGACGTAGTAGAGCCCGCAACTCACTGCATCGACGAGTTCATAAAGGTCATTTCATCCCTCATCGAGAAGGACTATGCTTACGAGGCGGGCGGGAACATCTACTTCGACACCTCGAAGCTCAGCAAGTACTACGTATTCGGAGAGGTCAGCGAGGAAGACCTTGAAGTGGGCGTCCGTGAGGGAGTTGAGGAAGACGGCAACAAGCGCAACAAGGCGGATTTTGTGCTGTGGTTCACCAAGTCCAAGTTCGACGATCAGGAGCTGAAATGGGAGTCCCCCTGGGGGCTGGGCTATCCGGGATGGCACATCGAGTGCAGCTGCATCTCCATGAAGCACCTGGGGGAGTATCTTGACCTGCACTGCGGCGGAATCGACAACCAGTTCCCCCACCACACCAACGAGATCGCCCAGTCCGAGGCGTTCTTAGGACACAAGTGGTGCAACTACTGGTTCCATGTACATCACCTCAACACCGACAAGGGCAAGATGAGCAAGTCTTCGGGAGAATTTCTCACCGTGTCGCTGCTTGAAGAAAAGGGCTATGACCCGCTGGTATACAGGTTCTTCTGCTTGCAGTCCCACTACCGCAAGTCGCTGGTGTTCAGCTGGGATAATCTGGATAACGCAAAGCAGGCCTTTGACAAGCTCATCGCACGCATCGCGGCGCTGATGAACGAGGCTCCCGGCGAGGTGGACAAAGAGGCGTTTGAGCGCGTAAAAGCGGGCTTTGCCGCTGCCATGGACGACGATGTGAACACCTCCAACGCCGTGACCGCTCTCTATGATGTGTTCAAGGCCGACACCAATGCCGCCACCAAGCTGGCGCTCATAGAGGACTATGACAGGGTGCTGTCTCTGGGGCTCATCGAAAAAGCCAGGGCTTTGAAGGCCGGTCAGGAGGCCGCTCAGTCGGATATCCCCGCAGAGGTCATGGAGCTGGTGGAGCAGAGAAAGCAGGCCCGTAAGGACAAGAACTTCGCTCTTGCAGACGAGCTGAGAGACAGGATCACGGCTATGGGTTACTCCATCCGCGAGACCCGTCAGGGCACAGAGATAAGCAGGATAAACTGATCGGAGAGTAAAATGGCAAGCAATATAGGTATGCGCGACCCGTACCGCGCCAAAAAGATGCGGGTGTATTTCAGGTTTTCAATGATCGGCGTGGTCTGCGTGGTGATCGTGGCACTGGCGGCACTGCTCATGAAGGGCAGCGGCGACAAGATCGACTACACACAGTCCACCTTCGTACAGTACGAGGCCCCCGCCGATGACGCCCCGGTAGTCATCTTCGAGACCACCGAGGGCACCTTCAAGGCCGTCCTCTACGAGAACGAGGCCCCGGAGTACTGCAAGTACTTCAAGGACCTTGTGGGCAAGGGGTATTTCGACAACACCTACGCCTGCGCCCTGCTGCGCACCAGCGGCGTTACAGGCGGTTTCATAGCAGGCAGCAAGACTCTTGACGGCACCGCTGCCGACGATACCGAGATGGACATGGTCAACGTGGAGATCTCCGGCAATATGCTGCCTACCAAGGGCACTCTGGGCTCCCTGGTCAAGGAGGGCGGACGGTTCTCCAAGCCCAAGGCCGGCAGCGTCTTCACCGTGCTCAGCGACGTGGTGGATATCGAGGAGCTGCGCAAGTCGGTGGACGAGGACGTAAACGGCTTCTCACGGGTTTGCGATATCTTCGAGAAGTACGGCGGCGTGCCCAACTATATGCAGATGTACACCCTGTTCGGACAGGTCTATGACGGCTGGGATACCCTGGACAAGATCTTCAACACCAAGATCGTAGACGAGGACGCCCCCGCCGACAAGGAGAACAGGAACATCCAGCCTGTCCACGAGATCAAGTTCACCAAGGTATGGCTCTCCACCTACGGCGAGCACAAGGAGAACGGCTTCACTATCCCCGAAAAGACCGAACAGATCAAGGTCACCGAGACCGTCTCCGACAGCAGCAAGGCCGAGGAGTGATTCAGGATGCTGGAAAAAGAAGTTAAGATACTGCTGACCAAAGAGGAGTATGAGCTGATCGAAAGGTCCTTCGATTTCGCCACCGAGATCGAGCAGCTCAACCGCTATTACACCTGCTCCGCCTGCGTGGAAAAGCGCATCAGCGTCAGGGTAAGAGAGATAGGCGGCAGGGCGCTGCTGCAGGCAAAGGTGCCTGTGGCTGTCACCGCCGAGGAGGCCGGCAGCGGCTCGCTCATGGTGCGGGAGGAGATCGAAAAGGAGCTCACCGCGGCACCTGTGACTATTCCCGCGGAGCTTATCATGGAGATCTGCGGCACCGCCGAGGAAGCCCGTCAGCTGGGCTCGCTGAGGACGGTCCGCAAGCTTTGCTATGACTATGAGGGCATAGAGCTGGCTCTTGACCTCAACGAGTATCTGGGCATCACAGACTATGAGCTGGAGGCCGAGTACACAGGCAGCTACCCCACGGGACTGCTGGCTGAGCTGAAAGCTCTCGGCATCGACACCGAAAAGCCCGCCCACGGGAAGTATTCGCGGTTCTGCTATGCCCTTGAAAGCGATACTAAGGAGGATGCCGAAGAAGATACCGAACCTGAGACCGAGCCCGAAGAAACCCCTGCCGATGCCAAAGATACCCCCGATACAGAAATACCCGCCCCGGGCAGGGAGGAATAATATGCAGATCAACACCTCTCCCGCAGCTGCGGAGCTGAGACTGTTTTTCAAGTCCGGGGGCGGCAGCGCCTCTGACGTATACGAGCGCCTTTCTGAGAAGGGCCTGCCCGACGGCACCCTCTGCCTGCTTGCAGAGGATGAGGGGCGGCCTCTCGGGGCGCTCGTTGTCGTGCCGGTAACTTCCGGCGCTCTGACGGCGGCTTATGCCGCCTGCGCCGCCTTCGACGGAGAATTCACCGCAGGACAGCTCTATGCACAGGCCTTCATCATTCTCCGGGAAAGGGGCATACCCTACATCTTCGCCCGCCGTGAGTCCCTCGATGACACGCTCTACTACGAAAAGCTCAAATGGGAGTGGATGGTTACGTTGGGCTTCGTGCCGCCGGTGCTGGATAACGATTCGCTGCTCTATGCCGGCAAGCGCCTCACCGACGAGGCCAAGCCCACATACCTGCCCCTCGAAATGCCCGAAGCGCTGGGCGTACCGGTACCCGAATGCCGCTTCACAGCCGCCAGCTGCGTGGATAAGAACGGCCTTGCAAAGCAGGTGCTCACCACAAGAGAACGCCGCAGATACGCCGAGCGTGCCGCGCTTGTCATCTTCATCATAGCAGTCACCGCCGTGGGAGCCGTAAGATACAAGTCCGTCAGAGACCTGCTGTTCGTGCTGCCCGCCGTCAGCATAGGGCTGGTGCTGCTCTATCGGAACATCTTCCACCCCAAAAAAGTAGTCGCCGAGGTGCTGCAAAGCTTCGAGAAAAAAGGCCGCACCACCACCGACGACAGATATTTCTTCAGCGAGAACGCCTTTGTATGCTTTTCCTACGGCAAGGGGCGGTCGGTGAACTTTTACAGCTGCCTCAGCGCCGTCTACGACAAGCCGGAGTTTTTCTTCCTCTGCGAGACCTCCTCCGACAGGGAGGCCAGAGGGCATTTCATAGAGAAGACCTCGCTTGAAGACAGTCAGGCATTTCTTGACTTCATTCGCTCAAAGGCTCCGCAGGCAGCCGTCAGGAAGTAGCCTTTTTGAGCCCCTGCATGAACCCGCCCAGCTCGGTGCAGCAGACGTCGCCGCCGATGAGCTGACCTCCGCAGACGATGAGGGTCAGGCGCATACAGTCCTTTTCGGTGTGCCCCTCGTAGTTGTAGACCGGGTAGGAGTAGACCTCGGCGGCCTTGCCCTTGTAGGGCTCGAGGTCGAAGCCCTGCTGTTTCTGGAGCTCATTGTACTGGGAATAGACCTCGCTCCAGTCGGCGGGGATAGTGATACTGCGGCACTCGGAGTATTCGGGGGAGGTCTGCCAGCCCATATCGCGGATAAACTGCTGGCGGTCGGCCTCGGTAGCGAGGGTGCGCAGTTCTGGGCGATTCCCGAAGGCAGAGAGGGCGAGCCAGATGACGAGAGCTGCGATGACGACGACGAAAACTGCGAGCAACAGGCGCGGGCGTTTGAGCTTGACCGATGTGATGAACATGATATTCCCTCATTTCCGGACGCAGGGCGCGTCCTGTTTTGTAAATATATATGCAGGACGAGGGGGAATATGCAACAAAGCAGAAGAGAGGATCCTGATCGCAGGGCGGCGGGAAAACCCGACCCGGACTTGACCCACTTGCAAATCTCCCCGCGATATGCTATAATTATGCCAGTACAGATACAAAAACATCACAGGGGGTATGTTCATGAAACTCATCTCATGGAATGTCAACGGTTTCCGGGCTTGCCTGAAAAAGGGGTTCGGGGAGTTTTTTGCGGCGGCCGACGCCGACATTTTCTGCCTGCAGGAGACCAAGATGCAGCCCGATCAGGCCGACTTTGAGCCCGAAGGGTATTTTCGGTACTTCCACAGCGCAGAGAAGAAGGGCTACTCCGGCACCGCCGTCTTCACCAAGACCGAGCCTGTTGCCGTCACCTACGGCATAAACGGGGAGCATCTCGACGAGGGCAGGGTCATAACCTGCGAGTTTCCGGACTTCTTCTTCGTCTGCTGCTATGTGCCCAATGCTCAGGAGGGCCTTAAACGCATCGACTACCGGATGCAGTTCGAGGACGATATGCGTGCATACCTCTGCGGCCTCGATAAGCAGAAACCCGTCATCTATACCGGCGACCTCAACGTGGCACATAACGAGATCGACCTCAAAAACCCCAGGGCCAACGAGGGCAACGCCGGCTATTCGCAGCAGGAGCGGGATAAGATGACTGAGCTGCTTGCGTCCGGTTTTTCGGACAGTTTCCGCAAGCTCTACCCCGGCCTGACCGGCGTTTACTCCTGGTGGAGCTACCGGTTCAACGCCCGGAAGAACAACGCCGGCTGGCGCATCGACTACTTCATCGTCTCCGACAGGCTCATGCCGCGGGTGAAGGATTCGCTGATCTGCACCGATATCGAGGGCAGCGACCATTGCCCGGTGGGACTGGTGATCGAATGAAAACGCTGTACTTATCCGACCTGGACGGCACTCTGCTGCGCTCCGATCTGACCCTTTCGGACTACACCTGCCGGGTCATCGGCGAGATCACGGGGAATGAGATACCCTTCGCCTTTGCCACGGCACGCTCCCGCACCACCGCGCTGAAAGTCACCGGGGGGCTCACGGTGCCGCTGCCGATCATCGCCTACAACGGCGCCTTCATCGTGGACACACAGACCGGCGAGATACTGCACAAGACCACCTTCACCCCAGAGCAGGCCGAGGAGATCTACTCTGCCTGCCGGCAGCAGGGGCTCTCGCCCATCGTGTACAGACTGGTTGAGGGCAGGGAGCGGTTCTCCTACGACGATACCTCCGTCAACCGCCTGACCCGGGATTTCATCGACTCCCGGGGGGAAGACCCCCGCAAGGACCCGCTTACCGGCGACAGCGATATACTGAACGGCGAGGCGTTTTACTTCAACTGTATCGCGCAGGAGGCGGAGCTGCGGACGGCATATGAGCAGCTCCGGGGGAAGTATGAGGCGCTGTATTACGACGACATTTACAGCGGCGAGCGGTGGCTGGAGATCATGCCGAAGGGCGCGACGAAGGCCTCTGCGGGGCTGATACTGAAAGATATGCTGGGGTGCGGGCGTATCGTGGCCTTCGGGGACACGGTGAACGACATCCCTCTGTTTGAGATCGCAGACGAGAGGTACGCGGTGGCGAATGGAGATGACCGTCTCAAAGCCCTCGCCGACGAGATCATACCGGCGAACGACGAAGACGGTGTGGCGAAGAAGCTGGAGCAGCTGCTGCTGTGAGCTGAAAAAACGAACGCGGAGCGCATTGGGATCTGGGGGAGACCCCAATGCGCTCCGCGTTTATTGTATTTGATCTCAGCAGCTCCCTTACTCCTTGTCCCCCCTGATAATGCCCCTGCCGTTGGTGGAGACGTAGCACCTGCCGAAGATCTTGGGATCGCCGGCGATCTTGGGATTCACGTTGCCCCATTGTTCGCGGTCGGTGTTGATGCGCTTCCAGGTGGCACCTCTGTCCTGGGAGATGTAGATGCCGACGCCCTCGTTGTTGGCCTCGCCGATGATGAACAGCGTGTCAGGGTCGCCCTCTTTTTCAGGGGCGCCGATGCCTACCGCCTTGCAGCTCTGTACGTCGCCGGGAACACGCTCCAGCTTGCCCTCTGCGCAGTCCATAGTATAGACGCTGCCGCCGCCCACAGCCACATACAGCCGGCCTTCCTCGTTGTGAGCAGCCTCTATCGTCACGTTGGATACCAGGAAATCACAGAGCTTTGTGAAGTTCTTGCCGCCGTCCTCGCTCATGTAGAAGGAGCCGTCCTTCGTGGCGTAGAACTTGGCCGGGTTGACCTTGTCGCTCTCGATGAGGGCGCCTGCCGGGAGCCCCTCGCAGGCCGTCCAGCTCTCGCCCCAGTCGGAGGTGATGAACGCCCCCACGCCGGGTGTGCCGCTCTGATACATCAGGGTCTTGCCGTCGCAGGAGAGCTTTACATAGCCGCCGCTCTTGGCCTTGACACCCTCCGGCAGGGACTTGATCTTCGTCCAGGTGCTGCCGGCGTCAGTGGAGTATACCACGGTCTTGTTGTCCTTTGAGGTGGAGCGTACTGCGATGTGATAGTCGTTGGCGGCGCAGTCGATGTCATCCGAGGCGAAGTCCCCGAAATGCTGCTGGGGCGCCACGTTTGAATCGTCGTGCCTGAATCCGTAGATGTCCCCCATTATGGAGTAGAGCTCGGGGGTGCTGTCGTCGGTCTTTTTGGGGGATACGAAGTCGAAGATCGCCGTTTCTTCAAGTCCCATGGCCCGCGGCCTTACGATGACCTTCTCGGTGCCCAGCTTGGTCAGGTTGTCGGTGCCGTAGATAGTGGCGCCGGTGCCGTACATGATCTCGTCCGGGTTGAAAGGATTTATCGCTACGCCGGTAGTCCACCAGCCCAGCTTGGCGGTGCCGTGCCAGCCCAGCCAGGGGGAGTCGTCCAGCTTCATCTCGTAGTTCTTCTCCTTGGTGTCGGGATCCCACAGCCCCTGCCAGCTCTCGCCGCCGTCGTTGGACACGAATACGTTGTCCTCAGGCGACCACAGGCAGAGGGTAGTCACCACGATGTTCTTGGGATCCTTGGGGTTCACCGAGATGCCGCCGTAGCCGCCCTGATATTTGAGGGAGGGTGTGATCTCCTGCCAGGTGCCGGCCTTGATGTCGTACTTCTGTACTGCGCCGGCCTCAACGCCGTTGGGTCCCACGCCGAAGCCCCAGGTCATGTACAGATATCCGTCGGAGGACACCTCCCCCTGGAAGGGGCGCAGCTTGGTGTTGTTGCCGGTCTTCTCGGCAGTGGGATTTTCGACCTCCTGCCAGGTCTTGCCTGCGTCGTCGGAGCGGTAGAGCATATTGCCCTCAGTCCTGGCGGCGCCCACGAATATGGTCTTGGTGGCCTCTCCTGCCGATGAGGATGACTTGTCAAAGGCCGTAAAGGTCAGCCCTATGGAGTAGCCGTCCTCGTTGTAGCCGCCTGTGGTCGGGAAAGAATCCACCTTCCCCCAGGTCTTGCCGTAGTCCTCGGAGCGGTAGAGCCCCTCGCTGCGGGTGGCAAAGTAGATTATGCTGTTGTCGTTGGGATCCACTGCAAGGCGCTCGCCCACGCCCCGGCCCACCTCGTTGCCGCCGTTGCCGAAGGGCAGGTCAAAGCGGGTGTAGGTCTTGCCGTAGTCGTCGGAAGAAAGCATTGCTCCCGGGGTGCCGGAGTAGGTGCCTGCCGCGATGTAGAGGCGGTTGGGTTCCACCGGGTCGGTGGCTATGCTCTCGATGCCCACAAGGTTCCAGTCCTCGCCGCCGAACATATCGGTGATGCACTCCCAGCGCCGGGTGTCGGGGTTGAGCTTGTATGCGCCTCCGATATCAGTTCTTGCGTAGACCAGGCCTTCCTCCGTGGGATTGTAGACGATGTTGGGCACAAAGCCTCCCCCTACGATCTCCACGTTGCTCCATTTCCAGCCGGTGTCGGCGGATACGGGCTCAGCGGTGCTCTCGGTAGTACCGGCGTCGCTGCTGCCGGATGACTCTCCGGCCGAGGCCGGGCTCTCCTGCGACGAGCTGCCGCTGTCCGAGCAGCCTGTGAAAGCTGCCGCCAGCATAAGGCAAGCCGCCGCAAATGCTGTGATCTTTCCTGTCTTCATAATGATTCTCCTTATCTGTTATTTTAGATCCTTCTTATTTACATACCGTCATCGGTGGGTCTGGTGAGCAAGGGCCCGATCTGGATGACGGTCTCGCCCTCCTGCCAGTTGTCGTATATTTCCGGGCTAAGATCCGCCAGAGCGGATAACTGCCGGAACTGCCAGCTGTCGCTGACGTAATGGACGCCTCTCATCTCCGCCAGGCAGCCCCGGGGCAGCTCCTGCGCAGCGAGTTCTTTGAGGTATACCACCTTCGCCCGGTACTCAATGTGCCGCTGATACCTGCCGGTGTAGTTCCTCGGGTCAGGGACATCGGCGGTCAGGGACACCAGGTCTATATGGACGATCTGTGGGCGGAATTTCACCACGATCATGTACCTGTCGCTCTTTTCGAGGAAGATCACCGACTCTATCGGTTCGGTATCGTAAGGGTACTGGCAGAAATACTCGAAGGGCGGGCGCCGGCTGCCGTCGTCGGGGGTGTTGAACACCGGCAGAGCTCTCATCAGCGTTTTCTCGGTGAGTTCGGCATCCACCTCCACGGCGCCCTCGCCGCAGACCGTATCGAAGGCGTCCTGCAGCACCCGGGGGATATCGACATCATTGTCTGTGACCGTGACCTCGGTGCCGTGGGCGAGCATCACCGGGCCGCAGATATTCTCATCGGCCTTACGGATGATACGCACAGGCTGATCACGCTGACCGGTCAGCTCATAGAACCCGCAGACCTCCGGCAGCTGAGGCTTGACGCACCGGTAGAGAGTTATGGTATTGGGTGAGGACATGGCTGTACGCCTCCTTTGACTGCTTTATGCTTACATAATACCATATCCGGGGCAGATAGTCAATAATATAGGGGCGGCGCTGAGGCCATTTAAAAATTTTTTCAAAACCCTATTGGCAACTGCAAGTTTTTGTGATATAATATTAATATATGCGTGACCGTCAGAAAGAGGAATTGCGATAATGGATAACAGGAATAAAAAGCCTGACCGCCGTCCCGCTGCGCAGCATGAGGACGACGATCAGCTCATAATAGGCCGTAACCCCGTCACCGAGGCCCTCAAAGCCGGGCTGCCCGTGGATACGGTGTACTTCAACCCCGAGGCCGGAGGCTCGATAGGGCGCATAATCGCCCTCGCCAAGGAGCGCAGCATAGTGGTCAAGGAGGCCAACGAGCAAAAGCTCTCCAAGATGTGCCGGGGCGCTTCACATCAGGGCGTTATCGCCGTGGGCGCCTGCGCCGAGTATGCTGACGTGGAGGATATCTTCAAGGCCGCCGAGGAAAAGGGCGAGGAGCCCTTCATCATAATCTGCGACGAGATCGAGGATCCCCATAACCTGGGGGCTATCATCCGTACCGCCGAGACCGCCGGGGCTCACGGGGTCATAATCCCCAAGAGGCGCAGCGCGTCGCTGAACTACACGGTGTTCAAGACCTCCGCCGGAGCGGCAAGCTATGTGCCGGTGGCGCGTGTCGCCAACCTGGCCCAGACCGTGGACGAGCTCAAGGAGAGGGGCGTGTGGATCTACGGCACCGACGGCGCCGGCGAGGACTATACCGGCGTGAACATGACCGGAGCG
Organism: Ruminococcus sp.; assembly: GCA_017529875.1. Classification (GTDB taxonomy): domain Bacteria; phylum Bacillota; class Clostridia; order Oscillospirales; family Ruminococcaceae; genus FB2012. The sequence continues at coordinate 50,454 of JAFXNC010000049.1, read as the reverse complement.
GTGGGGCTGGTGATAGGCTCCGAGGGCTTCGGTATGGGCAGGCTCATGAAGGAGAAATGCGATTTTCTCCTGCGGCTGCCTATGGCAGGGAAGATAACCTCCCTCAACGCCTCCGTGGCGGCAGGGATATTCATGTATGAGATCGTAAGGCAGCGCCGCGCTGCAAAGGATAGGAAGTGAGATATTTGGACGGCAGGAACGACAACGATTTTTCTTTCGGGGAGCGCAGCCTGCGGGGTACGCCCCGGGAAAAAGCCCCCGATGATTTGGAGCCGGTGATCCGCGAGGGCGCTACTGAGGGCGATGTTGAGAAGGCCAGACGCAACGCCGAGCTCATAAGCCGTCTCTCGGGCAGCAGGGACAAGCCCCCCGAGGCCGAGAGCGAGGAGACCCCGGTAAAGCGCACCAACGTCAACGACATAGACATGGGCATCGAGGACAAGCTCATCCCTCAGACGGGAGCCTTCGAGCGCATCACCGACATACCCTACGACCTGAGCACCGAGGAACGTTTCGAGATGCTCAGGGAGCGCCGGGAGGACAGGATAAACGCCTTCAGCCTCAGACGCGACAAAGACACGGAAAAGGAGGACGAGCCTACGGAGACCAGACATCAGGGTCAGCACGAGTTTGAAAAATTCAGTGACGCAGGCGCAGTCCTCGAGGACATAACTCAGGTCAGAGCCAACCTCACCATGAGAATGTGCATACTGCTGTTCACCGGCATATTCACACTGCTGCTGACTCTGGCAAACGACTTCTCGCTGCATCTTGTGACTATCTTCGACAAGACCGAGAACCCCTCCACCTTCATGTTCACCAACACCATACTGGGTATCGTCTCCATAGCCGCCAGCTATACCGTGATACTGGAGGGCATCAAGAACATCTTCAAGGGCAGGGCGGACTGTGACAGCCTCGCCGCCGCCCCCATGATAATAACGGTGATAACCGGCATCGTGACGCTGTTCGAGCCGTCCATCGTCCGGCAGCAGTTCTACCACGTCTACATGACCACGGCTATCGCGGGGCTGTTCTTCAACACCCTTGGCAAGCTGATGATCGTCAAGCGCACCGAGCGCAATTTCCGGTTCATCTCCCAGGACTTCGACCGCTGCGCACTGGTGACGGTGGACAACGAGGACACCGCCAACAAGTTCACTCAGGGACTGCTCAACGACTTCCCGGAGCTTTCCACCATGAAGAAGACCGAGTTCATCAAGGACTTCATGAAAAACAGCTATTCCAGCGACGTTGCCGATGTTTACTCCCGGAAGATCGCTCCGCTGATACTTATTATCTCGGTGGCTGTGGGACTGCTTTCGCTGGTATTTGAGAAGGCCGACATGAACGGCGTGGAGAGAGCCTTCAACGTCTTCGGGGTCATCTCCGGCACTATCACCCTGTGTACGTCGCTGGCGGTGATGCTGATAGTCAACATCCCCCTGGGCAGGGCGCAGAACAAGTACCTGCAATACTCCGGCGTGATGCTGGGCTATTCGGCAGTGGACAAGTTCGCCGACACCAACTCGGTGCTCATCGACGCGGAGCAGCTGTTCCCCCGGGGCACCGTGGATATCAAGAACCTTAAGCTCATAGGCTCCACCCGCATCGAGGACTGCATACTCTACGCCTCGTCCCTGGCCTGTCAGGCGGGCAGCATACTCAGCCCCGCCTTTTACCGCATACTCCGGGGCAAGACCGAGATGCTCTACCCGGTGGAGAGCTACATCTACGAGGACGGCCTGGGGCTTTCGGGCTGGATCGAGAACAAGCGTGTACTGCTGGGCTCCCGCGAGCTCATGACCAGCCACTCCATAGAAGGCTTGCCCAGCGTGGCGAAAGAGCGTGAGTACGGCGGCGACGACCTGGTGCTGTACCTGTCGGTATCGGGTGTGGTCTCGATGCTGTTCGTGGTGCAGGCCAAGGCCAGCCTTTCGGTATCCCGCTGGCTCAAGGAGCTTGGCAGAAACGGCATAGTCTCGGTAGTGCGGACGGTGGACGGCTTCATCGACCTGGACTTCCTGTCGGAGCTGTTCGGCGCGGACAAGCGCGACCTGAAACTGCTGCCCTTCCGTTTCCACAAGGACTACGCCAAGGAGACCGACTACACCCCGGAGGTGTCCTCGCCCATGCTCTGTTCGGGGCATTTCCCCTCCTTTGCGATGCTGCTCATCGGCACCAAGCGCTTAAAGCAGATCTCGGCTCTGGGCGTGGCGATACAGGCAGGCGCCTGCGTACTGGGACTGGGCATAGCCTTAGTGATGACAGTACTGGGCTCCTTCGGTCAGCTCACCCCGACCTTTGTATTCAGCTACAATCTGGCTTTCCTGCTGATAACCTGCTTTGCGCAGAAACAGCGCGTGTAGGCAGCAGCGCTGCAAGCTGAAAGAACGAGCGGGAATAATTGTGCATAGTGCAACGTGAAGTGTAAAATGAATTGTGCTTTGTCATCATTTTTTTGAAAATCTGAGAAAAAACTGTTGCATTTTTTGTAGAAATGTGTTATAATTATAAAAATTTTTGTATAAGGGGTGTTCCACAATGAAGAAGTTCCTTAAGGAATTCAAAGAGTTTGCTCTCAAGGGCAACGTGATGGACCTTGCGATAGGCGTTATCATCGGTGCTGCGTTCGGTAACATCGTTACCGCCTTCACCGAGGACATCATCAATCCCTTCATCGCAGGTATCGGCGGCGCGGATTTCGGATTCCGTATCCCGATCTACGGCGGCCAGTACATTCTGCTCGGCGATTTCCTGACAGCGATCATCAACTTCATTATTATGGCATTCTGCATCTTCCTGATGATGAAGGCCGTAAACAAGCTGATGAGCATCGGCAAGAAGAAGGAGGAGGCTGCTCCCTCTACCAAGCCCTGTCCTTTCTGCAAGACCGATATCCACATCGAGGCCACCAGATGCCCTCACTGCACTTCTGTTCTTGAAGAGAAGTGATCCTACAAGCAAAAAGAGCGGTTTGACCGCTCTTTTTATTTTAAATGGGGGGCGGAGCCCCCCATTTAGATAACAGAGAACGCCGCCCCAAAGTACGAGCCCCGACGAAGCCGGGGGGTATGGGGGGAACCCCCCATTTAGATAAATAAGCTGAACAAAAACGTTTTCGGAATAATCGCTTTTTATATTGACAAATCGGTATTAGTATATTATAATAAATATGTATATTTTCCGGTTTGAGCCCGCATCCGGCGGCGCTGATACCGAAACAAATGGAGGAAAGAATAATGAGCAGACCTAAGTTTTGCGGCAAGTGCGGCAATCCTTTAGCCGATTCGGGCAAATTCTGCGGCAAGTGCGGCAACCCGATCCTCGATACCGATGAGGCTCCGGCTCCCTCTCCCGAGGGTATAGCTCAGGCAGCTGAAACTGCCCGGGAGACCGTCGGCGTGATCCCCGAGCAGCCTGCACCCGGCTTTGAACAGCCTGCACCCGGCTTTGAGCAGCCCTCGGCTGTACCGTACAGCAATTTTGAGCAGCCCTCGGCAGTACCGTCGGGAGCACCCACCCCCGCCATGAACATGGGCAAGAACATCGGCGCAGCCTTTGTCAAGCATAAGGTGCCGATCATCATTTCCCTGGCAGCCATCGCGGTGATCGTGGCAGCGATAATCATTATCGTGAACCTGACCAACTATCAGAAAATCGACGCGCAGAAGCTTTTTGCATTCAAGTTCAGCGGCCTTAACGGACAGGGTACCGCAGTGGGCTACCTCAACTGCTCCGAGGCCGACCCCGACCCCTACGGCTACGAGTACGACGCTAACGGCAACCCCATGGAGAAGGAGTACAGCGATTTCTTCTCCTATGACAAGAAGGCTCTGCTGAAAGCCTACGACAAGGCCTCCGACAAGGAAGAAGCCACCGAGATGAAGAACGCTCTGCTGGCTAAGTCCAAGGGCGAGTATGACCTTAAAGTAAAGCTTTCCAAGGATTCCGGCATTTCCAACGGCGACAAGATCACCTGCACCGTTGAGTATGACGAGGAGGAGCTCAAGGAAGCCAAGATCAAGCTGGAGAACACCGAGTTCGAGATCGAGGCCGAGGGTCTTCTCGAGGGCACCGAGCTGGATATGTTCAAGGACTTCGAGGTGAAGTTCACCGGCATGGACGAGCGCGGCTCCGTTGAGTACGACTCTACCAGCAAGACCTATCCCTTCATTAGCTACTACCTCTCCGACGGCAGCTCCTACAACCTGAAAAACGGCGATGTCCTCACCTTCCAGGCCTCTGTAAGCTACGGCGCAGTCGAGAAGTATCAGTACATCGACAACAACGACTACACCAAGGGCGTATACTTCAAGTACGACGGCACCACCTACATCGTCACCGAAACCAGCCCCACCAAGCAGTTCACTGTTTCCGGCCTTTCCGAGGCTCAGACCGTGGATATCTTCAACGGCGTCAAGTTCAATACATCCGGCGCAGTTCCTTTCCTGAGGATCAACAGCGTCAACAAGGACGAAGTTGAGAGCTCTATCGGCGACAACGTAAGCTACTACATCGACACCGGCGACAACAACTACCTCAAGGTGGGCGACACCTTCAAGGTAAAGGCCTATGTATCCAGCTCGCTGCTGGAGGCAGGTTACAAGCCCGAGGGCACTCCCGACGAGGACGGCTACTACATCAAGGAATTCTCCGTTGATGACAGCTACGGCTACTACCTCACCGCTGACGCTACTCTCGATGACATGGCTAAGTTCCAGGCGAAGTTCGACGAGTACGTGAACAAGTTCAAGGAGGACTACGTTGACAGGACCTCCCTGGGCGGCGTAAAGGTAGACGGCAAGATCAAGAGCTTTGATACCTTCGAGCCCGCAGCCTACTACCTGGCTCTGATGAACAGCTTTGAGGACGGCACCGTAAGCGCATACGACACCAAGAGCTATCTCTACGTGGCATACAAGGTCACTATGACTGTGGAGAAGGATGAGGGCAAGACCGCCAAGAAGACCTTCTACGCAGCATGGAGACTGGGCAGCCCCTACGTTGACGCCAACGGCGAGGGTCAGCTGGAGAGCAGCTTCGCCATGATCTACGCCAAGGATAAGCTGGCTGATATCGTGTCTCAGGAGATCAAGAAGACCGAGGATGCCAGAGTAGTCCAGATCGGCGGCTCCGACAAGTCCGACGACTCCAAGAAGGATGATGACAGCAGCAAGAAGGCCGACGACAGCAGCAAGGACGAGGAGGGCGACGAGTCCTCCAAGAAGGCTGACGAAAGCGAGAAGGAGGATGAAAGCTCCGAGCAGGAGACCGAGTCCGAGGCCGAGGCTGAGTCCGGATCCGAGGCTGACGAATGATCTCATAACCGCATAAGAGAGCCCCTCTCTGCCAATACTCACGGCAGAGGGGGGCTTTTATGCTTATCGTGTTTTTCCGCGCCGTCATACTGTATGCGCTGATAATCTTCGCTGTGCGGCTCATGGGCAAGAGGCAGATCGGCGAGCTCCAGCCCTCCGAGCTGGTGGTCACTATCCTGATGTCCAACATCGCCACGCTGCCCATTGAGGACGTGTCAATACCCATGATAATGGGGGTGGTGCCGATCTTCACCTTCGTGTGCCTGGACGTGTTCATGTCCCAGCTGGCGATGAAGTCCCGGCGGCTGAGGAAGCTCTTTTCCGGGGAGCCCAAGATCATCATAAGCGAGGGCAAGATCGACCAGAAGGTCATGCACGACCTGCGGTATACCGTGGACGATCTTATGGAATCCCTGCGGGGGTGCGACGTGTTCGATATCTCCCAGGTGCAGCTGGCTGTGGTGGAGACCACCGGCAAGATCACGGTCTGCCGCAAGTCCACCCAGGACACCCCCTCCCGCAGCGACATGAAGCTGAAAACTCAGGACGCCGACCCGCCCGCTCTCATCGTTGCGGATGGCGACATTTCCGAGGCGGCGCTGCGGCTCATAGGCCGTGACCGGCGCTGGGTGGAGAAGATCGCGGCGGCGGCGGGGGCAGAGCCTGAGGACATCTTCATCCTCACCGCCGACAAGCAGGGGGTCTACACCCTCATCAGGAAGGAGGGTTTCAAATGAACAGGGCAGTTGTCTGCGGGGTACTGATGGCGGTGATCGCGGCGGTGTCGGTGGGGTCGGTGGTGATGCTCGACCGCTCCACGGAGCATATTTTGGGGCTCATCGACGCGGTGACGGAGGCAGGGGAGAGCGGCACCCCGGAGGAAGTGGAAGACACGATCGCGGCTCTCGAGGACTACTGGCGGGGGCATTATATCCGGCTTTCGGTGATCGTGCAGACGGGGGCACTCAACGACATCTCCTACGCCCTGGCGAAGCTGCGCCCCCTCTACGCCCACAACGCGGACGATTTCATAGCGGAGTGCCGGGGCATCCGCCGCTGGGTAGAGCTGATCTGCGAGGGTCAGCTGCCGAGGGTGTATTCGGTGCTGTGAAAAGAGCGCCGCCGCTAAAATAATAAAGAATAATAAGAAAGAATAAAGAATAATTAAGGTATCGGCTGCGCCGATGATTTATAATATCATCGCCGAAGGCGATACCTTTATTGTTATTCCTTATTTATTCTTATTCTTTATTCTTTTAGAGGGCGCTGCACACAATTCTTCTTTATCGCATCTGCGCTTCCCCCACGGGACGGCGGTTCCTTTATCTCACGCAAAAAAGAGCGCCCCCGCGGGGACGCTCTCTTTTCGTTTTAGAGTTGCAATAACTGTTCGATCATATCAATTGAATGATCCGGAGCGACACAAAGTCTGCCTCCTTATCAATTGAAGACGCGACGGAATTGCGTGGTGCACGCTGTGCACTTAGCCCAGCTCTGCGAAGTACTTGATAGTTCTAACCATCTGGCTGGTGTAGCTGTTCTCGTTGTCATACCAGGAAACTACCTGTACCTGATAGCAGGTGTCGGAGATCTTGGAAACCATGGTCTGAGTAGCATCGAACAGCGAGCCGTATCTCATGCCGATAACGTCAGAGGAAACGATAGGATCCTCATTGTAGCCGAAGCTCTCGGAAGCAGCAGCCTTCATAGCAGCGTTGATGCCGTCCTTGGTAACTTCCTTGTCGCTGGATACAACAGCAGTCAGGATAGTGGTGGAGCCGGTGGGAACAGGAACTCTCTGAGCGGAGCCGATGAGCTTGCCGTTGAGCTCGGGGATAACCAGGCCGATAGCCTTGGCAGCACCGGTGCTGTTGGGAACGATGTTGGCAGCGCCTGCACGGGCTCTTCTCATGTCGCCCTTTCTGTGAGGACCGTCGAGGATCATCTGGTCGCCGGTGTAAGCGTGGATGGTGCTCATGATACCGCTCTTGATCTCTGCATAGTCGTTAAGAGCCTTAGCCATAGGAGCGAGGCAGTTGGTGGTGCAGGATGCAGCGGAGATGATGGTGTCTTCCTTGGTCAGGGTGTTCTCGTTTACGCTGTAAACGATAGTGGGCAGATCGTTGCCTGCGGGAGCAGAGATAACGACCTTCTTAGCGCCGGCGTCGATATGAGCCTGGCTCTTGGCCTTCGAGCAGTAGAAACCAGTGCACTCGAGGACAACGTCAACACCCAGCTCGCCCCAGGGCAGCTCGGCAGCGTTAGCCATAGCATAGATCTTAAGAGTCTTGCCGTCAACGGTGATAGTACCAGCCTCGTCATCAGACTCTACGGTGTGAAGATTCTCGCCGATGATGCCGCAGTAGCCCTTCTGAGCGGTGTCATACTTGAGCAGGTTAGCGAGCATGGAGGGCTTGGTCAGATCGTTGATAGCAACGACATCATAACCCTCTGCACCGAACATCTGTCTGAAAGCCAGACGACCGATACGACCGAAACCGTTAATTGCAACTTTTACATTAGCCATTGTAGTGTACCTCCTAATAATTTTATGTATCTATTATACTACAAACGGAAGACATTTTCAAGTGCTTTTAATATTTTGTTGCTATATTTTTCAGTTTTTTTACATCTTTGACTTCCTGATATTTCCAATCCGCGGTATGTGCTGCTGAAAGACATCCGGCGGAAAATGCTCCCGAGCCGCCGAGGGAATACATATCACATTCAGCGCAGACTTTCATACCTATTTAAGTAAATTTAAGCCACGGGGAGTATACTGTAAGCATAAAGTAAGGAAAGAGGCATATCATGCCTCGGCAGATGAGTTGAAAGGAGCCTTAGCTTATGGAGAAGACCAACAGTATGATAGCCCTCATCCCCGCCTACAAGCCGGGAGAGGCATTGACAGAGCTCGCCGGGGAGCTGTCCCGGCAGGGCTTCTCGGTGGTGATAGTGGACGACGGCAGCGGCACGGAGTCCGACGGCGTGTTCGAGGCGGCGTCTGAGTATGCGGCGGTCATCTGCCACAGGGTGAACAAGGGCAAAGGCGCGGCGCTGAAGACCGGCCTGCGGTTCATCGGCAGGACGTTTTTCCCGCCATACACCGTTGTGACCCTTGACGCCGACGGTCAGCACAGCGTCGCCGACGCGGTGAGGGTCAGCGAGGCGGCTGCACGCAGTTCATCCTGCCTGGTGCTGGGGTGCAGAGCCTTCGGCAAGGAGGCCAACGTCCCGAAAAAGAGCCTTTTCGGCAACAGGATGACCCGGACGGTGTTCCGGCTGTCCTCCGGGGTGGACGTCAGCGACACCCAGACCGGGCTGAGAGCCTTCTCAGACCGGCTCATAGACCGTATGTGCGCCATTCCCGGCGACCGCTACGAGTACGAGATGAACGTCCTCATGGACTGCGCCCGGGAGGGCTTGCCCATAAAGGAAGTACCGATACAGACTATCTACATCGACGGCAACTCATCCTCCCATTTCCGCCCGGTGCGGGACTCGGTGAGGATATACAAGGAGATCATCAAATTCTCCCTGTCCTCGCTGGTGTGCTTCGGGCTGGACTATCTGCTGTTCTGCCTGTTCTCGCTGCTGACAGGGTCGGCGGTGGCCTCGAATATCTCCGCGAGGATATTCAGTGCGGCGGCAAACTTCGAGCTCAACCGCAGGCTGGTCTTCGGCAGCAAGGGGCAGGTGCCGAAGTCGGCGGTGCAGTACTTTGCGCTGGCGCTGTTCGTGCTGGCATGCAACACGGTGATACTGAAACTACTCATCACCGTCACCCCGCTGAACAGCTACATAGCCAAGCTCATAACCGAGACCGCCATGTTCTTCGTGAGCTGGACAGTCCAGCGCAAGATCATATTCAGGAAAAAGGAGGCTGACGAAAGATGAACCGCAAAAGCAAAAAGGGCTGGCTCTTCGCGCTGGTCTACGGTGCGGCGCTGGTGGGGTATACAGGGTATGTGATGCTGGATACCTTCGTCATCCCAACGGTCTCGGACAGCTCGGCGGGGGAGATCAACTACTCTCTGTTCGATGATATCGAACAGAGACCCCTGGACACATCCTCCTCACAGGCCGACGAGAGCAGCACTGCCGACAGCTCCGAGGCATCCTCCAAAGCATCCGTCAGGAGTTCCGGCAAGTCCCGGAAAAGGAGCTCCCAGGAGATAAACACCGCCCCCGGGAGCTCCTCCGCGGCGGAATACTATTCCGCCGAGACAGCCGCCTCATCAGACACCTACACCGACGAAAACATCAGCATCACCCTGACAGAATACACAGTCCACAACACCAAATGCTACGTGGCTGACATAAAGCTCACCTCGGCGCAGTACTTAAAGACCGCCCTTGCCAAAAACAGCTACGGCAAGAACGTCACCGACAAGACCTCCTCCATGGCGGCGGACAACGGCGCGATACTGGCGATCAACGGCGACTACTACGGCGCAAGGGAAAAGGGCTACGTCATCCGCAACGGCGTCCTCTACCGGGACACCGGCACCGCCGACACCGACGTGCTGTGCATCTACGCCGACGGACATTTCGAGATCACCGACTCCGGCGAGAAGACCGCCCAGCAGCTCATCGACGAGGGGGTTTGGCAGGCCTTCTCCTTCGGGCCGGCGCTTATCGAGGACGGTGAGATCTCGGTGACCTCCTCCGACGAGGTGGGCAGGGCTATGGCAAGCAACCCCCGCACCGCCATCGGCATAGTCGATGACCTGCATTACCTCTTCGTGGTCTGCGACGGCAGGACGTCGGAAAGCGAGGGGCTGTCCCTGCGGGAGCTGGCGGAGTTCATGCAGTCTCTGGGGGCGTCTGCCGCATATAATCTGGACGGCGGCGGTTCCTCCACCATGTACTGGCAGGGCAGGGTAGTCAACAACCCCACCACCACCGGCAGCAGCAGCAAGGAAAGGAGCGTGAGCGACATTGTTTACATCGGTTAACGAAAGCTCCCGCAGGCGTGTGCTTTGTCACGCTGCGGGAGAGCTTGGAGCCGCGTTGTTCTTCGCGGTCTTCGGTATGATATATGAGGTGTTCAGCCACGAGGTCTACTCGTATTATATGATCTATGCCTTCCTGTTCCCGCTGACGGCGGGATTTACGCTGCTGCTCATGGGGCTGCTCATGAAGCGCCCGCCCCGGAGGAAGTTCCTCAACTGCCTCAACGCCGCCTCTGCTACTCTTACCCTCGGTTCGGTCTCGACGGGCGTTGTGCGCATCTACGGCAGCAGCAATTCTCTGCTGAAAGTCTACCCCGTGGCGGGAGCGATACTGCTGCTGGCGGCGCTGTTTTTCTTCATCACCGAGGACAGGTCTGAGGGCATGGGCTGAGCTGCTTTCGGCTCAGTCGCTGTCCTCCGACCCTATGACGGCCTTGGCAAGTATGCAGGTCTGCGGGTCGAGGGAGGTATAAGGCGAGTATTTCCGGGCGTTCCTGAACTCTGCGGGAACACCGTCGGGATAGCATGGGAACTCCATTACAGCAGACAGTCCCCCGGCGGGGGTGAGGGAGAAGGTGAGGTCGCCGCCCAGCTGTAAGCAGGTCTGCCTTGCCAGCACCAGTCCGAGGCACTCGCAGTTCTTGTACTCCAGCTCCCGTCCGGCGTAGACAGAGAGGCTCCTTATCCTTGACAGGTTGGCGGAGGTGCCGTTGTCCGTCACCGTGATGAGGGCTCTGGGGCCGTCCCTGCGCAGGGTGAGAGAGATCGCCTTATCCAGTGCGCTGCTGTACATGAGGCCGTTGACAAGGAGGTTGAGCACCGAGGCCTCCATGAGTTTAAGGTCAACATCGGCAAAGACGGAGCGTTCGATATCCGTAGTGAGGACGCAGCCGCCGTTTTCCATGAGTGGCCTGACCTCCCCTGCGATGAAGCCCAGCAATCCCGAGATGTCCTCGGCGGAGACGGTCTTCAAGGGGGAAAAAGCCCTGTCCACATATGCTCTGTTCGTTACCGTCGAAAGTGCGGTGCGGACAGCGTCAAGGATCTCGCGGTTAGTATCGAGGAAGCTGAACCCGAGGTCTTTTTTCATTTTTTCGAGAGTCAGGAATATCCGCGAAAGGTTGGAGCGGAGGTTGCCTGTGACCACCTCGTTCTCTTTGAGCTTTTCGGAATGTGACACCAGCTGCTGTATATCCTCGGATCCATAGAACAGCAGAAGATAAGCCGCCGTCTCCCCATCCCGGCGCAGGGGCTTGATCCTGACTGCGCAGCCTGTACGGCACTGGCAGAGGATATCCTTCTCAATTGGCAGTCTGTACACCTGCGTGGGGCGCTCCGGCACCAGATCTGAGAGGGTCACTCCCAGGGGGACGTCGTCGTTGTTTTTCCAGATCATATAAAACTGGCTGTCATAAATGGCAGCCTTTTCCGGCGAACCGGCATACAGCTCCTTGACCGCTTCAATAATATCCACAGTGATCATCTCCGTTCCGACCGTCTGCAATGTGCGGGGTCACTTTGATTATACACCATTTCTTTATTCAAGTCAAGAAAGCTGCGCCTCGGAAATTATCTCCTCCCAGTTGGGCAGGTAGAGCATATGTCCTGCACCCTCCAGCTTATGGAGGGCGCTGCCCCGATTTCTTCCGAGCGAAGACGAGGAAGAAAGATGATCCCGGATCGCTTTCGCGTTCGTTGTATGGCTTTGCGCTCTCCCTCAGCCCCGCCGTCGCGCTAAGTGAACAGCTCTGCATTTCTGACACAAAAGGCGGAATTACGCCCCGCCTTAGGCGGGTTCACCACCCTTGCTCCATCAGCCAGTTGTTCAGCGCACGCTCTCTGTCTCTCAGCTCCTTCTCCGTGCCGCCGAAATGCCCCAGCGCCATCTCTCCCACAATGCTCCCGTCCACAAGGTAAAGCACCCGGCTGCACTTCGCCGCCACCTTCGGATCATGGGTCACGCACATCACCGTCGTGCCGTCCTTGTTCAGCGCCAGCAGCTCGTTCATTACCTCGTCCGATGAGGCGCGGTTCAGCGCCCCCGTAGGCTCGTCGGCAAATATGACCTTCGGCGAGTTTATCATGCTCCGGCAGATACAAGCCCTTTGCAGCTGCCCTCCCGAGGCCTCGTTGATGTCATTGCCCCCCACGTCCTCGATGCCCAGCCGCTTCATCAGCGCCCTGCCCCGATCCTCCGTCTGACGGCGGGTCTCGGTGCTCTTCTTCGACTGCACCGCCGGCAGGATGATGTTGTCCAGCAGCGACAGGTTCTTCATCATGTACATCTGCTGGAAGATGAATCCCATCTCGTCCAGCCTCAGCCGGGCAAGCTCCTTGTCTTTGAGCCTGGTGGTGTCACGCCCCTCGAACAGCACCTCCCCCGAGGTGGCTCTGTCCATGCCCGACACGCAGTAGAGCAGGGTGCTTTTTCCGGAGCCCGACGGCCCCATGACCGCCACCATTTCGCCCTCCCCGACAGTCAGGTCGATGTTTTTCAGCACGTTGTTCTGGTGCTTGTTCACTATATAGGTCTTGCAAAGGGACTTGGTCTGAAGTACTGTATTCATTTTAATTACCTCCGTGACGGCGCGATGCGGTGGCTCGCGCCTGTCCTTTTATCGTCGTTTCTCACTTCCTGCAACGGGCATCAGGCTTTGACTGCTCGCGCGGAGTGGTTCCTATCTGTCAGAACTTTGTTGGGAATCTATATCACCGTTGGGTGAGCTGAGGGTTTTGCTTTCAGCTCACCCTTTGGTCGATAACAGGTTTTATGTCCTGATCGTGCATTGTACATTTTCACTCAATGCTCGCCGTATCGCTTGCCTTGATCTTCCTTGTGTAGAGTGCGGTCAGGAATGAGAATATCACAGCCGCTCCTATCAGCGTCATGGGGCAGACGAGGAAGATGTCCGCCGCGTCAAAGGCCGCAGGTACGCCCGATACGTCGCCGATGAGGGAGAAGATCATATTCAGCAGCATACTGCTCAGGGGGAGTATCACCGCCGAGGATATGATGCAGGCGATGACTGCCACTATCACGAATCTCAGGGTGTGCTGACCGATTATCCTGCCGTTGGAGATGCCCATGGCCTTCATCAGCGCGATCTCGCTCTTCTCCTTGGAGATGAAGGAGCGCTCTATCAGTATCACGATCAGCGCCGTGACTATCACCGTCAGTATCATCATCAGCCGCTTGGAGGCCAGCAGAGTATCGTACATACCCGTCACCGAGCGGACTACGTCGGTATTGGTCATTACCTTGTCGGTGTCCAGCACCTCCCGGAGCTTTTCCACATTGGCCTCGATCTGCTCTTTCGAGGGGTCGCCGTCGAAGCGTATCTGTATGCCTGAGGTGTTGTTGATCTTGTCGATATCCTGCTTGAAATCGCTGTAAAATCTGCCCGCGTAGCCGTCCCCCACGAAGCTGGATACCTGCCCGGTTATCATGAACCGGCGTTCCTCGCCGCTGACCTCAAAGGTCACGGTATCGCCTATGCCGCAGCCGAGGTAGTCCATCAGATACCCGGTGAGCGCCACCTCGTCGTCCTTGAGGGGAGCGGTGCCGTCGAGATAGTTGAAGTCCTCCGGCAGGGAGCCTCTTGCGGCCTGGATGATCGCCATATGTTTCTTGCCGTTATAGTTCACGTCATAGCCTGCGCCGAAGCTCATAAAGGCCTTTCCGGGCATACCGTTGTCCCGGAGCATCTGCTCGGTCTCGGCGATGAGCTTATCCGGGGCATCCTGATCGAGGAACAGCTCCGGATAGAGCCCTGCCAGGGAGATATGGCTCTTTACCGCGCCGAAGGTGGTGCTCAGGCTGTCGTCCTGCAGGGATTCGCAGAAGTTGGAGATCATGGTCATCATGATAAGGCAGAGGGTGAACAGCACCGTTATCACCGAGAACTGCTTGGGTGCGCTGAGCACGTCGTTCGCCGCAAGAAAGCCGGTGGCGGGGAGCTTTGAGCGCCCAAGGTGCATGAAGCTGCGTTTGCGGAACCGCTCGCCGGTCTGACCGTTGCGCACCGCGTCTATGGGGGAGAGCTTCTTTACCCTGCGGGTGCAGAGGTAGCAGAACAGCACTATCAGCACGATCACGGCGGCGCAGCTTATGAGCCCCAGCAGCACGCCGTTCTCGCTGCCCAGCACCATATTCTCGGAGACCGTGCTGAGCATACTCTTGCTGAGGGGTATGGAGCAGACAAAGCCTATCACCGCGCCCACCGCAGAGATCGCAAGATACTTGATGATATACAGCCTGCGAATGGCGCTGTTGCTGATGCCCACCGCCTTCATAACGCCGATCTCGCGGAAGTCCTCGGCTATGGTGAAGGCTATGGAGAAACGCAGCATCACGAAACCTGTGAGCATCAGTATCACGCTTATTATCATCATCAGGTAGGCGGAGATCATGTTGAAGACGTAGAGCCCCTTCTTGTCCTCCCGGGTGGAGACGTTGACGTCCATGCCGTCAACACAGTCCTCCACCTCCTGAACGTTCCCGGTCTCGATGTGGATGACCTTGTCCGCCCAGATGCGGGATGCGGACTCCTTTTCGTAATCCTTGAAGTCCTCGTCGTTGAGCAGCAGGAAAGGGAAGTCCGCCTGCTGAGTGCCGTAGATCGCGCCCTTGAAGTGCCCTAAGTATTTCAGGGTTTTCACCGTGTCGCCCAGGGTGAGCTCGAACTCGTCGCCGATGTTCACGTCAAGGTCTGTGGTGAACACGGTGGTGCAGTAGAAGCCGCCCTTCTCCACTTCGGTTATCACCTTGTTGCCGCTGTCGAAGTAGCGTATGGGCATCTCCGCCGCCGTGATGAGCTTGGCGGTGTTGGTGAAGTTGGCAAGCTTCTTGCCCTCATAGCGGAAGTGGGTGGATTCCAGTACCGTCAGCTGATGCTCGATCGCAACGCTCCGGGTGGAGGGCAGAGCCGCCAGTTCTGCGTCCAGCTGCGAGTCGTAGGGGGCGTTGACGAAGACGTCCTTGACCCCCGCCTCGTTGAAGAAGTGCTCCACCCCGCCGGTGACGGCGTCGATGTTGTTCACCGCCGCCGCCGCGAACATTGCCGCCAGCACCACGAACAGCAGCAGTATGACGTTCATTGTCTTCCTTCGTTTCAAGTCTTTTTTAAGTATCCTTCCGAACATAGCTTCTACCTCATTTCGCTTACGCTTTTTTCTCTGTGTCTACATCATAGCATAAAAGTTCTTAACAAGACTTTAACTTTCGGAGCGCAGGCCGCGGAACAGTCTTGAAAATAAGCTTGAAATGTGCTATACTGTTCTCGGGGTGATGTTATGACCGATATTCTGATAGTTGAGGACGATAAAGAACTGGCGGCTCTGCTGACCGACTTCCTGCGCAGCGAGGGGTATACCGTGTCTGCGGTGGACAGCGGCGAGAGGGCCCTGCAGCTGTTTGAAAGATACGGCGCCAAGCTTGTGGTGCTGGATATCAACCTGCCGGACTTGAACGGCTTTGCGGTGTGCTCCAAGCTTAGGGAGAGCGCCGATACGCCCATACTCATAGTCAGCGCACGCACCGACAAGGAGGACAAGCTCAGCGGCCTCGACCTCGGCGCCGACGATTACATCGAGAAACCCTACGACGTGGATATTCTCATAGCCAAGATCAAGGGCATATTCCGCAGGCGCTACCAGCGTGAGCTGCTCTCGGCGGACGGCGTAGTTCTGAACTTAGCCGACAAGACCGCCACCATAGACGGCCAGCCCGCCGACCTGCCTGCCAAGGAATTTGAGCTGCTGCGGCTGCTGGTGGAGAATCAGGGCAAGGCGCTGAAAAAGGAGTACCTCTTTAATACCGTCTGGGGCAGCGACAGCGATTCCGAGCCTCAGACCCTCCATGTGCACATCAACCGCCTGCGCCGCAAGCTGGGGGACGACCCCAAGAACGCCAAGCGCCTGCTGACGGTGTGGGGCGTGGGGTATAAGTTCGTATGAAGGCGTACAGGTGGCTTTGCATCGCGGCTCTGCTCTGCTTTATCGCGGCGGCGGCGGTGCTCAACGTGATAATGATAAACAGCCGCAGCACCGACAGCGGCGCCTACCGGGTGGAGGCCAAACGCCTCGCCGAGGAGATAAACGGGACCGGGACATTCGACCTGTCTAAATATCCCCATATCACCGGGGTCTACGGCGAGGGGGACTTGGGGCTCTATACCTCCGACGAGCATTATGTCATTATAGACGCCGGCGGCAGGCTGTGGAGGGCGGAGTATACCGTCTCGGACAGCTATACCGGGATAGTGGCGGTCAACTGCTGCCTCGGGGGACTGATACTGCTGACGGCGGTACTGCTTCTGTACATACGCCGCAATATCATCAAGCCCTTCGGCAGGCTCAACAGCGTCCCTCAGGAGCTGGCGAAGGGCAACCTCGCCGTGGAGCTGCCGGAGGAGCGCAGCCGGTTCTTTGGGAAGTTCACCTGGGGTGTGAACCTGCTCCGCGAGAGCATCGAGGACAGCCGCAAGAAAGAGATAACCTTGCAGCGGGACAAAAAGCTGCTGCTGCTCTCCCTCTCCCACGACATCAAGACCCCCCTTTCGGCGATCAAGCTCAACGCAAGAGCTTTGGAGCGCGGCCTCTACAAGGACGAGGAAAAGCGCCTTGAAGCGGTGCGCAGCATCAACACCCGCGCCGACGAGATAGAGCATTTCGTCACCGAGATAACCCGGGCGGCGGGGGAGGATTTCATGACCTTCGAGGTGCATATGGGGGAGGTCTATCTCAGTCAGGTCATCTCAAAGATATCCGCCCGCTATGCTCCGCAGCTTGAAATGTCCGGGACGGAGTTCGCGGTGGACAGGTACGACGACTGCATCCTCTCCTGCGACCCCGACAGGCTGGGTGAGTGCCTGCAAAACCTGGTCGAGAACGCCATAAAGTACGGCGACGGCAGGCGCATCGGCATAAGCTTCGACAAAATGGACGGCTGCCAGCTCATAACCGTATCTGACACCGGCTGCCGGCTGGAAGAAGGGGAGCTGACCCAGATATTCGAGAGCTTCCGCCGGGGCAGGAACGCCGAGGGCGTCAAGGGCAACGGCCTGGGGCTGTTCATCTGCAAGCGGCTCATGTCCCTCATGGGGGGAGAGGTCTTTGCCGAGATACAAAACGGCGAATTTCGGGTTACGCTGGTGGTGAAGCTGGCGTGAGCCCTTTCACGAAAGGACAGGTATGATGAAGACGTTTTGCGAAGGCTATCTGAAAAAACTTCATATCGGCAGCATCACAGCTCCGTCGAATGTGCTCATGGCGCCTTTGGCGGGGTATACCTGTTATCCTTTCAGGATGATGTGCAAGAGCCTGGGGGCGGGGCTGGCCTTCACCGAAATGGTCAGCGCCAACGGCCTCAAATACAACGATCAGGCCACCGCAAAGCTGCTCTACACCACCGATGCCGAGCCCCTGAAAGCGGTGCAGCTGCTGGGGTCGGTGCCTTCGGTCTTCGAGTACGCCTGCAAGGGGGAGCATACCCGGGGGTATGAGCTGGTGGATATCAACATGGGCTGCCCGGTGCCCAACATCATCAAAAGCGGCGAGGGCTGCGCACTGACTCAAAATCTGCCCCTGGCATCCCGGATCATCGAGGCCTGCAAGCGCAGCGGCAAGGTCGTGACCGTGAAGTTCCGCCCCGGCATGAACAGGAGCCGGATAGTGGTGTCGGAGTTTGCGCGGATGTGCGAGGACTCAGGGGCGGATATGATAACCGTCCACGGGCGCACCCGGAACATGATGTACGACGGCGAGCCGGTGTATGAGTACATCGAGGCGGCGAAAAAAGCGGTGAACATCCCGGTGATAGCCAACGGCGGCATACGCTCCGAGGAGGACGCCATGAAGATGATGGACAGAACAGGCGCCGACGGCGTGATGATCGCCCGGTACGGTCTCGAGGACCCCATGATCTTCGCCCGGCTCACAGGGACCAAGACCGATGCCACCAAGCTCTCGCTGATACTGGGGCAGGCAGACCTTGCCATGAGCTGCTTTGACGAGACGGCGGCGGTGGAGTACGTTCGGAAGATCGCCTCTTACTTCATGAAAAGGCTCCCGGGGACCAAGACCTACAAGCAGGAGATGTTCCGCTGCGGGAGCATGAGCAGGCTGAGAAAGCTGCTCGGCCTCATATTCCAGGAAACGGAGAAATGAAAATGCCGGAAGATTTCATCATAGACAACGGGATACTGACAGACTACTGCGGAGAGGCGCACAGCGCCGTCGTCCCTGCGGGGGTCAGGATCATCGGTGCGGGGGCGTTCAAGGGCAAGGCCTGGCTCACCGACGTCACCCTGCCGGAGGGGATCACCGAGATCGGGGAGGGAGCCTTCAAGGGCTGCGGCAAGCTGCGGAGCATCAACTTCCCGGAGGGGCTTGAAAAAGTGGGGAGCTTAGCTTTTCACAGGTGCCACTCTCTTGAAAGCGCTCTGCTGCCGGACAGCGTCAAGGTCATCGGGCAGGGGGCGTTTCTCTACTGCGACAGCCTGAAGACCGTCACCGCCCGGGGCGTTAAGCACTTCGAGAACCAGACCTTTTCAAACAACACACAGCTGACCTCGATAGCCCTCAACAGCGGGGTGGATATCTCCAACTTCCGCAGCGAGGTCTTCAACGGCTGCGTGGGGCTCAGAGAGATCACCCTCTCCGACGGCTATTGCTTCCGCTCGGAGAACCTGATCTCCGCCCTGGTCTCCGGCGGGGAGATACATCCGGTGGTGAAAGCCGTCGCCGGGGGGATATACCAGTCGCTGAAAATCGAGGACGGCGTGCTGTATAAAATGCACATCGACCTCAAAGCCTTTGAGCTGCCGGAGGGCATACGCTGCATCGAGAAAAGCTGCTTCTTTGACAAGAAGGGTATAGTGTCTATCTCATTCCCAGAGAGCCTGGGGCGCATCATGACCAACGCCTTCGGCAACTGCATCAACTTAGAGCAGGTGGCCTTCAGGAGCGCCGATATCACCGTTGACGAGGGGGCGTTCAGAGGGTGCAGCAGCCTGAAAAGAATAGTGATAGCAGGGGAGGTCTACCCCCTTTCGGGCATCAGCTATGAGACCGATACCCCCTACCTGATACGGCAGATAAACGATCAGGTCATGAGCGATTTCTATATCAGCGGCAGGACGCTTATCTCCTACACCGGCAGGGAAGAGCGGGTCACCATCCCCGAGGGCGTGGAGGTCATCGGGGAGAGCTGCTTTGAGGGCAACGAGAAGCTTGTCCGGGTCATCATGAGCAGCACAGTCCGGGAGGTGCAGGAAAACGCCTTCCGCAACTGCGTGTGTATGCTGTCCGCCGTCATGCCGGAGGGCCTTGTGAGCATCCGCAGGAGCGCCTTTGAGAACTGCCGCAAGCTGATACGCTTCAACGTCCCCGCCGCCCTCAGAGAGGTGGGCTTTGCGGCGTTCAGAGGGTGTACATCGCTGGAGGTGCCGGGCTTTGAGAAGACCACTCCCCCGGCGGTGCGCATTGACGAGACCGTTTACTCCGGGGAGGATATCCCGGCATACAGCCGCTGCGGCGACGAGGGGCTCACCGAGCTGGTGTTCGACAAGCCTGCGGTCATCGGGAAGTATGCGTTCTCCGGCTGCAAGAATTTAAAGACCGTCATCATTAACAGCGAGGGCTGCGTCATCGAGCGCGGCGCCTTTGAAAAGTGCGCCTCCCTGCGGGAGATAAGAGTACTTGCTGCGCGGGTGGACAAGGGGGCTTTCTCCTTTTGCATGAGCCTCGAAAGGGCGGAGCTGCGGGGCATCACAAGCCTCGCTGACGAGGTCTTCGCGGGGTGCTGCTCGCTCAAAGAGGTGAAGCTGCCGGAGGAGCTTACTGAAATAGGCAGGAGGTGCTTTGACGAGTGTACCGCGCTGCAAAGCATTGACCTGTCCGGCGTCAGGGTCATCGGGGAGAGAGCCTTTGAGCGCTGCGACAGCCTCACCAAAGTTGAACTGACTGATGCGGCGGCGGGGTATCATGCCTTCGCGGACTGCTCCGGTTTAAAGACCGTTGTCCTCGACGAAAGCACCACCCTGCAAAGCGGCGTGTTCTTCGGCTGCACCTTCGCAGACACCGTGGTGTACTGCGGGGAGAGCTATGCCTTCTCAAAGTTCAGCCAGAGCCGCAACACCGCCGGAAACCCATACCCGCTCCGGGTGCAGGAGGTCATCGGCAGCGTGTATTCCTGCTTCAAAGCAAACAGGGAGCTCTGCCTCGAAAAGTACCGGGGCGACGCCCTCCGTGTAAAGATACCGGAGGACATAGTCTCCATAGGCGACGAGGCCTTCCGGGATCATCTGCGGGTCGCGGAGATAGTCTTCCCGAAGAGCGTGAAATACAGCGGGAAACTGGCCTTCTCCGGCACCGGCTGGCTTGAAAAGCACCGCCGTGAGGGCATATACAACATCGTCAACGGCCTGCTGATAGATGCGGCGACCTGCGGCGAGACCGCCGAGATCACCGGGGATATCGACAGGATATGCTCCTGGGCATTCGCGGGCAGCACTGCCCTTAAAGAGCTTATCATCCGGAATGACCGGGTGGCGGTGGATACATTCGCTTTCAGAAACTGCCTCAACCTCAAAAAGATACATACCCCCGACGGCAAGATATATACTCTTGAAAAAGTCAGCGACATCGGGGAAAAGCCCTACCCCGATCTGGTGCGGAGGATATTCACCGAGTGCATAAACTGCTTCAAGCTCTCAGGCGGTGTACTGGTGGAAAGCACCGGCAACATCAGGGATCTGGTGTTCCCCGGAGGGATAAAGGAGATCGGCGCGGAGGTGTACATGGACTGCCACCTGTTAGAGAGCATAGTCCTGTCGGAGGACACCGCCGTCATCGGGCGGGGGGCATTCAAGAACAGCAAGTGGCTCAGGACTGTCCGCAGCGCCGGGGGCGTGGTCAGGATAGAGGCGCAGGCATTCAGCGGCTGCAAGAGCTTAGAGAGCATAGACCTGTCCGACAGCCTTGAACAGCTGGGCAAGCGGGCCTTCGAGCACTGCTGTTCCCTCACTGAGATACATCTTTCCGACAGGCTGGAGGTCATCCCGGAAATGGCCTTCTTCCGGTGCAAGAGCCTTAAAAAAGTCGTGATACCCGCCTCGGTCAGGGAGATCGGGGCGCAGGCCTTCGCCTATTGCAGCGAGCTTGAAGAAGTGGTGTTTGCAGACCGTGAGAACGTCAGGGTCGCCGGGGATGCTTTTGCGTGGTGTGACAGGCTATGAGATACAGAGAACTGGGAAATACGGGACTTAAAGTCTCAGAGATCGGCTTCGGGACTATACCGGTGCTCAGCGGCAACGTGCCGGTGCTGCCGGACTATTACAGCCCGGATGTGGACGAGGCGGTGGATATCATGCTGCTGGCCTGCCGCATGGGCTGCAACCTCTATGACACGGCTATCCCCGAGGAATACGGCGACGCGGAGTACAAGCTGGGGGTCTTCGCACGCAAGGTCGGCAGGGAGAACATCATCATCTCCGACAAGGCGCGGTTTATGGACGGCAACGATATGTTCCGGGAGGTGATGCGCTCGGCGGAGAATCTGGGCACCAAGCCGGATATCTATTTCGTGCATCAGGTGGACGAGAAAAACGAGGATGAGACCTTCAGCCGCTACGGCGCTCTCGACGCCCTCTGCGACCTGAAAAGGGCGGGCATCATCAGGTATACGGGGATCGCCACCCACTATTACAGCGTTGCCGCCAGAGCCGCTGCCGACAGCCGTGTGGACGTGATACAGACCAGCGGCAACATCATGGAGCGGGGCATAATGGACCGCATCGCCGAAAACGAGGACTTCAAAGGCAAGGGACTGATACTCAACAAGGTCTACGCCGCAGGGTGTCTGCTCAGCACATTCACGCCGGGGGAGCTCATCGGCGGGGTGCTGCACTGGCCGTTCTCCTGCGCCCTCATCGGCATAGGCACCCCGGAGCAGGCCGGGATCGCATTAACGGAATACCCGCCGGCGCAGTTCACTTTTGAGCAGGTAAAGGAGCGCCTCTCGGAGCATTTCCCGCCCATAGGGTGTACCCGGTGCCAGCGGTGCGTCTGCCCCAGGGGGTACGAGGTACACATACTCCTGAGGCAGTACAACTACTATCACTTAGGCAAGCGCTACTGGGCGATGAAGAAAATGCGCATGAACATCGCCGAGGTATACGCCGCCTGCCGCAGCTGCACCGGGAGACCCTGCATGAAAAACTGCCCGCAGCAGCTCAACATCCCGGAGCTCATCGAGAGGATATACGGCATGACGGAATGAAAAAACTCACGGAGGCCTCAGAGAAAGGCTTCCGTGAGTTTTTTGTCAGTGGTGTCATTTTCTTCTGCGTATCACAAGTATCACGACAGCTGAGAGCAGTTTCTCTTTTATCTCCCTTGTGGTCTCGTTGTACTCGCTGAGCGTCCTGTCCAGGCCTTTTTCGGCTATGGACTCAGAGAGCAGTACACATCAGAAACAGGCGCTCATTTTTCCCCCACAAGCATCTCAAACGTCACGCCGTACTTCTCGGCTATGTCACGGGCGTAGGATGAACCCTCCGGCCTTGCGACCGCCACCTTGAAGGAGCGCTTCCCATCCTCGGTGCGCACGATCAGCGAGGCGGCACCGGCACCGCTGCTCTCCCGGGTGAGCGCCTCTGCGTCCTCCCCCAGCTTGTGCATATGGGTGTTGTAGACGGTACGCACACTCTTGGTCAGCAGGGCTTTCACCGAGTCCCTTGCAATGTAGTACCCCTCCTCGAAGGAGGTGGTGGAGTAGGTCTCGTTGAGCAGCAGGAGGCTCCTGTCCGTGGCCTGGGAGAACATCTCCCTGAAACGCACGCACTCCTCCCCGAGCCTGCCCAAGTCCATGGTCTTGTCCTCGTCGGCAGGGAAGTGGGTGAAGATGCAGTCGCAGGGGACATACCGGAAGCTCTCCGCCGGTACGAACAGCCCTCCCTGCGCCAGTACGAACAGCTGCCCCACGGCCTGGGTCACGGTGGTCTTGCCGCCCCGGTTGGCACCGGTGAGGATGTAGACGGTGTGCTCCCGGTCAAAGAAAAGGTCGTTTGTCACGATGCCGCTGACATCCTCCATAGTAAGCGCCAGCTTCAGGTTGTAAAAGCCCTTGGCCTCCATTGAAGTACCGCCCTCAGCTATCGGCTGAGCCTCGCAGAACACGCAGCCCTTTTCGGTGAGGCTGTCGATGAACTCCGCGCATCTGATGTAGTACATGAACTCCGGCACCAGCCCGGAGATGTTCACGATAGCCACATTTGCGTACTTGGTGAGGGTGTCCCTCAGCTTCTTCACCAGGGTGCCCAGCATCTTGTTCATCACAGTTTCGAGATAGACCGTGGAGTTTGACGCCCCGTCCCCCGGCACGGTGCCGACCACGGTGGACTTGGGCCTGTGGTCGGAGCCAAACAGCGACTGCACCGAGGGCTGGTCGTTTTTCGTGAACTCCCCGACCTGCTGATAGTGCATATCGCCGTCCCAGTCGGAGCTGTCGCTGAGTTTGTCCTTTGAGGCAATGGCGTCGGCGAAGCTGCTGACTATGCCCGACTTTTTGAAGGGCTTTTTGTTCACCGATATCAGCCCGATGCTGACGGCCTCGAACCGCTCGTTGACGTTGACCCCCAGGGTGACGCTCTGCACGTCGGAGGCCTTCATTTTCAGCGCGGCGATGTCCTTCTTCATGTCCGCAAAGCAGGCGTCCTCATAAAGCCCGGTGATGTAGTCCCGCAGGGAGATCAGCCCCTGCGAACATATCCTCTCGTCGGAGAGATAGTTCCGCATGGCCTCGACAGTTCTGATGTAGCTGTCCAGCTCGTCGAGGCGGTGAAAGAGATGCCACAGCCCCAGCTCCTCGTCGGTGGTCTTGTGCATGGTGGAGAAGTCCTTCATGAACTGTATCTTCCCGAACAGCACCGTCATGGCCTTTCTCAGCTCCGGCAGCCGGAGCACATCCCCGAAGATCTCCCGGCGGTAGGCCGCAACAGAGTCATCGGGGGATATCCGCGAGAGCACGTTCATGATCAGCCGGCGCTCTTTGGCGTCGCCGGTGATCTTCTCGCAGAACACATCGAGCCCCAGGTCGTGCATCACGTTATCCGGCAGCTTTTTGTATTCGATCTCAGCGCCGGCGGGCTGCATCAGGCTGAAGCCGGGACTTCTCTCCATACTATCACCTCTTACAGTTTTTTCAGGGGGATGCAGATGTAGCTGACGGTGTCAGCGGGGTCTTTGGCAGGCGGCAGGTAGAACTCCAGCGAGTAGTTCCCCGCCAGCTCATAGCCCTTCAAGGAGGGCAGCCACTCCGACCATATCTGCGTGTTGACCGTCTGCAAGCTGCCGGGCAGGGGTCCTGTGCACTTGAACAGCGCCCACAGTCCCCCCGGGACCTGATAGGTGCCGCAGCCCTCCGGGATATCCTCCCAGGGCATATACAGATCTGCGATCCAGTAGTCAAAGTTCTTTCCGTCCGAGTCCGAACACAGACCGAACATTCCTTTCAGGCCCTTCATGTCCTGCGCCCACTCGCCCCAGAACCCGGGTATCTCCTGATAGCTGGTATCGGAGTTGAACCTCCTTTTGAGGCCTACCAGTGTAAAGGGTGCCTTTTCAACGATCTTGTAATCCAACATAGTTCCGCCCTCCATTGTGATTTTGATATGCAGCGGAGCAAATGACCGCAGTGCCGCCCCGGACTCTCTTGCCTGCGCCGGGGTGATGCCGTGAAAGCGCTGAAAGGCCTTCGCAAAGCTGTCGGGTGAATCGTAGCCGTACTTCAAGGCGATGTCGATTACCTTGCGCTCCGAGCAGGCCAGCTCCTGCGCCGCCGTGGTCATGCGCCGTGCGCGGATGTACTCTCCCACGGTCATGCCGCAGAGCGCCCCGAAGATACGCTGATAGTAGAAAGGCGAAAGCGCTGCCTTCGCTGCGATATCCTCGATCTCGAGCGCCTCGGAAAGGTTCTGCTCAATGTACTCTATGGACTTCTGAAAGCCCTCGATCCAACCCTGCATCACGTTCACTTCTTTCCGCTGTAATATCAGTATAGCATATCATGACGGACCGTGCCCGACTTTTTGTGCTCACATTGTCGGGGTAGGAGCCCTGCCCCTTATGAACATTATACTAAACAACACCGCAAAAGTCAATTGCCGGGCTGTGTTTGCTCATAATGCTCTCCGGGATCGCGGCGGCGCACCGTAGTCACCGTCACCCACGACCCGAAGGCGGCCGAGCTTATCTCGGAATACAGGATCGACGCGGACAAGTGCAGAGCCTGCTAAAAGAAGAAAGAAGAAAGAATAAATAAGAAAGAATAATAGCGGTATCGCCTCCGGCGATGATTTCTAAAATCGTCCGCTTCGCGGACACCACTATTATTCTTTATTCTTTCTTCTTTATTATTTTTTATTTTTATTATTACAGCTCGATACCAAGCATCTTCTCCCAGTAAACATAGCCGAAAAACGGAGCTGTCCATTCACCGAGATATTTATACTTGTCTCTCAGGTGGGGGTACTTGTTGATGACGTCCTCGATATAGCCGTCGGAGGACGCGGAGTAGGCGTCAGAGAAAAGCGCCTCGATCAGCGTGGCTCTGTCCTCAAGGGAGTCAACTTTACCGTATTCGTTGAAGAAGTATGGATCCTCGTCATAGCCGTAGATGTGGTCTGAGCTGCCCTCGTAGTAATCTTCGGGATCGCCGGTGTAGGAAAACCCTTCGGGGTTGAAGCAGTCCCATTCAGCCTCCATGATCCCGCTGAACCTGCGGCTGACGATATCCTCGACTGCGTGGAACATCTCGTGGTGGATGATGTTACCTGTCTGGCTGTCTACCTCCGCTGCGGCGATCGCTATGATCTCCCAGGCACCGAAGGATCTCGTAACGCCTCCCGGAGCGAATCCGTATTCATCGACACTGTTTTTGAAAGAATCGCAAAGTGCTATGCAAAGGCCTCCCTTGCCGTTCCTTTTGAACTTTTCAAAGAAACCCTCGGGGTATCTTCCCAGCATATCGTCCAGAGTTTTTACAGCGTTTCCGGCATATTCAAAAGCGTATTTCGAAGCCGTACTGCTTTCATCGGAGACGATCTCACATATGTTGTCGATATCCTTGATATTCAGTACCTCATCGCCGAGGAGTATCCTGACGCCGTATTTTTCCTCGATGCTGTCAGCCTCGGCTCTGAGCTCCTTGTACTTTTCTCCGCACTTATAGTCCTTTTCTTCGGGATACTTTACAGGTTCGGTCTTGTCGAGAGCGCCGTCAAAGTCCGCCTGACCGGGGTCGGTCATTACGAGCCTGACTCTGAACTGCCCCTGCTCTCCGGTGACGACAGCGCTCAGGAACCTGTCCGCAGATGTGATGCCCGTGCTTATGGCCCTTCTTGCATCCGGTATGTCAGCAGATATCCTGCCTGTCGCACCGTCGGAAAGCCTCAGAAAGTCAAAAACGAAGTCTGCGCTGCCCTCAGGTCTCTCAGCGGCGATGCCGTAGCTGCTGCCCGCGGAAAAGCTGTGATCCGTGTTCCTGTCCTTCAAAGAATAAGTGCCTGAAAGCCTGCCGGAGTCCTTTTCAAATACGGAGCAGACCTGTTCGCTGCTGTCCTGATCCGAGGTGCTGATGACAGCGATATAGTCGCCGGCATCGTTGGCGAAGGCGCCGGATGCAGCCCCCAGCTCCGCTATCTCTTTACCTGTGGATGGGTCTATCAGGACCATTTCCCTGCTGACGGTAAAGCTCTCGCTGCAGTAGTCGGCAACGGCTCTGTTCCTCTTGGCATCGTAAAGCTCGACGCCCTCTGTCTCATCGTTGCAGAAGATGTTCTCCCTGCTGCCGTCGGAGTATAATCTGACTATGCCGCTGTCAAGATCGTAAAGCTGCCCCGCGGCGCCGCATTTCAGAATATCGACTGCGCGATGCAGCTCTATCACGCTGCGTGAGCCGTTGGCCTTGTAGTATATGAGTTTCTGCTTGTCTCCCGACTGATTGTCCTGAGCAGTCACGGTGCCTTCGGCATCTATCCCGAGCAGGGTCTCAAAGGGCCCGCAGTTCTCAATGGTGCGCAGCAGCTTGTCGTTCACCGCGTCCACCACATAGTATTTCACGACCAACCTGTCGTCTTCGTCGGCAGAGAGGCACCGGATCACAGCGTTGTTCCCGCAGGAGCAGATCTCCGAGGGGGTGCCGGGGACGTCAAGACAGTCAAGCACCTCGTAAGCCGCATCCATAGCAGGCGGATCGTCGGCAGGAGCCTCGGTGATCTCCCCGGAGCTTTCAGCGGGAGCCGGAGCGGTTTCTGCCGATGAAGATGTGTCAGTCGTTGAAGCCTCAGTTCCCGAAGCGGATGAAACGCTCCCGGATGAGCTGTTCTCAGATGCACAGGATGTGCTCGCAGCAAGCATCGTCAGTGCAGCCAGCAAAGCAAGATATCTGTTTCTCATGTTTTCTCAGTTCTTTCCTATATATTGTTTTGCACCGTTACCGTCCGGCTTCAAAGCCCGATACCAAGCATCTTCTCCCAGTAAACATAGCCGAAGAGCTGTTTCGTCCAGTCGGCGAGGAAGTCATACTTGGCTTTAAGGTGCGGGCATTTTTCCTTGATGTCCCTGATATAGGTCATGCTTTCGGCATTGTTAATAAGCCCCTCGATCAGCGTGGCTCTGTCCTCCAGGGGAGTTACCTTGCCGTATTCACGGTAGAAGTAAGGATCACTGTCAGCCGGATATACATACTCGCTGCCCGTATCACCCTCGGCATAGCCGTCAAAGCTTGTTGAGTAAACGAAGCCCTCGGGGTTGAGTGCAGCCCATTCATCCTCATCGATCTCGCCGACCTTTTCGCTGACGATAAACTCAACGGCGTGGAACATCTCGTGATCCAAGGCGTAACCGACTGCATCCGCTCTTATCGCAATTACCGTCCAGAGGCCGTAGCCGTATGTCACGCCGCCTGCATCAAAGGCAGTATCGCTATATTTATCCACAAGAGACTCAACAAGTCCTATGCAAAGACCGGCCTTGCCGTTTATCCTGAACTGCTCAAAGAACCCCTCGGGGTATTCTGCCAGGTGACTTTCGAGGCTGGCCAGCCCATTTTCGGCATCCCGGTAGGAATTATCGTCTGCCTCATCGCCCTCCGTGGACGGGAACCGGTAGGGGTCGTTTGTGTCTTCGAGATCCAGCACCTCGTCGCCTATAAGTATCCTGACGCCGTATTTTTCCTCAAGCTTATCGGCTCTGGCTCTGAGGTCGCTGTACTTGTCGCCGCACTTGTTGTTCTTCTCCTGATAGTTATAGGGGTCGCATTTTTCAACTGAGCCGTCAAAGCTTACCTGCGCGGGGTCTGTCATTACGAGCCTGATACTTGTCTTGCGCGTGGCAGCGTCCTCGACGGTAACAGCGCTTACGAATCTTCCCCCCACAGTGACCGTAGGTACAAAGGCGTCGGATGCATCGGGGATATCCACCGTCAGCGTACCCGTTGCGCCGTCGGATACTCTCAGGATCTTTAATGTCAAGGGCTCGCTGCCCTGCGAGTACTTGTAGCTCAGACCGTAGCTGCAGTCGTTATAACAAGACCAGTTCGTGCTCTCATCCTGCTTTTCTGAGCAGGTCCATAACAGCTTGCCGGTCTCCATTTCATAGACCGAGGTGTACACGTCGTAGGTCTCGTAATCGGGGACGCAGCTGACCACCGCATAGTCGCCTGCGCCGCCGACAGCTATAACGTGTGCAGCCTTAAGCTCTGCTATCTCCTTGCCTGTCGAGGTATCTGTCAGCATAAGGGTCGTGGGCTCTGTGAAGCTCTCGGCAAGGTAAGCTGTGACAGCTCTGTTCCTCGAGGGATCATAGGCCCATGATTCCTCTGCCGCAAGGTTGTCGAAGATGACCTCCCTGCTGCCGTCGGTGCCGATCTTTGCGACACCCTTGCTGAGATCGCAGAGCTGCGCCGAGGGATAGTAGAAAAGAAAGCTCAGGTCGTCATTGTACTCGATGGCAGAGCGGGTACCGTCGGGCTTGTAGAATACCAGCTGCTGCAGATCATCCGTTTCGTTGATCCAATCCTTCCAGATCTCGGCGGTCAGGCCGCCCCCGGCATCCGTCCCGAGAAGTATCTCTCTGCTGTTTTCGGCCTCTATCGTGCGCAGCAGCTTGTCGTTGGCCGCATCGATGATGTAGTATTTTACAGAGCGCTGGCCGTCATTGTCAACGGTGTAGCAGGAGAGGGCGACAATGTTCCCGCAGGAGCGTATAGCGTCGGGTCTGCCCTCCGCGTCCAGGCAGCTAAGCACCTTGTAAGCTGACTCCATAGCGGGCAGCTCGTCAGCGGGAGCCTTGGAGGCATCCCCGGAGCTCTCGTCGGGAGCTGATGCGGTGCCGGCAGCTGATGATGCAGTATCGGCTGCCGATGAATCGTCGGCATTTGAAACTGCCGCCTCCGCAGCGGATGAGCCGCTGCCTGCGGAGCTGTCCTCCGAGCCGCAGGAGGTGCCTGTAACAAGTATCGTCAGCGCAGCCAGTAAAGCAAGATATCTCTTTTTCATGTTTCCTCAGTTCCTTCTAATTCATTTCTGATGTGTATTGCTCACTATGGTCATGTTTTTCCCCGCCGCATTTCGGCGGCGGGGAAAAGCCGGATTATTTGCATCGCCCTCGCCCGGCAGGTCCATCGGTCAGATCGGTTTGTTCCCCGGCCTCGTCTCAGTATTCCATCTGATAGGGTATCGTGAGGGCAAGATCAAGAGTTCTTGCCGGATCAAAGGTCACAGAGGCTGTGAAATGGCCTTCGGTCTTGAAGGGATCGTCCACGCCCCAGAAAACGGTATTGATATCGAAGGATATCTTCGCGTCTTTGTCGAGCTTGAAGCTGTCTTCGACCTCACCGACGATCAGGAATCTCAGAACGTCCTGGCCTTCCTCGTCCTGGGTCTTGTAGCCGTAGGTGACAACTGTGTCGGCTTTCATGATATCGAAATACCCGGTGTGACCGTTGTCGATCCACACATCGCCGAAGTGGGAGAAATCCTGTTTCCCCTCGTCTGCCCAGGGAAGCTCATAGCCGTCCTTGGCGGACACGTCTACAACTATACCGTAGGAATGCTGTGCATAGTTATCGAGCCCCTTCCAGAGATCCTCTATAAGATACTTGACCTCGATGTTGTAGCCTTCAAAGCCGCTCTCAATGGTTCCCTTGTCATCGGGAGCGATGACTGCTGCGGGAAATGTTAAAGGATAATTCCTGTTTTCAACCACCGGAGCATCCGTTTTGGACGTATCCGAGCTGTCATCTGCCTTGCTGCTGTCTGCTTTGCTTTCATTAACTTCGCTTTCATCCGTTTTGCTGTCTTCGTTTGTCACCGCGGAAATACCGGGCTGAGCGCCGGGGTCGGTTTTTATCTCTGTGCCGTTTTTGTCTCTCGTTGCAAAGAATGTAACTGCTCCTCCGAGCATCAGTATCGCGCACGCTGCGGCGATGATACCGCTTTTGTTTGATTTGAGCATTGCTCCTGTGTTGTTTTTGTTTGTTGACATAATGATCCCCTCTCTGTTTTTGTCCCCGGAAGAGCTTGCCTGCGCACTGCCAAGAACAGAGTCCAGTATGCTTTGTTTCTTCTCGTTGTGGTATCTATGTACTCCGTCTGAAAAACGCATTTTCCTCACCTTCCGTTAGTTGTTTTCTGAGCTTTTTGAGCATCCTGTATATCTTTGATTTTACCGTGGATTCGCTCATTGAAAGCTCCCGGGCTGTTTTCTCCAGTGTGTGACCGCAGTGGAAATGCAGATAAAAGATGCGGTAAGCTGTATCGTCCGACTCGGCTATGAGCTGCATGATCTGCTCGTATTCAAAGCTGTCGTCGTTTTCGAGCTCTCTGAGAGCCTTCTCATCGCAAATGGCTGTCTGGTCGTCGATGTCCTCTGTGGGGGTGTAGCTCCTGTAATAGTCAGCTGCACGCCTTTTCGCCATTGTCATGAGCAGGTGCTTGGGCATTAGTATCTGCTCGCCGTCAAGCATTTTCTTGTAGAGCTCGAGATAACAGTTCTGAACGATATCCTCGGCAGCCTCCCGGGGACTGACCTTAGTGATAAGATATCGGTAGACGCTGTCATAGGTCTTGTCGTAGATCGCTTCAAAGCGTTCCTTTACACTGCTGTCGCTCACGGTCTCACCTCTTTTCATCAGCCTTCATAATATAAGTCGCAGCGGGGAGAAAAAAAGTTTCACTTTTCTGAAAAAAATTTTTTGGGGGATCATTTTTTGCCTCTGACCTATATTTTACACTATTATAATGCGTTTTGCAAGTGGGGGAGAAGAATAAGACTCAGCAGAAACTGACACCGAGACAGCATGACATCACTGCCCGAAAGGGACGGAGCAGGCTCTGCTGCGTGGGCGTTCAGCGCTGCATTTACATTCAGGTAATAATTCGGTCAATATATATTTATATTTATTCTATAATTATACACATTGGAAAAAATCCAAAATATCAAGGAGAGTGTACGATAATGAAAAAAACCGTTTTATCAGCCGCAGCTGCAGCAGTTCTTCTGCTCTCAGCGTGCGGGAACAGCAGTACCGAGAGCAGCTCGGGCAGCGTATCGAAGGCGAATGACTCTGTCGCTGAAAACACAGCAAGCTCGCAGGCAGCGTCCGAAGGGACAGAAACATCCCAAGCTGAAAGCACCGGTGATCCCTCGGGTGAAAATGAACCGATAAGCGACTATCTTGACGAGGAGGAAGTGTTTAAATACACTGCCGAGAACGGCAGGATCAAGGTCTGGCTGCCGACGAAGATCACCCAATCCAATTGGCAAAATTGGGAAGAGAACGAATACGAGACCGTGACCTATGACGAAAGAGGTCTGCCTGTCAGGTGGGATCATTACGGTGAATACTGGTCGGGCGATAAGGGTGGACGGGAGTACGGCGTCAAAAACTCATTTATTTACAGCTTTAACGATGATTACACTCTGCGCTCGCTCACCTATGAACACAGGGACGAGAACTACACCGAGCCTTTGTCAGAGGACTCCACCTGGCGGTTTAAGGTCGCAGCAGGCAAGGCCGAAAAGACCGAGACGCACTTAGGCAGCCCTGTCGAGTATACGGATAACGGGCTGGTAAAACAGTTCAGGCTATACGAAGAGAAGACTGTTACTATTGAGTATAACGAGCAAAACAGACCGGTCTCTATATTCACTGCATCACAAAGCGATGACAAACAATACACCGGGGGCTCTCTTACAATACTTAATTACAACGATGACGGAGCAGTCAGTCACGCTGAACATATAGCCAATGCATTCCCGACAAAAGAGGACTTTAATAATGATCCCTACAAAAGCAGTAGCAGTATGGAAGAATACAACGGCTATTATGTAGATAAAAACACTCTCGATTCGAGAACCTGCTATGATTTTACTTACGATGCAAACGGGCGTGTAGTGAAAGAAAGTAAAGGCATCTGCGAGCTGGAGATCGAATACAAGGAATACGAGATCGACGAGAGCCACTGGGAGGTATACAGGGATACCTGTCTTTACACCCTCATTGATCCAAGAAACAAAGAAGGCAACTTAGGCGGCTCCACCGCTTATGAGAATGCAGACAATATATACAGCTATATCAATAACGGCTGCTATCAGAATTACCTTCATCATTACCTCCAAGAGAAACATTGAGGCAACACCGCACAGCACGACCTGCGGATAACGCCTCTGCACGCACAGGGGTCGAGCGGTATTGCCTTAAACTGAATTTCGAGATAATATCCCCGGCTCATGCCTGCCAGGGCCTTTGCAGCACTGCTCTGCGTATCTCGTCGATCTCTGCCTCGGCTTTCATCATATGCACCTTGCAAAGCGGGAATGACATACTGCCGTTCTCGTCATTAACAGAAACGCTCAGATACACACCCGTCGGGATCATACGGTAATGACTTACTGTCCTTACTATATCGGTAATGCTGTCAAGCCTGAGCACAGCTCCGTTTTTGATATATAAATAGTATCTGCCAAGCCTGAACTGATCGTTGGCAAAGGGCTGAGCTGCGGCAAAGTCGAGGAACATACTGTGCCCGCCGTCTGCGGCAAGGAAGGCGTTGAGCCTTTTTGCGGCAGCTGCCCGGTATCTGTAAACGAGCCAGCAAATAAAAGCAAACACAGCACCTATAAAAGCGCCTATGATCACTGCGACCCAGAGCTTCACCCCGGCAGCCGCAGTGACAAGAGTGATCAACAGAGCCTCAAGAACAGTGACCACCACGGGCACTGCCCCCAGCTTAGGCACACGCATCACCTTGCAGTAGCTGTATAAGGCTTGACTTAGCTGATAAAACTGCTGCTCGCTCATCATCCCGGCAGCATAGGAACGCTGGTCCAATTGTGACATCAGCGCTGACACCTCCTGTGATAATGTATTTTCTTAAACCTGCGATAGACCAAAACTATATGTCTGTACGGATGGAATCACTGTTCACAATGCCCTCGGCGCATCAGCGGCGGTGTTTATGTGAACTGCGAACGAAAAATGATCCGTACAGATCACCTGTCCTCTGAAAGCCGCTTCTCATTATTTTACAGGAATTCCATGCTTCGGCAGTCTCTTTGGGAACGGACCTTCGGTCTTACTCGGAATGCCCAGTTTTTCAAGTTCTTCCCGGAAGAGATCAATGTACTTATCTGTTTTTATGACCTGCATAAAGCCGACATAGATCTTATCCGCCATAGCGGTTATCTCTATTGTAAAATGTCCTTCGATCACATAAACAAACCACTCAACGTAATCCGCAAGTTCTCCCCAATCCGACAGCCCCGTGTAGTTAGCAATAAAGCTTCCGTGCTGAGCATCCTTGCCGGTAGCAAGGCTGTGTTTTGCCATATACTTTCTTTTGGCCTTGAGACCATGCATTTTGTCGATCTCTTCATACAGTTCAAACAGTTTTTTTACCTGTGCATGGCTGACAGTCGGGTCTGTCTGAAGAATGATCTGACCTCTGGTCCTTGTTCCCAGTTTTTCCAGATCACCGTTTAAACTGTCTCTGTCATAATCCACATACACATGGCTCAAAAAGTCGCAGTGTGTATTGGGAAGTCCGACGCTCTCTCGCGGATTATGAGCCGCCTCACCCACGATGACCCTGTTTTTTTGTGGGAATACCCTGTCCAAGGTCCTTGCAAACAGAACAAAGAATAAGGAAAGTACGCTGGAATCATTCACCTTCGCAACTTTCAGGAAGTCCTTCTGTTCGACTGTCACGACCGAATAATTCGGATCTCTTTTTATCGGAATAAAAACACCTTTCAGGTAATCGAGCCCCAGAACCGGAGCTTTTTTGATTTTTCTTTTATAGATCGGCTCCTCAGCCGTCAGCATATCCATTTCAGGTTCATCAGTCTCTCCCGGAAGAAGCTCGCTGTCCGGTTTCCTGATCTCCGGTGCATAGGGCTCCACATTGTATTTTTCTCTTACATACTCGTATACATTTGTCATGACCCACGGCTGAAAACCTCTTCCGCCGCACATGGTATGGCTTATGTTGAAAAAAATATCCTTTCCCGAGCAATCCACAAAAAGCAGATGATCGTTTATGCTGCTGCTTCCGAGCAGCGGCATATTATCGGACGTAGGCATCACGACGATCTTCCTGTCGTTGGGAACGAGAACATACCCGCCATCCTCGTCAACGGTCACTTTGACGGCAAAGTAAGGGTATCGCTTGATAGACGAGTTGACCGCTTTATCCAGCACATTTATATCCACCTCATCCTTCATCCTGACATGGATGCGGACAGAATGTGCAAAATATTTCTCGCTCTGATATAGCCTGTATGTATCAACGCTGTATTTCATTTTTTATCCTCCCGATCCGTCACAGATCCATATTTATAGTCTACATTAGATCTTGATTTCTTTTGCGTCTCGCTTGCCATGATTTCCAACTCTCCTTAAGATCTTCAATTTCATATACATATGTCCCATCTGTTTTTTTACCGAGAACATCATAAGCTAATAATTCCATTGCATTCTCGCGAATTTTATCACAATTAGCCAAAGCCATTGATGTTGCTAAAGCTTCTTCTTCTTCATTGGTCCCATAGAAACCATCGACCAACGGGATCATTTCATCACCCAATCTCTGCTGTATAAGAGCTTTTATTTCATCAATATTTTCGCAATCCTCACGAAGAACAATCTTCACCATATACTTAAACTGTTTCATAATATCAATTTCCTTTCTTATAATATATTATGTATCAACGCTGTATTTCATTTTTTATCCTCCCGATCCGTCAAAGATCCATTCTGAAAGTCCAGTTTCCAATAGCTTTTGTTTTGTATTCGAGAGTTTCTTCTTTTACCAGCGTGAAACCGTTTTTAATATAAAAGGCTACGTTTTTCTCGGAATTGGTAGTAACGGTTATCAGATTTCCGCCGTTGGATCTTACCAAAGGGATAAGGAAATCCTGTATCGCACCAGATCCGATGCCCCGGCTCTGATATTTCGGGTCAACTGCCAGAAAATACAAATGCCAACGGGGTTCAGGAATGCTCTTTACAACTATTTCCGTTTTGTCTGACAATTCCATAAACTTAAGGGTGTCTCTGAGCCCGATCCTCGCTATGATACCCGGCATTCCGCTGACAGCATAATCCCAGAATCCGACGGGTTTGTCTGAGGGCTTCTCAACGACCACAACAACTCTGACCTTTCCGTCCTCAATACCTATATAACATTCATCCTTGCGGACAGTAGCTTTGAATATCCCCTTTATCAGACGCTCATAAAAGCTGTGCAGCTTGCTCTCTGACTTGAAGCGGCCTTCAAAGGCTCCCCAGAAAAGGGGATAATTAACAAAAGACTCTGTGAAGACCTTTAATACCTCGGCTTCATACGAGCTGTCATAATGCTTATACTTGATCATATCCATATCCTCATTCTGAACTGTATTATCTGCTGATAATATTATAACATAATTCATCTAAAAATCAACAGCCTGTACGGATTTTTTCAATCATGGATCCAGCGCAGCATTATATCATTCCCGTTAGTTCACTTTCTCTTTGCGGTTCCGAACTTATGTCTTTCTTTTTTTAGCTGTACCTTGTCCGCTGAGAGTGATCCCATTATCAGCCGCGTCCGAAAGCAGTTTTCTAATTATGCTATATAACCAAAGAAGAGATCCGCCCGGTAATTTGCTGATACGATAATAAGCGCAGAGCTTGAGCAGGATTCATTTGAGTATGACGGCAAGGCAAAGACAGTCGCTGTTAAAAACGCAGCAGGCATCTATTCGACCCCGACGAGCAATGACTATGACCTATATTATCAGAAAGACGCCTCTGAACCGGGCACATACCCTGTAAACGTAATGGGCAAAAACAACTTTGAAGGCACAGCTCTTGTAAACTTCACGATAGTTGACAACCGCAAAGAGCTTGACAAGGCAGAGCCGGTGTTCCCCGAGGGCAAGGACAAGGACAGCGAATACACAAAGAGCGAAGCGCAGGAGATAGGGCTTCAGGACGACAAGGGCGAAAAGATCGGCAATGAGATAATAGAGCACACAGATGCTACCTGCACCGAGAAGGAATACACCAAGAAGGAATGTACACGCTGTCATGATGTTGTTGAGGAATACGGCAAGTACCGCAGCGAGAACGGTCAGCACGACTATGTCAAGCACTGGGTACAACAGCTCACCTGCACCGAGGACGGCGAGTCTGACGGTGAATTCTGCTCGATATGCGGCCAGAAGAACCCCGCATCAAAGGAAGAATACTTTGAACATCAGGGGCATAAGGTAAAGGCCTGGGTGCAGACCTTCGGCAAGGTAAGAAACGGCACCACCAGGCAGGGTACGCCCATAGAGCTCACAAACTACAGATCGGTCCATGAATGTGTGAACTGCGGTGCTGTTCTCGGCATAGAGGAATGGACGGTAGCGACCTGTTCAAAGCCGCCGAAGCTGGAGATAGCGTCAGGTGCTAATGCCAAAATAGACGATATCAGCGGCGGAATACACATCAGCGGGAATATGGCGAACGACGGCGGCGTTACCTTCAACCAGATCGTTCTTGACGAAGTTACCGAGTTTGTAAACGACGGCAAGATAAGCAGCAAATACACCTACAAGAAGACAAAGTCCCACAGCTTCATAATCGAGTTCTCAAAGATGTTCCTGGATGAGCTGGAGGACGGCACTTATCCCGTTGAGATAGTGAACGGTCACGAATACTGGCCGCTGATGGTAACGGTTGAAGGCCACAAGCTGGTGGCTGTTTCAGACCAGGAATACCCCATCGGCGATGAGATAACCAAGGCACAGCTTGACGAACATCTTGCTCAGGCGGAGGCAGAGGGTGCTGTCATCAAGGAACTGTTCGTTGTTCCTCTTGCCGAGGAAGATCTTGATGGTATGGTATTCCCCGAGGCAAAAAATGAGGAGCCGGATAATGAGTCTGAAAATGACTCCGGAGATCCTGAACGCTCTGACGATGACGGCAAGGAAGCAGATAACAGCAAAGCAGAGGGCGGCTCAGCTTCAAGCAATCCAAACACCGGCAGCACAGCACCTGCAATGTGCGCTGCTGTGATCCTCCTCGGTGCAATAGTGATGACTCATAAGAGAAAGCAGTGATAAAAGCATCATACAAAATAAGCTGTTTCACGCTCCAATAAGAAAAAGAGCCTGGCACTGACCAAAAAAGCAGTGCCAAGCTCTTCTTTTTGTGGTATAAAAAACAGTTGTAAAAAACAATAAACCAACGAAAGGATTGTACCACATTTCCGCTAAAAAAGCAACCCAAGATCCTGAAAACAACGCATCCCGGCTCTTTGCAGCTTTTCCTGACCGTCCAAATCCCGTTTTGGTCAACAAACGGTCAACTTTTAAGCTGCTGCAAGTTGTTTCAAATTGCGTTTAACATATCTTTTTGCAAGCTGTCAGCCCGTTCTGCGCTTGGGCATTTTCGGTATCGCCCGGGTGACGACCTCGCAGCAATGGCGGTCGTTGTCTTTGAGGGTATGGCTGTAGGTCCTGAGAGTTACATCCGGTCTGCTGTGTCCTGCTCTCTTTGCCGCCTCGGGTATGCTGATACCGTTTTGCAGCTGCAAGCTGATCGCCGTGTGCCTGAATTGATGTGGGTGTCAGCTTTTTCAGCTGAATGTGTCCGAGGTACTGCGCAATACGCTTTTGACTGCGCCGATAGCTGTACGCTATCGAAGCTGATATGCTCGACTGTTCCTTGATCTTTATAGCATAGTCGCAGTATTCGTTGAATGTCACTCTTGAATCGGATGTGGTTTGTTCCTCGATACCCTTTTCAAAGATCACCGCTTGCTTTTCGGAGTTCTTCTTGTTCCATGCGGCTGATTTGGTATCGTCGTACTTGACCGAAAGCGTGCGGAAAACTTGCTTGCCGGTCTGTGCATCTCTGTGGTCAAACACTCTTATGCGGTAAGATGTGATCTTGCCGTCTTTGTTTTTGCGTTCCTGAATATTCATTTATCCACCGCCTTTCCAGCGGTGATTTTATCCTGCTGTCTTATCATTTTTTACTCCTTTCCGACAGCGGAATATATCGTACTTTCAGTATAACATATCCCGCTGTGTTCTTCAATACAAAGTTGCGTTAAATCTTTGAAGATTTATCGGCGAAGTTTCTTTTTATTTATTCGATTCTTCTCCTGCTCCCTGCGGAGCTTTTCGTCTTCAATAAGATTTGAAATGTAATCGCCCCGGGTTATTCTTTTGTAAGTATCTCGAATATCCATAAGGTAAGTCACGGCAGAGCAGTTTTTTGGGGTTCGGTCGGAAGAATTGTAATTTAGATTGTGAAATGCGTTGAACGGGTTACGACACTTAATCAAATCATCAGCAGATTTCACTGGCAGAGAGGGTGGGAAGTGCTGTGGATTCATTTGAGAGAACAGCGGGGCGGGCACTGCCCTCCAATAATAAGCACATTATCAGCCGTTTTACTGACCGATTTTCAGAGTTTTTTAAAAGATTGGAAGTTGTGACATCTGAGGGTCAATCAGAACATCTCGATTCGTCGGATTGACTATATGCCGGAGCGGAGCAGCAATCAGGGAGACATGACAGCAAATATTATATCTGACAAATCGTATTATTTTGCTGTACAGAATAATCATTCCCCGTTGACAGAATAGCGTTATTGGTGTATAATGATCGAGAAAAACATGATCGAATCTGTTATTGTTGGCAGACCAGCATGTAATGATTATTCTATCGGCAGAGTTATATTTCTCTGATGCGGGCAGATCATTCTTCTTCGCCGGAGAATAAGGTTTAGAATTTTAAGATAACAATTCTATCCGGGGCGCTCGGAAAAACCTTTTCTCATATATACCTACAAAATCCCCATAAAAGTTAAGTCAAATCGAGAAGGCAGAAACAAAAATCTCCCTTTTCGATTTTTTTTTTCAACATTGTTTAGAACTTATGTTCTGTATAACGAACGCTTGACAAGATGTTGTGCTTTATGCCTAAAAATGTCGCGTGTTTCAGATATTTATATCTCCAGCAATTTTTCTTCTTGAAGAGCTATGACATTATTCTTGTTTGAAGAGTGTTATTATTTCAAGACGGTTTTGAAATAAACCGTTTCAGAACGAAAGATAGAATAGCTTATTTCGATACACTTGGCGAAAACTATAATCAGATACTCATAACGCATATTACATATTCCCGATGAAGCGAATTAGTCTCTTTCATCGGTATTGTTTAAATAAAAAACAGTATTTCACATCAGCTTTATACCTATTGGATTAACGTAATATCATTATCAGAAAAACGCCCGGCTCTGACTACCGTCAGAGGCGGGCGTTTCCGAATATTGAGAGGTGTAAAAAATGTCAATTTAACTGCAAGCTTTGCCTGTTGTCAGGGATAGCAGTAGCAGACTGAATATACCGTGGTGGTGTTCTTTTTGCAGCCGATGTGGATCTGATCGAGACAGCTGCTGAAGCTGCTTGTGCCGAATGCGTTTACACAGTCGTTGTAGGAGAACTTGGCATAGTGATGACCGTTGGCAGTACCGTATTCGTATGCCGAGACCTTGGCCCAGTTAGCTCCGCCGCTCCAGCTTTGCAGGATAAGCTCTATCTGCTTCTGATTATTGTTGCTGTACTCAACATAGAAATATCCGTTCTTTTTGATGTCAGAAGCATTGAAGGAACCGCCGCTTCGGCTGGTCAGAACAGATACCGCCTGTCCCCAGGGACCTGCTGTGTTTTGTCCCCAAAACAGCGAAACGTATGGGTCTCCGCTCTGAGAGGAAGATGATGAGCTGCTTGAGGAGGACGAGGACGAAGAGCTTCCGGAGGAAGAACCTGACGAGCTGCCCGAAGAACTGCTGCCGGACGATGAACCATAAACCGAGCAGGTCTTGGAGGTCTTCTTGATGCCGTTGCTT
Source organism: Ruminococcus sp. (assembly GCA_017529875.1). Lineage (GTDB taxonomy): Bacteria > Bacillota > Clostridia > Oscillospirales > Ruminococcaceae > FB2012. The sequence continues at coordinate 9,724 of JAFXNC010000049.1, read as the reverse complement.
CCGTTTATGAGAGTGTTTCCCCAGGAAGTGAGCGACGAGCCCGACCAGTCGCTGGCGATGTCAAGGTAGGAAAGATCCGAGCTGTTGCCCTTCCATGACCAGCCTAAGTATCCCACGTTCTTCTGCGTGCAGTAGCTCATGATAGTCGCTTCGTCAACATCGCCGTTGGAATGCTGTCCTCCGAACTCACCTATAACTACGGGAACACCTATGCCGAGAGCGTTGTTGATATTGTTCTTGACTGTGCTTGAATTGCCGCCCGCATACTCATACATATGAATCGAGAAAACGGTGTTTAACTGGCTGTCGGCATTGAAGACCGATCTGCCGTAATCCTTGATGGAGTCGGGGTACTGTCCCCAGCCTGCGCAGTCTATCATTATCATGTTGGTGATGCCGGCATTGCGTATCTTCTTGATCGCGGACTTGTTGCCCTCTGCCCAGGAATAGCCGTTCCAGGTGCCGTACCACTCATTTGCAATGTTCAGGATAACATACTTTTCATTGCCCTGGAGCACGCTCTTGTTCTCGATCCAGTAGTTTACCGCGTTGTCAAGATCGTAGGTGCTGTCGCTGCCGGTAGCATCGTGGACTTCAAGTATGCACACAACCTTATTGCTCCTGCAGAGCGATACTATATTTGACAGCTCGCTTTTTGAGGTCTTTGACCATTTCTGGCCGTTTGATACTACTATCCTTACTGTGTTAGCTCCGTTTTTGGCAGCGCCCTTTATGGAGCTTTCCGTATTCGACGCATACCATGCGTGAGCGATGTTGACGCCTCTCATAACAAAGGCGTTGCCGTTTGCATCCATTATGGACGTACCGCTGACATAAAAGCCGTTCGACGCTGCTTTGACATCAAGATCTCCGCAGAACGCTGCCAGCGTGAGGACTGCCATAAAAAACGCTAATATCCGAAAATACACGGACTGTGTCTTGACCATAGTACACCATTTCCTTTCATGTCAGATCATTTTTACAATTGTACAATGAAATATTTAATTAAATTTAGCATAGCATCATATTAAAATTTAGTCAATACGCATAGATAATGTAAACGTAACCATAAATTAAATTTTGTAGCTATACCTAAATCACGGTATCCCGTTTTGTACATCATTACCAGTTTATTACATATCAGCAGGCGCTGTAAGCTGTTCTGACGCATCAAGGCGCTTGGCGGGCAGCGGTTTGTGACGGCCCGGAGCGATACTCCGAAAAAATCAGCGGCAGCTATTGACAAACAGGTTAAAACAGGTTAAAATAAACATAACATTAATCTGTCAAGGAGGAAGGTCATGAGCAAAGCAGTAACTCTTTCGGATATCGCCAAGGCCTGCGATACCAGTATAGTCACCGTATCTAAGGCGCTTGCGGATAAAAAAGGCGTGAGCAGCGAGCTTAAACTTAAAATAAAGCAGACCGCCGACGAGCTGGGCTATGTTGCCCCCAAGCCGCAGCAGTCCGCCAGGAGCGATAATATCGTGGGCGTTGTTATCCCAGACAAGTTCATGAATCCCAATGGCTCATTTTACTGGGCACTGTACAACGACCTTGTAAAGCAGTTCGGGCAGAACGGCTATTTCTGCCTGATCGACATACTCTCCGAGGATGACGAACAGAGCCTTACGATGCCCAAAATGATAACCGACGGGACGGTCTCGGCACTGGTCTCCCTCGGACAGCTCAGCCGGGAATATGTGGTGGCGCTGAAAAGGAATATGCCGAATATGATCCTCCTTGACTACTATATACACGGCCTCGACTTCGACAGCGTGACCTCCGACGGCTACGGCGGGGGCTATGCCCTTACTTCCTATCTTATAGAGAAAGGCCATAAAAAGATAGGCTTCATCGGCACCGTCAAGGCGACGTCAAGTATCTTTGACCGCTATATGGGCTATATGAAGGCTATGATAGACCACGACCTAAAGGTCAGGAACGAATGGACTCTCGATGACCGCAACAACAGAGAGTTCATCAGGATAGCCTTCCCCGACAGGCTGCCGACAGCCTTCGTCTGCAACTGCGACGAAGCAGCGTTCCACACGATCAAGCAGCTCGAGGAGCGTGAGATCAGAGTGCCGGAGGACATCTCAGTGGTGGGATATGACAATTATCTCATCTCAGAGGTGTGCAACCCGCCGATAACGACTGTCAGCGTTGACTCACACCGCATGGCGGACAAGGCGGTCAAGCTGCTGATAAACAGGATAGAGGATCCGCTGCGGGACGCATCGACGGTCAAGATCACCGGCAGCCTGATAGAAAAAGGCTCGGTAAAGAGCATCTGAAAAGAACCGATAACGAAAAACGGATATCTTCGCATCAAGCGGGGATATCCGTTTTTATTTATGCGACAGAAGTTATTTAGTTGATTTTAGCCTTTTCAGGTGCTGATTTGGTGTTTTTCAACTGTAAACGAATACATGATTTGTACAGTATGCACAGTAAATTACAAAGCTGTTTGTTGTTTTAAACAAAGTTTAAGTGAATTAGCAATTAAATTTAACTTAGCTATTGACTTAGGCAGATATTTGTGTTATCCTTTGCTCAGGTTGAATTTAACAGAACAGACGGTTAAATTTAATTGGATGATATGGAGGTATTATTATGAAGACAGGCAAACTTTTATCGGCTGTACTGGCAGCGATCATGTCAGTATCAACAATGGGACTGCTCACGGGCTGCGGCGGATCGGATTCCGGCAGCTCTGCGGCTCCCTCCGGAAACGGCGGCGCCGAGTCCAAAGCAGGCAGCTCCGAGGCAGCAGAACCGAGCGGTGAGAAGGTGACTCTTGAAGTCCTCACCAATCGCACCGACAGAGTGCAGGACGGCAGCCTCGACAAGCTCACAGACCCATTTGAGGAGGCAAACAACTGCGAGATCAAGTATGTGGCATACGAGGATTACGCGGGAAGCGTCTCCACAAGAATGGGTACCGACGATTACGGTGATGTGCTCTGCATCCCCGATGACGTGGCTCTTGCAGACCTGAAAAACTTCTTCGAGCCCTTCGGCACCTACGATGACATTTCCGCAAAGTACCGCTGGGCTGACGCCAAGATGGACGCCGACAAGAACGTTTACGGCATCTCCACCGGTGGAAACGCAGTAGGCATCCTCTACAACAAGAAGGTATGGTCTGACGCAGGTATCACTGCGATGCCCAAGACTCCCGACGAGTTCATCACCGACCTCAAGCAGATCAAAGAAAAGACCGAGGCTATCCCCCTCTACACCGAGTACGCCGCTGCTGACTGGACCCTTAACCAGTGGGGCAACCTTGTGAACTCCGCTTCCGGCAATCCCAACTACGAGAATGACATCCTCGAAAAGAAGCTGGATCTGTTCGCCAAGGACGGTGGTTATTATCAGACCTACAAGCTGATGTTTGACATCTTCTCGACACCCGGTATCCTCGAAGAAGACCATGCCAACACCGACTGGGAGTCCTCCAAGGTATGGTTCGGCGAGGGCAAGATCGCAACTCTCGTAATGGGCTCGTGGGCTATCTCTCAGTTCCAGGAGAACGCCGGTGACAACGTGGCTGACATCGGATATATGCCTGCACCCTTCACCGCAGCAGACGGCAAGCAGTACGCTGAGACTTCCTCTGACTTCTGCATGGGAGTGAGCAAGCATTCCAAGAACGTTGATCTTGCCAAGAAGTTCGTTGAGTGGTTCGCTTCCGAATCTGGTTTCGCCCAGAAGGAGGGCATGATCGGCTCTGCTCTGAACTCGCAGATGCCCGATAACCTCTCTGCTTTCCAGGATACCGTGACCTTCTCAAAAACCTCTGCTCCCGATAACCTTATCGGCAAGTGGGATGAGATCGACAAGGAATCCGGCGTAGGCATCTGGGACGGTTCCAACGACAACTTCAAGCTGAAAATGGCAGAGGCCGCATTTGCAGGCAAGGGTGAGAGCGAATTTGAAGCTATCATCAAGGAAGCAAACGAAAAGTGGGCTGCCGCAAGAGACAAGATCCTCGGAAAATAACAATGTTTTCCTTCTGAGATTCATTCAATTTCTTCCTTAAATCATGACTTGAAAACGCTCTGCTTCTCCTTACTTCGGCAGGGCGTTTTCATTCAAAGGAGCTAAATTATGAAAACCAAACGCAAGCACGCCCCATTTAAAAAGTGGATAAAGACCTATGAGGGGCAGAAATTCTATATATCGGTGCTGTTTCTGCTGATACCCGTCTTGCTGCTCGCCGTGTTCACATTTGTTCCGGCGGTCAACATGATAGTTTACAGCTTCCAGGACAGAGACAAATACGGTGCCAACGTATCGTGGGTCGGCATACAGAACTACAAGACTATCTTTACCGACACAAGCATACTTTCCACCTTCAAAAACAGCCTTTATTACCTCTGCGGCTCGTTCATACAGCAGGTGATAGCGCTGCTTGTAGCGTCTATCCTCTGCTCGAAGATCAGGGCAAAGGGGCTTTTCAAGGGCATCCTTTTCTTCCCCTACCTTATGAACGGCGTTGCGGTGTCGATCATCTTCAAGAAGTTCTTTGTCAAAGGCGAGAGGGGCATCGTCCCCGAGGGTACGCTCAACAGCGTGCTTTCCGTGTTCGGCATCGAGCCTATCAAGTGGATCTCGGCTGAGTCTCCGCTGCTGGCAAACATCTGTCTGGTATTCGTATCTATCTGGCGTTATGTGGGCTTTGATATCATAATGTATATCGGCGCGATCAACTCTATCAGCCCCGACCTCTACGAAGCCGCCGATCTTGACGGCGCAAATCCCTGGCAGCGCTTCAAGTACATCGTATTCCCCAGCATCAAGCCGATCATTTCATTGCAGCTGATCCTTGCGGTGAAGGGCGCGATCTCGGTATTCGAGATACCCTACATCATCACGGGCGGCACTATGAACACATCCACCTTCGTTATCGACACGATCAATACAGCTTTCAGCAAAAACAAGGTCGGACTGGCGAGTGCTATGGCTGTGATACTGCTGGTAATAATAATCATTGTTACGCTGCTGCAAAAATACTTCTTCCGTGAGGACGGCAGCAAGCTCCGGCAGCGCCGCAAGACAAGGGAGGGCAAACGATGAAAGAGAGATCGAATGTCAGACACTCCGTTATCAGGCAGGAAAAGCCTATTTACTGGAGCAGGATAATCGTTAAGACCTTCTCGTATCTGGTTCTGGCAATAGGCTGTATCATGGTCTTCATTCCTATTGCCGCTGTAATATTCGGAGCTTTCAAGGACAGCAAGGATGTGGCAAACACAGGAGCCCTCGAACTGCCCACCCATTGGGTGTTTGACAACTTCAAAACTGCATTCATAGACGGCAAGGTACTGAAAGGTCTCGGCAACACGGCAATAATCATCGTTGTCTCCTGCGTCGGAACTATAATGACCGGCACCATGACAGCCTTCGTTATCCAGCGCTTCGACGGCAAGATGACGCGGTTCATCAAGGCGGCCTTCCTGCTGGCGACGCTGCTGCCGAACATCTCGATGCAGGTGACCGTATTCCAGATCATGTACAAGCTTGGCCTTTATCGAACCTTTGCGGCACCCATCGTTCTGTACGTTGGCACCGATATTATCTCGATCTACATATTCATGCAGTTCCTGTCACAGATACCCACCTCTCTTGACGAGAGCGGCATCATTGACGGCGCAAGCTACCCGAGGATATATTTCTCGATCATACTTCCGAACCTCAAGCCCGCCATAGCAACGGTGCTTATCATCAAGTTTGTGGGCATCTACAATGATTTCTATACCCCGAATCTCTACATGAGTGAGGACGATCCGGTGGTATCCACAGTGCTTTACAGCTTCATAAGCGGCAAACGCACGCAGTGGGAGATAGTCTTTGCAGGGATAATCCTCTGCATAATCCCGACGCTGATAATGTTCCTGACATTACAGAAATACATCTACAACGGCCTGGTCTCCGGCGCAGTGAAAGAATAACAAGAACTCCTGCGGTCATTCAAAATCATCCCGATGCTGCGCGGCATAGCGGCAGCATCGGGACCTTGCTTTTTTCGGAGTATTTACTGTAAGCCGTTGCATTTTATGGGAAGATCAGGTATAATAAAAGAGGAAACAATTTTGCCCGGAAAGCGAAGTCCGGGCTGTCCTTGAATTAATAATACACAGGAGTTGAGCCGACGTCAGCCAACGGTATCGAGGACAGCCAAAAGTATTATCCCACGAGCTTTATCCGCCGCAGCTCATGCAGCAGAGATGGCTGCCCGAAGGGCGAATATGAAAAGCTCACCGAAAACGAACGCGAAAAGCTCAGGCAGGCAGCGATCGACCGGATACATATCGACAATATCTTTGTGCGTGATACCATGATGATAGGCAGAAATATCCAGACGAGCTATGTCGAGCTTCTGAAACGGCTTTCTCTGATAGGCTCCTCCACTGCCTTTATCTATACTCCCGAGCAGCCCTTCACCCACATGCCGGAAGGAAAGCTGCCCGGGGATCTGAGCTGGTGTGTTATATCCTGAGCTCAGGGGTAAGGACCATAAGCATATGGATACCCTTGACGAAAGGATAGCCAAAGCCGACGGAGCATTTGTTCAGCAGCCTTTTCGCTTTTACGTATCGGAAAACTCTCGGGCGAGAAACAGTAGTTTTATAGGTATAATGAAACTCAAAAAGCATCAGCATTATTACAATGTTGATGCTTTTGTTTGTTGTATTTATCCTTTAGAACAAAGAACAATATAGATATAAAAAGAGTATTATTATGTGGCGACCGAATTATGCACTTACAAAAAAGGTCGTCTTATTTATCAATCATATTTACGAATACATTCCGCCGTCTTAACAAATCTCGGACAACTTTTGGTCAACAAAGATATATGAAGTTGTCCAAAAACGAACAAATTAAGTGTTAAGCATATTTGCTTATTTTGACTGTTCTGCGATGTTCGAGGTGTGTTATAGAACGTTTGTTTACGATAGATGATTTGGGTGTTTTAATACCACAAAAATGAGAATTTGTCAAGTGCGGATGAATATGAATTTCGAGGGAAAACAATCCGGTATGCGCCCGCGTTGTCTCTATCGAACTCTGTGTCCGGTTGTTTAACCTGCGGCAGTATAAAAAATACACCTCCGCTGTAGCTCCGGCGGAGGTGCCTTACTGCTCCGTTGTTCGGGTCAGTCCTTCTCGTAATTATCTTCTTCGACCTTCGGGAGACCGTTCATATATTTGAACGGTTCAGGAATATCCGTACAGTGATCTTCGTTAAACACCTGACTGCCCTTGGCGAAGTAGTTATATGTCGTTTCCACATATGCGTCGTCCCATGTGGCATCGGCGTAGTAGTATTTCCCGTCGATCCCGATGATGTTCCAGGCGTGCTCTATCTCCTTGCCTTCCACAAACCAGCAGGGCAGATCCATATAATCGAGCACCGTCTTGTAAAGCTTCGCATACCCCTCACAGATGAGCTCACCGTTGTATACTCCCGCTGCAGTAGAGGTCAAGCCGTTTTCCAGTTCTTCACCGTCCTCATCATAAGCGTATTCCACGGCCTGAACAACTCCGTCATATGCCAGCCTCTCGCGTTCATACGGGCTCTTGCCGGCTGATGCAGTCCCGGAGATAGCGGTCACCTTCTCCTGAATGACCTTCTGGATCTCCGCACGGAAGCTGCCCTTGAGGAAATCATCCCCGATCGCTACCGAAAGGTATATTTGTTCACCGTTTTCTGTGATAGGCGCGCAGACAGTTGGCACGGCAAAGTAAAATATGGGATTGTCGCGCTCAAACATCGCTCCGGCAAGGGCGAGATCGCGCGGCCCGAGATCGAACTCGCCGTCATCGAAGATCTTACAGCAGTACTCGTCGTGACTGTTGGTCTCAGCATCGTCATAATCCCTGTCCGTGTGCTCCCAGGCATCAAGGCATACTTCTTTAAGGGCGTCATAAACCTTCTGCATCTTATCGCCGTTCTCCAGTGTCCCGAGATATTCGTAATTGTTGGACGAACAGCACTTCTTTGCAAACTCGAGACTGCTCTCGGGCTCCTTGACGGTCTCAGGCTCGGATACGGTTTCGGTCACCGTAGTGGTAACTGTCTCGGAGGTCGTTGTTGTTACGGTTTCGCTCTGTGAGCTGACTGCCGGAGTCTCCGTAACAGTAGTCACGGAAGTGGAAAGCGAGGTCTCCGCTTTGCTTGTACTATCCGAACTGCTGCTGTCTGCACAGCCTGCAAGCATGGACACAGAGATCATCACTGCCAGCGCACACGCCGCCGTTCTTTGATTTTTCTTGGTTGACATTGTTCTCCCCCTCTGATAATTCATAAGTATAAGAGCTTGCCGTAAAATCATTTAACAATATTATAACACATTATTTAAGTGTTGTGGGGACATTTTCATCAAATAATGATTTTTGTATATAGAAATTTTGAACCGTATTTTGTGGAGCTTGCACAAAAGAACTCCGCACAGCATTTCTGCCATGCGGAGCCTTACAGTAAAGAAAGAGTTGTTCTATGACAAAGAGTTATTTCTTTTTCCCGAAGAAGATGTCGAACAGTATGTCCCAGCCTGCTCTGCAAAACAGGTAGATCACAACAAACAACGCCATGAGTCCGAGTATTTCCCACATACTGTTCACCTCACGATCTTTTGATCTGATATCAGTATAGCAGATCAGATATCCGGAAATTATACATCTGAATAGAATTCGGAAACTTTTTTCAGCTCATCCGCAAACCCCTGCCGGATATCTGCCGGAGCTGTGATCTCGATAGCGTCACCGTAGCGCATCACCTACAGATAAAACTGCTTGTTGATGCCGCAGTACGCCCGGGCTATCGCGTGCCCGGCATCATCGAAGTCATCGCGGGAGCTGACGGTATCGACCAACTGTTCGAGCATTTCATCCAAAAGATACCGCTTGACTTTGAAAGTCACGGTCTCAAACCGCTCCGGCGGGAAAACATCCACGACAAATCCGGGAGCTTTCTGCTCCTGCGGCGGTTTGGTCTTGCTGACCTCGCCGCCCTTGATGCTTTTTATTCTGTCGATGCGGTAGGTGCGGAACTCCGAGGTTTGCTCTGCAGATACTCATCTATTTCTCCGGACCGCTTTGCTTCGCTGATCGAATACTTATATATAGTCATTGCCTGCGCTTTGTAGTAATCGGGATTCTTAAAGCAAGCCAACCGTTTCAGCTTGTTGAGCCCGCTCTGCGAAATGCCCCTTTTCGGGATATACAGCATATTGGCAAGGACGACCTCCAACGACTGCGGGAACAGTTCGCTGTCAGTTTCGGAAAGTCTGATCTCCCAGGGCTTATCGGGCTGATCTTCCTTGTAAAGCTCCCCCAGTTCCGACTTTGCGCAGAGCTTTTTGATAAGGCTGTCAACGGCAGTTTCATTGATCTTTTTTACGGATGACAGATACGCCCATTGATCGCGGTAAGGAATAAAATCGCCGTCCACAAAAACGGATTTGCCCTTGCTCACCAGCAGCGATATCGAAAAGGTGAAAAGCCGCATCAGGGACCTGCTCGGCTGACCGGATGCTATAAAGAAGACCCTCGCTGCGTGTGCAGCGAGGGTTTTTGAATTTATCAGTGCGACAGACCTGCTGTGATCTGCTCGTACATAGGCATAGTCTGGAGCCAGATCTTGCCGGGGCCGGTGACTTTTGTGTTGAAGAAGCCTTCGCCGCCAAGGAACTTGTTTCCGAGACCCTTAACGGAC
>JAFXNC010000048.1 GCA_017529875.1 Ruminococcus sp. | reverse complement strand
TTGTTATTGTTATTGTTGTTTCCGCCGTCGGTAGGAGCAGCAGTGCTGTCCTCGGGAGTGGACTCGTCAGGAGTGCTCTCATCGGGAGTGGACTCCTCGGGAGTGCTCTCGTCAGGAGTGGACTCCTCGCCGCCCTCTTGCTCTACATAGCCGTTGGGCTCTACGGAAAGATCCTCGGAGAACTCGATGGAAGTAATGGTGATACCGTTGTTACCGGTCTGGATGTTGAAGCCGTCCCAGTCAAGAGTATCGCCGGTCTCCTCGTTAACATAAGCAGCGCCGTCACCGAAGTAGGAGCTGAAATCCTTCATCTGAGCGATAGCAGCAGCAGTGATGGTGAATGTGCACTCATTGATGCCCTCATCGTCGTCAAGGTTGCGCCAGAACTGGATCCAGCCAGCGTTGCCTTCGTCAGCGGTGATGCCATAGAAAGCGTCAGAACCGTCAGCGTTAGCATAACCGGTCAGGGACTCCTCGCTCTCAACAACGTCAGTGCCCTGTACAGGAACACCGGTGATATAGGTCTCGCCGGTCTCCAGCTGAGCCTCTCCGAGAGCTACACTGCCGTTAGCGAACATAGGCTTGAAAGAAGTCATGCCCTTCTCAAGACCCTTCTCAGTCCACTCGAACTTAACGGTAACGGTAACGTCGCCGCCGCTGAATTTCTGAGCGGGAATGCAGTTCTCCCAGCCGTAAACAGCTTCCCAGGTCTGCTTACCGTTAACGGACTTCTCATTCGTCGGGGGCAGGTCGTTAGCGCTTACGCAGATAGCCATGGAAGCGGCAAGTGCGAGAGCAGACATACCGGCGAAAATCTTAGAAATTTTCATAATTGATCTCCTCCATATGATTTTGATAACAAGAATTGTGAACCCAATTCATATCAATATTATATCACGTTTAATCTGCAAAATCAAGGGGTTTACGCGCATTATTTTAAAAATAACAAAAAAATCCTGCACAATTATGTGTAGGATTTTTTGTTAGTAATTTACAAAACTCAACAAAACCGGGATCATTGCTGAACTTTCTGCTCAGCGGGAGCATCCTGCGGAGGTGTAGTCTCAACCGGCGCAGGCGTGGTATCTTCGGTCACGGGGACAGGTGCCTCAGTGACTTCGGGGGTAGTTTCCGGGACAGGAGCAACTGTGGTCTCAGGTGCCGGAGTGGTAGACGGCGGCGGTGTAGTGGTGGGAGCAGCAGTTGAAGAAGTAGTATAATATGAAACTGTCGCAGCCGTTGTGGTGGTAGTGGTGGTGATCTTGGGTATCTTGATCTCGGCGGCATCGTCGAGCTTGATTATGCCCCAAAGGCCGTCAACATTCACCCATGCTCTGTTGTTGTGGATGGGACGAGCCTGTCTGAAAGTCCCCGTTGGGATAAGCACGCTGCCGTCCTTGGTGTAGTAGCCGAAGCCCTTTTCATTGGCGACAGCCACATAGCCCTCGCTGTACAAAAAGGGATGGATAGTCTCGTCGCTGTTGGCCTCATTGTTGGAGTAAGCCGAGGCCACGGGGTTGAATTTAAAGTCAAGCACCATGTTGCCCGACTCGTCGGAATAGCCCCACTGGCCGTCTTTTTTCAGCGCGATGCAGGTCTCGGAAGTGCTGTAAAAGGTGGGGGCGTAGTAATCCTCGTACTCAAAGTCGGTCATAAGACCGTCCTGATCGGCAAGAGCGTAGGCGCTCTTATCAATATTTGAAATATAGAAAACACCCTCCTCTGACTGGGTGGCATTGGCCTTGCAGACTACAACCGTATCGCTGCCGGTGTACAGTCTTGCTTCGCCGGTCTCGTTCTCGACATAGATCTTTTTATCGGCATCGTTCCAGTAGTACTTGAAGAACTTGTCCTCGGAGGTAACGGTCTCCTGCTTGCGGAGGTAATCGTCAAGGGTGCAGACTGAGATATTCCCCTCCTCATCCTTGTTTGAAAGAGCCATTTCGCCGGTGGGGAGGATGTGATAGTTGCTGTACTCAGGGTAAACCACCATGCTGCCGTTGAGATCGACAAAGCCGAATTTTCCCTCTTGGCAGACAATGGATACATACATATAAGCCTTGCTCTTGATGTTGTTTGGATCAAAAAGGCTGCCGTCGGGGGTGATGATATTGTCGCAGTCAAAGCTGGGTTTCAGCGCCCAGGAATAGTTTACCACCTCGTTTACGGCGATAGTTTCATTGGGTACCGTAGTGTAGTAGACGTTATCGTCCTCGGAGGATTGTTTGGCATTTTCACCCGGCAGAGTACAGCCGGAAAGCATAACACAGGCGGCTGCGACCGAAAGCATTATCCTCGCCCTTTTCATTATCTGCTTCATCCTTTCAATCATTCTGTCAAGTCAGGCTGTTATAAGATGTTCCCCTCGATGCAGTCGAGGACTATGGTAAAGGGTCCGTCGTTCACAAGGGAGACCTTCATATCCGCACCGAAGACGCCGTTTTCCACCTTGCCGGAGATAAGCTTACTCAGCGCCTCGGAGAAATACCGGTATAGGCTGTCAGCCTTATCGGGTGAGCCGGCCTTGACAAAGCTCGGTCTGTTGCCCTTGTGACAGTCGGCAAGCAGCGTGAACTGGGAGACCACAAGAGCGTCACCGCCCACGTCGTTTATGGAGAGGTTGGTCTTGCCCTCGCTGTCCTCGAAGATGCGCAGCTTGCTGATCTTTTCAGCGAGCCTGTCGCACTCACGCTCGGTATCGCCATCAGCTGCGCCGAAAAGTATCATAAGACCATGTTCAATAGAACCGGTCAGCACTCCGTCGGCGACTACCGAAGCGCTTGTAACTCTTTGTATAACTGCTCTCATATCAGAACACCGTTATATCGTACTCGAAAACAAATGAATTCCCGGCTTCGAGCTTGATCGCGTGGGGCTTGTTCTCGATGTCGGGCTGTTCGTCATCGGCATAGACCGGAACGGAGGTCCAGGGCTCGAGGCAGACAAAGGCTGCCCTGTCGTCGCCGGTGGGCGACCATACCGAAATGCACTTGCAGCTGTCCTTCCAGGTGAGGGTCACTCCCCTGCTGTCCTTGTCGCTTTTCAGCGAAACGCTGTCGGACGAGGGGGCATCCTTCATGATTACGTCGTTGTCGAAAAGCTTTCTGGTCATTGGGAGCCGGCGCTCGTTTTCGATGATAGTGCGGGTGCCGTTCCAGACCTGTATGACGGTCTCGGGCTGGCTGTACTCAACGAAGTAATCCTCAAAGCCCAGCCCCTCAGCCAGAGGGCAGTTGAACGCCGGATGTCCGCCGAGATAGAAGTACATAGTCTCTGAGCCGGTGTTATATACGGTGTTCTTTACTGTAACTGTATTCTCAGCGGTGAGCAGATATGATACTTCCAGCCGGAAATCATAGGGATAGACCTTCTTGGTCTCTTCGCTTGATGAAAGAGAAAACCGAAGCTCGCCCTCCCCTGCTGCTTCTGAAACGAATTGGCTGTCCCGGGCAAAGCCGTGGTTTGCGGGCATGGTGTATTCCTTGCCGCAGGCGCGGTATTTCTTGCCCGCCGGAGAGCAGATAAAGGGGAAAAGCACCGGCGCGTATCGTTTCCAGGCGTCGCCGCACTGCCAGAGATACTCTGTGCCCTTATAGCTGACAGAATGAAGCTCTGCTCCCGCGGTATCAGCAGAAACGGTCAGACTGCCGTTGGTGACTGTTTTTAACATAGCTGCACCTCTTTAAATTCAAATAAAGAGGCAAGAGACAATCAGGTTCCTCTTACCTCTTTTGGTCTTATTCTTTGGGCTGTGATTTCTTGGACTTGAGTTCCGGCTTGGGGTTGTTGCCGTAGCCGTAGCCGTACTCATAGCCGTAGCCGTACTTGCTGTATCTTCCGTACTTGTAATAGCCCTTCTTGTAGCTCTTCTTGCCGAGGGTCTGTACCTGACCCATGATAGCTCCGAGCACATAGCCGTCAGCGAACTTGATAGCGTTGACAGCCTCCTCGAATGCATCGTTGGGAGTGATGCCCTGTCTTGCAACGAGGCATACGCCGGCAATATAGGGCAGCAGGTTCAGTGTATCGGATACGATGTTGATAGGCGGTGTGTCAATAATGATATAATCATAGATAGCGGAAAGCTTGTCGAGCAGCACCTTCATGTTCTCGCTGCCCAGCATTTCCGAGGGGTTCGGGGGGATAGGGCCGCTGGTGATAACATCGAGGCCGTTCACTACCTGGGAATTGAGCACCTCTCTGAAAGAGTCGATACCGCCCAGCAGGGTGGAAAGTCCCAAGTTGTTCTTAAGGCCGAAAGTCCTGTGAGATACAGGCTTACGTAGGTCGGCGTCAATGAACAGTACCTTTGAATCGGTCTGTGCAAAGGTGATTGCCAGGTTGGCGGCGATAGTGGACTTACCCTCCGAAGGAAGTGCAGAGGAAATAGCGAATATCTTGCTGTTTCTTGTGGAAAGGGCAAACATTATATTGGTTCTGAGTGCTTTGAAGGCTTCTGTGACCGCAAAAGGCAGGTCGGTATCGAGCATTGTGACACGCTTTTGCTTGGTGCTTGAATCGTGCTTGCTTTTCTTAATACTCATACTTGGAAGCCTCCTTTTCGTCCATTTCAAGGTCGGGGATCTCACCTAAAACGGCAATGCCGAACTTGTTCTTGATGTCTTCAGAGCTGCTGATGCAGTTGTCAAGCAGCTTGGAGATGATAACGATAGCAACGGCAAGAACGAATCCCATGAGAGCACCGATCACGGTGTACTTCTTAACGCTGGGACCGGAGGCACCTGTGGGTACCTTGGCGGTGCCGATAGTCTCAACGGAACCGGCCTTAGTTACCTGGATCAGCAGATCCTTTGCGATGATACCGATGTCGTTGCAAATATCGGCGGAAAGCTGAGGATCCCTGGAGGTGGCTTTTATCTGGATGACCTCGGTATTGTTGATAGCCGAAGCGGAAACCAGGCTTCTGATCTGAGATGCAGGGATATAATCGTTGCCCTTCTCGTCCTTCATGATGCCGAAGAAGGTCTTCATCTGATCGACGCCGTAGGCTTCAAGAAGCATCTCCGATACTCTGTCATAAACAACATCGTCATCAAGGATAACGATATAAGTTGAAGCAAGGCTCTTTGCCGCAGTAAGGTCGGATGCTGTGGTAGTACCGCCCTGGTTCACCTCGGCGGAGTTCTTGACGTAGATCGAGATAGACGAACTGTACTGAAGCGGCAGCCAGAACTTAGCGTAGCAGAACAGCGCACCTCCTGCAATAACAGTCAGGATTATGATGAATTTTATTCTTGATAGCAGCAGAAAGAATATTTCCACAAGGTTTATTTCCTGTTCCTGGTTTTCCATTTAAACAATCCCTTCAACAATAATCGAACGAAAACGCTCCAAATAATATTATATACTATTTTCACATTTATGTCAATGCATTATTCCAACTTTGGCACAAAAATATCAAACAAAAATAAACAGGCCTCAAAGAATCTTTTTAACAGAAATGCTCAATATATTGGGGTTTTACGGCTTATCGAGCGCATTACCGAGAAGACGGAGGGCATTTTGCCAGAAAATGTTATCCAGTTCCTTGCCCGTCAGGCCGATTTTTTCGAGCTTTCTGACCATGTTGACAGAGCTCTGCCAAGGGCAGTCGCTGGCGAAAAGCACCCTCTCGCTGCCGTGCCTTCGGATCATTTTCAGCATTAGATCATCGGGGACGTCGTAGGAGTAGGCCGTATCGAGATACACTTCCCCGCCGAGACCGCAGAGATGTTCATAGGAATCCTCCCAGAGGTCGTTGCCGCCCATGTGGGCAAGGACGACTTTGAGTTTGGGATGACGGGAGATCATATCGGCGGCGGCTTGGGGAGTGCAATGTACCAGCTCCGGCGAGACCGGGTCGAATCCCGCATGGATGACTACCGGCATCTCCATAGCTTCAAGCTCCGAAAGCATGGGCTCGAGGCGACTCTCGTTGATGAAAAAACCCTGATAATCCGGGTGGAGCTTATAGCCCTTCAACCCGAGAGACTTGATACGGTGGATCTCCTCGAACAGATCTTCTGCATCGGGATGTACTGTGCCGAATGAGATCACTCTATTGCTGCGAACAGAGACCGCCCAGTCGTTGATGATCCTCTGCTGAGCCGGCTTGGTGGCGATTGGCAGCAGAACGGCCTTGTCAACGCCCCACTCATCAAACAGCCGCAGTGCCATGTCAAGGGTGCCGTCGGTCAGCGGCTCGACGCCGCAGTTATCCCGGAGAACTCCTATGGCTCTTTCGGCGATCTTGTCGGAAAAAGCGTGAAAATGGAAGTCTATGAGCATGGTAAGAATCCTTTCTGATATACGAACAATAACTATACTATTATATCACGCTTTCTTTCATAATTCAATAATTATTATAGTGTAATTTATTTATAAAAATTCACAGTTTGCTATTGAAATATTATCCTGTTTGTGTTAATATTGTATAAGAAGATAATATATAGCTATATTGTCTGTTTATAGTCAACCATTTGAATTTGTGAAAGGAATGTAAATTAATGGCTGAAAAATTGTCTGCTGGCGAAGCTTTGAGCATGAAGCGCAGCAAAAAGGAATCAAGAAAAAAAATAATCCTTATCGCTATTGCGGTCATCGTGGTGGTAGTGATCGTGATAGCGGTCATATCCTCGATACAGGCGGTAAACGACAATAAAACGGAAAAGGCCAAGGCTCTGGTAGCTCAGCTGGATATCAACTCCACCTATAAAGAGGCTGAGTTCCTTGACAACGACGACTGGGATTCCGACGGCATCAAGAACGTCAACGAAGGCAAGGGCGGTACCAACCTCCAAAACGAGGATACCGACGGCGACGGTATTTCCGACGGCGACGAAATATCCCTCGGCACCGACCCACTCAATCCCGATTCCGACAAGGACGGTATGCTGGACGGCTATGAGATCATGGCAGGCACCGACCCCAAGCAGGCCAAGAGCGACGGCACTACTGATGATTCCAAGCGGGTCGTTACCATTAACAGGACCTTCGGCACGGTTACCGCTCAGATCACAGGCTGCCCCAACGTAGCCGACCTGACTATCGAGGAACTGAACCTGACCAGCATCAGCTCCAATACCGGCCTTATCTCCAAGGCTTACGACATATACACCGATTTCGCATTTGAGAAGCTTTCTCTGACCTTCAATGTGGATGAGGAAAAGCTGAAAAAGCTGGGCGCAGATATCGAAGATATCACCGTGCTGAAATTCAACAGCTCCGACCGTTCCTATGAGAAGATCAGCTCCAAGACCGACGCCTCCAATAAGACCGTCTCCGCTGATATCTCCGAGCTCGGCACCTACATCATCGGCGTAGAGAAGATCGCCAACGAGGAGCCAAGCACCAAGGTCGCATTCCTCATAGACAACTCCGGTTCGATGTACGCCGATTTCACCGGATATGACGTGGATTTCAAGCGTCTTGACTTTGCCTCCGAGCTTATTGACAGGCTCAACGGCGATTACAGTTTCCTGATATCCAAGTTCACAGGCACATACACCAAGCTCCAGGATTTCACCAACGAAAAGTCCAAGCTGACCTCCGCTCTCGAGAGCATCAGAAAGAATTCCGAGGACTTCAACGGTACCCACAGCCAGACCGCACTTGAAAGGTGCATCCAGGAGTTCACCGCGGGAGGATCCAAAAAGCAGCGCAACGTCATCGTGTTCCTAACAGACGGTGAATCCGATGAAGTGAACGGCAAGAGCCTCGGCGAGCTTGTGGCTCTCGCTAAGGAAAAGAGCATAACCATCATGACTGTCGGACTTGGCAGAGACATCGACAGAAGCTGGCTCCAGCAGCTTGCCGCCGAGACAGAAGGCAAGTACTACTCCGCAGCCGATGCAGCTGCTCTCACCGACGTATATAAGCAGATCGAGACCACTTTCGACTTTGATATGATAAGCTACAACAGCAACGACGATACCATCGAGGGCTATTCCCTTTACAACACCGGCTTCAAGCCCGATACCAACGGTTTCTCCTTCAAGAATTTCCGCACCACCAGCTCCTCCGGCGTAGACTTCGGCATGGCAGTGTTTGCAAGAGACTGGTATCTCGGCAACATCAAGACCAAGGTCGGCTCCACCTCACCCTCTGAGGAAAGCAAGCTCAAATACAATGCCGCCGGCTATGATCTGACCGGCACCAAGCTCGAAGACCAGTACAACAAGCGCGAGTCGCTGATAAACATTATCCCCTCCGCCTTTGCCGGCGAGTTCTCCGATCCCAAGAGCTATCTTGACTTCTCCAGCGGCGGGACCGTTCTGGAGATCAAGGACAGCATCAGAGAAAAGGCCGAGCTGGCAGGCTGGGCTTCGCAGAAGTACTCGATGAAAAGCGGCTCTGTTGAGTGGAACGAAGTCGAGCTGCTCTGCCTCGATATAGCAAACTCCTTCGACAAGATCAAGAGCACCTACTCTGACTGGGAAGCAGAGCTCTATGCCGCGCTTCACACCCTCAATTCCCTCCAGTGGAACGACAAGCAGTATGAGTTCAACCTCACCAACGGCGATGAAGGCTTTGAAAAGCTCAAATCTCTGCTGGCTCAGGGCGTACCGGTAGTTACCACTATCGACGACACTCACACTGTTAACGCCATCGGGCTCATCCAGGATTCTAAGGTACACCGTCAGTACATCCTCCAGGTCTATGACAGCAACTACCCCGGAAAGACTAAGGAGATCTACATAACCCGCTCCCCTATCGCCTCCTGCAATATCAGCAACGGCAAGGCAGAAGTCAAGTCCACCACCTTCGAGTACTCCACTACTTATGAAGGCAAGCAGGTCGGCCTCAGCTTCTCCGACGTTCAGTACTGATAACAACACAGCGCCTCCGGGCTTAGCCCGGAGGCGCTTTCTGTAATACGATATACCAAAGCAAAAGCCGCACCCGAAAACAGGTGCGGCTCCTTTTATTGGATTCAGAACATCTTGAACATGATGTTGTTGAGAACGCTTTCAAGCATCTCCTGACGTCCGGAGGTCAGAGAATCTGTAACCTCACCCTTTTCAAGAGCATACTTTTCGAGATCCTCCATTGTTACCTTGCCGTCGATGATGTCCTTGCCGATGCCGGTAGTCCAGCTCTCGTATCTTCTCTCGACAAAACTGTCGATCCTGCCGTCTTCGATGAGCTTGACAGCGATTCTCAGGCCGAGGGCGAATGCGTCCATACCGGCGATGTAGCTGAGGAAGATATCGTCCTTGGTGAAGCTGCCGCGGCGAGCCTTGGCGTCGAAGTTGAGACCGCCGTTGGTGAAGCCGCCTGCTTTGAGCACTTCGTACATACACAGAGCAGCATCATAAACGTTGGTGGGGAACTGGTCGGTATCCCAGCCCAGCAGCGGGTCGCCCTGGTTGGCGTCGATAGAGCCGAAGAAACCGTTATCTCTTGCAACTCTCAGCTCGTGCTGGAAGGTGTGCTGAGCAAGTGTGGCGTGGTTAGCCTCTATGTTCATTTTGAAGTCCTTTTCAAGGCCGTACTTGCGCAGGAAACCGATAACGGTAGCGGTATCGAAATCGTACTGGTGCTTAGTGGGCTCCTTGGGCTTGGGCTCGATGTAGAAATCACCCTTGTAGCCCTTGCTCCTTGCGTAATCAACAGCAAGTCTCATGAGCCTTGCCATGTTGTCCAGCTCCAGACCCATGTTGGTGTTGAGCAGGGTCTCGTAGCCTTCACGTCCGCCCCAGAAAACATAACCCATACCGCCGAGCTTGATGGTAGAGTCGATAGCCTTCTTGATCTGAGCGGCTGCATAAGCGAATACATCAGCGGAGGGAGAAGTGCCTGCGCCGTGCATATATCTCGGGTGGTCAAAGCACTTGGCTGTGCCCCAGAGCAGTTTCTTGGAAGGATAGGCCTTCATCTTCTCTGCTACGTAGTCAACGATCTCGTCGAACTTCTCGTTGGTCTCGGCAAGAGTGCCGTACTCAGGAGAAAGATCGCGGTCATGATAGCAGAAATAGTCGATAGAGAGCTTGTCCATGATCTCAAAGGCAGCGTCTACCTTTGCCTTGGCTCTTGCTTCGGGAGCAGTCTCACCCCAGGTCTTGTCAGCGGTACCTACGCCGAACATATCGGTGCCGTCGCCGCCCATGGTGTGCCACCAGGACAGAGCGAATTTCAGCTGCTCGCGCATGGTCTTGCCGCCTACTACCTCCTCGGGGTTGTAGTACTTGAACGCCAGTGGATTGGTGGAATCGGGACCCTCATAGGGTATCTTGGGGATGTTAGCAAAAAACTCAGCCATAAAAATACCTCCAAATCATAATTGATAGCTTTGGTTCATCTGCGGTTGATAACAGAGTGGCTGTGGATGTAGAATTCTTCCTGGCTCGGCTGCCATGCCTTGACCTTCGGCGGGAACTTCTTGTCGTACTCCTCCACCTCGGCTTCGTTGTTGCAGGGGGCGTCGGCGTCGTTTTGATAGTAGTACCATTTCCTGCCGTCAAGAGCGCCCTCTTTGAGCTCCTTGACCAGCAAAGCCGCCGGGTAGATATCCCCCTCAAAACAGATGTTGTACTTCATGCAGCTCTTATAGCCACGTGCAACGTAGTTGTCGGGGTTGCCGAAATTGATGACCACGTCGTAGCCCATTTCGAGCCCCAGTACAAAGGTGTGTTCAAGCAGCAGCTTACTTATCCCCTTGCGCTGATATTCCGGAAGAACGCAGATAGGCCCCATGGTGAGTACTTCTTTCCGGTTGCCTTCTGTATCCAGCAGATATGAGCGGGAGTACATAACGCTCCCCACGATCCTGCCTCCGATCTCGGCCACATAGTCCAGCTCCGGCAGGAAACATTCATGTTTCCTCAGGTTGTGCATAAAGTAGTGCTCGCTGCACCCTTCAACGCTTAAATTCCAGAACGCCTCGCGTGCAAGACATTCTACTTCGTACCAGTCGTTTTCTGTTTCCAAACGCAGTTTACAGTCATTGATTTTCATTGTTTTTTCCTCCTGACAGTGTTGACTGTTACACGGGAGGCTTGTGCAGATAGTATTCGCAAACCTCCCGTTTACGCTGCTATCTCCGGTGTTCTGTTTGTCAAAAAGACAACTCCTTATAATAAATATAGTGTCCGTATCCGACAGTGTATCTCCAGAAGAACGGCCCGGTGCAATACTCGCCGGAAATGGAAGTCGCACAAAAATGTGCTTTGTAAAAACGATTACATTATAATAATACAACAATCAGCCGGGGATTGTCAATATCATTTTATACAAAAATATAAATATTTAATCAGGTCTGACCGCTTTTCAGTGTGCAGACAACAAGGTGGAAGGAATTTGCCCAGCGCAGCGACCAGCCGCTGTTGCCCACTCCCCTGCTGACCAGCATGGTGCTGTCGTCGATGTTGTATCTGCCGGAGGTGTACTTGGGAAACATTCCCTGTCCCGGGGCATAGAGTCCGCCGACGAAAGGCACACCGATCAGACCGCCGTGAGCGTGTCCGCAGAACAGCAGATCGACCTTCGAGCCGCGCTTTTCGGACTCGGTGACTATCTTCTCAAAGTCCTCCGGGAAATGATGCAGCCACATCACGAACTTCTCTCCCGAAGGCAGAGTGCGCATCAGCTCGGGTCCCTTGCCGGTATCGGGTGCTGCATCCGAACCTACGAGCAGTATGCTCTGACCTTCGCGGGTGAGAGTGGTGAACTCGTTTTCAAGGACGGTTATGCCGTATTTCTTGCAGCAGCTGCGCATCTTGTTGAGATCCTCAGCCGCCAGCCTGTGGTCGTGATTTCCCCACACAAGGTAACACTCAGCAACAGCGGAGATCCTTTGGAGAAAAGAGTTGGCCTTGTCGATATCAGTCTTGATCGAGTCCGCGATATCACCGGTGATGAAGATATAATCCGGCGACTCCTGCTTGATCTTGTCGATGAGCCTGTCGTCATAGCTGCCGCCGTGATTGTGGTAATCTGAGATCTGAACGATCTTGACGTTATTGAAGGCCTTGGGGATGTCCTTGTTGAGGTAATCTATCTCCTCTACGCTTATGTATAGATTCGAGCGGAAGAACTCGCTGATTATGACTATCAGCAGGACGCCGATGATAATGAGTATCCTTCTTCTGCGGTTGTGCTTTTTGTCATGACTGAGGCCTCCGGGATTCAGCTCAGTGCCCCAGGTTTTTTCTTCTGTATTCAAGATATCCCTCCAGAATGATCACAGCGGCGACGGTGTCAACTACCGCCTTGCGCTTCTTGCCGCGGACGTTCGTTTCGTTGAGGATGTTGTGCGCAGAAACAGTCGTCGAGCGTTCGTCCCACATATTAACCGGTATCTCGGTGAGATCGTTGAGCATCCCCGCGAAGGCCTCGCACTTCTCTGCCCTGGGGCCTTTGGAGCCGTTCATGTTCAGGGGCAGACCCACAACTATCTCCCCGACCTCATACTGCTCAGCCATATGAGCGACCTTCATCGCCAGCATCTGAGCGTTCCTTTCTTCGATAGTCCCTATCGGTGAGGCAAGAAATTCAGTCCTGTCGCAGACAGCAAGACCTGTCCTTACATCGCCGTAGTCAACAGCCATTATTTTCATTTTGATTAAATCTCCTGACTAATAGTTTCTGAGAAAATTATAACATATCATCGCTCTTGTGTCAATAATTATAACAAATAAAACAGACGGTTTCCTTAGAAAACCGTCTGGATAACTGTCAGTTTTTAAGAGAATGGAGGGGAGCAGGTATCTGACCGCCGCGGTCGATGAACTTGGCGGGAGATTCCTTCCTTACGGGCATCACAGGGCCGCGTCCGAACAGGCCGCCCCAGTCGAGCTCCTCGCCGACTTCCTTGCCTATTGCGGGGATGACCCTGACGGCGGTGGTCTTGGTGTTCACCATGCCGATAGCGGCTTCATCGGCTATGATGGCGGCGATAGTCTCAGCTGAGGTGTCGCCGGGAATAACGATCATGTCAAGACCTACCGAGCACACCGCTGTCATGGCTTCAAGTTTCTCGATAGAGAGGGTGCCTGCAACGGCAGCATCTATCATGCCGGAATCCTCGGAGACAGGGATGAATGCTCCCGAAAGTCCTCCGATGCGGGAGCAGGCCATTACACCGCCCTTCTTGACCGCATCGTTGAGCAGTGCAAGAGCGGCTGTGGTGCCGTGAGTGCCGCAGCGTTCAAGGCCGATCTCCTCAAGGATATGAGCGACCGAGTCGCCCACAGCAGGTGTGGGAGCGAGTGAGAGGTCAACGATACCGAAGGGCACTCCAAGCCTCTGAGAGGCAGTTACGCCCACCAGCTGACCAACTCTTGTGATCTTGTAGCTGATAGTTTTGATCACGTCGGCAATCTGAGTGATGTCGGCGTCGGGGTATTTCTTTAATGCAGCGCGAACAACTCCGGGGCCGGAAACTCCCACATTGATCATGCAGTCCGGCTCGCCGACGCCGTGATATGCGCCCGCCATGAAGGGGTTATCCTCCACGGAATTGCAGAACACCACCAGCTTAGCCGCGCCGAAGCAAGCCTGATCCACTGTCCTCTCGGCGCACTCCCGGACGATACGTCCCATGACCTTGCAGGCATCGAGGTTGATACCGGTCTTGGTGGAGCCCACATTGACTGAGGAACAAACTCTCTCGGTGCAGGCCAGTGCCTCAGGGATAGATTCGATAAGCTCCATGTCTCCGGCGGAAAAGCCCTTCTGGACCAGCGCGGAATAGCCGCCTATCAGGTTTACGCCCACAGC
>JAFXNC010000047.1 GCA_017529875.1 Ruminococcus sp. | reverse complement strand
TGATCGACACCTGCCCGTCAAGGCGGTGCCTCATGCTCACCACGGTGTGCCGGCACTCCATAAAGGGAACAACGCTGAAAGGCCCCATAATATCGTACTTTATCGGCGCAAAGTCTCCGAACTTTACACGTCCTTTGACTTGCAGATCTTGTCGAACAATGTCAAGGCTCATACCTTTTCGGCTGAAATAGTTCTCCCCAAGCACCACACCGAAGCCTCTGCGGGGGCTTTTGTACGCTCCGGCAGGATATTCTGCGCTCCACACGCCGCTGTCGCTGATGATCTGCACCGAGCAGCTCTCCGAGCCGGCCGAGCCGTGCCTTGCGGCGATCACCGCGAGGGTCTTGTCCTCGCACTGGGCTTTAAAATAGTACCCCTCGAACCTGTCCTTCACATTTATCTCTCCTATATATAATAGTACCACATTTATTATACCATATCCGGGCGGGTTTGTAAATGCTTTGTTTACAATTTCTGTAAATCTTCGTCATCTTCACCCGCGTTCCTGTCATTCTGCACATACCAGGACCGGCCTTTCTTCATTCGTCAAACTGTCACAACGGCCCTTGATAATGTCGCAAAATTGTGTAGAGATGCTACAATTCCGGCTGTTGAACATCGCTTTTTAATTGTTAAATATGTACACTTTTACACAAATTCGGCCACGAAAACGCTGATATGTAGTCAAAATGACATAGAAAGATTTACCGCCGTTGTGCATATAACTGATTTTGCAGTTAAAATTGTGAACAAATGCCAATACCCTTGACATTCTGAACAAATTGCGTTATAATATACTACAAGAAGATTGCAATATACAGTTGATCTTTAGAATTATGAAAGGGACATCGGCTCCCCAAAGGCCGAAATAAACTTTAAGAGAAAGGAAAATGATTATGGCAAACACAAAGAAGAATGCTTCTAACAAGAAGAAGCTATTGTCAGCGGTTTCAATGCTGACGGTTTCGGCGGTAATGCTCTCCACCGCCACATACGCTTGGTTCACAATGAGCCGTGAGGTTGAGATCAAGAACATTCAGATGACTGCGACTGTGCCTGAGGATGTTCAGATAGCTATTGGTCAGATTGGTAAGAGTGCTAATAGCAGTGAGGTATCAAATAAAGTATCTGAAGGCGCTCTTGGTAATAGTACTGGATTCCTCATGACTTCCGGTTCAGCAACTTCTGTTATTAAACCGAGAGAAACCGGTGATTATCAGGCTATTGACTGGTCTAATACTGTAGATATCAGTAAGTATTATGCTTTTGGTAAGTTGATTCCCGCATCGTCAACTACTGGTCAAAATATTTTCTTTACTCCTGATGCTAACGGCGTAGGTAAGACTGTAAAGCCTGATGCAGAGTTCTTTACTGCTGCAAGTGCTAATGCAGCGCAGGATGCTTCTACTATGCATAGTGGTAGTGGTAAACTTAATGCTACTGCATTCCCATATACTAATACTAATGATAGAAATGGTAGCGGTACTTGGACCGGTTATAGTGGTGCTACAGCATGGAATGTAACAAATGATGATGGTTATTATGTTGATATTCCTGTTTGGCTCAGAACATCAAGCACAGAAGGTGTTAGCCTTAAGGTTAGTGCATATGTAAAGGATGCAGCTAATGACGATGCTATTGATAAGCTTGCAAAGGAAGATAATCCTACAGCTGATGGAGAGAGACTTTATAAGGCTATTCGTGTAGCAGTTCTCCAAGACAATGGCACTTCTTTCGCGGGTAGTGGAGCTGGTTTGCTTAAGGTAGCTGATTCTAAGTATGGTAGTGGTTCAGTTCTTAACTGGTATGATAGAGATGCGAACAACGGTTCAGGAACAAAAACTAATGAGAACAAGAATAAGGCTCTTGATGCTGTAACTGGAACATCTGGCACATATGGAATACCTGTTCAGTATGATGGAAATTCTACCATGTTTACTCTTAAAGAAGGTAAAGGCACTTCGTATGGTCCTGCTACTCAGGTTATAGTTCGTGTATGGCTCGAGGGTGAAGACCCTGATTGTTGGAATGAGACAGCTGGTCAGGATTGGTCTATCAACCTCAAGTTTGAAAAGGTTCAGTAATCCTAAATAATAAACTGCATAATATACATTATACCCCCCGCCTCCGGCGGGGGTTTTCCTTTCCCCACGCCCCAACAAATTCTCCCCCGCCCCTTGCAATCCGGGCGGGTTTGTTGTATAATATAGACATACCCCGAAATAACCCGACAGGAGCAGTGCAATGGATACAAACACCACCCCTCAGCCCGACGAGCGCCTCAAAAACGTCGATCCCGCCGAGCTCGAAGCCTACATAAACAAGCGCCTCGAAGAAGAGCATAAAAAGCAGGACAGAGCCTCGGCTCTGCTGCGCCTCGAGTCCCTCGAGGTGATACGCAATCTGCTGATACTCTTTGTGCTTGGGCTTTTTGTCGTTTCGCCCCT
This sequence comes from Ruminococcus sp., assembly GCA_017529875.1. GTDB lineage: Bacteria > Bacillota > Clostridia > Oscillospirales > Ruminococcaceae > FB2012. The sequence goes on along the minus strand of JAFXNC010000047.1, from coordinate 11,730 downwards.
CATACAGCTCATAGTCCGCATAGTCACCGACAGCAGCGAGAAGATACTGCTCATCTCCTCGTACAGCGTCAAACGCTACCAGTGGACGATCCGCAACATCAACCGCCTGGCACGCTTCACCGCCGTCCTGACCCTCCTGTGGGTGATACTGGTCGCAGTTCTCCGCCGCCGCGAGGCTAAGCGCAGCAATATCCCCCCCGCCGAGCACATCCCCCTCAAAGAGCGCCTCGGCAGGCTGGTGCCCTTTTTCATCTTCGGCGCCTTCGTTATCGGCATCATCGTCGTCACAAAGGTGCGCGGCGCCAACGAGTACGACCTCACCGGCCACCCCTATATGTACGAGAGCATTTACAGCTATATGTCCTACCCGCTGGTGTATTTCTTCTGCGGCGCCATGCTCTACTCCGACAAGATGCGCAAGGTGATAGTCTATATACTGCTGTTCAGCGCACTGCCCATGAATGTCCTCGTCCTCGTCAGCGAGTGGATCACGCCCATCAAGTATTTCGGCAAGACCGGCGAAATGCCCTCGGCGGTATTCCATAACTCCAACCACTACGGCTACTACCTGGCAATAACTATCGCCGCCGGCGTGTTCATGTTCGTCTACGAGAAAAAGCTGTGGCTCAGGATCGCTGCCGCCGTCTCCGCCGCGGTCGCCGCAGTCGCACTTATCATAAACGACACCCTCGGAGCATACCTCGCAGTGGCCTTCGTGCTAATCCTGTTTATAGTGTACAGCTTTTTCGTCGTTAAGAAGAACCGCGCTCTGTCGCTGATCATCTTCGGCGCGTTCATCCTGCTGACCTTCCTGATGAGCTTCAAGTATAACACGGTATTTTCAAGCATCGTCAGAATGACCAATGATATCGGCGCCATTATCGCCGACCCCCTCGAAGCAGACGGCGCAGGCTCGTTGCGGTGGAAACTCTGGAAGGGCACTGTCTCCCACCTGGGCGAGAGGCCGCTTACCGGCTTCGGCGTTGAAGGTCTGCTCAACACCTACGGCGTGGGCACGCCCCACAATGAGTTCTTGCAGTATGCGGAGTTCTTCGGTATACCCGTTGCAGTGCTGTATATCGCCGCCTGCCTGGTAATACTTATCCGGGTACTGAAAAACAGCAAGACCCTCTCCCCGACGACCATGATATGCTTTTTCGTATCTATCTGCTACCTGGCAAGTTCCTTCTTCGGCGTGGCGATCTACTATACTACGCCCTTTGTGTATATCTTCCTGGGTCTGACCTACGCCGAGTACCTGAAATACGGCAAGCGCCGACCCGCTGACACCCCTGCAGAAGTAACCGTCCCCGCCAATGAGACCCCTGCTGAGGTTTAAAGAAAGGCTGTGATCAAATGTATGACTTAAAGCTGATGCTCAGAAAGCTGGATACCCTTGTGCTGTTTAAAAACGTCCGTGAGGACGCCGCCGTATCATTGTATATGCGCACCCTCGGCGACCTTGTCCGGGGCGACCGCGATCAGGCACTCCGGGATTACTGCGAGTTCACCGCCGCCCTCTATGAGTACAGCGAGAGCTTCACCCGCTATCTGCTGCGGGTCGTCTCCGAGGACGAGAACCTCTACATCCTCAGACGCGGTGAGGGTCTCGAGACCGGACGCCTCATCGACGAGTGCCTCGCCAACGAGCTCTATACCCTTGAAGAGCTCTCCCGCATCCCCTGCGACGAGCTCATAACCCGCATAGGCTACGACGGGTTTATGCCCCGCTACGAGATCGAGGCTCTTGACTTCTCCAAGATCTACGCCGACCGCGTCCTTGCCGTGGACAAGCTGGGCTACGGCATCTACGCCGCATATCATGTCTTCGTGGTGAAGGACGGCGAGCTTGTCCCGGTGGAATTCCCGGACACGGTGCGCCTCTCACAGCTCTCCGGCTACCGCGCAGAGCGCCAGGAGGTCATCGACAACACCATGGCGCTGCTTAGGGGCAAGCCTGCCAACAATGTCCTGCTTTACGGCGACTGCGGCACAGGCAAGTCCTCCACCGTCAAGGCCATAGCCAACGAGTACGCCGACCGGGGCTTGCGCCTCATCGAGCTGAAAAAGAAACAGCTCCACGAGATACCCAACATTGTCCGGCACATCAGCCGCAACCCGCTTAAATTCATCGTCTTCATCGACGACCTCTCTTTCACCGAGGACGACGACGATTTCGCTGCCCTAAAAGCTATCCTCGAGGGGAGCGTGTCCTCCACCGCCTCGAATCTGGTGATCTACGCCACCTCCAACCGCCGTCACATGGTACACGAGACCTTCTCCTCCCGTGAGGGGGACGAGGTTCACCGCAACGACACCATGCAGGAGATGCTCTCGCTGTCGGAGAGGTTCGGCCTGCGGGTGATCTTCCGAAAGCCGGATAAAAAGCTGTACCTCTCGGTAGTCCGGGATATCGCCGACCAGTACGGCATCACAATGCCCGAGCAGGAGCTTTTTGCCCGCGCCGAGCAGTACGCCCTTGCCCGCGGCGGCAGATCTCCCCGCGCCGCCAAGCAGTTCGTGGAGTTCCTGAAAGGAGCCGAGGAATGACCGGGATCAGACAACTCACCACCGATGCCGAGCTTGCCGCCAACGCCGAGCTCGCCGCCGTGATCTGGCGGGAACATTTCGTCTGTATCATCACCCCGGAGCAGATCGAGTATATGCTGGACAAATTCCAGTCCTATGAGGCCATGAAGCGCCAGGTCACGCAGGAGCACTACGAGTACTACGGCTTTTACCTGGACGGTGTGCAGGTGGGCTATTTCGCCGTCGCAGACGCCGGCGACGGAACGCTGTTCCTCTCAAAGCTTTATCTCCGAAAGGAAGTCCGGGGCAGGGGATATGCCTCGCAGATGTTCGAGCGCATCAAGGCCATCGGTCGTGAGCGCGGCCTCAAAAGCGTCTGGCTCACCGTAAACCGCCGCAACGACAGCACCGTGGCAGTGTACCGACACTGGGGCATGAAGGTCATCAGGGAGCAGGATGCCGACATCGGCAACGGCTTTGTTATGGACGATTATGTGTTCTCAATAGATCTGTAAAAGAAAAAACTGCTGTGCAGACAAATCCGTCCGCGCAGCAGTTTGCTGTTTAATATATTTATATACAAGTTGTGACCGGCATCATCATTCAAGGATGTATATATCCCGGAGCTGACGGGTCAGAGCGAACCGGTCGTCATCGGAATTGCAGCCCATGGCGAAGGTCAGGTAGGTCTTTCCGTATTCCCGGAAGGCCGCGATGAGGCAGCAGCCCGCGTTGGCAGTGGTGCCGGTTTTAAGACCCACGGCATTGGGCTCGTAGAAAACGCTGTAAGGGTCGATCATGTGATTGGTGTTCGTCCACACCGCATAGCCGCCCCCGGAGAAGTATTCTGTCTTCTGGAAAGTGCCGGCTGCCTCCCGTATCTCAGCAACGGAATAGGCGTAAACAGCCAGCTTTTGCAGGTCTGCCAGAGTGGTGTAGTGCTGCGGGTCGTCCCAGCCTTCGGGGTTGGCGAAGTGGCTCGACGTCATGCCCAGTTCAGCTGCAAAGGAGTTCATCAGCTCGCAGAATTTCTCCACAGCCTGATAAGTGGTCAGGTACTCATCGGAGCAGACCGCCCGCGCCGTGGCTACTGCCACCGTGTAGGCAGCGTCGTTGCCCGAGGGCAGCAGCATGGCATAGATCAGGTCCCTCAGGGAAATGCTGCACCCCTCATAGAGGTAGCTCAGGGTTGAATAGGGCTTGACCATCGTGATCTCTGACCCCACGGTTATCATCTGATCGGGTTTCATATACTTCAATGCCACCGACGCCGTCAGCAGCTTGGTGAGGCTCGCCAGAGAGATCTGTCCGTCAAGATTGTCGGAGTAGATCATCTTTCCGTCCTCGATGCAGTACACGCCCGCCGCGATATGAGCCGTAAGCGGCGCCGCGGTCTCCTGAGGCTCTGAGGCTTCGGTGATAGGCTCCGTAACAGGCTTCAGTTCCGGCTCTGTGGTCTGCGCCGCAGTGGGTGTAGAGGTCTGCTCCGTCACCGGCACTGTGGTCGGCTCCGTCACCGGAACTGTGGTAGGCTCGGTCACAGGCTCAGTTGTGGCCGATGTCTCAACAGGTGCCGCAGAGGACGCCGCATCGGTCACAGTATTCTCAGTGCCGCCGGTAACGCCTGTCGCAGTTGTCCCGCTGGTCTCCGGCAGCACAGTCAGCTCCACCGGCTCCCCGCAGGAGGTGAACAGCATCAGGGCTGTGCAGAGCAATGCTAATGCTTTGTATCTCATCTGTATCCTTTCCAAATCAGATATTATCTCCCGAAAGGGCGAAGTATATTGCTAACAATACGCCCCCGGTGCATCAGCAACGGGGGCGATTCTGGTGAACTAGCGGGGATTCGAACCCCGGACCCTTTGATTAAAAGTCAAATGCTCTACCGACTGAGCTACTAATTCACGGGTTTAACGTCTCTGTGCGGGTCTGCTCACAGCGACTAATATATTATAACAAATTCTTTCAAGTTTGTCAAGTGGGCAAACAGGCTTTTTTTGCCCATATCTGAGATTTTTTGTTGAATATCGTCATACCTAAAATGAACAAAACGTAAACATTGACTGGAAAACCTTGACAATCGCTTTTGGCGGTTGTATAATTCAGTACATCAGCAGGCTGCATCGACGTCGGCGGCTGATGCTGATATTTACCGAAAGGAAGAAATGCTATGTACCGTCAGCAGAACACTGTCTTTACATACGATTTTTACGGCTTTAGCTTTTGGGCTAAGGTCTGTTTGTCGTGTGTAAGCTGAGTATGACGGTGCAGAACATACTTTATTGACCTGAAAGGCAGCTTGGACACGTTCCGGGCTGCCTTATTTATTTTACGGGAGGAAATAATCATGATCATCATTGTTAAGGACAGAGCAACAGACGAACAGGTAAACGAGCTTATGGACTGGCTTCAGAGCTTCAATGTAAAGACTAATCTTGTGACGGGCGTACATTCCCGCATCATCGGACTTATCGGCGACACCACCTCGGTGGACGTTGACGCGGTTAGAGCCAAGGAGACCGTGGAGGCTGTTAAGCGCGTCCAGGAGCCCTACAAGAACGCCAACCGCCGTTTCCACCCTGACGATACCGTCATCGAGGTGGGCGGCAAGAAGATCGGCGGAGGCGGGCTCGCCGTTATCGCAGGCCCCTGCTCGGTGGAAAACGAGGATCAGCTCATCCGCACGGCGATAGCCGTCAAGGAGGCCGGAGCTGACTTCCTCAGAGGCGGCGCCTTCAAGCCCAGGACTTCACCCTACGCCTTCCAGGGGCTGGGTCGGGAGGGTATCGACCTGCTGCTCAAAGCCCGTCAGGAGACCGGCCTGCCTATCGTCACCGAGATCATGGATCTCTCCGACCTTGACCTGTTCGCTGATGTGGATATCGTGCAGGTGGGCGCAAGGAATATGCAGAACTTCTCCCTCCTGAAAGCTCTTGGTCGCTGCGACAAGCCCGTTCTGCTGAAAAGAGGCCTTTCCGCCACCTTGCAGGAGCTGCTTATGAGCGCCGAGTACATCATGTCCGAGGGCAACAGCAAGGTCATCCTCTGCGAGCGAGGGATACGCACCTACGAGCCCGAGACCCGCAACACCCTTGACATCTCGGCAGTGCCGCTGCTCCGTCAGAAGACCCACCTGCCTATCGTCATCGACCCCAGCCATGCCACCGGCATCAGCTCCCTTGTTGAGCCCATGTCCCTTGTGGCAGTTGCAGCCGGCGCAGACGCCCTGGAGATCGAGGTGCATATCGACCCCAAGAACGCAATGAGCGACGGCGCCCAGTCCCTCACCCCGGAGCAGTTCGCCGCCTCAATGAAGAAGATCCGCGCCCTTGAAAGCTTCTGCTGTAACGAGCTCAACGCCAGGTGATACATTATATTTCATAGGTTTTTGCTATGGTCTTGATATTTGCCGCGTTCTGTGGTATAATTGTAGCAGATCGTTGAAAGGAGCTGATCCCCTTGAATTTCAGATGTGAACTTAAAAAGGTCGTTGACGACTCATACGATATCGAGATAGGCCGCTCGCTCCAGGAAAGGCTGGCGGACGATCTTAAATGCGGACTTGTGGGAAGGAAAAGCAAGTTTGCGGTCATAACAGATACCACCGTGGAGGAGCTTTACGGGCGCTCGATAACTGAGATGCTTCGCAGCGAGGGTTTTTCGGCTGAGCTTTTCACCGTTCCGGCGGGAGAGGCCTCCAAGACCCGCGCTATGAAAGAAAAGATCGAGGACGCCATGCTCGAAGCGGGCTTCCGCCGTGACTGCGCAGTTATTGCCGTAGGCGGCGGAGTAGTTACTGACCTGGCAGGGTTTATTGCCGGGACCTTCGGCAGGGGAGTGCCCTTCGTGAACTATGCCACCACGCTCCTTGCCGCCGCAGATGCATCGGTAGGCGGCAAGACCGCCGTTGATACGCCCCTTGCCACCAATCTCATAGGGCTTTTCAACCAGCCAGCCAAGGTCTACATCGACATCGACTGCTGGAAGACCCTTCCGGAAAGACAGCTTTCCAGCGGGCTTGCCGAGACCATAAAGCACGCCTGTCTTGCTGACAGCCAGATGTTTGAGTTCCTTGAGGGCAACATCGGCGAGGTCTTTGCGGGCAGCGCCTACGCCTGCGAGTACATAGCCTCAAAGAACTGCGAGATCAAGTATCAGGTGGTCATGAAGGACGAGCGCGAAAGCGGCCTGCGTGAGATACTCAATCTTGGTCATACCGTGGGCAGGGCTATCGAGACCGTTTCGGACTACCGGCTGCTTCACGGCGAGGCCGTTGCCATAGGTCTTGCGGCGCAGGCGAGGCTGGGCGAGAGCTTCGGCTACATCAGCGAGGCCAACAGACAGCGGGTCGAACGGCTCCTCGAAGCCGCCAAGCTGCCTGTGCGCATCCCGGAGTATGTTGACCGTGACGAGCTGCTGCACAAGCTCTACACCGACAAAAAGGTCAGAAACGGCAGACTGCGTTTCGTGTTCCAGAAGGAGATCGGCGATATCATGCAGTTCGGTGACAACGAGTACGCGAAATTCGTCTCCGAGGACGAGATCGCAGCGATCATAAAAGATATGTAAGATACTATTATAAATGGAGTTACTATGGATATACTGATAACCCCCTCCCGGCTCTCGGGCAGCGTTGACATACCCGCCTCCAAAAGCGTGGCGCACCGCCTTATCATCGCGGCGGCGCTTGCCAAGGGCGAGTCTGTTATTACTAATGTATACCCCTCCAAGGACATCCTCGCCACCATTGAGGCCATGCGTGCCTTCGGCGCCGAGATAGCCCTGGACGGCGACACCGCGCATATCCGCGGCATAGAGCAGCCACCCGCAGAGGCAGTAGTTGACTGCGGCGAGAGCGGCTCAACTCTGCGTTTTCTGATACCTGTGGCTGCAGCCTTGGGCGTGAAGGCCACGTTTATCGGTCACGGCAAGCTCCCGGAGCGCCCCATAACGCCTTACCTTGACACCCTTCCCGAGCACGGAGCTGTCTTCGAGTATGACAATACTATGCCCTTTACAGTCTCGGGCAGGCTCACCGCCGGGGAGTACCGCATCGGCGGGGACATTTCCTCCCAGTTCATCACAGGGCTGATGCTGGCGCTGGCGGCTGTGGGCGGGGAGAGCAGGATAACCCTGACGACAAGGCTGGAAAGCCGACCCTACGTGGATATCACAGCCGACTGCCTTTCAAAGTTCAGCTGCAAGGTCACTTCCGGGGAGGGTTTCTTTACCGTGGACTCACAGGGCGGTCTTGCCGCTTCAAACTGCGCTGTGGAGGGCGACTGGTCGCAGGCGGCATTCTTTGAGGTCGCCAACTCACTGGGCAGCAGCGTCACAATAAATGGACTGAATGTTAATTCTTATCAGGGAGATAAAAAAATCCTTGAAATTTGCAGAGAGATAGTGTATAATAAAAATAGCGTATTGTCGCCTTTTGAGCTTGACTGCTCTGATATACCCGATCTTGTGCCGATTCTGGCGGTGCTGGCGACCTTTTGCGAGGGCGAGAGCCGCCTGACCAATGTTGCAAGGCTGCGTATAAAGGAGAGCGACAGGCTCGCCGCCGTGACTGAGTGTCTCAACAGCATCGGCGGACAGGTCACGGCTTATGCGGACAGGCTGGTCATCAGGGGCGTTAAGTCTCTTGCCGGCGGGGAAGTCGAGAGCTTCAACGATCACCGCATCGCCATGGCAATGGCTGTCGCTTCAACAAGATGCACTTCAACTCTGCTGATAAAGGGCGCCGAATGTGTCGCAAAGTCCTATCCGGGCTTCTGGGACGACTTCAGGCGGCTCGGAGGGAGAGTGAGCGAATGATCTACTTTACCGGAGATACCCACGGCGATCTTGACATAAACAAGATATTTCCCAATAGTCTCAGAATGAGGGGCATAACCGTGACCGATAAGGATCATATCCTGATCGCGGGAGATTTCGGTTTGCCTTTCCTCACCGAGGAGGCTGAGAGCTTCGAGCAGGGAGACGGCGGCACCTACGGGTTCTGCCTCAACCGGCTTTCGGTGCTGCCCTGCAAGATACTCTGGATCGACGGCAACCACGAAAACCACGACTGGTGGGCGCAGCAGCCCGTCACCGAGATGTTCGGAGGCAGGGTGCAGATACACCCCCACTCTCAGCAGATCATCCACCTGATGCGCGGCGAGGTCTATGAGATCGACGGCAGGACGCTGTTTACCTTCGGCGGCGCTGTTTCGGTGGATAAGGAATACCGTACCGAGGGTTACAGCTGGTGGGCTGCCGAGCAGGCCTCCGATGAGGATATAGCCAACGCTGAGAAAAACCTTGACCGGGTGGGCAGGAAAGTGGACTTCATTGTCACCCATACCATGCCCATGAGCATCATCAAGCGCGAGGGCTGGGAGCCGGTGCCCGACAGGGGAGCCGATTACCTTGACAAGGTGATGCATACCGTTGAGTTCAAAGCCTGGGTCTGCGGGCATTTCCACGTTGACCGCCTGCCCGGGAACAACATCTGTATGCTCTACAACGAGGTGGTTTCAGCGGATACTATCGAAAGCATACTCGAACGCAGGAAAGGCTATTGATACGGAGGACGGTCATATGGATTACGTCACCTACATCAGGAATATGGTGGGCCACGAGAAGATCTTTCTTGTGGCGGCAGGTATGGTGATCCATGACGGCAACGGCAGGATACTACTCCAGCAGCGCCGCGACTGCGGGCTGTGGGGCATATCCGGCGGAATATGTGAGCTGGATGAATCGGTAGCCGAGACCGCTCACCGGGAGCTTAAAGAGGAGACCGGTCTTGAAGCCGAGATCGAGTATCTGCTGGGGGTCTATTCAAAAGGCTCGTCGGAGCTGAAAAACGGCGACAAGCTGCAATGCGTCACCGTGGTATTCGTTTCGCATATCACCGGCGGAGAAATGATCGAAAGCAGCAGCGAGACGCTGTCGCTTGCCTGGTTCGCCCAGGATAATATCCCGCAGATATACAGTCCAAAGCATGCGGCGATGATAAAGGATTTCTTTGAAGGCAGGCGCGGCGTATGGCGCTGAAAATGCGCAGTACAGGCCGTGCAGCTGTTCATCATATATAAGATTTCGGGAGGAAAAGATATGTCATCTACTTGGAGCAATAAGATTTCATTTTCCGTATTCGGAGAGAGTCATGGACCCGCCATAGGCGTGTGCATGGATAATGTGCCTCCCGGAGAGAGCATCGACCTCGAAAAAGTCATGCAGTTCATGGCAAGGCGTGCCCCCAAGAAGGACGGCACCTCCACCATGCGCAGCGAGAAGGATATGCCGCAGATCATGTCGGGCTATTTCAACGGCAAGACCACCGGCACGCCCCTCTGCGCTTTCATAGCCAATACCGACCAGCATTCCGGGGATTATCTCAAGCTCTCCAAGCTTGCCCGTCCCGGTCATGCCGATTATACCGGCGCCATGAGATACCGCGGATTTTCCGACCCCCGCGGCGGCGGACACTTCTCCGGCAGACTGACTGCACCTCTTTGCTTTGCAGGCGCGGTAGCTGCGCAGATACTTGAAAAGCGCGGCATCTATGTGGGCGCCCACATCGCCGAGATACATAAGATCAAGGACGAGAGCTTCGATCCGATCAGAACTACAAGAGAAGACATACTCACTATCAGAAGCAAGGATTTCCCCACCATCAGCGAGCGCAAGGGCAGGATGATGATAAACGACATCAAGAAAGCCCGCGAGTGCCAGGACAGCGTTGGCGGCATCGTTGAGTGCATCGCCATAAACGTTCCCGCAGGCGTAGGTTCGCCTATTTTCGACGGTCTGGAGAATTCTATCGCGCAGATCATTTTCGGCATCCCCGCAGTCAAGGGACTGGAATTCGGCGCAGGCTTCAACGCCGCAAGGATGCTGGGCAGCGAGAATAACGACGAGTTCTATGTAAACGACAAGGGCCACGTCGTGACCAGAACAAACTTCCACGGAGGCATACTCGGCGGCATTTCCTCCGGTATGCCCATAACCCTCAGAGTAGCATTCAAGCCCACTCCCTCTATCGCCCGTCCCCAGGACACGGTGGACTACTCCGCCATGAAGAACGAGACTATCGCCATTAAGGGCAGACACGACCCCTGCGTAGTTCCGAGAGCTGTGCCCTGCGTTGAGGCGGCTGTGAACATCGCCCTGCTCAACCATATGCTCGATTATCCGAATTTCTGAACCCTGAAACGAAAGAAGGCGGCTCTTTGGCAAATTCATATTTCGGCGCATCCACGGATATCTATAATCCGAAGGACGTTTTTGAGGTCAAGATACTGCTTGCCTATTTCCTCAACCGCATCGACAGGCCGGTGACTCCCGCACAAATGCTGGAGATCATCCGCAGTGACGATATTGTCAGCTATTTTCTATATGTAGAGGCAATGGATCAGATGACGAAAAACGGCACCGTCGCCGTGGAGGAGCGGGAAGGCACTGAGTATCTTGTGCTGACCGAAAAGGGCAGGGAAGGCGCCGAGGATTTCGAGGCGCTCATAACCAAGTCGGTGCGCGACCGTATCGTGGCATCCGGGCTGAGGCTGTTCGCCAAGCTCCGAGCCCAGCGGGAGATGCATTTCGACATCAAGGAGCTTGATAACGGCTATTCAGTGCGCTGCTGGCTTGAGGACGACGGCACGATGCTGCTGGATCTCACGCTGTTTGCCCCCGACAAGGATCAGGCCGAGTTTATCAAGTCGAAGATCCTTATGAACCCCACGGATTTCTACGGCAACGTGCTGGATCTTGTTATCGGCAACGAGGAATATGTGCCCGATCTGAATGAATGAGCATCTGCGGCCTGCAAGTCAGGCCGCTTTTAATATATATAAAGGTATAGCGACAAGTTGAATTTGTGCATGATGTATATCAGCGATTCATCAGCAGCGGTGATGATTGTGCAATAGGTAAAATCGTCAAAAACCCCCTTGACAATCGGCGCAGTATGTGATAGAATAAATAAGTCGCCTGACGAGGGCAGACAAAAACAGCATCTTGAAAATTGAATAACAACGACGAAACAAAACCCTTGAGCGATTCTTTTGAGGAAACGAAAAAAGAGTTGAAATGTCGGGTACGACAAAAAACATACAGTCAGTGAAAGCTGAGCGAAAAGGATAGCAAGAGCACGAAAGTGCTGTTGATATACAACTTTAATTAAGAGTTTGATCCTGGCTCAGGACGAACGCT
>JAFXNC010000002.1 GCA_017529875.1 Ruminococcus sp. | reverse complement strand
TCGTGGATATAGCCCTTGAAATCCGGCAGCGTGGTGAGATACTCCGCCTCCTTGAGCACGCTTTCCTCGCTCCTGACCGTGACCCGGCGCCCCTGATGCAGGGCTATGGAGCAGAAGTTGCAAAAGCCGAAGCAGCCCCGGTTATGGGTTATGGAGAAACGCACCTCCTTGATAGAGGGCACGCCCCCCTCGGCCTCGTAGACCGGGTGATAGGTGCGCTCGTAGGGCAGCGAATAGACCTCGTCCAGCTCGGCTGTGGTCAGGGATAGGGCGGGCGGGTTCTGCACCAGCATCTTGTCGCCGTGGCGCTGGATTATCATTTTGCCGTAGACCTCGTCCTGCTGGTCGTACTGTATGCGGCAGGCGCGGGCGTACATCTCCCGGCTCTCGGAGACCTCCTTGTAGGAGGGGCACTGCACCGCCCCTATGGGGGTATCCTTGGGGTCGCAGAGGTAGCAGGTGCCCCGGACATCCCTGATGTCCGAGACCGCCTCTCCGGCGTTGAGCCGGTCGGCAAGCTCGACGATGGAGTGCTCCCCCATGCCGAACATAAGTATATCCGCGCCGCTGTCCACCAGTACCGATGGCATGACGCAGTCGTTCCAGTAATCGTAATGAGCAAAGCGCCTCAGAGAGACTTCGAGGCCTCCGCAGAGTATGGGTATCTCCGGAGCCACCCTCCGGCACATACGGGAATAGACCGTAGCTGCGCGGTCGGGGCGTCTGCCGGCCTTGCCTCCGGGGGAGTAGAGGTCGTCGGAGCGCTTTTTCCTGGCGGCGGTGTAGTGAGCCACCATGGAGTCGATGTTCCCGGCGCTGACCAGCCAGGCCAGCCGGGGCTTTCCCAGGCGCAGATAGGCGCCGGGGTCGTTCCAGGCGGGCTGGGCGATGATGCCGCAGGTGTAGCCGTGATGCTCCAGGACGCGGGTGATTATGGACGCGCCGAAGCTGGGGTGATCCACATAGGCGTCACCCAGGATATACACAAAGTCCAGCTGCCCGATGCCCCGGGTACGCAGATCTTCCTTGCTTATCGGCATGAACATTTCACAGGCCTCCTTTGCTGCCTCAGTTGAGCCCTCTGCTCTTTACCCATGAATAGTAGTCGTTTATATTCCCCGGAAGATAATCGTAATCCGTCAGGGGTCCAAAGCTCTCAGCCGCAGCGTAAGCCTCCTCCAACACCTGCTCTGCGGTCTTGCCCGCCACGTCGATGCTCAGCTCGTTGGGCAGCAGCGGTCTGCGGCTTATCTTTTGGTTCATGCGCTCCGCGAGGGTGAGGTCGAAAAGCCCGCCCTCGTTTTTGGCGCGGCGTATCATCTGCACCTTTAGCTGCTCGGGGTCGGAGGAATACAGCCTGAGTATCAGGAACCTCTGCCCCTTGAAGACCAGCGGCAGCTCCCGGGTGCGCAGGTCGTCGAAATCCAGTATCACGATATTGCGCATACCGAGGCCCTTGAAGAACTCCGCCTGCCTGAGCACACAGCCCCAGCAGACCCGCTCCTCGTATGCCCCTTCGTCCAGGACGTAGGGGGGTATGGTGAACTCCGGGACGGCGTTCTGCTCGATGTATACCCCGCCCAGGCGCTTGTAGAGCTCCCTGGCAAGGGTGGTCTTGCCCACCGCCGAGGGGCCGGTTATGAAAATGAAATCAAGCACAGCCATATCTCAGTTCCTGCCCTGACGCTCGTACCATTCTTCCTTGGTTATGTTGATCTTGCGGGGCTTGGAGCCCTCCTGGGGACCGATTATGCCCATCTGCTCGATCTCGTCCATGATACGCGCCGCCCTGGGGAAGCCCAGTTTCAGCCGGCGCTGCAAGAAGGCGGTGGAGGCGTTGCCGGTCTCCACGATTATGGTTATGGCCTGGTTCACAAGATCGTCGTCGGGGTTGAGCTCTATGTCGTCAACATCCACGGTGTTCTTGTTCTTCTTCTGTTCAAGGTCGCTCTGACGGCGCTCAACGTCGTGGACGATCTCCTCGTCGTAGCCGCCTTCAAGCTCGTTTTTGAGGAACTTCACCACGTTGCGTATCTCGCCTGTGGAGGCAAAGCCGCTCTGTATACGCAGGGGCTTGGGGATGCCCACCGGCTTGTAGAGCAGGTCGCCCCGTCCAAGGAGGTCTTCGGCGCCGATCTCGTCAAGGATAACGCGGGAGTCAACGTTTGAAGATACCGACAGCGCGGTACGGCTGGGGATATTGGCCTTGATAAGGCCGGTGATAACGTCGGTTCTCGGGGACTGGGTGGCTATGAGCATATGCATACCCGCGGCACGGGCAAGCTGCGCCAGTCTCATTACCGATTCCTCCACCTCGCTCTTGGCGGCGAGCATCAGGTCGGCGAACTCGTCTATGATGATGACGATGTAGTGGAGCTTTTTGTAGTTGAGCTCCGGGTTCTCGTCCACGAACTCGTTGAAGTCCTCGATGTTCTTGACGCCGTTGGCCTCGAACATCCTGTAACGGCGATCCATCTCATTTACTGCCCAGCCCAGGGCACCGGCGGCCTTCATGGGGTCGGTGACCACAGGTATCAGCAGATGGGGGATGCCGTTATACACCGGGAATTCGACTTTCTTGGGGTCGATGAGTATGAGCTTGACCTCGTCGGGGGTGGCGTGGTAGAGGATATTCAGTATGATAGAGTTGGTGAACACCGACTTACCGGAGCCGGTAGTACCTGCGATAAGCATATGGGGCATGGAGGCGATATTGCCCATGACGATGTTGCCGTCGATGTCCTTGCCCACAGCGAAGGAGAGCTTGCTCTCGGAGTTACGGTAGTCGTCGCTGTCGATGAGCTCACGCAGCGAAACGCTGTCCCGGTGGATGTTGGGCACCTCCACGCCTATGGCGGCCTTGTTGGGTATGGGTGCGATACGCACGCCGCTGGTGGCCAGGTTCAGAGATATATCTTTTGCGCGGTTCTCGATCTTGCTCACCGAGACGCCTCTGCCGGGCTCCAGCTCGTAGCGGGTAACCGAGGGACCACGGCTGATGCCAACGAGGGTAGTCTTGATGCCGAAGTCGTCCAGGGTCTGCACCAGCTTTGAGGACTTGTCCGCGATCTCGGACTGAGCCTCCTCGGGGGTGGTGAGGTTCTTGGCGTATTTGAGTATGTCCACCGGGGGATAGGAGTAAACAGGCACGGTCTCGTCCTGCTCCACCATAGAGGTCTGACCGTTCTGATCCACATAGACCTCTTTTTGCTTTTCCTCCGGGACGGTCACGAATGTATCATCATCGCCGTCGCCGAACAGCTTGTCGTAGATGTCCTCTTTCTCCTGTTCGGGCTCCGGTTCCGGCTCGGGCTTGGGGGTTTTCTTGGAGGGTTTCTTTTCTTCCTTGCCCAGCTTGGACTTGTCCTCGGGCAGATCCCATACAGGGCCTCTGCCGAACTTGGGCAGAGTGATCTCGGGGCGGTTCTGATTGCTGCGGAGCTTTTCCTCACGCTCCTGCTCGGCGGTGATGATATCGGCCTCGGTGGGCTGAGTGCTCATGCCCACGGCCTCCTCGATGAGCCTGGAGATATCCGCCTTCTTGTCCCCTTCCTCCGGCTTGGGGGCGGGATCGTAGGGGGTGGGGTCCTTGGGTTTCTTGACGGTCTTGGCGCGGGCCTTCTTCTCGGTCTCCTCGTCGCGGTAGTACTTGGCTATGTCCACACGGGGCTTTTCCTTTTCGGCCTCGGCGGCACGCTGTGCCCGGCGTTCTTCTCTGATGCGCTGCTTTTCCTCATGGGCGGCAGCTCTTTCGGCTCTGTCAACATTGACAGCCTTGACCCCGCCGACGAAAGGCTTTGATAGCCCCTTGAAAAGCTGGGGCAGCGTGATATTGGTCAGCAGCATTATAAAAGTGAAATCCAGCAGTACCACGATTATGGCGGCGCCCACCTTCTTGAACAGCGCCAGAAGTGGCCAGCCTATGAGCGCCGACATCACGCCGCCGCCTGCAAGGGAGGTCCCGCCGCTGTATAGGAACTTGATCTTTTTGCCGAAAGTAGTACCGACGATGGGCTGACCGAAGAATATCTGCGCGGTGGCAGAAAACAGCAGCAGCAGCACAAAGCCCTGTATGAGCCTTGCCACGACCGTGCTCTGACGTTTCTCGGAGGCTATGAGCATGGCGGCGAAGATTATCATAGGCCCCACCAGAAATACAGACAGCCCGAAAATGCCCCGGTTGGCGACGAACATCCTGTTCCAGAGCCCCTCGCCGCTGACATAGGTCAGCAGCAGCTCCGCCACGCCGAGGAAAAACAGTATATAGCTCCAGAAGCGCCTTGCCTCTTTGCCGCCGGACTTGCCGCCGCCCGATGCGGGGGGCTTGCCGGAGCCGGAGGGTCTTGATGAGGGCTTTTTGGCGCCCGAGCTCTTTTTTGCAGCCGATGATTTGTTACCCTTAGCCGAAGCCATTTTTTCACCTCGTATTATATATCAATGCGGACTGCCCGCAGATACGGGCAGTCCGAAAGCTCTCAGCCAAACGTGATCGCGTGGCCTATTATCTTTTCGATTATCGCAATAAGTATCACAGCAACGCCGAGGATGCCGGTGTAGTAGGCGAAGACCTTGAACTTATCCGACTTGACCAGCCAGCTCACCATTTTGATCGCGCCAAGTCCCACGGCTGCGGCTACGATAAAGCCCACAAAGCAGCTGCCCCACTCGATCTCGGCGGAGGACTGGACAGCGTCCTTGAACTCTTTGAGGCAGCCCAGCAGGATGACCGGTATGCCCAGGATGAAGGAGTACTCCACGCAGGTCTCCCGGGTCATCTTGCAGAACAGTCCCGCGGAGATAGTCGAACCCGAACGTGAAACGCCCGGCAGCATGGCAACGCCCTGCATGAAACCTATGGTAAGGGAGTCCTTGACTTTGATGTCGCCGGCGGTCTTTTTGCCCTTGACGCATCTGTCGGACATAAAGAGTATGGTCGCGGTATAGAGGAAGCATATGCCCTCGGCGAGTATGCTGGAATCCTCCGAGAAGCTCTCGAACCAGCCCAGGAACGGCGCAAAGGGCAGCAGGCAGCAGCAGGAGAAGAAGATCATCACGAGCATCCTGCGGTTGTCGTTCATGCTGTTCCAGTGGAAGTCCTTGTGGACTATGTCCTTGCACAGGGAGCCCAGCTCCCTGACCATGCCCATGATCCTGACGCGGAAGGCCACGAACACCGCCACAAGGGTGCCGAAGTGGAGCACCGCCGAGAAGAACAGCGCCCCCTCGCCGCTGTTGCCGGTGAAATGCTGATAGAGTGAAAGGTGTCCCGAGCTGGACACCGGAAGAAATTCCGTCAGGCCCTGTATGATAGCCTGCATAACTGCGTTGAAAAAGCCCATTTTATGTATTTCCCTTCCTTACTAATCCTCAGCGGCGATGCGTCCTGCAAGCCGCCGTAAAATGACAGAAAAATTTCATTTCATTAAAAAGCTGTACATTATATTGTACCATATAAATATAGGTATGTCAACTGTTTTCGGAAACAATAATGCAGGATTTTGTAAAAAATCCTGCATCTTCCTTCATTCATCGCTTTCGTATTCCCGGGAGACCACTTCATTGACCCAGTTGACCAGATCCACGAAGGTATCCTTGGGGTAGAGGGCGAAGTATTTATTGTCCGGAACGCCCTCAGCAAAGGTCTCCGTGAAGCAGAAGCCGTCGGGGGACATGGTCATGACCGTTCTGTTGGCAGAGCCGATGCCGCTTTCGATCTGTATGAAGTCCAGGGTCTCGTCCTTGCCGGGTTTAACCGAAATGGTGTCGCTGCCGAAGCTTTGTATCATCTTCATGAGCTCGGTGTGGTCGTCGCCGTCGAGGATATAGCACTCGCCGTACTCGCCGCCCACCTTGATGCGCACCTGTGCATAGGGCGCCTCGCAGATAGTTATATTGCAGTACTCGTCAAGAACGAGGTAATACGTCCTGCTGCCTGCGGTGGCCTTATAGACCTGAGAGAACTCCTTCCCGGTGACCACCGTAGCGGGGTCTGCCCGGTCGAGGCTGTCATAGGGCTGGGTCACGGTGTTGTCCCGGACTGAGAGGGCGTACTGCTTGAGGGTGGTGTCCTCGGAATAGGGGGCGATGATCTCGGTCTTCACCGCGTCCTCGTAGGAGAGTATCTCGCCGAAGCCGTTCTTCATGCGGAAGTAGACCGGATCCTTGCCCTTGTCCGGCGGGGTGAGCTTGATAAGGTCGGGAGCCACCGGCTCTGCGGAGGCGTATTTATCCGGTGCGAGGATAAGCACTCCGTCGGAGTTGACCATGCCCACGAAATCGTCCTCGTAGAATGTATAATAATCATCCAGCATACGCCGGTCACAGTTGTATTTTTTAAAGGGGCTGAGCTCGAGATAGGACACTACTGAGGCCGGGTCGAACCCCGGGCTTACCACGTTTGAGAGCATATCCCCCACGGGTGCGGTCTTCAGGAACTCCGGGAAAGCATACTCCCTGACCTCCACGGGCTGGGTATAGGCGGAGGTTGTCTGCTTCTGAGGCTTTTCCTCCTGAGAGGTATAGCTGCTCTCGGCATCCTCGCAGCCGCACAGCAGCAGCCCGCAGAGCACACCGGCAAGTATCAGCTTACAGCGCATATCCCTCATCTCCGTTTCCCGAAATCTGTTTTCTATATTATACCACAGGGTGCCGGAAAAATCAACCCTGCACAGTGTGCAAAGTATTTGCACGCAAAAAATCCCCGCACCGAAGTACGGGGACTGGAGCTGCTAACCAGATTCGAACTGGTGACCTCATCCTTACCAAGGATGTGCTCTACCACCTGAGCCATAGCAGCGTGCTGACTATCACAGTTATATATTATACATCATCGCGGAGCATTTGTCAAGGGGTAATTTAAAGTTTTTTCTGTGAACTTTTTGTCACGAAATAATCGGGGCTGCCGCCGTCGGCTGTGATGCCCCGGTCGGGGCCCCGGCGGACGGATAGTCGGTCGCCAACTACCGCCCGTCACTCCTGCCCCGATCTCTTCCGAGCTGAACCGGGGAACAAATATCCCGCTGCAAACGCTCCGCGATCATGTTTTTCAGCTTGCGGCACCTGCGTTTTTCTTATTATCTCTGTTCAAGCATCTTCTTCTGCAAAGCCGCGTAGTCCCGCATATTCACCTTGCCGTCGCCGGTCAGGTCGGCGGCGTCAAAATTGATCTCAACGCTGCCGGGCTTGAGCAGGTACTTTTGCAGCAGGGCGTAGTCCCGCATATTCACCCTGCCGTTGCCGTCAACGTCGCCGGGGAGATACTGTATCTTTTCGATGACCACATACTGTTCGAGGGAGCCCTTGGCGTCTTTATAGCTGCCGGTGTCGGGGACGGTGATCTTGCAGCCGGTGAAGCTGACCTCTGTGTCAGACCCTGCGCACATAATGGCTCCGGTGCCGGAGTCTATGGTCACGTCGGAGTTTATGAAGCTCAGGCTCGGGCTCAGAGAGCACATTACGATGCCGTTGCCGGAGGCTATGATCTCCACGTCCGCATCCTCGAAGGTCAGGCTGGTGCCTCTGCTGCCGGCGTTATCTGCCCATACGGTGCTGCTGCCGCTGAGGATGAGCTTGTGACCGTTGGTGATGACGGTGGTGTCGCGCTGGGTGGTGATAACACTGCCGGAGCTGCTGAGGGTGGTGTCATCCTCGGCGGAGATTATCAGACCTCTTACGGTGTAGTTCACGATCTGGCACTTTCTGGATTCGCCGGCGATGTGCAGGGTCTTTTTGGCGGCATTGTAACGCCCGTAAAAGTATGTATCGGTGTAAACGGGTTTATCGGTGTTGAGCTCGGTGCCGTTGATCTCGATGCCGTAGCCCCAGGTGGCCTTGAAGGTCATGGAGCCGCCCACGGCGCAGACCCTCTGCCCCGGCTTGTAAAGCACGCCGCTGTCGGTGTCGGTCCAGCCGACGAAGCGGGTCCCCTTGGGGGCCGCAAAGGTGTTGGAGGGCAGGGTGAAGTACTGGTTCCAGCTCTCGGTCGTGTCGATCTGCTGAGAGGAGGAGCCGTTGGGAAGGTAGGTGACCTTGGTGATGTTGGGCCTTATCGCCAGCGAGGTTACATAGTTACTGTCTTTTCTGATGTAATATGCGCTTGATGCGCTGACGTAGTCGGCCTCGGCGCCCAAAGGCTGCGCGATATGGCAGTCGGTGAGGGCGATGCCGCCGATATAGCCCACCGCAAAGACCGAGCTTTCGACGGTGAGATAGCTGTTGTCGATGAGCAGCTTGCTGTCCGCAGCGGAGCCGCAGATGCCCATTTTTCCGGAGAGCTCCACATTCGCATCCCGGAGGGTCAGGGCGCCGTTATAGACGTTTATCGCCAGCTCCTCGCTGCTGACTGATGTGAGCCTGCCGCTGCCGGTGATAACGGTATCGGCGTAGGCGCAGATAGTATTGACATTTGAAGTCAGCGTGACGTCGCTGTTCACCTTGACGGTGAGACCCATCTCAGTCGAGAACAGCGCAGGATCGTCGCCGCCGGAGAAGCCGTTGTTGAGCTCGAGGGTGTTGGTCTCGGGGTCGTAGGAGGCCTCGCCGCCGCCGAGGATGTCATCACAGTTGGCGTTTGTAACCTGAGTGCCGGCAAGGCTGATGCCGTAGCTTTGCAGCTTCTTTATGGTAACTTCATTGACTCTGACGCCCTCGCTGTTTTTGACATCACCTCCGGTGGTGGTACCGCCCTTGGGGTCAGCCAGAAAGCAGCCGTCAAGAACGATAAGGGAAAAATCACATAACGCGGCACGGTAACCGTAAGCCTTAACATCCGAATCCTTGATAGTCAGCAGCGTATCGGTGTTGGAGGTCAATCCGTATTCTCCCCAGGCGTAGATGTTGGCATTTTCTATGTTGAGAACGGTATTCTTAGCGAAGATCCCGCAGTTATTGTCACTTACAGCGGTGAGCTTTCCGCTGCCGGTTATGGTCGTCTTGCCTTTGACAAAAACAGCGTTCTTATTGGACTGGGTCACACAAAGGAGCACGTCCTTGTTTACCTTGATCGTGAGGCCTTTGATCTCGCTGTATACACAATTGACATCTTCGTTGGTGATAAGGTCGCCGTTGAGTTTCAGGGTATTGGTCTCGGGATCAAAGACCGCTTTTTTGCCGCCCACGATATCCTTGCAGTTCTCGCTGGTGACCTGTGTGCCCAGGATCTTCAGAGCGTAGGTCTCCACCGCCCCTGCCCTGAGAACGCCCTCAGGCAGTGCTCCGAACAGCGTAAACACCAGAGCCAGTGCCGCGAGGATAGCCAATGATCTGCGTTTTTTCATATTCTTTTCCTCCTTTATCAGCCTGCGGGATCAAGCAGGAGCTTTTGAAATGCCACGTAGTCCCGCATATTGATCTTGCCGTTGCCGTCCACGTCGCCTTTAAGTACAGTCTGCCCGGGGAGGGTGAACAGTATCACGTAATACCAGTCCACACCTTTCTTTTCGACGTAGGTAGAAAATCAGAACGGCTCGATGTTTTTCTCTTTCAAAAATACGGCAAGTTCCGCAATAACCGAATCAGCATCCTTATAGAAATCCGGAGCGTCTTCCTTTAGCTTCTTTATCGTGATTTCCTGTGCGTTCTGCTGCACAAAGACCTTCTTTTCAAGGAAATCCACCGTAAGCAGATATGACTCATTTTCAAGATAGAGCTGAACAGCATCCGTGCCACCACACACACTGATAAAGCTGTTCCCGTTAAAGCTCATGTCTTCAATGCGGGCATCAAACTCGTTCATCAGAGCGATTGCTTCTGCTGCCTGTGCTTTTCTTTCTTCTGTCATGACGGCTTCCTGTGAAAAGAACACATCCTTTGTCTGAAGTACCTCATTTGACAGAATTGCCGCTGCCTGCTTCCGGACAATTTCTTCCAAGAGCTTGACCCTTTCTTCCGTGAATTTACTGTCACCCCTGAAAGAGAAGCTGAAATCGGTAATATCCTTCAGCCTGTTACGCAAGCAATCATTCATGGCAATCTGTCCGATTCGTGTAAAATCGTTTCCGAGCTTCGGAGCATAGCCGAACAGTTTGTCCCCGATATGCTCAAATTCGGACATCTCTACATATGGCAGCATGGAAAGGTTCAGATCAAATACCGGTGACATCCCGATAATCTGCATCGTATCATTATCAAACAGAACCCCGTAATTGCCGTTGTGCCTGTCCTGATTGAAGCACAGGGAATCCACGACCAACAGCTCCCTGAAGCCCTGCTCCAAACCTATTTTCGTAAAGAACTCCCTTACATCATCGAAAGTATATGATTTCGCATCATTCAACTTTGAATATGAAGCATATCCTACATTTTCATTTGTAAACACGTTACATTTTGATGCCAGTCTGCCGTGAAGCCAGCACAAGTCATACTTTACCGAAAGCAGCTCCGGAGCAACTATCTTTGCTATTTCAGAAGCAAGTACCTCGCAATACGGTTCAAGTCCTTTCCCATGCTCTCCACCGCGCTTATACAGGAATATATCGCTCCCGAACTCGCCTTTAGTCTTTTCCTTCCTGAAGCACTTACGGAAAGAACCTTCGCAGGACAGTTCGGGTGATGTTGATGAAAAGCGTTCTCCATACAGACCTGCTCCTTCAAACGCAAGCCGTGAGATAACTTCTGAAAAAGGATTCTGATATAATGAAACATCCTTCCAAGTTACATCTTCATCATCGGTCTTAATCCAGAAGGTATCATTTATCCCGACAGCGTGAGTAAGTCTGATAAAGCCCTCATTGTCATCACATCCAAGACGCTTCATAATGTCCTTCAGATGCGCATTATGCTTAGATGCCTTTCTGCTCTCTATCCATGCCGTGATGCTCTGGAAGCCGTAGGGAGTAGCCCCTTCCTGCTTTACAGCAGAGAAGGAAACATCTTCAGACATTCCGGATTTTGCATTCGGTTGAAATGTAAGAATGATATTATCTTTGTTCATCAGGTAGTACATTTAGTTCACCATCCTTTAAGCACAGCAACAGCTTATCCGCTCTTTCCCACGAAAGCAGGTTTTGCAGTTCATCATAAGTGTAAACAATAAAGGGGTCGTTATTAGTTCCCGAGCCCGAAAGCGCATCCGCTCTCAGCACTCCCTCGGGCAGGGCGGCGAAGAGGGACAGCACCAGCACAAGTGCCGCCAGCAGTCCGGTCAGTTTGTGTTTTTCATATCCGTTTCCTCCTGTTATTCAAGCCTGGTTGAGGATCAGCTTTTGCAGGGCTGAATAGTCCCGCAGATTGACCTTGCCGTCGCCGGTGAGGTCGGCGTTGGCAGTGTTTATATCCACTGATTTAGGATCCATCAGGTACTTTTGCAGCAGCGCGTAGTCACGCATATTCACCTTGCCGTCTATGTTGACGTCGCCCATGAGGGCTGTCCCGACGGCGATGATAACGCTCTTGGCGCGTTCCGTACCGCCCTTGTTATAGATGTTGCCGCCGGAGACCGAGGCGCCGGAGGGCGAGGTCACGGTGCAGCCTTTCAGCACGATCCCGCTGCCGAGGTCGCCTATGGCGAAGTCCCCGCCTGCGGCGGTGATGTTGGAATTGTCTATTATGAGCTTATCCGTGCCGGGGTTGCCGGTGAAAGCCCACTGACCGCTTTGAGCCGTGATGTTGGCATCCTTGACGGTGAGGGTGGCATTTGAAACATAGAAGCAGGCATAGCCGGGGCATTTGACCGTCAGCCTGCCGGTGCCGGTAACGGTCATGTTCTGACTGGTGTAAAAGCCCGAATGGGTGCTGTTGGAAACAGTTATATTCTTAGCCGCCTTGACGGTCAGACCCTTGATGTTGTTGAAGACCGTCGTGCCCTCGTCAAATGTGATATCGGCGCTGAGGGTGAGGGTCTTGGTCTTGGGGGCGTAGACCGCCTCTTTCTTGCCGGTGCCCAGGATATCGGCGGCGTTTTTGGATGTTACCTGTGTGTTGCATACATACAGATCGTATTTCACAAGGGTGGATCTGACGGTAACGCTCTCTGCACGCGATCCGCCGGAGAGAACAGAGCTGCTTATGGTGTAGTCCGCGGGGGATGTCACCTCGCAGTCGATAAGCTCTATCCCCTGGTCGAAATTGGTTATCGCAGCGGTACCGCCGTTAGCGATAACGTCAGAGGCGTCGATGATGAGCTTGCCGCCCCCGAAGGCCGGGCCGCCCGAAATAGCCGTTAAGCTCCTGGAGATGTTGATATTCGCCTCTCTCAGCGTAAGGGTCGCTCCCTCTGTGCAGAGTCCGGTATCCATCGGAGTATCGAGGGTCAGCTTGCCGGAGCCGGTCACGGTCATATCCTCATTGCTTTTTATCGCCCAGTCAAAGTTGCTGTGCAGCGTCACGTCATTGACGACTTCTATGGTCAGGTCGGGGATGTTATTCAGGATAATGCCGCCTTCGCTGTTGGAAATGTCTCCGCAGAGCCTGAGAGTGTTGGAATCGGGGTCGTAGGAGACTTCGCCGCTGCCGAGGATATCGCCGCAGTTCCAGTTCGATACGAGGTATCCGTTAACGGTCAGATCGTAGAGCCAGATAGAGGGACACCTCATTATCTCAACGCTCTTGGCACGTTCGCCTGTGGCGGGGTCTATGACGTTGCCGTCAGCGATCTCTCTGCTGCCGCAGTCGCTGTCGAAAATGCAGTCCTCCAAAACGATGCCGTTACCAAAATCGCCTATGGCGAAATCTCCGCCTGTGGCCGAGATGTTTGAATTGATGACTACCAGCTTGTCTGTGCCGGGATTGCCTGTGAAGCCCCACTGCCCGGAGTCGGCGGTGATATCCGCGTCTCTGAGGGTGAGGGTGGAATTAGGCGCCCAGAAGGCCGCATAATTCGGGGCGACGACCGTCAGCCTGTGATCGCCTGTAACGACGGTGAGGTCCGCATCGCTTAAAACTCCCGCGCCGGTGCCGGTGCTGGTAACGGTGACGTCTTTATCCACCCGGATAGTCAGGCCGGGGATGTGATTGGAAATAACCGTACCTTCGCCGTAGGTGATATCGCCGCTGAGTATGAGAGTATTGGTCTCGGGGTCGTAGACGGCCTCCTTTTTGCCTTTGCCCAGGATATCGTGGTCGTTGTCGCTGGCGACGGCGATATCGCAGACGGCCAGGTCGTAGGTCTTGGGCAGGGGGGCTGTGCTGACGCTCTTGGCAGGCTTGCCGTCCGAGCTGCAGATGCTCCCGCCGCTGACCCTGCCTCCGTCAGGGGTGACGAGCATGATGTCTTTGAGCTCTATGCCGTCAGTAAAACCGCCCGCTGCGGCCTCGCTGCCGGAGGCGGTCAGTTTGGAATTGTCGATGATGAGCTTGCCGCCGGTAAGAGCCTTTGCACCGCCGGTCGCCTCCACCGATGTATCTCTTATGGTGATCTCCGCTCCGGGAGCGTCGATCGCAGGTGCAGCGGGGCAATTGAGCTTGAGCAGCTTTTTGCCTGTAACGGTAAAGTCCGAATCGCTGTAAATGCCCGACTTTGCGCTGCTCGACAGGGTGACGCCGGCGGCGGTCTTAACGGTCAGCCCCTTGATGTGATTGAGGATGACGTCCTTGTCGTTGCAGGTCAGGCTCTTGTTCAGAGTGAGGGTGTTGGTCTCCGGGTCGTAGGAGGCCTCTTTTTTGCCGTTGCCGAGGATGTCGGCCTTGTTTTCTGTATCTACGTCAACACCGCAGACCCTGAGAGCATAGGTGTCCGGGGAGGGGACGATCTTGATGCTCTTGGCGGGGCTGCCCTTGCTTGTAATGTAACCCTTGTCCTCGGAGATCCTGCCGTACTCGGGGGAGGTGAGCTTGCAGAGGCTCAGGCTGATGCCCGGTGAGAAATCGCCCACCGCATACTGGATGCCGGTGGCGGCAACAGTGGAATTCACGATCTTGAGGGTGGAAGAGGGCGGGTCCTCCGGGTCGCCCTTGATGCCCTGTGCTCCGCTGAGAGCGAGGTCGGCGTTCTTAACGGTAAGAGTGCCGTTGGTCAGACAGATCGCCGCCGCCGCAGAGCCCGCCTTGGCTGTGAGCTTGCCGGAGCCTTTGACAGTGGTGCTGAAATCGCATTTTATGACGCCGCCTGTGGATGCGGTGTTCTGGAGAGTCACGTTGTTCTTGACATTGATATACACTTCGTATTCCGCATCCCCGCCGGCGACGACCTGTACCCTTTCGATCAGATACTCGTTGGGGGAGTTGGCGGTAATGCTCTTGTTGATGTCGAGGGTGTGGGTCTCGGGGTGGTATACCAGCTCCTTATTGCCCTTGCCCAGGATATCGTTCTTGTTGTCAGAGTCCACGAATATCAGACCGTTGACATAGACCACAATCGGGTACTGTTCCGCGGCCTCCGCTCTGAATACCCCCTCTGGCAGCACCGTGAACATGGACAGCACCAGTGCCAGCACCGAGATAATCCCGGCGATCCTGTGTTTTCTCATCAGTTCTTCCTCCTTCTTCAGCTGCTCCCGACCGTCTGTGTCAGCCGGGAGTATGCACGGCATGAAGCACGCCGCGCCTGATTGTTTAAACAATTTTACCATTTTAAAATATACCACAAACAGCACCGATTGTCAAGGAAAACAGCCCCTTTGAGGATACTGATTTTTGCGATGTTTCAGGGGATATTCCCCATAACAAAAAGGCGGAGCCACAGTCATGCTGTGCCCCCGCCTTGGGACTGAAATATCAGTTCATCAAAACAGTAAACTGCGCTTTCCTCCGGTGCGGACGGGACGTTGCCCTGCTCCCGCTGCGCATCGAAATAGGCCTTGGTCTGTTCGTCAAATTCCTGGCTGGCTACAAAGTCCATGGCGATTATCGCCACGATTATCAGCATCAGGAAGATGACCCCCGCCGCAATGTAGGTCTCGATGCGGCTGCGTTCCTTGCCGCCGGAATTGGCGTACATCCGGGCTGCGGCGGTGATGCGCCCGGCATCGGCATCGGGGAGCTGATAGCGCTTCTGCCCTGAACACGGTCTGCCCCCCAGCTTTGAAAGCTTCTTGCAGAGCCAGACGCAACGCTGTCTGTCGGTCTTGAAGTGCCTGCCGCTGTCCAGCAGGGCTTCGTTGGCCTGTATCAGCAGAGGCAGTGCCGACTTCTCGGAGCCGGAGGCGTGGACGGCGGCGGTGTAAAGGTCGTCGCCGTATAGGTCGTATACGCTGTCTATCTCTGTGCTGCTTTTCATGTTATCACCTGCTTTATGAGGGTCTCTTTTCTTTAAGCCTGGTCAGTACGTCCTCCAGCTTAGCGCCGTACTGTGTGTAGATCGCGCTGGCAAGGCTCTGAGGCATGGGCGGACGGGCTGTGAGCTTGTAGCTGCGCTCCCCGGTCTTCTCGTCGGCGCCGGCAACAAGGCTCCCGAACCGGGTGGGATAGCCCTTGGCGTTGAGCTCCTCTGCCCTGCCGTAGAGGGAGTTGAGGTGGGTCACATAGAGCCCCGACACCCCTGCCGCCGCCATTATCTCCATGTGGGCACGGGCTATGTCGAGACATTCTTCCGGGGTGGTGCTTTGGAGGGACTCGTTCATTATCACGGTGGAACGGGGGGTGATGCTGCCGCAGATCACCGCAAGGGAGCGTATCTCCTCGGTGAACCGGGAAGTGTTGATACCTGTCTCCTCCTCTTTCGGGAAGTGGGTATAGATATGGTCGCAGACCGACAGCTCCGCCTCCCGCGCCGGGACGTAGAGCCCGCACTGCGCCAGCAGCCTGCACATACCGAAGGCGCGGGCGAAGGTGGTCTTGCCGCCGTTGTTGGCGCCTGTCACCAGCATGAAACGCGCCCTGCCGTCCAGAGTAAGATCGTTGGTGACGATGAGCTCGTCGCCCCGCTTCACATGGTCGGCATTGGCGAGGCGCCTGAACAGCACCGGGTCAAAGAGCCCCTTGATGCTCACCTTGCGCAGCTGTGCCGGCAGCAGCTTCGGGCGGCACATTTCAAGTCCCCGGGCGCGGACGTAGGATATCATCCGCACCGCCCCCTCATAGAGGTCAAGCTGATGCCCCAGAACGTTGATGTCCTCCAAGAACAGCTGCCTGCGGGCGGCGAGGGCGTCGGCGACCCGCCGGGCGAATTCCCGGGTGTACTTCTCCAGCTCCCGGAAGAGGGCTGTGTCAAGGTCGTGGGAGAGGCTGCGGGTGCGGGTGTTGAGATGCTCCTCCCCTATGAACTGCTCGTGACCCTCATATGTTCTGAAAATGAGCTTGTCGAGGATGCCGCTGCGGGGGTAGATCTTGTTGTCCGAGACCTCGAGTATGCCGCAGGAGTCCGGGATCATATCATGGGTGAAGTTTATGCCTATCCTCACGCTGCGGACGCTCTTGGAGAACACCTGTGACAGCGTATCAAGCTCCTGCTTCATCTCGATATACTCCGGCACCTCGTCGAGGCCGGTGAAGTACCCGAACAGGGACTTTACCGCCTCCGAGGTGATGCGCCCGGAGATCTTCCTCCAAAGTGTCTTGATGTCCTCCACGCAGGCGACGAACTCCCTGAGCTGATCCATTCTCAGGTGTATCTCCATGAAGGAATCCGCCTTGCCCCGCAGCTCGCCGAGGGCGGTGTTGTTGTCCGACAGGCGGCGTATTATGGGGCGGAGGCTGTCAGCCAGCCGGGGCTCCCGGAGGAAGTCCTCCAGGCAGTCAAGGCGGTATTCAAGGGTGGGGATGTGATCCGAGAACTCCCGCATGAGATTCATGACGATGTCGGTCTGGCTGGGCAGCAGCTGTACTGCGGTGCGGTAGGCCTCCAGGTCGTCGATGTAGTTCTGAGGCAGGGCTGCCTGCGTCTTGCGGCGCTGCTCGGCGTAGATGCGGGCATCGTCGTCGGGGTAGAGAAGGCTTATCTTTTCTGTGATCTTCATGTTGTTGTCTCCTTTTTTAGCTCTGCCTCTTGTTTCCTTAGAGCATAGCTTTTCATTTTGTTTGACAGCAGGGCGATACTTTGCGATGAGCTCCGGCGTTACCGGTGAGCGGCGGGCGGTATTGTTATCCGGTCTGCTGTCAGTTACTTTCGCAGATAATCTATGAGCGTCTTGTTGGTCATCAGCAGGGCGAATGACGCCGCAAGGGCTATCACCGCCAGCAGATAGAACAGGCAGGGCATGGCGGCAGGCTCCATGTGACCGTTGGAGAAAAGCTGGGAGAGCAGGTCTTTGTTTTCCAGCTCCCCGAAAGAGCGGATGAAGGCCACTCCGTCAGCCACAACACCCAGTACGCATACCGAGCGGTAAAAGCCCACATAGTCCGAGCCCAGGCCGATAGCCGTCACCGCCGCCAGTATGAACAGCCCTATCCCAAGCAGACTTGTGAGAGCCAGCGCCGACCCGAACAGCACCGCCGCCGTCACGATGAAGCCCAGCCGGGCTCCCCTGCGAAGCTGCTGCTCACGCTCGTAGCTCCGCGCCTCGAAGCCGCTGAGGGCGCTGTCCGGCAGCTCCGGGTCGTTCAGCTGAGAGAAGTCCGGCGGGGCGGGCTCTGCCCTCATGGAGACCTCCACCAGCTCGGCGAGGGCGCCGGCACCGGAGATCCGGGAGTAGTCCTGCTCGCTGAGGGAGGCAAGGAGGCGCTGCTTGCGCTCCAGCTCGGTGCCCAGATCCTTTATATAGCCCTGCATCACCTCGGAGGCGCCGCCGTTCTCGATCTTCTTTATGCTCTCCACCGACATCCCGATCCGCCGGAGAGTGCTGACGCTTTTCAGCAGCCGGACGTCATCCTCGCTGTACTCCCGGTAGACCCGTCCGCGCATGGTATATTCATCCGGGGTCACAAGGCCGTTCTCCACATAGTAGCGCACAGCCTTTTCAGTCAGCCCCGTCGCCTTGCAGGCTTCTTTGATTTTCATAGCTTTTGCCTCTTTCATGGGGTTTTTACAGGTTAAGTTTAACATCTGCCCTTGGGGAAGTGTCAATACCCCGGGGAAATATTCGGCACTTCACACAAACGAAGATACGCCGGATAGTGCGGTTTGCACAACGCCTCGCCGTGAGGCTTTTCACAGGGCTTTCATGAGCTTTCCCGGACGCCTTCACAGAAAAACACAGGGGTCACATAAAAGTCGGATAAAATACAGGTATCGGGCAGCACAAATGCATATTACCCCGGAGCCCTCCGGGAGTGATCTGACGGCCAAAATCAATGCCGGGGTGCGTTTATAAAAAATTTACAATCCCCGAAGATGTGCGCTGCAACGTGGGTTTCGCGTGAAAATGCAGGATTTGCATAACAAAATTGCAAAAATGTTACAGGTAGGTAAAAAAAGAATGGGCGCTCTCTCTTGACTTTGGGTCGGAAAAGTACTATAATAGTAGTGTTAATTTTTATATAAACTGGAGGTTTTCAAAAATGGGCAGAGTTTATAACTTCAGCGCGGGTCCCGCCGTACTTCCCGAGGAGGTACTCAAGGAAGCCGCAGAGGAAATGTTCGACTACAAGGGCACCGGTATGTCGGTAATGGAAATGAGCCACCGTTCAAAGGCTTATGACCAGATCATCAAGGACGCTGAGAAGGATCTCCGCGAGCTGATGGGCATTCCCGACAACTACAAGGTGATCTTCCGTCAGGGCGGCGCATCCCTGCAGTTTGCAGAGGTTCCCATGAACCTTATGAAGAACGGCAAGGCCGCTTACATCATCACCGGTCAGTGGGCCAAGAAGGCTGCTGCCGAGGCTGAGAAGTACGGCGAGGTAGTAAGAGTTGCTTCCTCCGCTGACAAGACCTTCTCCTATATCCCCGACTGCTCCGATCTCGATATCCCCGAGGATGCTGACTATGTTTACATCTGCGAGAACAACACTATCTACGGCACCAAGTACAAGACCCTGCCCAACACCAAGGGTCACATCCTGGTAGCCGATGTATCCAGCTGCTTCCTCAGCGAGCCTATCGACGTATCCAAGTACGGCGTGGTTTACGGCGGCGTTCAGAAGAACGTTGGTCCTGCCGGCGTTCAGATCGTTATCGTTCGTGAGGATCTCATCGCTGACGGCCCTGCATTCAAGCAGTGCCCCACCATGATGGACTGGAAGATCCAGGCTGAGAACGATTCTCTCTACAACACTCCTCCCTGCTACGGCATCTACATCTGCGGCAAGGTATTCAAGTGGATCAAGAAGATGGGCGGTCTCGAGGGCATGAAGGCTCACAACGAGAAGAAGGCCAAGATCCTCTACGATTTCCTGGACAGCAGCAAGATGTTCAAGGGCACCGTTGTTGAGAAGGACCGCTCGCTGATGAACGTTCCCTTCGTTACCGGCAACGAGGAGCTGGACAAGAAGTTCGTTGCCGAGGCTAAGGCCGCAGGCTTCGAGAACCTCAAGGGCCACAGAACTGTTGGCGGTATGAGAGCTTCCATCTACAATGCAATGCCTATCGAGGGCGTTGAGAAGCTGGTTGCCTTCATGAAGAAGTTCGAGGAAGAAAACGCCTGATCTGTTTTAGGCTAAAACGCGGGGGCTGCTGCTTTCGGCAGCTTGCCCTCGCTCATTATTTTAAGAAAGAGGTCGATCACAATGTACAATATACTGACGCTCAACAAGATCGCCGCTGTCGGCACAAGCAGACTCGGCGCTGATTACAACGTTACCGATAACTGCGACGCTCCCGACGCCGTACTGGTACGTTCCGCCAAGATGCATGACATGGAGTTCAAGGATAACCTGCTGGCTATCGCAAGAGCCGGTGCAGGCACCAACAATATCCCCGTTGACAAGTGCGCCGAGCAGGGCATCGTTGTTTTCAACACCCCCGGTGCAAACGCCAACGCTGTTAAGGAGCTTGCTGTCTGCGGACTGCTGCTGGCTTCGAGAAAGATCCCCGAGGCTATCGAGTGGGCCAAGACCCTTAAGGGCAACGGCGACGAGGTAGGCAAGATGGTCGAGAAAGGCAAGTCCAATTTCGCCGGCAACGAGATCGCCGGCAAGACCCTGGGTCTCATCGGTCTGGGCGCTATCGGCGGCAAGCTGGCTAACATCGCTATCTCCCTGGGCATGAGCGTTATCGGCTACGATCCCTTCCTGTCCGTAAACGCTGCCCTCAACCTCAAGCCCCAGGTTAGAGTTACCAACAACATCAACGACATCTACAAGGAGAGCGACTTCATCTCCCTGCACCTGCCCTACAATGCCGATACCAAGGACACCATCAACAAGGACACCCTTGCACTCTGCAAGGACGGCGTCCGCATCCTGAACTTTGCCCGCGGCGAGCTGGTGAACAGCGCTGCTATCATCGAGGCTCTGGCAAGCGGCAAGGCTGCAAGATATGTGGTTGACTTCCCCTGCGACGAGGTGCTGGGCGTTGAGAACGTAGTTGCTATCCCCCACCTGGGCGCATCCACCGAGGAAAGCGAGGATAACTGCGCTGTTATGGCTGCCGACGAGCTCAAGGCTTACATCGAGCGCGGCGCGATCATCAACTCCGTGAATTTCCCCAATGCCGACCTTGCAAAGACCGGCGACGCTCTCGTATGCGTACTGCATAAGAACGTTCCCGCTCTGATCTCCCAGATCACCACTGCTGTGGCTGACAAGGGCGCTAACATCGAGAACATGGTCAACAAGTCCAAGAAGGACTGGAGCTACACCATCCTCGACGTTACCGGCTCCGCCGACATCGACGCTATCAAGGCTGTCGAGGGCGTTGTAAGAGTCCGCGTACTCTGATATCTCAGTTAAAACGAAGGAGCCGCGAACAGGCGGCTCCTTTTTTATCGCATAACGCATTATACAAGGAGTAAGGAAAATGAAAGCAAGGATCGCTGCACCTGCAAAACTCATAGCCGCCTACGGCCTCAGCCCGGAGAGACTGCAAGCGCTCTCGCTGTTCTGTGACCGGGAGGGCATCAAGCTGCGCAGTATCGGTCCGGCCGAGGCGGACTGCACCGTGGGATACCTCTGCGGCAGCAGCACTACCCCCGGGGCAGAGTGTACCGATGCGCCTGCGGGGGAATGTCTGATCTTCGCCGGGTTCGACCGGCCGGAGCTTTCCGAGGCAGTGTCGGGGCTGCGGCAGGCGGGGCTGTCTGTGCCTCTCAAAGCCGTATGCACGCCCCACAATCAGGACTGGACGCTGCGCTCGCTGATGGCAGAGCTCGCCCGGGAGCACGCCCGCATGACCGGAAACGGAGGCAGCAAGTGAGTATCCCGAAACGCTACAAGGGCATAATCTACATCATCATTTCCGCCTTCTGCTTCGCGCTGATGGCGGCTTTCGTGCGGCTCTCCGGCGACCTGCCCACTTTCCAGAAGACCTTTTTCCGCAACTTCGTGGCGCTGTTCTTCGCGGCAGGGGTCATGATAAAGCAGCGCATACCCATAAGTCTGCCCAACAAAAAATGCGTCCTCCCGCTGATCGTGAGGGCGCTTGCAGGTACTGTGGGGATGATCGGCAACTTCTACGCCATAGATCATCTGGTGCTGTCGGACGCATCCATGCTCAACAAGATGTCGCCGTTCTTTGCCGTAGTGTTCTCGTTCATCATACTCCGGGAAAAGCTGACGGTGTTCCAGCTCTCGGCGGTCATTATCGCCTTCGGGGGCAGCCTGCTCATCATCAAGCCCAGCTTATCAAACGTTGATCTGCTGCCGGCGCTGGCGGGTTTCGCCGGGGGAATGGGCGCAGGACTGGCCTATACCTGCGTTCACTACCTGGGTCAGCAGGGGGTCAGGGGGCCGCTTATCGTGGCGTTTTTCTCGGCCTTTTCCTGCCTGTTCTGCCTGCCCTTCCTGATCGTGCAGTATGAGCCAATGTCGGCAAAGCAGCTGCTCTGTCTGCTGGGGGCAGGGGCGTCGGCGGCAGGAGGACAGTTCACCATAACCGCCGCCTATACCCACGCTCCCGCCCGGGAGATCTCGATCTACGACTACTCGCAGCTCATATTCTCAACATCGCTGGGATTCTTTCTTTTCGGGGATATCCCGGACGTGTGGAGCTTTGTGGGCTACGCCGTGATAATCGCCATGGCGGTGATGAACTTCGTCTACAACAACCGCCGCCACTCCCCGCCCAAGTGACCTCAGACAGGCAGCTCGCTGCCGCCCACGAACTCCCGCACCAGGGACGTCCCCGGCACCAGCTCCATGTCCACGGGCTCCAGATACTCCAGTATCTCGATCATCAGATCCAGCTGATCGAACTCATACCCTACCTCCGCGACGCGCTTTAAGTCGTCAAGGAGGTATTTTTTGTATATGGAGGGCTCGTAGGCCATGAACGTGTTGATCGAGTACTGGGCGTTGCGCTTGAAGGGCATTATGTACTTGTCCTCCCCCCGCTCCACCGAGGCGAACATCTCCATTGTGGCGATGCTGTCGCGGCCGCGGAAGAGCTTGTCGCGTATCAGGCGGCGCATGAGCCGCAGATGCGAGGGATGCAGCAGCTCGCCGGTCTTGGACTCCAGCCTCGTCCGGACGCTGACGTACACGCCGGAGGCCACGTCGGTATGCGCCCCCATGACAGCGGGGTTCAAAGCGTGGATGCCCTCAAAGATCACCATTTCATCGGGCTTGCGGCGGAGCTTTCTGACCTCCTCGCTTCGGGTCTGGCGGGCGAAATCGAAGGTGGGCACCTCGATCTCCTCCCCCCGGGAGAGCATCTCGATGTGCCTGCCCAGCAGCTCCATATCCAGCCGTGACGGGGACTCATAGTCGATGCTGCCGTCCTCGGTGCGCTCCACGGTGGCCTCGTCCAGGGGCAGGAAGTAGTTGTCCATCGAGATGGTGTGCGTCTGCATCCCGGCCTTATCCAGGTATTCTTCCAGGCGCAGGGCGGTAGTGGTCTTGCCCGAGCCGGAAGGCCCCGCCAGCAGGACTATGGGCTTGGCTCCCCTGCTCTCGGCTATGGAATCCGCCACGGTCTCGATCTGCAAAGTGTAGTCCTCCTCGCAGCGCCTAACCAGCGAGGATGCCTTCTTCTGTATCCTTTTGTTGATCGCTAAGCAGTTTAATTTCTTCATACAGTCTGTTCCTCCGTCTATGCTCAGGTGTCTATTCTTTTAAGGGGCACGATGCTGCGGTTGCGGTACACCAGATCGTGGCGCACCGAGAATCCTATGGACTCCCAGAAGGCGTTGCCGATCTCGTTGCGGTCAAAGACCACCAGCGCCGCCTTGCTGATGCCGATGCTCTCGAAGGCGTCCATAGCGGTATTCACAAGAGCCGTAGCTATGCCCTCCCGCTGGCGTTCGGAGCTTACCGCGGTGTGATAGATGTACCCCCGTCTGCCGTCGCTGCCGGCCAGGATAACGCCTATGACCTTGCCGCTGTCCTCTGCCACAAAGCAGGTCTCGGGGTTGCGGTCAAGAAATCTTGCTATTCCCTCCCGGGAGTCGTCCCGGTCGTTGAGACCCATGCCCGGACAGGACAGCCACAGGGCGTAGACCTGATCGTAATCCTCTGTTTTCATGTTTCGTATATTCATATGCTTTGACCTCAGCTTTCCCATTTGTTGCAGAGATTTGCAATGGTATCCGCCATTTTGCCCAGCTCCTTGTTGGTGAGACCCTTGCTGGACTGAACAAGTGCGGTGAGGCGGTCAAGGGACGCCACAAGCCGCTGATAGGCGGTAGAGGGCCTTGCGGTGCGGGTTATGGGTATCGGGTCGGCGTTGCGGAACTCCCCTGTCATCAGGTCGAGCTGTGCGCCGCTGTAAGGACAGTAGGCGTCGAGACCCATATCCTCCCGCAGGTGCGCGGTATACTGCTCCGCCACAGCGCTGTCGCCGTGGTTGACGAAGACCTTCCGCCCGCAGCTGATGTGGCTTATCCACTCGTCGAGACCCGCCCGGTCGGCGTGTCCGCTGACGCCGGGGAGTATGGTGATCTCGGCGCAGACCCCGATGTCCTCACCGAAAAGCCTAACCCTCTTGACCCCCTCGCACAGCGATCTGCCCAGGGTCTGAGCGGCCTGATAGCCCACGAAAACCACGGTGCACTCCGGGCGCCACAGGTTGTGTTTGAGGTGGTGCTTGATGCGCCCGGCCTCGCACATACCGCTGGCGGAGATGATGACCTTGGGTACCCGGTCGAAGTTTATGGCACGGCTCTCGTCGCTGGTGACGGCAAGGCGCAGGTCTTCAAACATTATGGGGTTGATGCCCCTCTGAACGTAGGAGAGCGCCTCCTCGTCGTAGCAGGAGTCCTTGTTGCGGATGAATATGTTGGTGGCCTCGATAGCCAGCGGCGAATCCACATAGACCGGGAAACCGTCGTGGCCTGTGACCAGTCCATGCTCCTTGATCTGCCGCAGGAAATAGAGCATCTCCTGAGTCCTGCCCACCGCGAAGGAGGGTATCACCACATTCCCGCCCCGATCGAAGGTGCGCTGGAGCACCTTTGCCAGCGCCTCTGCGTAGTTGGCGGGGCGCTCATGGAGGCGGGTGCCGTAGGTGGACTCCATGACCACATAGTCCGCCTCGTCCAGGTACTGGGGGTCGCGGATCAGCGGCTGGGACTTGTTGCCGATGTCGCCGGAGAAGATGATCTTCCGGGTCTCGCCGGCCTCGGTGATCCACAGCTCGATGCTGGAGGAGCCCAGCAGATGCCCGGCGTCGGCGTAGCGGATCTTGATCCCCTCGCAGATCTCGATGATCTCTCCGTAGCTGTGGGGCACAAGACAGCGTATGGCGTCCTCGGCGTCGCCTATGGTATAGAGGGGCTCCACCTGATCCTGACCCTTGCGCTTGGCCTTGCGGGAGCGCCATTCACTTTCAAATTCCTGTATATGCGCCGAGTCTCTGAGCATGATCGCGCAGAGGTTGGCTGTGGCGTCGGTGCAGTGTATGTCGCCTCTGAACCCTCCCGCGCAGAGCAGCGGGAGCAGTCCGGAATGGTCTATATGCGCGTGGGTAAGCAGCACAAAATCAATACTTGAGGGCGATGTAGGCACCTGAGCGTTCTCGTAAACGTCAACGCCCTGCTCCATGCCGAAGTCCACGAGAAAGTGTTTCCCGCAGGCATTGATATAGGTGCAGCTGCCCGTGACTTCATGGGTAGCGCCGATAAAATGCAGTTTCATATATTATCACTCCCGGATACATATTGGAAGGCCGACCTCCCATCTATTATTATAGCACAATTTATAGATTTTTGCAATATATATTACCTCTTTTATTTAAGTTTCACAACTTTTTCATAAAGCCTTGACAAATCAGGTCTCGCGGGTTATAATATATATAGTTAGCAAATGCTAACTCACAACTTGCTAACCTCTTTACAAAACCTCAGATACAGCGAAAAGCCCCCGTCACGGGAGACGGGGGCTTTTTGTGTGCATAATATCAAATGATGTCGAACAGCATCAGAGCTGCACCGATGCCGACACCGGTCAGAGCTGCGATACCGAGGATTATCATTCTCTTTATGGACTTCTTCTTGACCTCCTTGTTCTTCTTGAAGGTCTCGATAGCGTCGGGCTCGTAGGAAACGCGCTGGGTCTTGTTGCCGATGTGGGGATCCAGCATATCGTCGATCTTGACGTTGCGGTACTTTTCCTCCAGAGTCATGGCGCTGCCGCGGTCAACTACCTCATAGGGCGAATCCAGTCTGCTCTTGTCGTAGACCTTCATGTTGATGTCGTCCATTTTCAGGTCAGGGGTCTGAGGTGCGGCAAGAGTATCGCCGTTGTTGAAGGCGTGCTCGGTATCGACGGACTTCATGAACTGGTTGCGGCTCTTGTTGGCGCGGAGCATCTGTACCAGAGCCTGGGTGTAGATGTTCTGCTCCTCCTCCTCTTCCTCGCTCATCTCGGTGAGGTTGATATCGGTGGAGTCCTTATGCAGCTGCTGAGTCTCTTCGTCGATAAGGGTGGTACGGGTCTTCTTCTTTTTCAGGGAAGGAGCCACTACCATGTTCTTGTTCTCATCCTGATCGTCGGAAACCACAGGAGCAGGAGCCGGACGCGGAGCGGGAGCCGGACGCGGAGGAACAGGAGCAGGTCTGAGCTCGGGATTCTCTGCGCTTTCCTTGGTGAGCATACCCTGGCTTACAGGGCGCTTGAGGATCTTGGGCGCAGAGCCCTCGCTGCCGGGCTCGGAGGTGGACTGGAAGTGCAGGGGCTTGCGGGCGGCGATGCCGTCGTCGTCGATCCTGGGAGTGTAGGAAGGCTCCTCGGGGATAACGTTCGCGTCGTCGGGCTCCTCGAGGATCTCGTCAGCGGAGATGGCAGAGGCTGCCTGAACGAACTCGTTGCTCTCCACCGCAGCGGCCTTCACGGCCTCGAAGGACATCATCTTGCCGGAATTGATATCGAAATACTCGTCGCCGTCACGCAGAGCCAGCTTCAGCTTGGGAGCGGGCTCGCCGGGCTTGGGAGCGTTGCCCTGGGGGATATCTATGGGAATGAACTGCTCGTTGACGTCGATGCCTCTGAGCTTGAGGATATCGGTGGCGGTATCGCACTTCATGGAGCCGCGCACCATTTCCTTCAGGGGCAGCAGTATGATCTCGCAGAAGGTAACATAGAACGCACGGAACACCGACTTCTGCGGGTCGATCATCTCGGCCGGGAAACGGTTGTCGAAGTAACCGGCGAACTTATCCGGCGAGCATGTGATGAGCTTGTCTATGTACTTGGCCAGCATGATCCAGAGCTCGTGCTCCTCCATTTCGGGATCGTTGATAACGAGCCACATATAGCATCTCAGGAAGCAGTCGTAGCAGGTGATGTCTCTGAGGTTGAGGGCAACGTCGTCGATATTCAGCGGCACGGTGAAGGTGCTGTCGGAATATGCAAAGCAGCGGTAGCCGTTGCTGGCGAGCTTGGCATAAGCGGTGCGCAGCGCATTTGCGTCTCTCGAGAAGGGAGGCAGCGAATCAAAGTCATACTCTGTTTTGAGCGAGGCGGTATGTCCGGCACCCGCAGCGGCAAGGAAGTCCTTATACCTTTTATCAATGTCCGCCTTTGAAGCATTTACCGGTACGCCCAGTACACGGAAAGGGTTGCAGGCAAACAGCTCTGTGGCGGTTATGCCGATCTTGTGGTTGATCAACTTGATTCCCCCTTGAAAAAAAGAATGGATTTTGTTAATTATTTTTATCAATTGCGGTCATATTCCGCATAATATCACTTTATAATTATAACAAACTTCTCTGCTCCATATGATAACGCAACGTGACTATTTTATTGAATTTCTGTGAACTTTACAAATTATCCACAAATTAGAAAGGTAATGTTTTTCAAAAAAGTGGTCAAAAGTTATTGCTTTTTTCGCTAAAATGGTGTATAATATAATAAATATATTATGTATTTTTGACTAATCAATTATAATTTTTTCAGATAGGAGGTACTTTTTATGGCGCTTTTCGGACATAAAAAGAATACTGACACACCGCAGGCGGCTCCCAAGCCCACCGTAAATCCCGATGACATCTTCGGCACTCCCGTCAGAAGGACCAAGCCCTCCGGCGGAGAGACCGTCTATATCAAGGAATCCAAGAACGATCCCATCACTCCCGAGACAGTCGGCCCTGCCGCTATCGATCCCGAGACCATCAAGAAGAAAATGGTAGAACTGGAGCGTGAGCTGGAGGAGCAGAAGAACAAGCCCGTAGTCACCGCTGCGGACTTTACCTCGGAGAATGTCAAGGCCTCCGAGATGAGCGCTGCTCAGGATGATTTCGAGGAGCAGTACCGCATCGAGCACGAGCGTTTCCTCGCTGCCCACGAGAACAAGAATATCGACTCCGCCAACGCCGACAACGTTGAGCAGAAGATCAACGCCATGGTGGACGAGGTGGAGGAAAGAGCCAGAGCCAGAGAGGCCATGAACCTGGATATCGAGCACATTAAGCAGTCCGATATCGACAAGGGTATGTCCCAGCTGGGCGTTGCCAA
Source organism: Ruminococcus sp. (assembly GCA_017529875.1). Lineage (GTDB taxonomy): Bacteria > Bacillota > Clostridia > Oscillospirales > Ruminococcaceae > FB2012. The sequence goes on along the minus strand of JAFXNC010000002.1, from coordinate 2,452 downwards.
GGATGTTACTCAGGACAAGGAGTACAAGAACATCGAGGCGGTGTCCGACAAGGCCATGAGCGGCGTTGAGGACTATATCCGCAACGAGCTGGATACGAGAGTTCCTCCCAGCGACGAGGACGATATCGAGGCCGTCAATGACCAGTACCTCGCCAAGAAGACCGAGGAGTTCATGAAACAGTACGGCGACAGGAAGAAACAGGACTGATATAACTACGACCGGAGAGATTTAAAGTGACGATCAATGTAGATAATCCCATAATCAAATATGCCCACAGAGGAACGCCTTTCCAGTACGAAAAGCTGTTCTACTCCACCATGGAGCCCTTCATCCTTGAGTTCAAGAACGCCACCCTCGACAAGCTGACCGAGGAGGACGCCGCAAGATGTCTGGTGCGGGTCTTCCGGAAAATGGAGGTCAACGACGTGCCGGTGCTGGATTTCTTCAAGGCCGATCTGGACAAGATGAAGGCTCAGGGCAAGAGCCAGTATCAGATCACCACCACCCTGGCGTCCACGATCGCGCAGGATATTTTCTGCTGCTTCGATCCCAACCGCTACGACGAGAACCATGAGTTCGCGGTCTGCGACAGGCTCTACTGCATGGTCAAGGACGGAGTGCGGGACTATATCATCTGCGACAGCACCGTCAAGGAAAGCAAGCTCGCCCGCAAGAAGCTCTCCCCCGAGGCAGAGTATTTCGCGGAGCTGATGAAGTTCAACAAGGAGGGCAAGCTGCCCAAGGTCAACGACGGATTCTGATACTGTATACTATTTATAAGGAAGTGCATTACCAATGGTTGTAATCGAAATGGAAAACGGCAAGAAGATCAAGATAGAGCTCTATCCCGACGCTGCGCCGATCACCGTGGCGAACTTTGAAAAGCTGGTCAAGGACGGCTTTTACGACGGGCTGATCTTTCACAGGGTCATCAAGGGCTTTATGATACAGGGCGGCGACCCCATGGGTACAGGCGTGGGTGGAGCCAAGGAGAAGATCAAGGGCGAGTTCCTCGCCAACGGTGTTCCCAATCCTGTCAAGCACACAAGAGGCGTGGTATCTATGGCAAGGGCTATGGATCCCAACTCCGCCAGCTCACAGTTCTTCATCATGCACCAGGACGCTCCCCACCTTGACGGCCAGTATGCGGCCTTCGGCAAGGTAGTTGAGGGCATGGACGCAGTGGACGAGATCGCATCCACCCCAGTGGGCTTCAACGACAAGCCCCGCACCCCCCAGGTGATGAAGAAGGTCACTATCGAATAATAAGAATTATGCCCCGTACTCATTGTGCGGGGCTTTTCTCATGCATAAAAAGCAGCAGCCTGCCGGAGATCCGGCGGGCTGCTTTGTTACAGATCAGTTTTTCCTGCGCCTGGCCTGAGCGATGAGAGAGATCAGCGAGAACAGGATATATCCGCCGCTGACTGCCATCAGGATGTACCTGACGGGGTGGCTTTCTTCGCCGGTGGCAGGGTTGCTTCCTGCGGTGCTGTCAGCCTGCTGAGAAGCGTGTATAACAGCTTCCTCTATATCATTTGCAGCAGGCTGAGCAGACTTATCCGCCGATGTATCACCGTTGCTCACGAGGTCTGTTACTCTGTCGGACTGATCCTCTCCTATGCCAGTCGTCTCAGAATATCCGATCGCTTCGGTGTCATCTTCGTTGTCGGGATCCTCGGCGCCGTCGTTTTCGCCGTCGCCGTCGTCGCCTTCATCTTCGGCGTCGTACTGTTCCCAGTCTTCTTCGTCTTCGTCGTAGTCTTCGTCGTTATCGTCGGTATCTTCGTCGTCGTCTTCGTCGTAGTCCTCGTCGTTATCGTCTTCGTCTTCGTCGTTATCCTCGTCGTCTTCGTCGTAGTCCTCGTCGTTATCCTCGTCGTCTTCGTCGTAGTCCTCGTCGTTATCCTCTTCGTCTTCGTCGTAGTCCTCGTCGTCTTCGTCGTCCTCGTCGTTATCCTCTTCATCCTCATCGTTGTCCTCTTCGTCTTCCTCGGTAAGAGCTGCATCCAGCTTCTTGCCGGCCTCAACGAAGGTCACGGAGTTGATGGTGAAATCTGCGTCGTCCTTCATGTAGTACAGCGCAACGACCAGGTCGCTGGAAAGTGCGGAGGGGTCGATGTCCTCAATGACCCAGGTCTCCTCGGCGCCGGTGCGCAGACGCTCGTTTTGCTTGGTGTAGCTGCCGTTGAGCATCATGCCCACGCCGCCGTTGGCGTTCTTGGTGGCCTCGACTACGATGTAAACGTCATAGTGCTTGGAGTAATCCTCGATGTAATCCGCTACCTTGATATTATAGGAAACGTTGGTCTCGGAGTTGAAGTCGCCGCCCTCCTGATGATAGCTGAACAGCACTTCCTTCTCCTCCTCGGGCTCGGCAGCAGGTGCCTCGGGCTCGGTCCCGGACTCCTTGGGAGCCTCAGTCTCGGGCTTTTCGGTCACAACAGGCGC
>JAFXNC010000046.1 GCA_017529875.1 Ruminococcus sp. | reverse complement strand
TTATCATGCGGTTGCGGATGCAGTGCTCGGCGAAAGTCCCGAAGGACGCCCCCTTATCCGGGGAAAACCTTCTCACGGCGTCAAGCAGCGCCAAAAACCCTTCCTGCGCAAGATCGTCACCGATAGTACCACGGAAGGAATCAGCCCGTCTTCTGATAGAGGGTGCGAAACGGCTTATGAGTTCGTCAACAGCAGTATTGTCGTCTTTTCGGCACAACAATACAAGCTCCTCATCGGGGAGGTCCTTAATACTGCCGCGAACATCTCCCGCCATAGACACCATCCTATCATTATTCAAGATGCATTAATATAATAACATCTGATTTATTCAAAGTCAAGCAATCTTTTAAAAAAAATTTATATTACCGAAACATTTGTATCATTCTACATATTTAACTAATCTATAATAGTTATTTTGACGAATAAAAGATAAACAGAGGACAATTTGCAGCTGCCCTCTGTTCACTTTTTCATAATTCTATAGATCTGCATACTCAGCTCTGCCGCGCTCAAATATGTCGCCGCCGGAGCAGTCGTTAGCAACGATAAGCGGAAAATCCTGAATATAAAGCTTTTTCACCGATTCGCAGCCGAGATCCTCAAAGGCAATGACCTCGCAGCTCTTGATGCAGTTACAGGCCAAGGCGCCTGCACCTCCCACTGCGCAAAGGTAAACGGCTTTATTTCTGACGATAGCGTCTCTGACCTCCTGTGAACGCTCGCCCTTGCCGATCATGGCGGCAAGCCCCATATCAAGGAGCCTGGGAGCGAATCTGTCCATTCGGGAGGAAGTGGTGGGGCCGCAGGAGCCTATGGGCTTCCCTTCGGGAGCAGGAGTAGGCCCGGCGTAGTAGATCACAGCATTCTCGATCTCGTATGGGAGCTTTTCTCCCTTCTCGATCATAGCCATGATGCGCTTATGCGCGGCGTCCCGGGAGGTATAGACCGTACCGGACACCAGCACTTTCATGCCGGCCTTAAGTTCTGTGGCTCTCGCCTTCAGCTCAGACGCATCTATCCTGAGCAATGACATCACTCCTCAACCAGTTCGAGACCCTCGTCAATAAGATCTCTTGCCTTGTTGGCGGAACCGATGGAAGCACCAAACAGGTCATTGAGAGTAGCGATGACCTGAGTGATGTTCTCGTTGAGGGAGGTATACTCGCTTCTTACGGACTCTACCAGGGATGCGGACTTAGCTCTGATCATGCCGACCTGAGCGTTTGCGTCCTCGATCATCTGCTTAGCCTCGGCATCGGCGTTTGCGGTAGTGGCCTCTGCCTGAGCATTTGCGGAGGTAGTAACTCTGTCAGCCTCTGCATAAGCAGCGCCTCTTACCTTATCGGCCTCGGCCTGAGCGGCAGCGGTCATTGCGGCAGCGCTTTCCTTAGCAGTCTCGAGAGTTCTGGTAGCCTCAGCCTGAGCGCCGGTAACGGTAGCCTCTGCCTGAGCGTTGGCATCGTCTATGATCTGGTTAGCCTGAGCCTCGGCCTCATCAGTCATCTGCTGAGCGGCCTTCTTAGCCTCGGTAACGACCTTGTTAGCGGTGTTCTGAGCCTCGATGAATACATTACCGAGGTCGAAAGCGGGGGAAGCAACGGCCTGCTGCTGGCCGGCGTTCTTCTCAGCCTGCTCCAGCTTTTCTTTAAGATCCTCGATCTCGTTCTTCTGTTCCTCGATCTCGGAATTCTTCTCAGCGATCTGCTGCTCGTAATCAGCAATCTGCATTTTCATGGTATCGGTGGAAGCCATGAGCTCGGCCATCTTGTTCTTGGCGTCCTCGACCTTCTTCTCCAGCTCGGCCTTGCCCTCGAAATCGTCGCTGGCGGCAGCAGGAGCGCTGCTCTCGAGACGCTCGATAGTCTCGGTCTGATCCTTGACCTTCTGCTCGAGGTTATAGATCTTTGAGTTGAGGTCATCGACATAAGCGAGAACGTCGGACTTATCAAATCCGCCCATACGGACGGTTCTCAGATAACCATTATTTGCCATTTGTAATTACCTCCATAAGATAATTTATTTATTTTATTATACAATGTTTTAGTTAGTTTTTCAACTGATTTATAACGATTTTCAAAAGTTCATATAATCCGACAAATCACAAAACCGATAATTGTACACTTTGTACAATTATCTGTACAGTATAGTAATAAGGGACGAACATAAAGCCTGTCCGTCCCTTACGAGTTATTACTTCTTGAAGATATTGAAAATATCGTCGTAATAGTCAGGATTATCAGCAGCCTTTACGCCTGCTTTATGTCTTGCCTCGGCGTCGGCCTTAGCATCGTTGGCAGAGGTGAAATTTGCGGAATAGGCAGACTTCCTGGTGCTGTCGGCAGCTACTGCCGCATCGTCGAAGTCAGCCGCGATAACGGTAACATAAACCTCGTCGCTGGCGTTCTCGTCGTAGCCGTTGCCGAAGATGATCTCTGCATCGTCGTCAACTGCCTCGGTGATAGCGTTGGTCAGCTCGTCGATCTCGTCTACTACGATATCCTCGCTCATGGTGATGTTTACCAGCAGTCTCTTGGCGCCCTTGATAGAGGTCTCAAGCAGGTCGCTGGAAATGACCTGAGTTACGACGTCGTGTACCTTATCCTTGCCGGTGCCGTGGCCCTTGGCCATATGAGCGAAGCCGGCGTTCTTTATAATGGTAGTGATATCAGCGAAGTCAACGTTGATCTCGTCGTGTCTGGTGATGATCTCGGCGATGGAGATAACGTCATCCTTGAGCACCTCATCGGCGAGAGCGTAGCTCTGACGCATGGTCAGCTTCTGACCGTTGGCAAGAAGATTCTGATTAGGGATAACGATGAGCGCGTCAACGTGCTGGAGCATCGCAGCGATCCCCTTCTCAGCCTTCTCCATTTTCTTGGCGCCCTCGAACTTGAAGGGCTTGGTAACTACTGCTACGGTGAGCTTATCCATTTCCTGAGCTATCTGAGCAACAACAGGAGCAGCACCGGTACCGGTACCGCCGCCCATTCCGGCGGTGATGAATACCATATCAGCGTCCTTGATGACCTCGGAGATCTCCTCCTTGCTCTCCTGAGCGGAGGCCTCGCCGATCTCAGGCTTAGCGCCTGCACCGAGACCGTGGGTCAGCTTAGCGCCGATCTGGATCTTTCCGTTGGCCTTAGAGTTTTTCAAAGCCTGGATATCGGTATTGATCGCAATGTACTCCACATTGCCCGTGATCCCCTGGCTGGCGATACAGTTAAGGGCGTTTCCGCCGCCGCCGCCGACACCGATGACCTTGATCCTTGCTCCTTCAACAGGTGCTTCTACATACTCATAAGACATATTCATTTCCTCCTGTGTATTTTGATTTCATCCTATAAAATTTTTACATAAGCCCTTTTCGCTGACCGAAAAGGGGCATAACAATCCCATAGCGATATAGACACATAAATATTCTAACACAAAACCCTAAAAATGTAAAGACAGATAATAAGAATACTGTCAAATTTTCAGAAAATATATAAATCCAAGTCAGAATTTAGGCGCTTGTTGTACATCATGCACAAATATCGTAAACTGCCCGGCGGGTATCAGTTGGCCTGCCAGCCATTATAGCCGTTATCGTCGGGCTGGGTGGCTGCGGTAGCCTCCTGAGACGTCTGCGCGGGGTCGGCGTCAGCTGCTGCGGGGATCTCTGCCGAAACGGACTTAGGCGCCGCAGTCGTGGTGGTGAGCGCCGCCTTTGAGATCGCCGAGATACCGCTCTTGGCGCTGTTGTATTTAAGCGTGCCCTCGAAGTCCCTGGGGAGCTTCTGGTCGATAGTGCCCTTGATAGAGGCCAGCTTGAAGTCCAGGTCGAGGGAGCTGCCGAGCTTGACGGTGATCCTGTTGTCGTAGATCAGCTCGATGTCGGTACGCTCGGTAATGTTGATCTGTGAGATCTTCTTGAAGCCGCAGCGGTCGATCGAATCCAGCAGCTGGAGCAGCACCTTGGATTTGAGCTCGTTTTCCGACTCGATCTTCTTGCCCAGCTCCGGTTCTTTCAGCTCAAAGCCGATGACCAGGGGCAGGTCGGGGTCGGGGGCGGTGTTGCCCACCTCCAGCAGCTTGCCGGCTGGCGAGATGACGTAGTACTTCCCTGCGAGCTCGATATCCGCGCACTTGACTTCCTCGACTATGGAGATCTTCATGGAGTGGGGGTAATCCTTATCCACCTCGACGCTTTTTATATAAGGTAGGGTCTGGAGCAGTCTGTCCTCGATGACGTTGGTGTTGGTACGGATGAGGTTCTTCCCGGCCTCGACGCCGCCGGCGGCAAGTATCTGCTCGTTGGAGTAGAGAGTGAGGCCGGAGACCTGCACCTCCTCCAGATCAAAGAGGAAAAACAGGCTTATCGCCAGTCCGATGACGGTACATATCGCCACCGCAATGGCACAGTAGGTCATGAGGTTGCTGCGCCTTCTGCGGCGGGCGACCTTGACCTTCTTGCCGTTTATGAACTTGTATTCGTCATTTACCTGACTTTTTACGATATCCTTCATTTTTATACTTTTCCTTTATTCGCTGACCCGTCTCACGCTTGCGCCGAGAGACGATAGCTGGTCTTCGATTTTTTCATAGCCGCGGTCGATGTATCTCAGTCCGCGGATCTCGGTGACGCCCTCTGCCGCAAGTGCTGCCACAGCCAGTGCTGCGCCGCCCCTGAGATCGGTGGCCTCGACCCTTGCCCCGTAGAGCCGGTCAACGCCCTTGATAACTGCCGTCCTGCCCTCCACGCGGATATCGGCACCCATCCTCACCAGTTCGCTCACATGGCGGTAGCGGTTCTCGAAGATGGTCTCCACCATGATACTGGTGCCCTTCGCCAGCGAGAGAGCCGCCATAGTCATGGCCTGAGCGTCGGTGGGGAACCCCGGATAAGGCAGCGTGACCACCCTGTCCACGGCGCGGAGCGGCCTTGTTCGGGAAATAAACAGTCTGTCGGAGTAGGTATACACTGAGCAGCCCATCTGCTCATAGACCGGGATCACGGCCTCGATGTCCTCGGCGGCAGCGCCTCTAACGGTTATCTCGCCGCCTGTGATCGCGGCTGCCGACATGAGAGTGCATACGCACACCCTGTCGGGCATGACGGTATACTCCACAGGAGAGAGCTTATCCACGCCCTCGATGACCACGGTGTCAGTGCCTGCGCCCTGGATCCGGGCGCCGCAGAGGTTCAAAAACCGGGCAAGATCCTTGATCTCCGGTTCCTTGGCCGCGTTGCCGATAACGGTAGTGCCCTTGGCGAGGACGGCGGCGAGGATGATATTTTCAGTTGCCCCTACCGAGGGGAAGGACAGATGTATCTGTGCGCCCTTGAGCCCTCCCGGGCAGACGCATCTGAGCATACCGTGCTTTTCGGTGACGGTAACGCCCATTTTGCGCAGCGCCTCAAGATGCAGGTCAATGGGTCTTGCACCCAGGGCACAGCCGCCGGGGAATGACAGACAGCACTCCCCTGTCCTGCCGAGGATCGCTCCGAGGAAGGCTATGGAGGAGCGCATCTCCCGCATAAGCTCGTCGGGGACGCAGCAGCCGCAGGGCGCGTCAGCCCTGACGGTGACGGTATTGCCCGACACCCTGCATTCGCAGCCGAGATGTCCCAGTATCCGGCAGGCAGCGAACACATCGCTGAGCCGGGGGCAGTTGTGCAGCACAGTCTCGCCCTGCACCAGCAGCGCAGCGGAGAGCAGCGGAAGTGCGCTGTTCTTGGCGCCCTGCACCTTTATCTCGCCGGAAAGCCGTTTCTCACCTTCAATTATCAGCCTCTGCATAGCCATATCCCCTTTTGCAATTAGTAAAAGCCTTCAGCTCACGCTTTATATTATGCCTTTATCGCAAAAGGAGTGAAAACAGCTGTCAGTTGAGCTTGAATTCAAGGGAATCAGATACAAAGATATAGGCAGGAACTGTCGGGATCGGGATAGGCCCGATCTTTTTGCGCAGTCCGGAGGTGCTGATGATAAGGCTGGTCATAGCCTCGTTGAACTGCTCCTCGGAAAGCTCCGAAACGTTTATCAGTATCTGTACTTCGACAGTCGTTACCTTAAAGGGCGAAATGCTGATCTCATCCTGGATGGGCTTTACGGCAATGAACTTGTCCTTGTAAGTAGGATCGCAGGTCACTATGCGGAAGCCCTCCAACTCCACGGAATAAGGCGAAAAATTCTTGACTTCGATGCCCACGGTGCAGACGCGGTAATTCTCCGCCCGCTCCGAGGACATATTTTCAAGCTCGTATACGTTCCAGTTAGAAAGTATCTCCTCTTTGAGGTAGGGGACGCTTACGTTCTCGAAGACGTTGACTTGAAGGGTCTGACCCTCGCTGGAGGATATCATGACCGGCGGCAGGAAGGTGATGACCACGAACAGCGCCAAAACAACGATAATGACTATCCGCTTTATCAGCCAGGATGCAACATATTTCTTGCCGACCTTAACGCCCTTGACGCTGCCCTTGCCTCTGTTGATCCTTTCCTCGCGCTGTTTCATTTCCTCGAGGTACTCGTCGAGCTCGTCCTTTTCAGGCTCAGGCTCCTTTCTTTCCGGTACTTTCACCGGGGCTGCAGTATCGAAATTGGGTTTGACGAAGTTGGTGAAATCGTCGATCCCGGTCTCCTTGTGAACGCGCTTGCTGCTTACAAAACCGCCCTGCAACCCGTTTATTTTGTCCTTATCAGGCAGGCTGATAGGATCCATTGAATTTTTATCGGAACGGCGCATTGTATTCTCCTTTACTTGTGGTTTACTTTGCTGTTTCTTCGATCAGCGGTCTGATCGTCTCATATATACGGTCGTTGGTATCGCTGATATAGAGCCCGGCGGCATTGGCGGAGAGCTCCGCCATTTTATCCGGAGCTTTGGTCAGCTCAGCGACCTTGTCGATGACTGTGTTCTCTTTAAGCTCGCTTTCCTGATATACGAAGCCAGCGCCGGCGTTCTGCAGCACCATACCGTTGTGGTACTGGTGGTTCTCTGCGACCACGGGCGAAGGGATAAGTATGGCTCCCCTGCCGACGGCTTCAAGCTCTGTCAGGGTGCTGGCACCGCAGCGGGTGATAACGAGATCGCAGGCAGCCAGCGAAAGAGGCATATTTACATACTCGCTGACGATGAGCCTGGGGTTATCCTTGACCTTGACCCCCTCGGCCTCCAGCTTGTCAACGAAGCCGGCGTAATCCTTATAGGTGCCGTAGGAATGGATGTGGCAGATGCTGCTGCCGGTCTCCTGATACCACTTCATGAGCCTGGCGGCGTTCTCGTTTATCGTTCGGGCGCCGAGGCTGCCTCCGCAGGAGAGGATGATGATATCGTCCTCCTTGAAACCCAGCTCACGGCGGGCCTCGCTCTTGGTCTTTCGCTCGAAGGCGCGTCTTACCGGCAGTCCGGTGACGACGCACTTGTCCCTGACGCTCTCGTCGAGGTTCTTGGTCTTCTCCACGGTGAGCATGATCTTATCCACCTGCTTGCTAAGCAGCTTGGTGGTCATGCCGGCAAAGGCGTTGGCCTCGTGGATAGCGGTCTTTATGCCCATTTTGGCGGCCTTCCTGACGATAGGCCCTGAGACATAGCCGCCGGTGCCGATGACAAGATCGGGCTTGAAATCATTGATTATGGCCTTGGCCCGCTTGCCCGAATGGATCAGGTAGTGGACAGCCTTGACGTTGCGTTTGATGTTCTCGCCGCTGATATGGCGCTGTATACCCTCGATCTTTATGGGCTCAAAACGGTATCCAGCCTGGGGTACGATCTTGGCTTCAAGCTTTTCGGGGTTCCCGGCGAAACAGAATTCCGCATCGGGGTGATGCTCCTTTATTATCTCCGCGATGGCCATAGCCGGATTTATATGTCCGGCAGTACCGCCGCCGGCAAGCAGAACTCTAAGCATAGTTATCCCTCCGGGAGATCATTTTTTGGTGGCAGACTGCCGTGATATGCTCAGCAGTATGCCCATTTCGGCAAGCTGTATTATCAGCGCGGTACGTCCGTAGCTGAAGAAAGGCAGCGAGATGCCGGTGTTGGGGAAGGCGTTGGTGGCAACGGCGATGTTCAGGAGCGCCTGTGCGCCGATCTGGATCGTGATGCCCGCAGCCAGCAGCATACCGAAACGGTCCTTGGCGCGGGTGGCGATATAGAAGCCGCGGAGTATGAACATGACGAACAGCAGTATCACGACGATAGCGCCCACCATGCCCAGCTCCTCGCAGACTACCGAGAAAACGAAGTCGTTCTGAGACTCGGGGAGGTAGAGATATTTCTGCCTCGACTCGCCGAAGCCCAGTCCGAACACGCCGCCGGAGCCTATGGCTATCAGGGAGTTATAGGTCTGCATGGTGGTGTCCTGGGGATCGGAGAGAGGGTCGCGCCAGCTCTGTATACGGTCGGTTATGTAGCTGAAGTCGCCGTTTACGAAGATCTTATAAAGCAGGAACAGCGCTCCCAGCAAAGCAGCTATACCGATGAAGGCGAAGAAATGCTTCTTGGGCATACCGCTCACAAACATCATGGAGATGCCGATGATGGACACCAGCAGCACCGCCGACATATGCCTTTGCAGCACCAGTACGAGACATACCAGTCCGAGGACTATGATAAAGGGCAGCGTGGAGAAACGCCAGTCGTGAAATCTCAGGAAGTTGAAGGCCATAACGTAGGCGAAGACCATTATCATGGCGATCTTGAGTATCTCCGAGGGCTGCAGCTGCAAGGAGCCGATGTTGAGCCATCTTGTGGCGTCGGCAGTGGAGGAGCCCACGAAGGACGTGACCAGGGTCACGCCGTAGGTCACGATGAAGAATCCGTACACGATATAGGTGTTCTGGAAAAAGTGGTAATCGAGGAACGACATAGCGATCATTATTGCCAGACCGATGACGGCGGCCTTGATCTGCCTTGAAACGTAGTAGTAGCCGTCGCCCTCGATGGCAAGAGCTCTGGCGTAGCTTGCCGAGAACATCATCACGATGCCGAAGACCAGCAGCACCAGTATCAGCAGGCAGAAGGGCTTGTCGATCTCGGTCTTGATGAACCGGAAATTGAACTTCTTTCTTGCCTGAGCTATCTTTGGCTTGCTCTTGGGTTTGACCTCGGCGCCGGTCTCGGCTCCGGGTACGGCCTCGTCTTCGAGGGTGCCTTCGGCGGCGATATATTCAGCCAATTATATGACCTCCCTATAAGTACATAAACAGATATCCGCCGGCATAAACAGCAAAAAGGAGCGAAGCCGCTCCGCCGATCAGGCTCAGTACGGAAAACAGAATTATTATCAGATGATCGGAATGGCCCCTCTCCCGCAGCATCAGGTGAGCCGGGAGCTTTGGAGGCAGGGTGTTGTCTCCCCTGCTCTTGTGACGTCTGAAACGCAGATGATTCACGGCGGCGACTATGGCGTCCCCGGTCTGAGGGAGAGCCGCCAGCAAAAACAGCAGCTCGAGCTTTGAAAGCACCACCGCTGCCGAGAATGCCGCCCCAGCGAACATTGCGCCGGACTCGCCGGTGATGAGCTTTGAGGGGGACAGCGTCCAGATCAGCATACCTACGCAGGCGGCTGCCGCCACGTTTGCCAGCAGCGAACCGGCATAGCTGTAACACTCCTCGCAGCAGAGCCCCACAGTCACCAGCGAAAGAGCGCCGGAGACCTCGCTGAGTCCGCCGACGGAATCCCTGTCGTCGGAGCCGAGGCAGAAATGCAGCCGGAAGATGTTGATGCATACCGTCATGAACAGAGCCACCATCGGGTAGTAAAGTACCCCGAACTCGATGAAGCCCATGTTAAAGGGCAGCAGCACCTCTGTATACTCCCTCCCGAACAGCGATACAGCAAGGAGCAGAAGCAGATTTGCCGAGTAGATATACAGCTGCTTTATCACGGGAGGCAGTCCTGCGGGCCTTCCCAGGAACTTTTTCAGTCTGTCCTCAGCCGCACCCGCACATACTATTATTATAACATAAATTCCCGCGAAAATCAAGCCCTCGCGAGAATCCTGTTTATTATAACTTCCGTTAAGATCGGATATCACGGCCAGCGGAAAGAACCAGACAGAAAAAGCAAGCGCCGCAACGACGCCGCCCATTGACGGCTCGGAGCCGTCCGTCTTTGATCTTTTTCCGATGCGCCATTCGAGCCTGCCCGTCTTTTTTGCCCGTAGGAGAGGGATCGCAAGCGATCCGAGCAAAAAGACGGTGCAGACCTCTAAAATGAGCGGTACCCCGAGTGTAGCGGCTTCGGAAAGGAACGAATCACAGACCTGATTACTCAAATTCCTTTACGACCTCCTCGAGTTTCATACCGCGGCTGCCCTTGAACAGTACGGCGTCGCCTTCCCTGACGACTGTTTTGAGATGCTCCGCGAGAGCCTCGCGGGTCTCGAAGTGACGGCACCGCTCAGGGTCAAAGCCCTTTTTCACAGCGCCCTCGATATAGTAGGCCGAATTCTCGCCGAAGCAGAGAAGCATATCAGCCTTGGATGATGCGGTGTATTCGCCTACCTGCTTGTGGTAGGTCTTGGCGTTCTTGCCCAGCTCCAGCATATCTCCGAGGACGCAGATGCGCTGTCCGCCCTCAGCCACGCTTACCTGAGAGAGCATGGAGAGCGCCGCCTTCATGGAGTCGGGAGCGGCATTGTAGCAGTCCACGATGAGCGTCAGGCCGTTGACCTGCTTGATGTTCTGCCTCATGCCCTCGGGCTTGTAGTCCGAGATGCCCGCCGCACATTCGGCGGGGTCGATGCCCAGGCTAACGCCCACGCAGAAGGCCGCAAGAGCGTTCCTGATATTATGCTCGCCGGGTACGCTGATGACGGCCGGGTATTTTGAACCGCCGTAATTGATGCTGAAAGTCACCTTGCAGTCCTCCACTGTGGTTCCGGAGGCGTAGACCTCGCAGTCCTTTTTCTTGGAGGAGTAGTACATCAGCTTTCTGCTGCCTCTAAGATCGACATTTGCCAGCAGCTTGTCGTCTCTGTTGAGAATGAGGGGTGCATCGGGGAATGCGCCGTCGAGGATCTCCAGCTTGGCTTTGAGGATATTCTCCTGAGAGCCAAGGTTCTCGATGTGGGAGACGCCTATGTTGGTAATGACACAGAGCGTAGGAGAGGAACACATCGAGAGCCTTGACATTTCTCCGGCGTGGTTCATTCCCATTTCGATGACAGCCGCCTGGATGTCGTCATCGAGGGCAAGGAGGGTACTTGGCATACCCACCTCGTTATTCAGATTGCCCTGTGTTTTCAGGGTGTTGAACTTCCTTGAAAGCACACAGGCTATCATGTCTTTTGTAGTGGTCTTACCCACGCTGCCGGTGATGCCCACCAGCGGGATATCGAATTTCATCCTGTAATAATGAGCAAGGTCAAGAAGCGCCTTTGCGGTGGAATCCACGATGATGCACCTTGCGCCCTCCACCGGTCTTTCGGTGATGACAGCCTCGGCGCCCAGCTCCATTGCCTGTGCGGCAAAGTCATGCCCGTCGAAGGTGTCGCCTTTAAGGGCGATGAACACCGATCCGCTGCTTATCTTCCTGGTATCGGTGGATACGGAGGTCACGGATATGTCGGCGGGGTAGCCGTAGCTGCCCTCTACCGCCGAAACGATCTCAGCCAGACTCATTGTTTTCATAACGGTCTCTCCTTCGGTCAAGAGTTTTATCTTAGTTGCCGGCAAGTGCCTCGGCAACCACCTCGCGCTCGTCAAAATGTATTTTAACGCCTCCTGCGAGTATCTGATAGTCCTCGTGTCCTTTGCCTGCAAGAACGATGATGTCGTCCTTCTCGGCGTTGTTCACAGCCCAGTGAATGGCCTCGCGCCTGTCTGTGATCTTGATATACGGCGTAGTTTCGCCGTCGAGGCCGGTCAGGATATCCGAGATGATATCCTCGGGGTCTTCGTTTCTCGGGTTATCTGAGGTAACGATGAGGAAATCGGAATTATGCGCCGCAGCCTTAGCCATGAGGGGACGCTTTGTGGCGTCACGGTTGCCGCCGCAGCCGAACAGGCATTTAACTCTGCCCTGAGCGCTTGATTTGATAGCAGAAAGTACATTTGCCAGTGCGTCGGGGGTGTGGGCGTAGTCGCAGATCACGGTAAAGTCTCTGCCGGTGGGCACTACCTCCGCTCTGCCGCGGACGCCCTGCATCTTGTTGAGCTCCTTGATGACCTTCTCGGCATCGAAGCCAAGTGTCTCACAGCAGGCGATTACTGCAAGGGAGTTGGATACGTTGAAAAGTCCGGGCATTTTGAAGTCTACGTTGTGCTTGTTCCTGCCGTCGCAGTAAACGTACTTGACGCCGCTTGCCGAAAGGAGTATATCCTCGGCGTAGAAATCAGCTTTCTTCTCGGCTGAATAGGTGTTGCTGGGTATCTTGATCTCTTCGAGGTAGCGTCTGCCGTAGAAGTCGTCAACATTGATTATGGCTCTTGCCGATACGTCGAAAAGCAGCTTCTTGGCCTGGTAGTAGTTCTCCATGTTGCCGTGTACATCGAGGTGATCCTGAGTAAGATTGGTGAATATGCCCACGTCAAATTCGCAGGGGCCGAGTCTCTTTTGTTCCAGTCCCTGAGAGGAGGCCTCCATGATAACGTACTCGCAGCCGGCATCCACCATTTTGCGGAACAGCTCGAAAAGCTCATAGGGCTCGGGAGTGGTGCGGGCGGTCTCGAGTACGGTGTCGCAGATCTCGTTCTGACAGGTGCCGATGAGACCCACCTTGCAGCCGAAGCTGTCGAGGACTTTCTTGGTTACAGTGGTGATAGTGGTCTTGCCGTTGGTTCCGGTGACGCCGATGAGCTTCAGCTTTTCCTGGGGATCCCCGAAGTATCTTGCGCAGAGGCTGGGATAAGCTGCCCGCGAATCCTCAACTATGATCTGATTGTCAAGCCCGAGATCCCTTTCACAGACGATCACAGCGGCGCCCTTCTCTATCATGTCACGGGCGGCATCGTGTCCGTCGAAGGTGTTGCCCTTGATGCAGACGAACACGAAGTCCTTCGGCATCTCCTTTCGGGTATCGGCGGTAACGTCTGAAATCTCGATATCGGGGAGCTTAGTCTCTGCTATTCCCGCTATCATAGAATGAAGTTTCATATCAATTCCTTCTCTCTTGGTTTTCCGTAAAGGATCGTTTTCATTTGCCGGGGCTGTCACTCTCCGAAGGTGACGGAGATCACCGTTCCCTCGGGGACAACAGTCTGCGGGGCGTAGTTCTGGTCGGTCCGAGCTTTGAGCTCCTTTTCCTCGTCGGTGCTTGAAGCCGCGTCCTTGGAGGACAGGTTCAGGCCGATATCGGTAAGCGCGGTCTTGGCCTGCTCCTTGGTGAGGCCGTTAAGGTTGGGGACTGTTACCAGCTTTTCCTCGAAGCCCTCCTCGGTGTAGAGGATGATAGTGCTCCCCTTCTCTGCGGAGCCGGAGGACGGCACCTGCTTGAGCACCGTATCGCCGTTGCCGCGGACGCTGTATTTAAGCCCCATCTCGTCAATAGTCTTCTTGGCGTTCTCAACGGGTGTGAAGCCCAGCGACGGGATCTCCACCTGGAGGTCTTCCAGTTCGGCATCGGTATACTGGGGGAAGTAGCCCATGTAAGGGAGTATCTCCGACAGTATCTCTCTGCACACAGGAGCCGCAAGCTCCGAACCGTAGAATTCCTCGCCCTGAGGGTCGTCGATCATTATGAGCATCGCCACCTGCGGATCGTCCGCCGGAGCGAATGCGAAGTAGGATGCAACGTGGGTAGTGCCGCTGGGGTTTTCGTCCAGTTTCTGTGAGGTACCGGACTTGCCGCCGATGCGGAAGCCCTTGACATAGGCGTTGGTGTTGGGCTCGGAGTTGACCACGTTCTCAAGGATGTCTCTCATGGTAGCCGAAACGTCGGAGGAAATGACCTGACGTTTCACCACCGGCTCGTTGTCGGTGAGAACGTTGCCCTTTGAATCGACTATCTTGTCAACTACCTGAGGCGTGAGCAGATAGCCGCCGTTGATAGCCGCCGCGCAGGCGGTCATGACCTGTATGGGAGTGAGCTTGTTGGCCTGACCGAAGCTTGACGATGCCAGGTCAACTATGCCCATGGTGCTTGCATTGTAGGTTATCGAAGTTGCCTCCGCCGGCAGGTCTATACCGGTCTTTTCGCTGAGGCCGAAGGCTTTGAGGTACTTGCAGAAGTTCTCGATGCCCAGGCGCTGACCGATCTGTACGAAGGCCGGGTTGCAGGAGTGGGTCATGGCGTCGTAGAGGTTCTGGGAGCCGTGATCCTTGTAGGTGGACCAGCAGTGTATGGTGGTGTCAGCCACCTTGATCTGGGTGTTGCAGGAGAAAGTATCTTCAAGGGTTATGGCCTGCTCTTCCAGAGCCGCGGAGCCGGTGATGATCTTGAATACCGAACCGGGGAAATAGATCTCCGAAACGGCCTTGTTCTTCCACTGCTTGTTCCAGGCGTCTATCCGTGTGTTGATGAACTCCTTGGAGTCCTCGTCGAGAGCTGCCAGTTTAGCGGCCACCTCGTCGTCGGTGAGATCGCTGGGATTGTTGGGGTCATAGCTGTAATTGGTAGCCATGGCGTATATCGCGCCGGTGTTGGGATCCATTATGATGCCGCAGGCGCGGTCAAGGGGCTTGGATTTCTCCACTGCCCTGTCGAGAGCCTTTTCAAGCTGATACTGAATATTCAGGTCGAGGTTGAGCACCAGTGAATCGCCGTCCTGAGCGTCGTAGGACTGTCTGTAACGGTAGGGTATCTCTGTGCCGTCGCGGGCGGTGGCGGTGATGACTCTGCCGTCAATGCCCCGGAGGTAATCGTCGTAATAAGCCTCAACGCCGATAACGCCGATGTTCTTGTGATCCATATGTCCGATAACACTGGACGCAAGGGAGCCCTGGGGGTAGAATCTCTTGTTGGTGGGCTCGCATCTGACGCCGTCCAGGTTTTCCTCGGTGAGATAGTCCTCTATCCTTACGGCGACAGCCTTTTCGACGTTTTTCTTTATGATCTCATACTGGGATTCTTTGTTAAGACAGTACTTTCTGACCTGCTCCGGTTCAACTTTCAGCTCTGCCGAAAGAAACTCGACCAGCTCGTCAAAAGACTGCTGAGTGGGCTTTGTATCGTTGAGCTTCTGCTGATACTCGGCTCTCTTGTCCTTGTCGTCCTCCTCGGCGATAAGCTCGGTGAGAGCTTTGATGCGCTCGTCACGCTTGTTGAGGTAGTCGCCCCAGAGCATTACCGGGTCAACGTAGACGTTATAGACCGTTGCGCTCTGCGCCAGCACCTGACCGTTGGTATCGTAGATCGTACCGCGGGAGGCGGGGGTGACGGTACTTCTAACCTGCTGTGAATTAGCCAGCTCCTGCCATTTGTCCGCCTCGGTGACTGAGACCTTGAAGATCTGCACCAGTATCCACACCACGAGAAGTACAACAAAGAACAGCACCCAGCGAGTGAGCCTGTTCTTCATGACCCGGGTGGGGGCGTCGGAAGGATCGGGCTTCTGATACTCTATCATTTTCCATACCTCTGAAACTCAAAATAAGCATATGCCGGTGAAACAGGAACAGAACAAGAAAGCTAAGCACAGATCAGTCCATAGCTTTCTGATACATATTATTTCACTGGGCACCGATATATTCCAGCACGCTCATGAACCAGTTCTTGATGCTCACGAAGATATTGTCCTCCTGAGGAGCTGCGGCCTCGGCAGTACTGGGTTTGGGGATCTCAACATATTCTATCTGATACTTTTCAAGCTTTTTAAGTCCGAGCTGATCCTCGGCATAGCTCTCGGCCTGAGTGAGGCCGTTTTTCTGCGCCAGCTCGGATTCAAGGGCTACGTTCTCGCTCCTGAGCCTTGTGAGCTGGGATTCGAGCTCGCTCTGCTGAGTGTAAAGGCTCGAAAGCTCAACTCTGCCGTAGATCATGTAGCAAAGCAGTCCGAGGGCTGCCGCAGCCACAACGAAGGCTTTGATAATGCTTACAGTCCTGTGGCCGGTCTTCACGGCAGCAGTCTTTTCCTTTGCATCCCCGGTCTTCATATCGGGCTCCTCACCGTAACCCTCGAGATCAAGTGCCAGATTGTGTGTATTCATTTTTGCCATATTCATCACCTTCCGGGACCTGTGGGTGTATTACAGTTTTTCGATGATTCTCAGTTTTGCACTCCTGCTGCGGTTGTTTTCGGCAAGCTCCGCATCGGAGGGCTCTATGGGCTTGCGGGTAACGAGCCTGCCCCTCGGCTTGCGCCCGCAGACGCACACCGGGAACTCCGGCGGACAGATGCAGCCCTTCGTATATGAAGCAAAGGTGACTTTCACCATTCTGTCCTCAAGGGAGTGAAAGCTTATCACCGCCAGCCTTCCTCCGGGCTTTAAGCACTCGAAGGCGCTTTCAAGCGCCCTGCTCAGGTGCCCCAGTTCGTCATTGACCACGATCCTGATAGCCTGAAAGGTCTTCTTGCAGGGGTTTTTCAGTCTTCTTACCTTCTGCGGAACGGAGTTCTTGACTATCTCCGCCAGCTCGAAAGTCGTATTGATCGGAGCGGTCTCTCTTGCCTTTACTATATTGGAGGCGATGCTCCTTGCGAATTTTTCCTCGCCGTACTCGAATATCCACCTGGACAGTTCCTCAGCGGAGCTGCGGTTGACGATATCCCAGGCGGAAACGCCTTCTTTGCTCATCCTCATATCGAGGGGAGCGTCCTTGTGATAGGAAAATCCTCTCTCGGCGTTGTCAAGCTGATAGCTTGATACCCCTAAGTCAAGGAGCACGCCGTCAACTTTATCCACCTGATCCTCGTCCAGCACTCTGCGGATCTCGCTGTAATTTGCCCTGACCACCTTCGCAGGCAGCCCGGCCAGCCTTTCATAGGCTGTTGCCACGGCTTCGGGGTCGCGGTCGAGGGCTATGAGCAGCCCCTTGTCAGGGTCCAGCCTTGACGCGATCTGCCGGGAATGGCCGGCTCCGCCGACTGTCCCGTCCACATATATGCCGTCGGGCTTGATGTCAAGGCCCTCTATACACTCACGGAGCATAACAGAATAATGAACGAATTCCACTAAAGATCAATTCCCTCCAAGGTATCCAGCAGCGCACCGATATCGGCGCTGTCATTGAAGCTGTCCCACTTCTGCCTGTCCCAGATCTCACATCTGTTGGACACGCCCACCACGGCGACTTCCTTATCGAGGCCGGCGTAGGCTCTCAGCGTGGGCGGGATAAGTATTCTTCCCTGCTTGTCCGCCTCCACCTCATTGGCATTGCCCATGAGCAGTCGCTGAACGTTTCTGTCTTTGGAGGACAGCTTTCTCACCGCTTCGGAAAGGCGCTCGAAGTCCTCGTTGGAGTATACCAGCAGGCATCCGTCGCCGCCCTTTGTAATGGTGAAGCTCTCGCCGATGATCTCGCGCAGCTTTGCGGGGAAGGTCATGCGCCCTTTTGCGTCCATAGACTGGTAAAACGTGCCTTTGAGGCTCATCCGGACTGTATTCGTTTCGGCCAAAGCATTCACCTCCGATCGTGTTTTTAGGGATACGGGAGGCGATTTTGGTGTGATCCAGGGCCATTTTGCCACTTTTTCGCACTTTTTGCCACCCAAGACCTATTATACACCATATTCAAGTAAAATGCAACAGCTAAAACAAATTTTTTTGGATGAATCGGGGAACAGGGCAGGAAGACAGGTCAAACTTCGGGTCGGATCGGGGTGGGTTTTTGTAACATTTTGCGGAAAAACGTTTACCTAATTGTAACCTATGAACGCCATATGAACGAAAATGCCCATAGGAGCGGAGCAAACTGCCGAAAAAGTTACAAAGATCTCAGCCCGGGAGACAAACTTCCATAATGGTATTATACCACAATATATAGTGCAGGTCAACACCTTATATTAAAAAAAGCACAATTTTACATAAGGTTTATATATTGCCCCCGTTTTTTTGTATTCGTTGACAATTATCAGTCCCGCAGAGCTGCCAAAAGTGTGCAGAATTTATTAGTTAAATCATTTAGTTATTACAACGATGTTCGCACGTATGTTTATTGACGCATTGTAAACTTTACGTAAAATTTCATCAGAGGTGCAAAAAGGCCGGTCCCCGAGGGAACCGGCCTGTAAAAGTACGTCATTTGTCAGGAAACTTTCTTTGCTGCATTGTCGCCGCGGCGGGTGAGATTTTTGATCTTGCCCTTGACATGAACGCCTATTTCGAGCATTGCGGCATACTTGTCGGTCACGACGATCACATAGCTCTCGGCATAGCGGGGGAGCTTGAGGGTCAGCGGCCACATATGCTTAACTATCATATCCTCCTCACGCTTGGACACGTCCAGGATCTGCTTGGCGTTTTCCAGCGCTATCTGCGGATGGCGCATACCGTGGGGCTTTTCGCCCTTCTTGCGAGGAGTGTCTCTCCAGTCGTAAAGATAGAGGTCATGGAGCAGACCCGCTCTGGCGGCCTTCTTCGCATCAAGACCGAGCTTGCGGCAGATGAGGTAATTATAGTATGAAACGTTCAGACAATGCTGATAACAGGTCGTACTGTAATGGTGACGGAACTTCTTCATCTCGCAGACCGTGTCGTTGTCGAGAAGGTCTTTGATGTAGTGATAGAATTCCTCAGCTTCCTTTGAGCTTTCGATCGAATATCTCGAACCGATCGCCTTTGACATTGGCATCGCCTTCTTTCAGAGTCCGGTCAAAGGCCGCAGGACGGCATTTTTACCGGTAATAGAGAGCCGCGGTATACTGTTAGTTTACCTTAACTCTGAACAAATTATAAACTGTTTTTCAAAAAACTTCAATCCGATATTATTACCGTTTATCATGAATTTTGAGTATTGGCTAAATTAAAATACAATTGGTCATAAAACTTCGGGATATAATCCTCGGCAGCGGAGGTGCGTTTCTGGGTGAAGCCGTCAAAGCCCGCTGATTCCAGCTCTTTGAGGACGCTCTTGTACTCGAAAGTGGTGGTGCGGCGGGAAAGCCCGTATTCCGCGGCCTTGTAGACCGGCGTGAACTGGCACATCAGGCTCACCAGCAGGCTGTCCGGCGGGAAGGTCTCGCCAAGCCACTTCATCAGCGCGATAGAATCGTGCCTGCACCCGGGCAGCACCAGATGTCTCACCACTACCCCGCTTATGAGCTTTCCGGCGGCGTCATACCGGGGCTTTCCGGCGATATCCAGCATCTTTTTCAGCGCCGCGCCGCAGCGCTCAAAATAGTCAGCCGCCCCGGAGAGCCTTCGGGACAGATCGCTGTCCATGTATTTGAGGTCGGGCAGGAATATGTCCACAAAGCCCCGGAGCATTTCAAGGGTCTCGGGCTTTTCGTAGCCGCCGCAGTTGTAGATCACGGGGATGTTCAGCTGTCCCCTGACCATGTCAAGGACCTCGATGATGCCCGGAACGAAATGGGTCGGGGTCACAAGGTCGATGTTCTCGGCGCCCATATCCCTGAGCCGCAGGAAGGTGTCCGCAAGCTGCCGCTCTGTGAGCTCAAAGCCCCTGTGCAGCGCGGAAAGCTCATAGTTCTGGCAGAACCTGCACCCTAAATTGCACCCTGAGAAAAACACTGTCCCGGAGCGGCCCTCAGGGCTCAGGCAGGGCTCCTCCCAGCGGTGCAGATCAGCTCTTGCGATGCGGATGACCGCACCCTCGCCGCAGAAGCCCCTGCCGTTATAACGATCTGCGCCGCACTCTCTGGGGCAGAGAGTGCAGCGCGTATAGATGTCCTTTATCATGCTTCCACCAGACTTTCGGTCTTGCTGGTGGTCTTGGTCCTTGCGGGGGTTTCCTCTGCGTCGGCGGAGGTATCGTCGGAAAGAGATGTATCATCCGATGAAGATTCCTCGGGGTCCTGCTTGTAGATGTTCCAGTATTCGATCTCGAGATTCTTTTGTACGGCGTCTCCGCTTGAAGGTTTCACAAGGAGGCTGAGCTCATAGTTATCATAGCCCTCGGGGACAAGAAAGCAGACGTTTTTAAGCTCCGTGCCGTTTTCGTACTCGCCCACGGCATAGGAGGTGCAGACTACGTTCCCGGCGCTGTCAAGGGTGTTGATATAGCAGCCGAAGGCCTTGATCTCCGGCGCGGAATAATTTGCGTCGATGAAGGGGTCGGAATACAGATCCATGATCATCTCGCAGAAACGGATACCCTGGGGGAGGTCTATCCCGTGGACGGTCTCAAGCTCCTCCGGGGAGTAGAGCTGATCCAGCTCATCGGGGCCGAGGGCGGGATAGAGATAGATATACTGAGCAGTGAGGGTATACTTGTCCCCCTGCTGATAGGTCACGGCAAAGGGGTCGATCTTGCTCGCGTCGGGGATGCTGATATTGGGCAGCGAGAGATCCGGCATGGAGATGCTGACGTCGATGCTGTATTTCTTGCTGGTGGTCGTGGATTTGGTGTTCCTGGAGTGGTTCACGGAGGACACTATGCCCATAATAAAGGGTATAAAGAAAACGCAGAGGAAGAATATCACCACCACCGCGATGACGGCACTGTTGTTCTTCTTCTGATTCTGAGCGCCCCTGCGGGTATAGAAGACGTTGGGGTTATTGTTGTAGGCGCCTCCGTAAAAAGAGTTCTTATTCAACCGCTCCTGCTGGGCGGCGCTGCGTGCCTGGTAGCCGTTTCTGAGGGCATTGAGCTTTTCCTCGCGGCTGCCGGGGGCGGCATAATTGCCGAAGGGCGGAGGAGGAGGAGGCGTCCGACGGGGGTCATTGTAGCTCTGCTGGGCGTAGGTTGGGGGCGGAGTGCCCTGCTTGCCGCCGTAGGTGGCTGAGGGGATAGGATCTTTAGCCTCGTCACCGCGCTGCTCGTCGATGAAGCTTTTCTCCCGGAACTCGTCGTAGATATCGCTGTCCGAGACGGTGTTGAAGCCCTGTGAATGGGTATGCTCCGACTCCGAGAACTGCCCGCAGCTTATGTCGTCCTCACGGGCGGTAAAGCACTCCGGGCAGATATCCTCGTTATCCCGGAACCTGTATCCGCAGATGCGGCACTTTCTTGGTCTTGCCATACCGATCACCTCACGATCTCAAGACCGTAACCTATGGGTTCGAGCACTCTTGCAAAGGGGTGCTCCTTCATGATATCTATGCAGTACTCGGCGGCAGTCCTCTCCTCGAAGATGCCGAAGACCGCCGAACCGCTGCCGGTCATGACGGCGCAGAGGGCTCCATGTGTAATGAGCTTATCCTTGACAGCTCTGATCTCAGAGGAATCCACCGCGTTTTCAAGGGCGTTGAAGGCGCCGTCAGCCATGCCCTGGACGTCTCCCCGCTTCAAAGCGTTGGCAAAGACGGCATAGCTCTTTTTGCGCATCGGGGGGCGGCTGTCGTAGGCCTTGTAGGCCTGGGGAGTGGATACCCGGACGTCGGGGCGCACCACTGCAAAGTACAGTCCCTTTACAGGCGGCAGCTCGGTGAATCTATCGCCTATGCCCTCGCAGAGCTTGGTGCCTCCCGCAAGGGTAAAGGGCACGTCCGCCCCCAGGGATGCCGCGAAATTATGCAGTCCGGCATTGTCATAGGGAAAACCGTACAGCCTGTTGAGGGCGGTGATGGCGGCTGCGCCGTCGGCACTGCCCCCTGCCATGCCTGCCATGGCGGGGATCTGCTTATCCACCGTGACTACCAGTTTGCCCTTCTCGGGGATGCCTGTCTCGGCGTGGAAACGCTCCCAGGCCGTCCAGATCAGGTTGGTGTTGTCCTTGGGGAAGGAGACCTTGTCGCAGACCAGCTCTATGCCGCTGCCCTCGGTGATCTCAAAGGTCAGAGTATCGTGTACCGAGACCGACTGCATGACAGTCCTAAGAAGATGATAGCCGTCCGGACGTCTCCCGGTGATGTCGAGATAAAGATTGAGCTTGCCGTAGGCTTTTATGGTGATACTATCCATTTCTGATCTCCTTCACAAATTCTCCTATCCGCACCAGCGCCTCCTTAAGATGCGCTATGGAATAGGCATACGAAACGCGGACAAAGCCCTCTCCGCACTCTCCGAAGGCGGAACCGGGCACTACCGCGACCTTTTTGGAATAAATGAGCCTCTCGCAGAACTCCTGGCTGGAAAGCCCTGTTGACCTGATGCAGGGGAACACATAGAAGGCTCCCTGAGGCGTGAAGCAGTCAAGGCCCAGCTTGTTGAAGCCGTCCACCACGAAGCGGCGGCGCATATCGTATTCCTCACGCATGGCGGCAACGTCGTCGGCGCAGTGTTTGAGGGCGGTGACAGCCGCATACTGGCTCACCGAGGGGGCGCACATGATCTGGTACTGGTGGAGCTTGAGCATCTGCTTTATGATAGGCTCCGGCCCCGCTGCAAATCCAAGCCTCCAGCCGGTCATGGCAAAGGACTTTGAAAAGCCGTTGATGACGATTGTGCGTTCGCGCATACCGTCGATCTCGGCTATGGAAACGTGCTTGCCGGAGTAGGTCAGCTCGGAATAGATCTCGTCGGAGCAGACGAAGACGTTGGTCTCCCGGAGCACCCCGGCGATGCTTTCCAGGTCTTCACGGCGCATTATGGCGCCGGTAGGGTTGTTGGGGAAGGGCAGGAACATGAGCTTAGTCCTGTCGGTGATCTTCTCTCTGAGAGCTTTGGCGGTAAGGCGGAACTCGTCCTCGGCCTTGGTCTCGATGACCACCGGGACGCCTCCTGCAAGCCTTACCAGCGGGGCATAACAGACGAAGGACGGCTCGACCACCAGCACCTCGTCCCCGGGATTGACCGTGGCGCGTATCGCCAGGTCGATAGCCTCTGAGCCGCCGACGGTTATAACGATCTCGTGCTGGGGCTCATAGGAGGTATGTATCGTCCGGGAGAGGTACTTTGCCGCCTGTTTCCGGAGCTCAACAAGGCCGGCATTGGCGGTATAATTCGTCCTGCCCTGCTCCAGGATATCAATAGCTGTGCGCCGTATGCGCCAGGGGGTCTTGAAGTCCGGCTCCCCTACTCCGAGGGAAATGACGTCGTCCATTTCCGCCGCGATATCGAAGAAACGCCTTATCCCGGAGGGCTTTATCGCCTGAGCCTCCCGGGAAAGCAGACTGTCGTAATCTATCATGGGAAGATCATTCCTCTCTCGTCCTTTTCGGGATCGGTCTTGATTATGCCGTTTTCCTTGTAGCTTTTCAGCACGAAATGGGTCGTCGTTGACTGGACTGCGTCGATAGCGGCGAGGCGCTGGTTGACGAACTGGGATATCTCACGGATATTCCTGCCGATAACTGACACAAGTATATCGTACCCGCCGGACATCAGGCGCACCGACTCCACCTCCTCATAGGAGGCTATGCGGGCGGCGATCTCGTCAAAGCCGCTCTGGGACTGAGGGGTGACTTTCAGCTCTATGAGTGCAAGAACGCTGTCATCGTCGAAGGCCTCGTCGTCGATGACGGCGGAATAGCCCCTGATAACGCCCTTGCGCTCCAGCTCGGCTATCTGAGTCTCCACCTCGGCGGGAGTCCTGCCGGTCATAACTGCCAGCTCCTCTGCGGAGAGGCGGGCATTTTTTCTGAGTATCTTCAACAGTTTCTCCATAACTATGCTTCCCTTCTTGATAAAATGTTTTACCATATACAGATTATAACACAATACATTAATAAAATCAAGAGGCTTGAGCGCGGTGGCGATAAAGAAGTATTTGCTTATTATACATTGTTCGCGCCACCGCTAAAATAATAAAGAAGAAAGAAGAAAGGATATTGAAAAAAAATGAGTCCGCTTTGCGGACGATTTCTGATGTCATCGCCGCAGGCGATACCTTTATTATTCTATTTTTCAGCAGGCGCTGCACAAAGCAAACTCAAAGGCACTTCCGTCAGTTTCCTGACAAAAGCGCCTTGACCAATACTGCTTTATCGCGCCTGCGCCTTTTGGCAGTTGACATTCTATCGCCCGCTGTGGTATAATAAGTCCGAGGGGAGTGATGACTGTGCTGTTCTTCAAAAAGAAAGATACCGGAGCCGAGTCGCCGATAAAAAAGAAGGTCGCGGACATGAAATGCCGGCAGATAAGCTACGTCGATACGGACTTCACGGAGCTTATCTCTGAAATGAAGGCCGACTGCAAGGCCATACTCAAATTAAAGCCCGTGAACTACTACGCCGTGAAGGAGCAGTACATCATGGCGCATATCTACTCGGACGCGGAGCTTTCGGAGAATTATGTGTTCTTCACCAGGGCCGAGCACGAGCGCCGCACCGACAAGAGCGACTACTACCCCCTCGACACCGAGACCGTAAAGAAGGCTTTGGCCAAAGTCGGGATAATCCTGTAAGGAGGAGATCATATGTACGAAAAGATAATAGAATGGTTTGAAAACAACGGCCCTACGCTTATCAGCTCAGTCCTGATCTTTGCCATAGGCATAATCATCAGCAAGATAATGCTGAAGATCACCTCGAAGGCGCTCTCCAAGAGCCGCCTCGACCCCATGGGACACGCTTTCCTGCTGTCTGTGCTGAAGGTCTCCTTCTATGCGCTGGTGGTCATCATAACGCTCTCCAAGCTGGGCGTGCCCACGACCTCCATTATCGCGGTGCTGTCGGCGGCGGGTCTCGCGGTATCTCTTGCCCTGAAAGATAACCTCTCCAACGTGGCAGGCGGCTTCATACTCATGTTCATACGCCCCTTCAAGGTGGGGGACTATATCTCCGTGGGGCAGAAGGAGGGTACGGTGAACGCTATCTCGATCATGCACACCCGCCTGCTCACCATTGACAACAAGGTGGTGCTGATACCCAACGCCACCGTCACCAACGGCATCATCACCAACTACACCGTGGAGGAAAAGCGCAGGCTGGAGCAGCATTACTCGGTGGCCTACTCCTCGGATTTCGAGGAAGTGAAGGAGGCTATCCTCTCGGTACTTCGCAGCGACGAGAGGTTTCTTGCTGTCCCCGACGCCCCCATGATCGTCATGGACAGCCACAATGCCAGCTCTCTTGGCATCATGCTCCGGGTATGGGTAAATCAAAAGGACTACTGGCCGATGTATTTCGACCTGTTCCGCAGGGTCAAGGAGGCCTTTGACAAGGCAGGCATACAGATACCCTTTGACCAGCTGGATGTCCACCTGGACGGCGGAGATAAGTGACATTTTGTTCAATATGTAAACAATGTATTAACTGCCGCAGTATGGTCTTGTTTTTTGCGGCGGGGTAGTGTATAATCATGATGTATGAGTTGTTTTGCAAAGCCGTACTGTGCGGCACATATATGATATTTGTAAGAGAGAGTGGTTCTGTATGAATGAGCTTATGAGCGCTGCTCCCGAACTGCTGCTCAAAGGCAGCGACAAGGAGCTGAGCGGCGGCACGATAGCTTCGGTTGTTATAACCGGCATCGTGGTGGTATTTATCGGATTGATACTGCTGATACTGTTCGTAACGATCTACGGCAAGATCTTCGATTCGATCAACAAGAGAAAGGAAGCCAAGGCAAAAGCCGAAGCTGAGGCCAAGCTGAAAGAGGCAGCCAAAGCCGCAGCCAAGCCTTTAGCGCCTGTGGTACACAGCTCTGTTGCTCCCCCGGAGGTGGAGGACGGCATCGAGGAGGAGATCGTGGCGGTCATCGCGGCGGCTATCGCGGCAATGGGCGCTTCAAGCGGCAAGAAGCTTGCTCTGCGCAGCATCAAGACCGCAAAGGGCTCGCGTTCGGCGTGGGCTGCGGCAGGTGCCGCCGAAAATACCAGACCCTTTTAGTCTGTGAGGAAAGGACAGTGTTTGACAAGTGGGCATTATAGACAGCTTTTTGGATACTATGGCCGACCTCGCTAATCAATCGGGCTTTGCGGGCTTCCTCGCGGAGGGCGGCTGGAAAAACATAATCATGATACTGATAGCGTTCCTGTTCATGTATCTGGCGATAGCTAAGGGCTTTGAGCCGCTGCTGCTGCTGCCGATATCCTTCGGAATGCTGCTGACCAATCTCCCCTTTGCGGAGATGTATCACCCGGAGTACTGGGAGTACCTGGAAAACGTACCCGAGCGCACCGGCGAGCTCAACGACCATTTTATAGACTACTCACGAATACTGCAGCACGGCGGACTATTGGATATACTATACTGCGGTGTAAAATTGCAGATCTATCCGCCGCTGATATTCCTGGGCATCGGCGCTATGACCGACTTCGGTCCGCTGATCGCCAACCCCAAGAGCTTCCTGCTGGGCGCAGCGGCTCAGGGCGGTATCTTCTTCACCTTCATTGGAGCGGCTCTGCTGAATATGTCGGCTGCTGAGTGCGGTTCTATCGCTATCATCGGCGGCGCGGACGGTCCTACGGCGATATACGTATCCTCGCGGCTGCTGTCAAAGGACGACACCATAGGCGTCGGTACCATAGCTCTTGCGGCGTATACATACATGGCTCTGGTGCCTATAATACAGCCGCCCATCATGCGGGCGCTGACTACCAAGAAGGAACGTTCGGTAGTCATGGGTCAGCTCAGGAGCGTTTCAAAGATCGAGAAGCTGATCTTCCCCATACTCGTTACCGTTGTTATCTCCCTTATGGTCCCCTCGGCGGCGCCTCTGGTGGGTATGCTGATGTTCGGCAACCTGCTCAAAGAAAGCGGCTGCTGCGACCGTATCGCAAAGACGGCTCAGAACGAGCTAATGAACATTATCACGATCTTCCTGGGCGTATCTGTGGGAGCTACCACGCGAGCGGACAAGATACTCACCCTCTCATTCGGAAAGGTCATCCTGCTGGGCGTTATCGCCTTCTCTATCGGTACTGCCTGCGGAATCCTGCTGGGCAAGCTGATGTACGTCTTCACCAAGGGCAAGGTAAATCCGCTGATCGGTTCGGCGGGCGTATCGGCTGTACCTATGGCGGCGCGTGTTTCCCAGAAGGTGGGTCAGGAGGAAGTCCCCACGAACTATCTGCTGATGCACGCTATGGGACCCAACGTTGCCGGTGTTATCGGTTCTGCTGTTGCGGCAGGCGTACTGCTGAGCATCGTTCAGGTTTGATACAAATAATTATCGCGGTCAGGTCTTTAATGCAAGGCCTGACCGCTTTGCTTTTCCCCGAAAAAATATCCTCCCCGCCGGAGCGGAGAGGATGTTTTTTACTGTGTATCAATGTCTGCCTTTACAGGTGCCGGCATACCGTCGTCCAGCAGCGTAAGCACCGAGGTGTCCTCTATATTGTAGTATCTTCCGTTCACATAGATGTTAGCGCCCTGCATATCCGAAGTGCGTATGAGGACAAACTCGTTTCTCTCTGTGTCTGTCCATTCATAGCTGATAACTGTGTTTACCTCCTCTGCGGACATGAGCTTGTCGGGATCGAAGGCCACCGGCTCATAGTTCGCAGCAAGGAACTTCTCGTACCAGCTGAACAGCTCGGGGATGTTGCTGCGCCTTGTGATGACCCCGGAGTAGTGACCTGTCTGAGCGCCGATCGCAAACTTCATCTTGCCGCAGTTCACATTGAGGCTGTCGGTGATATAATAAGAGTGATCATCGCCTAAGGGCGGATGTCCGAATTCCACCGATACATTACCGCCGCTGTAAGGCCAGAACTCGGTGTTTCCGTTTCCGTCCGTCCATTCGAGGTACCAGATGTCGTTTCCGAGAGCGTACTCGAAGTAAACCTTGCCCTTAAGCTCCACGCCCCGGGTGTTGAACTGCTCTACCCTGTAGATCAGGTCGGCATAGGCGTCGCGCTTGTCGAAGTCCAGCAGCACGCTCACGCCCGAGGGCAGGAATGCAGCCTGTTGATTCAGATATCCGTCGTCGCCGGTATAGGTCTTGAGCATATCGTTTATCAACTCATATATCGCCTTGGCGTGGCTGTTGTTGTCAGTGATGCTTTCGGACACCTTTGGCTCATCCCTCTCGGTGATGCCTTCGGGCACTCTGCCGAATTCCGTCCTTTCTACCCCCTCAGCCGGGAACTGCCCTACCGCGCCGGTGTCGGGGTCTTTCCATTGTACAAAGGTGAGTGTATACTTCTCAGGGTCGATGCGGAAGAACACCTCGCCGCTTTCCGGCGGCTCGGCCGTTCCGTCGGTGTATTTCCTGAAATACTCCTGAGCCTCTTCGCTGAAATACTCCGGGTCGGGAGTGCGGGCAAGCAGGTCAGCGCACTTCTTTGCGGGAGAGGCGAGGTCCGTTGTGAACTCCCCTGTTGCTACCTTCGATAAGCGCCCGTCAACTATATGCATTGCAAGGTTGGCATTTATCAGCCTATAGACGCTTTCAGCTTTGAGGTCGGCTGCGGTATCAGAGACCTGTATGCTTTCCGCAGTGCCGGCAGCTGCGGGGGGCTTATCCCGCGTGAGAGAATAGATCAGCGCTCCCCCGCCGACAGTCAGCGCCAGCGCCGCCGCCACAAGGCCTGCGCCGCCCCGCTTGAGCTTTATGGCTCCCCTGTCCGTATCGGGATCGGATGCAGTATGGGGTATCATGCCGTTTATGTTTGTCTCTTTCATAGTATTACCTCCGTTCAGTTCATCAAGTGAGATCATTTTGAGCATATCGTTTATTTTTCTCATAACAATATACCTCCTTTGATGAGAGCCTTACGCAGACGGCGCTTGTCCTTGGAGAGGATGTATTCCACACGCCTCTCGCTGAGACCGAGCTCCTGCGCTATTACTGCGACGGGCTTCTCGAAATAGTATCGGCCGATGAAGATCTCGCGGTCGGGAGAGGGCATCGCGCTGACGCAGCGGGCGATTATCCTCTCGTTGGTCCTGGCTGCTTCGTCGCTGGTAAAATCCACGTCTATGCCCAAGTCCGCCTCGTTGTCGGGGAGGGGCTCATACCGGTGCAGCGTTTTGAGCTTGCTCAGAGAGCAGCTTCGCGCCACCATTGCGACGTAGCTTTTCAGACTCGCCCTGTCAAGGTCGATATCCTGCCGTGCCCGCCAGACCTTGTAAAAGGTATCGTTGACCACCTCGCGGCGGTCTTCCTCGCTTGCGAGTATGCCTGCGGCGATAGAGTAAGCCAGTTTGGAATATGCCGACATCACAAGTTCAAGACCATTTTCGCTGTCTGTGAGAAGGATCTGCAGCAGTTTCTCGTCGGTCATATCCGTCACCACCTGAATGAAAGTACTTTCGGTAAAATGATTTCTCATTTCAATATATAATACCGCCGGGAGAGGGTCAAACCTCAGAACCCGGCATGAATATTTTGTGAATATTATATTAAGGCGCAAAAACACGCGGAGCTGATCTGCTCCGCGTGAGTCTAAGCTTATTCAGTTGAATTCCTGCCTGATC
Source organism: Ruminococcus sp. (assembly GCA_017529875.1). Taxonomy (GTDB): domain Bacteria; phylum Bacillota; class Clostridia; order Oscillospirales; family Ruminococcaceae; genus FB2012. The sequence continues at coordinate 20,395 of JAFXNC010000046.1, read as the reverse complement.
TTGTCGGTCAGGCCGTTTGCTGCCAGTTTGCAGGCGCTTTTGATGATGTTGCATACGGTCTCGGAGGTGGCTGCGCCGTGGCCTTTGATGACCGGCAGGCGCGTCCCCAGAAGTACTGCCCCGCCCTGAGTGTTGTGGTCATACTTTTGGTAGAGGCGCTGCATTATCTGCTCCGAGGCGCTGTCCTTTATCCCGGCCTCGGCGGCGAGACGGCGCCATTCGGCTATGACGGCCTTGCCGCTGCCCTCGATGGATTTGAGCAGCACATTCCCGGAAAAGCCGTCGCAGACGATGACGTCGGCGCTGCCCTCGAGGATGCCGTTGGCCTCGGTGTTGCCGGAGAAGTTCAGCCCGCTCTCTCTGAGCAGGGCGTTGGCCTTCTTCACTACCTCGCTGCCCTTCTTGTCCTCGGCACCGTTAGATAGCAGCGCCGTCACCGGGTCGGCGATGCCTACGGCCTTCATGTAGGCAGTACCCATGCGGGCAAAATCCACAAGCTTTTCAGCGCGGCAGTCAACGTTGGCTCCGCAGTCAACTATGCAAATTGGGGTACCGTCGGCGCGTTTTAGCTCCACAAGCAGCATGGGGCTGACCCGGGCGATACGTCCGAGGAGCATCATGGAGGCCACGAATATGGCTCCCGTAGGCCCGCAGGAGACAAACCCGCCTATATCGGCATCAGACTTGCAAAGCTCCAAAGCGCGTATCAGCGTGGAGTTTTTCTTGTTCTTGAAGGCCTCGGTGGGGTCCTCGGAGTTGGTGATGACCTCAGGGGCATCCACAAGCTCCAGACGCTCCACTCCCTCAACACAGGGAGAGAGCGCTTTGGCATCGCCGGTGACATAGAGATACAGGTCGTCGAGCTCCCTCACCGCCCTGACAGCGCCCTCGATAAGCTCCTGCTGAGGTCTGTCGGCGCCGCCCAGATCGGCTGCTATCCTTATCATTTCACCGCACCCGCCTTCTGGTCGCTCCAGTATTTCTCCATTATCACCTTGTAGGTCTTGGGAGTGAGCTGGGGCTTGGCAAGCTCCTTGAGCAGCTCAGGATCGGCCTTGCCGTTGAGGGCGAACTGTCTGCCTGCCTCCTTGTATTTGGCGTAGAGTTTCTCGAACCGCTGACCGGAGCCGGCCTCGGCTATGGCTTTGAGCTGGGGTGAGCAGACTGCGAAGTAGTTGTTCTCGCCAATAGCAAGGTCAAACTGCTTTTTAACGCCGTCGAACACGTCCTCCGCCTCGGAGAAGCCGCTGGATGAGATCACCGCAAGGCGCTGTCCCTCACGGGGGTAACGCAAGTGGTGTTTCTTTTCGTTGTTCTCGTCCAGCTGCTGACCGGAGAAAGTCAGCATTATCCCCAGCAGCCTGTCAATGAAGACCTTCAGCGTCCCCGGCAGGCCGAAGAAATACAGCGGAAAACTGATGATTATGATATCCGAGCGCAGTATCATATCCCGGGCCTTGGGCATATCGTCGCCCTTGATGATGCACTCGCCCTCGGTGCGTCCCCAGCAGGAAAGGCAGCCTGTGCAGGGCTTGATATTCATTTCCGAGACGTTGAGATAATCTGTCTCGCAGTCAAAAGCATCTTCGATGCCCTCGACGAAGCCCCGGGTCATCTTGATAGTCAGGCTGTTGTTGACCTTGGGACTGCCGTTTATAACAAGTATCCTTTTCTTTTCGGACATGGTATCCTCCTCAGCGTTCATAGACCGAAGCCCGGTCGATAGCGGTGAACAGCACGCTGCCCTTGGCGTGGACCCTGTCGCCCACCTTGACCTCTGCGTCAAAGCCGAAGATAGTGCCGCCCGCCCTGGTCTTCTTCACAGAGATAGTCAGCACGTCGCCGGGGATGACCGGCTTGACGAACTTGAAGCCGTCAACTTTCAGCAGCACATAGAGCTTGTCGTCGGTCTTGTCGCACTCGATGACCAGAGAGCAAAGCTGTGCGCAGGCCTCGATGATGAGCACTCCGGGCATGATAGGTGTGCCGGGGAAATGCCCCATGAAGTGCGGCTCGTTGACCGAAACGCACTTGATGCCCACGGCGCTTTCGTTGGGGATCAGCTCTTCAACGCGGTCGATCATCTGGAAGGGGGGGCGCTGTCCGATCTTGTCGTTGATCTCGTTTATGAACATCATAAGGAAATACCTCCGTCAAGGGTTATCACCTGACCGGTGATGTAGGAGAACTCGTCGCTGGCAAGCATCGAAACGACTGCCGCCACTTCCTCAGCCTTGCCGAAGCGATGCAGGGGGATGTCCTTAAGGTACTCCTCCTTCTTCTCGTCGGAGAGGGCGTTTATCATCTCAGTCTCGATAAAGCCCGGAGCTACGGCGTTTACTCTGATGCCCTTGGCGCCCATCTCCTTAGCCAGCACTCTGGTCATGGAGTTGACGGCACCCTTGGCGGCGCTGTAAACGCTCTGCCCTGCCAGTGCCAGCTCGCCGCTGACCGAGGACATATTGATGATCGAGCCCTGCTTGCGGCGGAACATTTTCAGCCCCGCCTGCTGTGCGCAGTAGAAATAGCCCTTCACGTTCAGGTCAAAAGTACGGTCAAGGTCTTTCATGTCCAGCATCAGCAGGAAGTTGTCCTTGACGATGCCGGCGTTGTTCACCAGCACGTCGATCTGACCGTACTTCTTGTCAACGTCCCGGATCATCTGCTTAACCTGAGCCAGGTCCGAGACGTCGGCCTGATAGATCATGCCGTCGCCGCCTGCCGCGATGATGCCGTCGAGAGCCTTCTGAGCTTCATCGGCGCTGCGGCTGTAATTTATCACGACGGTGAAACCGTCCTTTGCAAGTCTTTCCGCGCAGGCTCTGCCGATGCCCCGGGATGCGCCTGTAACAATTGCTACCTTCATATTAAGCCTCCTGTCTGCCGATCACGACTGCGCAGTAGGAACCGCCGGAGCCGTAGGATACCGCGAGGATGTTGTCAAGTCCCTGAGAGCTTACGCTGCCGCGGACTGTGTCTTCCTTATAATATACGCAGCTGCTCTCGCCGATCTCTCCTGCCAGCATCAGTGCCGCATGAGCAGCGCCCAGGGCGGCGGATGCGGCTCTTGCCTCGCCGAGGGTCTCCTTGACCGAGATCACAGGCAGCTCTGCAAGCTTATCGCCGAACACGCGCCCCAGGACAGTCTTCTCGATGCTGTCAACTGCCTTGTGACCGTTGGCAAAGCCAATGACCGCGCCGATATCCGAGGGGGTAAGTCCCGCATCTTCGAGGGCGGCGGCGATAGCTGTGTCGGCGGCCTTGTCGGAGCCGGTGACTGTGCCGAACTCAACGCCCGCATTTGCGGAGCCGCAGCCCTTGACAAAGGCTATGCACTTTGCACCGCGGGCGGCGGCGGTATCGGCGTTCTCCAAGAGCAGAGAAACGCTGCCGTCCGAGAGGGTGAGCCTGTCGCTGCCGGAGTAGGGCTTTACATAGCTCTCCGAGAGCAGCCCCAGCTGAGAATAGAGCTCCTGCATGATCTCGTTGTTCTCGTCGGTGCCGGTGGCGAGCATGGCCTTTTCCTTGCCGGCGCGGATCACGTCGGCGGCGTAGGCCACGGAGAAAAGTCCCGACTGTGCGCCGTTGGTGGCGGTGACGTTATAGCCCTTGATGCCGGAGCAGATAGAAAGATAACCTCCTGCGGCGTTGTAAACTGTGTTGGGGAACTTGAAGGCGCTGCCGTTGGCGTTGCCCTTTTCGGCGATGAGCATTTCAAAGTCACATACCGGCGAGATAGAGCCGTCTGCGGTGCCGACGATTATGCCGATGTCTGTGGCGTTTTCGTCGGTTATGGGATAGCCGCCGTCGGCAAGGGCATACATACCCGAAACTGCCTGGAGCTGGCTGAATCTGTCAAGCTTGCGGTAAAAGGACATTTTGAGACCCAGCTCGTCGTACTCGGTCTTGCCTACTGTTGAGAACAGGCTGCCCTCTGCGGGAGCGGCACCGGAAACGCTTGCCTTGTAGCTCTCCCTGCCGTTGCCTGCGGGGGTGACTATGCCCATGCCGGTGATACCGATAGCGGGACGCTTTTCCGGGAGCTGCACCTTGCCCTCGTTCTTGCTGAACACGATGCTGGCGTTGTTGCCGCCGAAGGCGAAGGAGTTGCTCATTACAGTATTCAGTTCTTTGCTGCGGGGCTTGTTGGGGCAGAAATCCAGCTTGCCCGCCCTCTCGGAGAGGACTTCAAGGTCATGGTCGTCGAAGCCGAGGGTGGGGGGAACGGTGTTCTCGGTGAGGGCCTTGACTGCCAGCACAGCCTCAACTGCGCCGGCTGCGCCGAGGCAGTGGCCGGTCATGGCCTTGGTGGAGCTTACGCTGAGGTCGTCGTTCTTGCCGTCGAAGATAGTATGGAGCGAGAGGAATTCAGCCTCGTCGTTCTTGGCGGTGCCGGTGCCGTGGGCGTTGACATAGCCGATATCCGACTCGGTGATGCCGGAGTTCTCGATAGCCCAGCGGATAGCGTTCATCTGTCCCTCGCCGTCGGGACGGGGGGCGGTGATGTGGTGAGCGTCGGAGCTGATGCCGGAGCCCAGCATCTCGCAGTATATCTTGGCGCCGCGTGCCACGGCGTGCTCGTAGGATTCAACGATAAGTGCGCCTGCGCCCTCGCCCAGGGTGATGCCGCTGAGGTGGTTGAAGGGAGAGCAGGGGTTGGCGTCGAGTGCGTGCAGCGAGGTAAATCCCGCAAAAGGCACCGATGCAAAAGAATCGGCTCCGCCGGCAACGACGATATCAGCCTTGCCCGCACGGATAAGATCGGCGGCATAGGCCACGCTCATGGTGCCTGCTGCACAGGCGTTGGCGACGTTGGTAACGGTGCCGCCCGCTCCGCAGAAGGCCGCCGCCTGAGAGGCGATGGCGGAAATAGGCATCTGAGGGATATACTCGCGGCGCTTTTCCTCGGTGTAGTACTTCTCTACGCTTACGACACCGCCCACGCAGCTGCCCATGATGACGCTGACCCTGGGGTCGCCGCCGAAGTCACTGAGAGACGAATCGCTCATAGCCTCGCCGACAGCTTTCAGGCAGAGCCTGACTGCCCTGTCCTTGTACCCGCCTTCGCTGCCGAGGTCGCCGCAGCGCACCTCTGCTGCATAGTCGGAATAGCAGTTCTCTGTATCAACTGTCTTTGTGTGGTCGATGCCGGAGACTGAGTTTACCACGCTGTTCCAGCACTCGGAAACGTTGTTGCCTACTGCCGAGATCATACCGAGACCGGTGATGACGCAGCGGGTGTTTTCCTTGTTCATATATCTTCCGTCCTTCCTATATCTGAAACAAGCCCCAGACCGCCTTTTCCGGCAGTCCGGGACTTGGTCACTTATGGTTTTGGGTTCACTTGTTCTCGTCGATGTACTGAGCGATAGCGTCGATGTTCACGAAATGCTCCTTGCCTACGCCGGTCATCTCAACACCGTACTCGCCGTCAACGAAGGAAATGATCTCGAGGGAATCCACCGAGTCAAGACCGATAGGGCCGTCGCCGAAAAGCTCTGTGTCATACTCCAGAACATCTTCCTCGACCCCGAGGGTGGAGCAGATGAAGTCCTTAAGCTTTGCTTTGATCTCTGACATGATTACAAACTCCTTCTTAAGTTTAATATATACATAGTCTTTGAATACTACCCTATTATTATAATATAATACTTTTTGGATTAAAATATGCAATAGCCCGATTTTGCACAGAATTTGTGCAGAACCGGGCTTTTGTAATACAGAAAAAATATGCCGTTTTATCGGAATTTTTTGGCAGATTGACGGATTTTGACCGGATTTGCCCATTTTTTACCTGACGCAGTTCAGAAAAGAGCTTCCATTTCCCTGATAAGCTCCCCGAAAATACCGAGAGCGTCGGCTACGGGCTTCTCGGAGGCCATATCTACGCCCGCTCCGCGCAGCAGAGAGATCGGGTCTTTAGAGCAGCCGCCGGAGAGGAACCCGAGGTAATCCTTAACGGCAGTCTCGCCCTCGCTGAGTATCCTGTTGGAGAGGGCTATGGCTGCGGAGTAGCCGGTGGCGTACTGGTATACATAGTAGTTGTAGTAGAAATGGGGGATCCTTGCCCACTCGAGGGCGATCTCCTTGTCGATAACTATATCATCGCCGAAATAGAGCTTGTTGAGCTCATAGTAGAGGTCGTTGAGGGTATCGGCGGTAAGGCTCTCGCCAGAAGCGGAGAGCTCGTTTATTTTAAGCTCGAACTCGGCGAACATGGTCTGCCTGTACAGGGTGGTGCGGAACTGCTCCAGGAAATAGTTGATGAGGTAAGCCTTCTCGCGCCTGTCGGTGGTATTTTTCAGCAGGTACTGCATCAGCAGAGCCTCGTTGCAGGTGGAGGCCACCTCCGCCACGAAGATCACATAGTCCGAATAGACCACGGGCTGGGTCTTGTTGGAGAGGTAGGAATGTATGGCGTGACCCATCTCATGGGCAAGGGTGAACATACAGTTGAGGGTATCCTTGTGGTTGAGCAGCACATAGGGATGTACCCTTGCGCCGGCGGAGTATGCGCCGGAGGTCTTGCCCTCGTTTTCGTAGACGTCGATCCAGCGCTCGCTGAAGCCCTTGCGTATCAGTGCGAGGTAGTCCTCGCCCATGGGCGCCAGCGCCTTGAGGACGGTCTCCTTGGCCTCCTCAAAGGTGATCTTCATGTCCAGGTCGGAGACTATGGGAGTGTAGAGGTCGTACATATGCAGCTCGTCAACACCCATGAGTTTTTTGCGCAGCTTGACATAGTCGTACATATACTGCATATTCTCGTGGACGGCCTTGATAAGGTTATGGTAAACCTCCACCGGCACTTCGTTGGAGGAAAGCTCCGCTTCGAGGGAGGACTCATATCTGCGGGCAGCGGAATAGAACTGCACCGCCTTGATCTGAGAATTGAGGGTGGCGGCACAGGTGTTCTTGAAGCTGTCATAGGTGTGGTACATGGACTCGAAGGCCGACTTTCTCAGCACTCTGTCGGAGCTCTGCACCAGCGGGATATAGGAGCCGTGGGTGACCTGGTGAGCCTTGCCGTCCTTATCAAGAGCGTCGGGGAATTTCAGGTCGGCATCCGAGAACATGGAGAAGATGTTCTCCGGGGACTGGGACATCTCACCGGCCAGGGCGATGATGCGCTCCTCCGCCTCGGAGAGGATGTGATCCTTTTTGAGCCTGATGCGGTCGAGGGCGCGTTTGTATAGGCGCAGATCCTCGCACTCGGCGTAGAAACCTTCCAGCTTTTCCTCGGGGATCGAGATGATCTCCGGGGTCTCGAAGCTGCCTGCGGCGTTGAGGGCGACATAGGCGTTCATGAGCTGACCTGTCATGCCCTGATAGAGGGTGTTTGCGGTGTCCTCGTCGGAGCGGCGCTGGGCGTAGTTGCCGAGGCTGTCGGCAAGCACAGCGATCTCGTCGGAAAGGCGCAGGAATTCCAGCAGCGTCCCGGCGCTCTCTCCCAGTCTGCCCTTGTAGGAGGCGACCCTTTCGGGGAAGGACTTGAACTTCTCGAAATCAGCTTCCCAGGCCTCGTCGGAAGGGTAGATATCCTCGAGGGCCCATTTCGACTCCTCGGGGATCTCGGATCTTTTGGGTATTCTTTCTTCTGACATAGTATTATTTCCTTTCGGTGTTATTTTTTGGCTGTATGTATTATAACACATATCCGTAACAAATGCAACCTTGCGGGAGGTTTTTCTGCAAATACGGCAAAGCGGCGCAGACATAAGCCCGCGCCGCCCTGTCTTACCTCGGCAGGATATTCGGCGTGCCGAAGGGGAAAAGATCCTTCTGCGCCTCGTACTCCCCGCCTGTCATATCGCCGCCGCCGGGGATGAGCCCGGTCATCTCACCGGCTGAGGCCGCCCCGGAATCGAGACCGGTGCGCACGTCCGGGGCATCGGGGTCATAGGCGGCGCCTATGCGCTCCAGTTCAAGGTCTTTTTCGTCGTCGAAGACGGCTTCAACAGGCTTTTTGCGTTTCTTGCCCATACATATCACTCCTTAACACAAAAGACAGCACCGCGCATCTGCGGTACTGTCTTAGTTATGCCCCTGACGGGAGGCGATTATTCAGTTCACGGCTTTTGCCTGTTCTTCTTGCCGAAGCGCCCGAAGAGCCTTGCGAAAAAGCCCTTTTTCTTTTCCGGGGCGGGAGCGGACTGCTTCACCAGCGGGACGTTGGCGTAGGCCTCGGCTATGAAGTGCTTTTGCGCGTCCAGTGGGACGTTGTCGTTGCGGACATGGACATAGCTGCGGTCGGAGAGCTGCTCACGGGCTTTGACGTTGTCCGAGAGCTGCACCTTGAAGTAGTCGAGGATACGCTCTTTCAGGTCGTCCGCAAGGACAGGCGCTGCGATCTCCACACGGCGGGTGGTGTTGCGGGTCATGAAGTCCGCGGAGGAGATGTAGATATTCTGTCTCACGCCCTCGCCGAAAATGTAGATGCGCCCGTGTTCCAGGTAGCGCCCGACTATCGAGACGATACGGACGTTCTCGGTGACGCCCTTTATCCCTGCCACAAGGCAGGAGATGCCCCGGATGACCATTTCCACCCTGACCCCCGCCTGAGAGCACTCGATGAGCTTGTCGATGAGGGCCTTGTCGGTAAGGGAGTTGAGCTTGAGCCCCACATACCCCTCGCCGCCGGCGCGGGCTATCCTGATCTCGTTGTCCATCATCTCTAAGGCACGGTTCTGCAAACAGTGAGGCGCCGCCCACAGCATCCGCATACTGTCCACAGTCTCCCCCAGGGAGAGGGCTCTGAACACGTCGCAGGCATCGAGGCCGAAATCCTGATTCGTGGTCATCAGGGAGAGATCGGTATAGAGCTCGGCGGTCTTCTCATTATAGTTGCCGGTGCCGATCTGAGTGTAGTATTTAAGCTCCTTGCCGACTTTTTTGGTTATCAGGCAGAGCTTGGAGTGTACCTTGAAGCCCGCAGGTCCGTACATGACCCGGCAGCCTGCTTCTTCCAGCTGGCGGGACTGCTCGATGTTGTTTTCCTCGTCGAACCTCGCCCTCAGCTCCACCAGCACGAATACCTCCTTGCCGTTCTCGGCGGCGGTACACAGCGCTTTTATCACCCGGGAATTCTTCGCTACCCGGTAGAGGGTCATCTTCATCGAGACCACGTCCGGGTCGGCGGCGGCCTCGTCGAGCAGGCGCAGGAAGGGCTTTATTGACTCATAGGGGTAGGAAAGCAGCAGGTCGCGCTCGTCGATCTGCGCCATCATGGGGCGGGTCTCGTCGATCATGCGGGAGGTCTGAGGCTCTCGCTTGGAGTAGAACATCTCGCTGTACTGGGAGCACTTGGGGCACAGCGCGAAGACATACCCCAGGTCAAGGGGGGACTTCTCCACGAACATCTGCTTGGTGCTGAGTTCGAGGCGCGAGCTCAGCTCGCTTACTGTATCGTCGGGCATGGTGCGGCTGAGCTGTAATCTCACCGGGCGCAGCCTTTTGCGCTTGCTGATGAGCTCGGACATATTCTGCCTTGCGTCCAGCTCCATATCGAAATCGTCGTCGAGGCTGATATCCGCGCTGCGGGTCAGGCGGAGTATGCAGCGCTCCTCGATCTTGTAGCTTGAAAATACCCTGTCGGCATAGGCCGAGATGATATCCTCGATGAGCATATAGTTCACCGAGCTGTCCTCGGTGGGCAGGAAGACCAGCCGCTCGAATTTCTCGGTGCAGCTGATAAGCCCTATCAGCACGCCGGTCTTGGAGGCCAGCCTGGCGCAGACGAACAGCTCCTTGTTGCCCAAAAACGGGAATGGATGCCGCCTGTCGATGATGACGGCGTTGACCATAGGCTCGATCTCGTAAGCCCAATATCTCTCGATAAACTCCTGTTCGGACTTGCTGAGGCTCTTGAAGCTGCGGCGGCTGATGCCCTTGACCTCCAGCTCCCGCTGAATGGTGTGGAAGGCCTTGTCCTTGCGGTCAGCAAGCTTTGCCACCCGGGAATATATCTCCGAAAGCTGCTCCGAGGGGCGCAGTCGGGTCTTGTTGTCCTTTTCGCTGTCGCCGATGAGCCGCTGATCGGTCAGCGCACCCACCCGCACCTGAAAGAACTCATCCAGGTTGCTGGAATAGATAGAGGCGAATTTCAGCCGCTCCATAAGGGGAACGGCGCTGTCCTGCGCCTCCTCCAGCACGCGCATATTGAATTTCAGCCACGATAGCTCGCGGTTGTCGTAAACCTTTTTTGACATATATTTATCCTCGGAACATAAAGTAAGATCACCGCCGTGAGCGGCACAGTTTTTTACAGGCTTTCTGCAAGGGGGATAACGTACTTCTCTATAAACGCGACGCGGTCAAATATCCTCGGCTTGAAAATGCCTGTCACGCCTACGGATATCCTCTTTTCGGGGTCGGCGTAGATCACGTTGCCGCCGTCGCCGATGGCTGCGAACACCGGGCGGTCTTCAAAGGGTCTGTACCAGAGATAGCCGTAGTACATATTCGCAAAGCGCTCATTCAGCTTTACTATCGGGGAGGTCATCTGTGCGATCCAGTCCTCCGATACCACAGGGGAATTGCCGTAAGTACCGCCGTTTATCAGCATCCAGCCGAGCTTAGCCATATCGCAGGCTGAAAGGGTGAGCCCCCAGCCCGCCGTAACAGTTCCCGCCGGGTCGGAGTACCACTCGTTTATGCGGGGGGACTTGCTCATCACGTATTCAAGCTGATCCTCCTTGGAGCTGTCGCCGTGGGAGACGTGAGCAGGTATACCCAGGGGCGCGAACAGGTACTCGTTGGCAAAGTCAAGGCACTTCATGCCAGAGGCATTCTCGATGACCCCTGAGAGTATCTGTATGCCGAGAGTGGCGTATTTGAACTCCCCGGTGATGCCTCCCCGCCCGCCCAGCAGGTCGAGGGCGGCCTTAGTCCAGTCGGCTGAGGTGCAGACCTTTGTCCAGGGCTCGGAGCGGTATTTATAGGGCGCGGTCATGGTGAGCAGGTGTCTGAGGGTGACGTCATAGATAGTCTTCTCGCCGCGCTTGACGGTGTGATCCGGGAAGAAGTCGAGAACTTTCTGCTCGGTGCTTCTGATAAAGCCCTTGTCAGCGGCGATGCCGGTAAGCACCGCCATTACGCCCTTGGTCACTGACATGACGTGGAGGGCACTGTCGCTTTTAAAGCCCTTCCAGCTGTCGCAGTAGACGGTCTCGCCCTCCCGAAGGGCGCATATCTGACGGATATTGCTCTCGTTTCCGGTGCTTTCATCTATCAGTTTGTGAAGCGTTGATTCGGTCATGTTCTGCCTCCGCATTATTGTCATTCATCGCCCAGCTCGGATGCATCCAGTCTCGGAAAGGCCACGGGGCTGGTGAGTATCCCCTTGGCAAGGCGCTCCCGGCCTCTGAAAAGAAACAGCGGGGTGTCCTTGGGGAAGTCCTTGTAGCGGGTGCATTTGGGCAGGAAAGAGAATCTGACCGTGAGCTCGTCATCGTCAAAGCTGACGCTGTCGGCGTTGACGGTGAGCGTCTTGGATAACGGCTCGTCGTTCTCGTTGATGAAGACTACTGTAAAGCACTGCCCCTCCAGGAAGGTCATTCGCTTTTTGACAAAGCCCTGCTGTTCCAGCAGAGTCAGACGCGCCTGGGCGGTCTTGACAGGGACGTATTTCTTCGTGGAGCGCACAAGGGGCGCATGGAGCCTGTACCAGTAAACCGACACCCCTATCAGCAGCACCGAGGTCAGCGCAAAGACGCTTCTGGTCAGCAGTATCACCGCGAAGGCGAACGCTCCCGGCACCCACAGAAATCGCAGGTCGCGCCTGAGGGTGCTTTTTTTGCCGCAGCATCGGCAGCGGTACTGTCCGAGGGCAAAAATGCCGGGGTTTTCAAGTTTCTCCCCGCACCACGGACATCTCTTTGTCATAAAGCTCACCTCCCGGGAACCGGCTTAGTTTCTACATCTATATTATAATATGTTTTCGGCATAAAGTCAAGAAATAATCTGTTTATCTTTGCCAAAATCGGGATATGGTTCAGCAGCTCCCCCGCTGCTTTGAAAAAAGTTTTGTCTTCCCGTGAGACATTTGCCCGTCGGCAGCGTTATGATAAATGAAAGCACACGGAAGACCTTATCCGAATGCGGAGGAAAAAATTTTCAGTATCCGTGAGACAAATCGGATCCCGGTGCGTTATATATATCAGAGGGCCGCAAAAAGGCTCCCGTAAGATCTGACTTCATAAAACGGAGGAAAGATATATGATCGTTTACACACAGGCAAACACCCCCATCGACCTGAGCGACAAACCCCTGAGCAAGGGCGGCGAGGGTTCGGTGTACGAGCTCAAGAACTACCCCGGACGGGTCGCTAAGCTCTACAACACCATGCAGGATGCCGCCAAGCGGGAGAGCAAGATCACCGAGATGGTCAGGTTCAGCAAAACTGCCAGCTTCCAGAACGCCCGCATCGCAAGACACATAGCGTGGCCCCTTGCCCCGCTCTACGATGCCAAGCGCCGGTTCATCGGATTCGGTATGCAGAAGATCAAGTCGGCATACGAGCTTGACCAGCTCTACGAGTACCCGCCCAAAAAGGCCCACGGCTTCTCCACTGCGGACAGGGTCAAATGCCTTATCAGCATATGCGAGACCATCGAGGCGCTGCACAGTCAGGGACAGGTCTTCGGAGATTTCAACCCCAACAACATCAAGATCAACTCCGACTGCTCTGTTACCTTTATTGACGCGGATTCCTACCATTTCAGGAGCGGCTTCCGGGAGTACAGATGCACAGTCTGTCTCGAAGGCTATGCCGCTCCGGAGGTGATCCGGAACGTCATGGGCACAAACTATGAGAAATGCCCCGGAAAGACCTTTACCAAAGAGTCTGACTGCTTTGCACTGGCGGTACACATCTTCCGTATGCTGATGAACGGCATACACCCCTTCTCGGGCGTCAAGCTCAGCCCCCGGAAGGGCTCCCCCGCTCACCCCGTCCGCAAGGACAAAATGGTGGAGCTCTGCCAGACGCCTTTCTTCAACCCGAGATGCACCCGGACGCCTTCACCTTATGCTCCGGATCTCAGCCTCCTGCCGGACTACATGAAGGAGCTGTTTAAAAGAGCCTTCATCGACGGAGACCGCGACCCCTCCCGCCGTCCCGATGCGCGGGAGTGGAAGCAGGCTCTGGTCAGGTTCAGCGGAGAGCTTGTAAGGTGCAGGCGGGACAAGCTCCACTACTACCGAAGAGGTCTCCGCACCTGTCCTTACTGCGAGGTGGAAGACCGCCGTGCCAGAAAGCACGCCCTTCCGACGAGCAATACCCATGCCCTGGCGCCAGCAAGGCAGCAGCCGGGTACGTCCGCAAGATACTTCACTGCACCTCCCGCTCAGATGCAGCCCGCCAACATCACTGTAACGCCCGGCGGCGCTGCATCGCTGAAGCGCTCCAAGCTGTTCGGGGCGATGACCTTCCGGGTACCGATGCTGATACTCTCGGGGATATTCGAGTATATGATGCTCAACAGCCTGCTGCCGGCACTGTTCAAAAACTTCATGAAGATGCCGGGACTGATAACCTTCTGCTCCGGGCTCTGCGCACTGGCAGGCTTTATCGTGAGCTGCGTATTCGTATTCAAGTTTGCTCCGGGCAGACGCTCCAACCGGTACTGCTGGTGGGAATACCCCGCCGTGATAGGAACGGCATTCATCGGTGACGCCGCTGCGGCACTTGCCATAGGGATCATCGTGACCCTCTCGGTGGCGCTGCTGATCATCGGAGTGATCGCGGCACTTGGTTCAGCATTCCTCGAAGGATAGTATACAAATATATGAAAGGCAGTGATACTGTGAAAGACAGACTTGTTCAAAAGCTCACCGGCGAGCTCGGCTACGGTAATGCCGCAGCTAAGACTACCGCCGGCGACCTTCTCGGCAGCGGTTACGAGGATATCCGCCGCGCCGCGGAGCTCTGGGTCACATCCGGCACTATGACCGATATCCGCTGCGGCGGCTGCTCGGTCAGGGAACTTGTCACCGGAGGCAGGATGACTTATCCGGCAGCACTCGTGTACATCGACTGGCTGCGCACCGAGCCCGAAAAGGCCGCAGGAGCACTGCGGGCTGTGATGTAAGGAGGTGCTGTCATGACCTATGACGAGAGCATCATCCTCACAGCGGAGAACTGGCAGCAGCTATCTCCCGGCGAGAAGCTCGAAGCCCTCCAGGCTATCGAAGACCGCATGGCCTTAGAATCGGACAGGCTGTCCTGTCCGGTGGAGAGCCGTCCCCTCTACGCCGACGGCAACTCGGTCACTCTCGGGCTCTACGACCCGGCCACCGGGAGGATCTGCATAAACTCCTCCCAGCTTGAACCGGGTTCACGGTACGGCGACGACCCCCGCATGATGGTAGAGACCTGCCTTCACGAAGGCCGTCACGCCTATCAGGATCAGGCGGTCAAGGGCATCGCCGACCACAGCGACAAGGCTCAGGTGGAAAGCTGGCGGGAGAACTTCAAGGACTACATCACCTTTGAAGAAAACCCCAGGGCTTACTACTCACAGCCTGTGGAGGCCGACGCAAGAGCCTTTGCCCATGCCAGGTACGAGATGATGAACGAGGAGCGCACACAGCTGCGCGAACAGAGCGTTTCCTACGGGATAGGAACGTAACTGCAAGGAGAGATCGATATGATAATCAACTATTCAAACTCTATGGCAGGTCCCTACCACATCGACAAGGGACTTCCCTGCCAGGACAGCCGCTGCTTTAAAGAAGGCAAGGACGGCATCGTCATCGCAGCGGTCGCTGACGGCCTGGGGAGCATGAAATTCTCGGAGATAGGTTCCAAGGTCGCCTGCGAGACCGCAGTGGAATACTGCGCCTCTCATATCGAAGCCGAGCCCGATGCCGATGCTATCAAAAAGCACATGAACAACGCCTTCGTCGAGGCTTACCGTGCGGTGCTCGTCAGAGCCGATGACGACGGCAACAGCCGTGACGAATACGACACCACTCTATGCCTTGCAGCCTACTTCCCGAAGCAGAAAAAGCTGTTCTACGGACAGTCGGGAGACAGCGGACTGGTGGCGCTGCTGGAGGACGGCAGGTACATCCGCGTCACAGATCAGCAGCGCGACGAGGACGGCTGCGTATACCCCCTGTGCTTCGGCCCGGAGATGTGGGTCTTCGGACAGGTAGACGGATCGGTGGCGTCCTTCATGCTGATGACCGACGGCGTCTTCGAGCAGGTCTGCCCTGCGCTTCTGCACCGCGAGGAGACCGACGTGAACGTCCGGCTGGCGAGGATGTTCCTCGACCGTTCTGAGGTCACGGCGGAGACTGTGGGACAGCTCGAAGCGGCTTCGCAGAAGTTTCTGGAGAACTATCCCCGCAAACTTCTCGACGACGACAAGACGGTGCTGACAGTCATCAATACCGACGTCAAGCCGGCTGTCCGGGAGGAGGCCTACTACAAGGCTCCCGACTGGGAAAAGCTGAGGGAGAAGGCAAAGCAGATCATCTACCCGCCCGAGGAGCCTCCCAAGCCTGTCCCCAAACCTGAAAAGCCTGCTCCCGAACCGCCCCCGAAGCCCGAGACTGAGAACCTCTGCCTGATCGACTTACGGGATCTCAAGGAGGGGATCGGACGCATCTGGGAAAGATGTACCGGCTTCTTTTCCTTCCGCAGCCCGCCGGACAGCCGCTCTGACAGGACCTCCGCCGTAAAGAGCAGATCACCGACTCCTGCACCCAAAGAGGCAGGCTCCCCAAAGGGACCGGAACCCTCCGGCAAAACAGCAAGGACCGACATCCCCGGCGATATCCCCCGCAAACCCTTCCCCCGCACCTGAACAAGTTACCCAAGCAGCCAAAATATATTAAAATTTTAAAGGAGAAATCACTATGAACACTTACAACGACTTCAACAACTACAACTTCAACGACTACGAGCTCGAGAGCGTTAACGAGGCTCATATGCCTGTGCTCATCCTCGCAGACACCTCCGGATCCATGTCCGGCACACCCATCATCAACCTCAACAAGGCCATCAACCGCTTTTCTGCGGACGTCTGCCGCGATCCCAGAGCCGCCAGCCAGGTGGATGTGGCGGTCATGGGCTTCAACCACGCCACCAACGTGCAGCAGGACTGGAGACCCGTCAACAAGCTCGATCCGGTCAGCTTCAATGCGGGCGGCGGCACCAACCTGGGTGACGCGCTGGAGAAGGGCGTTGAGATGCTCCGCAAGCAGGGTCACAGATACGCCAATGAAGGCATCGAGACCAGGATGCCTTACATGATCCTGATATCCGACGGCTACGGCGGCGACGTAAGCCGCGCCGCAGAGCTCATAAGAAAGCGCACCGATGAGCGCAAGATGAGGCTCTGGGTGCTGGCGGTCAAGGGCTACGACAAGGCCACTATCGCCCAGCTCACCGACGGCAAGCGCGTCTTCGAGCTCCGCGACGAGGACGGATTCGACTTCACCGAGTTCTTCGACTTCATGGCGGCCAGCGTCAAGGCAGTCAGCACCTCGTCGCCCGATCAGCAGGTACACATCGACACCAAGATCGGCACGGAGGGATCCAACTGCAAGGTGCCCGATCTCGACGCCTGGCTCAACGACTGAGCCGGCAGCAGGGAGGGACAGCTATGATAACAAGAGAAACTCTCCTTTCGGGGACGTCGCTTGCAGGCGGCGTTCCCCCGGGCTGCCCTTCCGATGCGGCAGCAGTGATCCCCGGCAGCAGCGGCGGTAAGAAGGTCAGTCTCGGCATCACCGATAAGCTGCTTTCGAGCCACCTTCTGCTCCTGGGCTCCACAGGTTCCGG
The DNA here is from genome assembly GCA_017529875.1 of Ruminococcus sp. Taxonomy (GTDB): domain Bacteria; phylum Bacillota; class Clostridia; order Oscillospirales; family Ruminococcaceae; genus FB2012. Next base: position 3,606 of record JAFXNC010000046.1, on the reverse strand, counting down.
CAAGACCAACACGCTGATGCATCTGATACCGCAGCTAAGGGCCCGCATGGGCAAGGACGATGTGATGCTGGTATTCGACCCGAAGCTCGATTACCGCTGCTTTCACCGACCGGGGGATCCGGTCATCGGCACCGGCAGCACTGAGGCGGGCTGGAACATTTTCAAGGAAGTGCTCTCCGACGGTGCGGCACCAGAGACGGTGTCGGCTAATTCCGACGAGATCTCGGAAGTCATCTTCGCGGAGCAGATCGAAGCCTCGGCTCAGCCATTCTTTCCGATGGCGGCGCGGGATATCTTTTCGGCAGTCCTGACAGCTATGGCGCTCAACGGCATAGCCGAAGGCAGCATGGGTTCATCCCTTACCAACAAGGCGCTCTCGGAGCAGCTGCGCAAGCTGGACGCGGACAAGCTCCATGCACTGGTCAGGCCATACCCGATGCTCACCGGCGTAATGAAATACGTGGGCAACGGCAGATCAGACCAGTCTTTGGGCATACTGGCGGAGCTGCAATCGGCTTCGGGACGGTTCCTGTCAAGGGAGTTCTGCGGCACAGGCGGTTTCTCTGTGAGGCAGACCGTAAAGCACCGGGACGGCAGAGCCATATTCCTTGAATACGACCCCTCCCGGGGACAGGCGATGAGGCCGGCCTTCCGGCTGATGACCGATCTGTTTCTTAAAGAGGCTCTTTCTCCGAGGCAGTCAGACAGCGGCAGGAAGTACCTGATCTGCGACGAAGCCGCCATGCTTGCGGGTCTCGGACGGTTGGAGGACGGTCTCAACTTCGGACGCTCCCTGGGACTGTCGGTGGTGGCGGGTCTTCAGAGCCTCGAACAGCTTTACAAGCACTACGGCGAGAACGGCGGGCGGATAATCGCCTCGGCATTCCAGACGGTGTTCTGCTTTCACACTACCGACGAAGCCTCACGCAAATACATCACAGGGCTGTTCGGCAGTAACCGCTCCGCAATACAGTACATCAGCCCTTCGGGGAAGACTGAGGAAACGGTCAGGGACGGCTGTGCCGTAGAAGACTGGGATATCAGCAGCCTCGGACGCGGCGAGGCGATAGTGGGGATGCCCTACTGTCCGCCTTTCAGATTCACGGCAGGACTATACAGGAGGTAAGATCAATGGGCAGAGTTATGAGGACAGGTCTGGCGCTGATGATGTCAGCAGCCGGACGCTCCGGCAGAAAGAGAGAGCTCAAACGCATCAACAAGGCCAATGAGCGCAGCCGCGGCATCAGGGACCTGGGCACCGTCAGCGAGAGCGTGATGCTGCCGGCCTCGGGGCAGCTGGGCAGTACGGTCATCTCAGGCGGCAGCGCAGACCTGAGAGCACGTCTGGTGACGCAGTGCTGCCGCAGCTCGGTGCAGAACGGCGCGGCGGTGATAGTGCTCCACGAGGGCGACTCACAGCTTGCTTCGCTGCTGCAGCGGAGCTTTTACGGACACAGCTATCTTCGCTCGGCCGACGCCTCACAGCCCTGCTACGATCCTATCTTCCGCCTCTCCGGTGCCGACGCAGCTCAGCGGATCTGCGAGGCCTCTCCGAAGGAGCACCCCATTCCCCCTGAGGGCGCTCTCTACATCAGAGCTCTCGCAGATTTTCTGAGGAAACAGGGCATAGTACCCTACACGAGGATGTTCGGCTCCTGCCCCCATGACCGCATCAACACGGAGCTTGCCAAGCTCGAACAGGCAGGGCGGATCTCTGCCGCCGATGCCGACAGCATCCGCAATGGACTGAACGCGGGTACGGCAGGGATAAAAGCTTCGGTGATATACTTCTTCTCATCGCTGATGAAGGAAGCGGACATCCTCCCCTGGAAGAACGGCATTTCACGGAGTACCTCGGCAGCCGAGTGCGTGAGATGCGGCGGGATACTGTTGATAGATGTTACTTCTTTTTCCAGAAAGGCCCTGATCTCGCTGATCACCGCAGAGCTGAGAGGCTGTGCCGCATCGGGGCGCGATATGAGGATAGTTTGCGACGCCGCCTCACTTGCCGGCTGCGAGCCGCTGACGGCGCTGATGCAGGCCTGCTCCCCCACGGTCTGCTTCACGGTCTCCACACCGGATATCAGCGCCATGAGCGGCAGCAAAAACGATTCACTGGCACCCTGGCTCGCGCTCTCCCACCGGGTGATACTGTTCTCCCACGGGCAGCACGCCAGCACGCTGCTCTCATCCGAGCTGGGCGAATACGACCGCATCAACGTCACGGATACTCTCACAGGCAATAACGGTCTGGGAATGATGGGCTACCACTACAACGGTGCAGCAGGGCTGACGACCTCGATGGCGCGTGACAAGGTAGTACGCCCCGAGGAGCTGGGTGCTCTCGGCGAGGGCGAGTTCATCATGCTGGACAACCGCACCGCAGAGCTGTTCAAAGGGACGCTCAAATAAAGGGAGGAAAACGCCATGCTGCACACGAAGGATCTTTCGGCCTTCATACCGCCGGGTCAGTACAGATACCACAGAACAAAGCTCACAGCGAAGGAGCAGGAGGCCTATGACAGCCTGCTCTCGGGACTGCTGCGCTTTGAAGATCAGATACAGGTCCCGGTGAACTCCGGCGACAGGATCTCGGCTATTTTTCATGCTATCTGCTACGACGTTCCGGAGATCTTTTACGTCAGGCACCTCAAACGCAGATCCCGCCCCCTTGACCGCTGCTGCACGGTGCTCCCGGAGTACCGCTTCGGCTATAACGACTGTGTCACGCTGCTCACCGCCATGGAACGCACCGTCAACGAGCACTACCGTTCAGACAGCGGCAAAGCTGAGGACAGGATCGCCCGCATCCACAGCGAGCTGGTGCATAGCGTGACCTATCAGGGTCTGCGGGACAGTTACAGCCATGAAGCCCCCGGAGCGATGATCTACGGCGCGGCAGTCTGCGAAGGGATAGCCAAGGCGGTAAAGTTCGCCTGCGACAGAGTCTTTCCGGAGGGCAAGCCGATAGTTGTCTACGGCGACGCTGTCTCCTGCGAGGACAATCCCCCCGAAAAGCACGCCTGGAACATCGTCACGGTGGACGGCATCCCCTATCATCTTGACGTGACCTTCGACAACACCCTTACCGCCGGAGGCAGTATGCGCTATGACTACTTTCTGCTCTCGGACAGGCAGATCGGCGAAGATCATTTCTTTGAAGATATGCCCCCCTGTCAGCAGGATTTCGAGTTCTACGACAAGTACGGCTTTGCTCCGCAGACCCCGGAGCAGCTCAGAAACATCGTTGATTCGCGGCTGGCTCCCGGCAAACCTTTGCCTCTGGTCGTTTTGCTCCCGGTAAAAGCCTCAGACGGCAGCGCAGCCGCTATGATGCTTGCCCAGCGCATCGCGGACTGGCACAAGTCAGCTCACGGCAGGCCGGAGATCATAACCGTATCCTGCAATAAGTTCCGCTCCATATTCTCCATAAACGTCGTCAGACAGAGCTGAAAAGCTTTCACTTTGTTATGTTACAATAGATCATAGACACTAAAAAAATAAAAACAACTCTCAATATGATATAATGTTAAGTACCGCCAAAACAAAAATATCATGAAAAGAGAGTTGTTCCATGAATAGTATAGCACAGGAAGCACGGTTTCG
>JAFXNC010000045.1 GCA_017529875.1 Ruminococcus sp. | reverse complement strand
GCTTGCTGTACACAGCAGAAAATACAATAAATTCCCCATGCGCCCATTGAACTGGAAGTCTCCCGCTGATTATATCAGCGCCTTCCTTTCAAATGGTGAACTTTTTTGAAATCTTTGTATCATATCATTGACAAACCGACACCGGGAGCAGAAAAATCCTTCCCGGTTTTACACGAAAATTTTATTTTCTCCATTGCTTTTTTATTTATTCTATGTTATAATAATGGAGTATTTGTTTTATCTAAATCAGCAAAGGAGTTTGAAAATATGACAAACAGCTATGAAAGTCCGTTTTGTACACGCTATGCCAGCAAGGAGATGCAGTACATCTTCTCTGCCGACAAGAAATTCTCCACATGGAGAAAGCTCTGGGTGGCACTGGCGAGAGCCGAAATGAACCTGGGGCTCAACGTTACCAAGGAGCAGGTGGAGGAGCTTGCCGCCCATACAGAGGATATCGACTATGAAGTCGCGGCTGCCTATGAAAAGAAGTTCCGCCACGACGTAATGGCTCATGTCCACACCTACGGCGAGGTCTGCCCCGGAGCTAAGGGCATCATCCACCTGGGCGCCACCAGCTGCTATGTGGGCGACAACACCGATATCATCATCATGCGGGACGCGCTGAGAGTAGTCAAGAGAAAGCTCGTCAAGGTCATCGACCAGCTGGCGAAGTTCGCTGACAAGTACAAGTCCCTGCCCTGCCTGGCCTACACTCACCTCCAGCCCGCACAGCTCACCACCGTGGGCAAGAGAGCTACACTCTGGTGCAACGAGCTGCTCATGGATCTCGAGGATCTGGACTTCCAGCTGGGCAGACTGAAAATGCTGGGCTCCAAGGGCACCACGGGTACACAGGCCTCCTTCATGGAGCTGTTCCACGGCGACACCTACTCGGTGAAGAAGCTTGAAGCCCTCATCGCCGAGGAAATGGGCTTTGACGGCGTCGTTCCTGTATCGGGACAGACCTACTCCCGCAAGGTGGATTTCGCGGTATGTCAGGTGCTGGCGGCTATCGCTCAGAGCGCAATGAAGTTCGGCAACGACATCAGACTGCTCCAGTCCTTCAAGGAGATCGAGGAGCCCTTTGAGAAGACTCAGATCGGTTCGTCGGCTATGGCCTACAAGCGCAACCCCATGAGAGACGAGCGCATCTGCTCACTGGCGAGATATGTCATGGTGGACGTGCTCAACCCTGCCTTCACCGCCGGAACACAGTGGTTCGAGAGAACTCTCGACGACTCTGCCAACAAGCGTATCGCCGTAGCGGAGGCCTTCCTGGGAGTTGACGCTATCCTCAACATCATGCTCAACGTCACCGATCCCGCCAACGGCCTTGTGGTATACGAAAAGATCATCCGCAAGCGGGTAATGGCGGAGCTGCCCTTCATGGCTACCGAGAACATCATCATGGACTGCTGCGAGCGCGGAGGCTCCCGTCAGGAGCTGCATGAGCGCATCAGGGAGCTGTCTATGATCGCCGGCGAGCACGTCAAGAAGGACGGCCTCGACAACGATCTGGCAGACCTCATCGCCGCTGACCCCATGTTCAACGTGACTAAAGATCAACTCAGCGAGATCATGAAGCCCGAAAACTACATCGGCCGCTGCCCGCAGCAGGTGGAGGAGTTCATCGCCAACTGCGTAAAGCCGGTCATCGAGGCCAACGGCGTTTCGGATGACGTGGCTGAGATCAACGTCTGATAACGGCCTATGAAGCTATATATAACTTTGCTGCTTGCGCTGGCGCTGCTGACCTCCTGCGGCAAGACCGGCAGCAGCAGTTCAAACGGCGCAGACAGTACCCCGGCGGGTGCTCCCGAGAGCATCGCGGTACAGGAAAGCTCTGCCGCTCAGACCGAGCAGGCAGATTCACAGACGAGCAGCACCGAGGAATACCCCTCGGAGTATTCGCTGGAAATAAACGACCCCAACGCCCCTCAGATCACCGGGGCAAAGCTTGAAGTCAAGGACCCCGACGGGCTCAGCAAGCTTGAAAACGTGCTGGGAATTGATGTGATCTCCTCCGGCACTGTGGGACTTGTGGGATGCCCTGTCCGGGTAACTCTCTGCGGCAGCAGCGCTGTGCTGACCCTGACGGTGGATAAGACCGCCCTCGGCGACCTGCCCTTTGAGAACCTGATAGTGCTCAAAAGCGGCAAGGACGGCGCCTTTGACAGCATGATGTTCACGGCGGGCGAAAACACGGTTTCATTCGAGATCACCGCCTCCGATACCTATATGCTGGTGGATTCCTACCAGTGGCAGTCGGCGTGGAGCGGAGATGTCACCGGGGAGGCTCACGAAACGGAGTTCACCGTCGGGGATGAGTTCAATTTTCGCGTCACTCTGCCAGAGGGCGTGGCGCCCAACAACGTTTCCGCCTTTTGGGAAAAGACCCCCTCCGGCGAGGGATATATGATGACCAAGGAGCTCATGCTGCAAAACAGGCAGGATGAAACCGACATCCGTGCGGAGCTTCGCGCCTGCCGCTATCCCGGCGAGGATGACGGCGCCGGTAACGCCACGCCCTATGAGAGCTTCGATGAAAGGACGCAGTCGCTCAGTACCCTGCAAAGCGAGTATCTCACGGTGGAGAGCAGCGAGACCTGGGACCTCGGCGGCGGGCGCCGGGGCTTCGTGGCGGTGCTCCACTTCCCGGAGGACGGCACCATCCAGGAGCAGACCAACATCTCCGCCCAGTACGAATACTCCGACGACACCTACATATCATACAGCCTTGTGATCTACGGGCATGACAAAGACACCATAGACCGCTGCATCAGAAGTGCAAAGAGCTTTGTTTATACCGATCAGTAAAAAGAGTAAAACAGTAAAGGAGTAAAAATAATATGTCAAGAGTAAAATTCGTTATGCTTATCCTCGGCATCTTAGGCATTTTTGTGGGCATCATCGGTATCGGCGATACTATCAAGATCATGGGCGACGACTTTGTTTCCCTTGATACCGTAAAGAAGGATTCTATGGAGATCGGCGACCTTGTAAAGGGCAATATCGAGCTTGCCTACGATCAGGTAGCTATCGCCAAGAGTTCAAGGAGCTACGGCTTCATCCCCATGGGCTCCAGCGAGACCCCCTATTACCTTGTAGCTATCAACGACCACTTCGGCGTACTTTCGGTAGGCGACAAGAATGTACAGTCCAAGCTTGACACCCTGGCTGACAAGACCTGGGATCGGATTGACGGCAAGACCACCGCGCTGCCCACACCCGTTGAGGTCACCACCAAGGTGGTCGCCATGCCCGACAAGGTAAAGCAGTATCTCCACGATTACTGCAAGGAGTGGGGCATGAGCGAGGATGATTATTTGCAGTTCGTTGACGACAGCTGCGTCATCAACTACGTTCAGTACGATTCCATGAAGATGATCCCCTTCATCGGCTTCGGCGCAGGTGCGCTGTTCATCATCATATTCATCATCATGCTGGTCAAGGGTCCCAAGGGAAGCATCAACCGCACCACCTTCGTGGGCGAGCAGCCTCCCTACGGCGGTATGCAGAATACCCCTGCGCCCTCTGCGCCCACCGAACCGGTACAGGATAGCCAGGATTATATGGACAGCGTTGACACCACCAATTACAAGGACTTTTGACCTCATGCCGACGATACGAAATATCATCGGGAGATTCAAGCTATCAATGCGTCCACCGCGGACGCTTCAAGAAAGGAAAGATAATACATGAAGATCGAAACAAAATGCCTGCACGCAGGCTACACCCCCAAGAACACCGAGCCGAGAGTGGTGCCCATAGTACAGTCCACCACCTATGTTTACGACTCCACCGACGATGTGGCGGCAGTTTTCGACGACCCCACCAAGAGCCTTATCTACTCCCGCTTTGAGAACCCCACCGTTATGGCTGTGGAGGACAAGATCGCGGCTCTCGAGGGCGGTATCGGCGCTATGTGTACCTCCAGCGGACAGGCGGCCTCGCTGCTTTCGCTGCTCAACATCTTAAAGGCCGGCGACAGCTTCATCTCCGCTGCCACTATCTACGGCGGCACCATTAACCTCTTTGCCTACACCCTCAAAAAGCTGGGCATCGAGTGCATCTTCGTTGACGCCGACGCTCCCGAGGAGGAGATCAGAGCGGCCTTCAAGCCCAACACCAAGGCTGTTTTCGGCGAGACCCTTGCCAACCCCGCGCTGACTGTCTTCGATATCGAGAAGTTCGCTAAGATCGCACACGACAACGGCGTACCGCTCATCATCGACAACACCTTCCCCACACCTATCCTCTGCCGTCCCTTTGAGTACGGCGCTGATATAATCGTACACTCCACCACCAAGTACATGGACGGACACGCTGTACAGGGCGGCGGCGTTATCGTGGATTCGGGCAACTTCGACTGGACCAACGGCAAGTTCCCTGAGTTCACCGAGCCCGACGAGAGCTATCACGGCACCATCTACACCAAGGCCTACGGCAAGGCTGCATACATCATCAAGGCAAGGATGCAGCTGATGAGAGACTTCGGCTGCTACCCCTCGGCACAGTCGGCCTTCTATCTCAATCTGGGTCTTGAAACGCTGCACGTCAGGATGAAGCAGTACTGCGAGAACGCTCTGACCGTGGCGAAATTCCTTGAAGCCAACGAGAACGTGCTCTCGGTCAACTATCCCGGCCTGGAGAGCAACAAGTATCATGAGCTTGCCAAGAAGTACCTGCCTCTGGGCACCAGCGGCGTTATCAGTTTCTCCATCAAGGGCGGCAGGAGCGTGGCTGTCAAGTTCATGGACAGCCTGAAGCTGGCCTCCAATGAAGTACACGTTGCGGATATCCGCACCTGCGTACTGCATCCGGCCTCCGCTACCCACCGTCAGCTCACCGACGAGCAGCTTGTCGCTGCCGGTATCGACGGCGGACTGATCCGTCTGTCTGTGGGTCTTGAGAACGTTGAGGATATCCTTGACGACCTCAAACTGGGCTTCGCAGCTATTGAGGCATAAACTAAACTAAAAAAGCTCCCCCGGTCTGAGCTGTCAGACCCGGGGGAGCTTTTTGATATCTGTCATCAGAAGTTGTATTTCTTTTCTTCGACCTTGTATACGAAGCGTACTGCGGTGCGGATAGCATCGTAGAACTGCTGATATTCCTCGTCGCTGAGACGGGAAGTGCCGAAGCGGGAAGAGGTGTCGAGCATAACAGCCTTCTTTGCAGCGGCAACATGATCCTTGGCCTTCTGGGTAAGGCTGATGTTCACTACTCTGCGGTTGGTCTTGTTCTGAGCCCTGTTCACGAGACCCTTGTCTACCAGCTGTGTAACTGCGCGTGTGGCCTGCTCGTTGCTGGTGCAGATCCTGTATGCAAGGTTCGACATGGACAGATTGTCCTCAATATCCAGCACCAGCAGGATTATCTGCTGTGTACGGGTGAGATCGTCCTCAAGCTTATCAAATGCCTCGTACATAAGCTTTCTGAATCTCGGATACAGCTCGAACAATACGTCGATACATTCCTTTTTCTGCTTTTCGTTCATGATGATTACCTCCTGTTTGGCTTTTCAAATTACTGTTCTTTACTTTTCTACCTGATTTTTACAATTGCACCGACCGGACATTTCACCTTACATATACCGCAGCCTACGCAAAGCTCACTGTCGATAAGTGCATGATTGTTCTCAACTCTGATCGCATTCTTCGGACAGCTCTTTACGCAGATGCCGCAGCCTATGCAGCCCGACGAACAGATATTTCTTGTGATCTTCCCGAGATCATCCGAGTAGCAGGCGACCTCTATGCGCTGCTTGTGGGGTCTCAGCGTTATCAGCTGATTTGGGCACTCCTTAACGCAGAGCCCGCAGCCGATACACTTTTCGATATCTACAACGGCGATCCTGTCCCTGATGCTGATAGCGCCCTGGGGGCAGACCGTAACGCAGTCGCCGTATCCGAGGCAGCCGCTGGTGCAGGTCTTGGAGCCGTTGTAGAAGCGGTTGCAGGCCGCGCAGCTGCTGATGCCCTTGAACTCGAATTTGTGGGTGGTCTTCTTGCAGTCGCCGTGGCACCGGACGAATGCGTGAAGCTTTTCGGCGCCCTCGTCGTCCACACCCATGATCTGCGAGAGCTTTGCCGAGACCTCTGCGCCTCCCGGGCGGCAGAGGTTGCAGGGAGCGCCCTTTACGACGGCGCCTGCATAGTCCGCGCAGCCCGAGTAACCGCAGGAACCGCAGTTGACCTGCGGCAGAGCCTCGGTGACGGCCTCGAGACGTTCATCGACCTTGACGGCGAACACCCTTGAAACCACGGTCAGCAGCACGCCGGACACAAGTCCCAGCCCGGCGAACAGCGCGACCGGTATGATAAAACTCATTTCGAGCATTACCCCTTTTTATTTTGTGCATTGACTAAAACGCCATTCCCGAAAAGCCCATGAAGCTCAGGGAGACTATCGCGGCGGCTATCAGCGTCGCGGGAACGCCTTTGAAGGTCTCGGGGATATCCGAGTTTGCTATTCTCGCCCGAACTCCCGAGAACAGCACCAACGCCAGCGTAAAGGCAACTCCCGTGCCGAAGGCATTGGCAAGGGACTGAGGGAAGCTGTAACCCTCGTCGATGTTGGCGACGGTAACTCCCAGCACCGCACAGTTAGTGGTGATAAGCGGCAGATACACGCCGAGAGCCCGGTAAAGCCCCGGCATGGTCTTCTTCATGACGATCTCGATAAGCTGAACGAACATGGCGATCACAAGTATGAAGGCCACCGTTCGCAGGTAGGTGATCTCAAACCTGTCAAGCAGCATATACACCGGATAGGTGCAGGCCGCCGCGCAGACCATGACGAAGATCACCGCGCCCCCCATGCCCAGGGAGCTTTTGAGCTGCTTTGAAACTCCGAGAAAGGCGCAGATACCCATGAACTGCGACAGCACCACGTTGTTGACGAACACCGCTGTCACGATAATGATGATCATTTCCTTCATTTTGCCGCCTCGCTTTCTCCGGCGGGACAGCTGTTGTCCTTACCCTTGCCCTTGCATATGGCAGCGGAGGGACAGTTTTCGCAGCTTATCTCCTTGGGGGGCTTACGGCTGGCAAGCTTATTGACCGCAGCTATGACACACCCCAGCACGAAGAACCCTCCCGCAGGCATTATGAAGATCAGCATAGGCTCGTTGGAGATCACGGGCAGCTTGATGCCGAACCACGATCCCGCGCCGAATATCTCCCTGATGCTGCCCATTATCAGCAGCGCACCGGTGAAACCCAGCCCCATGCCGAGGCCGTCCAGCACCGAGGGGAGGACTTTGTTCTTGGAGGCGAAGGCCTCCGCACGCCCGAGGATTATGCAGTTTACCGTTATCAGCGTCAGGAACACGCCCAGCGACTCGTAAAGGGAAGGCAGGAACCTTTGCATGATAAAGGAGATCAGCGTTACGAAGCCCGCGATTATGACGATGAAGCAAGGCAGCCGCACCGCCTTGGGTATCACGCCCTTGAGCAGCGAGATAACAAGGTTCGAGCAGACCAGCACGAAGGTGGTGGCAAGACCCATGCCTATGGCGTTGGAGGCCATGGTCGTGACCGCCAGCGTGGGGCACATACCAAGCAGCATCACAAGCACCGGGTTTTCTTTCAGGAGACCCTTAGTAAACTCCGCGCCGAGAGGCTTTTTCTCATTCACTGAAGATCGCCTCCTTATTCGCGTTGTAGAGCTCCACGGCCTTGCGGCAGGCCGCCTTCATGCCCTTTGAGGAGAAGGTCGCCGCCGTGACGCCGTCTATTGAAGCGTCATCCGTATCGGCATTGTAGCCGATGAGCTGTGAGAGGAAGCTGTCCTCCTGGACCTTGGTACCTACGCCCGGGGTCTCGCCGATGCTCAGAAAGCTTATCCCGGCGATGCGCCCCCCGGTGTCTATCCCGATGAGCAGGTGCAGGCCGCCTTTGGCGTAGCCGTCCTGTTCCAGCTCGATGAGACATTTGTCCTTTCCGTCGGTGATGACGGCCTTGATGCCGTCGGTGCCGAAGGTCAGGGGTATCTTCTTATCAGTATCCTTTTCAAGCAGTATCTTGTACTCGCCGGCTCCGAAGATATCCTCGCAGCTGCGGGAAAGCTCCTCGGTCATAACGCCGGTGGTATCCACATAGGTATAGTTATAAGCCAGCACCAGCAGCGCCGATACTATGACGCATACCAGCGTCAGCACTACCGGGGGCATTAAAGTCTGTTTCACTGCGGCGCCTCCTTTTTCTCGGGAGGCTTGGCGCCGAAGGGCTTTTTGCGGGTGAACATATCAATATAAGGCGTGACAATGTTCATCAGCAGTATAGAATAGCTGACCCCCTCGGGGGCGCTGCACCAGAAGCGTATCACGCAGGTGATGAGCCCGCAGCCGATGCCGAAGATCACTCTGCCCTTTTTGGTGACAGGTGTAGTTACGTAATCCGTGGCCATGAATATGGCACCCAGCATCAGTCCTCCGGAGAGTATCTGATATATGGGGTCGCGGCCCGTTATGGCGGAAAAGGCGTACACGGTCCCGATGAAGGCAAGGGGCGCGTGGGGGGTGATGACCTTCATCACCACGAGGTATATCCCGCCGATGAGCAGCGCCAGCGCGGAGGTCTCTCCGAGGCAGCCTCCGCAGCGTCCGATGAACAGGTCAAAGTAGCCCGCAGTGCCGGTCACAAGAGGCGTGGCGGAGGAAACCGCATCAAGGCCGTTTGGCACTGCCCAGCTGGTCATGCGCCCGGTAAAGGACAGCATCAGCACGATGCGCCCGACTATGGCGGGGTTGGCGAAGTTCTGCCCGATGCCGCCGAAAAGCTGCTTGGTTATGACTATGGCCACGAACGTTCCGATAGCCGCTATCCACAGCGGCAGCGTCACAGGCAGGTTGAAGGCCAGCAGTATGCCCGTTACAAGCGCCGAAAGATCCTCGGTGCTGTCGGGGCGTTTCATCAGAAAGCAGCAGAGCCGCTCCCATATCATGGAGGTGATGGCGCAGAAGCCGATGAGCAGCAGCGCCCTCCACCCGAAGAACACTCCCGCGGCGATCATAGCCGGAACGGTCGCGATGATAACATGAAACATGATCAGCGTGGTCGAGGCACCGCTTCTCAGGTGCGGCGACGGGCTGACGGTATATTTCTTCAAAAGATCATTTCCTTTGTCAGATTATATATTAGCGGGACAGCGCAAATCCCTTTGCCAGCTGATTTTTCTCGGCAAGGGGGCGCTTGGCGGGGCATACGTAGGTACAGCTCCCGCAGTTCATGCAGAGGTTTATTTTGAGCTTATTGAGGGCATCTCTGTCCCGCCTGTCGTAGGCTTTTTCAAACTCGCAGGGCATCAGGCCGAGAGGACAGGCTTCTATGCAGCGCCCGCAGCGTATGCAGTTGGTATGCAAAAACTCCTGTGCCTCGCTTTTGAAGGCCAGAAATGCGTTGGTGGTTTTGAGCAGCGGCAGCGACGGATCGTAGAGGCTCATGCCCATCATGGGGCCGCCTGCCAAAAGGCGTCTTATGTTTTCGATATCGGTATCGGCTGCTGCCAGCAGGTCGGTTATGGGTGTGCCTATGGGAGCGCTGATGTTGGAGGGCTTACCCACGGCGTCGCCGTCAAGGGTCACTCTCCGGGCACAGAATGGCATACCGGTCTGTGCATACTGATAGATCATGCCCACGGTAGAAACGTTCATCACGATCAGTCCCTGATCCGAGGGGAGCTGCCCCTCGCCGATGATACGCCCGGTAGCATTGAAGGCGATGACCTTTTCGGCGCCCTGGGGGTAAATGGAGCGCAGCTTTATGACCTCGATGCCCTTCTCGGAGGCAAGCTTTTCCCGAAAGAGCTTTATAGCTCTGGGCTTGTTTTCCTCTATGCCGATGCAGACCCGCTCTATCCCCAGGACATCCCGGATGAGCTTCATCCCGCCGATGACGCCCTCGCTGTTTTCAATAAGCTCGCGGTAATCGCTGGTGATGTAGGGCTCGCACTCGGCGGCGTTTATCACCAGGGTGTCGATGTGAGCCTTTTCCTCGTCGTAGTCCAGCTTTATGTGTGTGGGAAATCCCGCGCCGCCCATTCCGCAGCAGCCTGAGGCTCTTACGGCGGCGGCAAGGCTGGCCTTGTCTGTTATCTCGGGCGGTGAAAGTCCCTCGTCTTTTTCCTGCCTGCCGTCGGATTCTATCTCCACGGTCTTGCAGGCCTTGCCGTTGGGGAGCAGTATCTCCCCGATCTTAGTGACCTTCCCCGAGACCCCCGAATGTATCGGACAGGTCATGCGGGTGTCCGCGTCACCGATCTTGGTGCCCACCTTAACAAGGTCGCCGACCTTGACCGTCGGCTCGGCAGGGGCACCGATATGCTGGGACATGGAGACGATTATCTTAGCCGGGCAGCCCAGCTCCACGGTCTCGCAGTCCTCTGTATTCTTGTTGTGTGAAAGCCTGATCCCGTTCAGTCTCATCAGGACATTAGCTCCTTATTTCATAACGGCGCAAATAGTACTTGCAAATGTGCGCCTGATGTGTTATAATCATTATATGATGCAGCCCGACTTATTGCTTTAAGCTCCTGAGCAGCTTTTCGCAGGCTGCGGCGAACTCTCTGAGCTGCGTGAGGTCGTCGGGGATGAGCCCGGCACAGAGGTCCTTATCCGGCAGCAGCAATCTGAGCCGGAAGGGCTCGTCGCAGAGAAATTCTTCGGTGAGCTCATAGGCCTCAACCGCAGGCATCGTGAACAAGTCCTCCGGTATCGCAGGGTCGAGGTCGCAAAGCGCCCTGAGCATACGGTATTCGCAGAGGGCAAAGTAGATCCTGACAGTCTGCCTCATATCCGTGATGCCCTCGCCGGAAAGCATCCTTGCGATCAGCTCCCCGCCCGTTCCGTCGGGGAGGGAGGCAGCAGTTTCATTATACATGAAGCTGCTCAGATCGGTATGATAGATCTCGGCAAGCCTCACGGCTGCCGCAAGAGAGATACGTCTTTTGCCGTGTTCGAGCTGGGAGATATTGCTTTGAGTCGTGCCGAGAGCCCTGGCAGCTTCCTGCTGGCTCATGCCGCAGCGGAGGCGGAGGACTGCAAGTCTGCGCCCCATCTCGATATCAAGGAGCTCATTCTCCTGTCCGCAGGGACCAGATCCCTTGTCCAAAAGTACGACCTTCTTTCCAAATATTCCATATATTTCTATCATACCCATTATACCACAAATTTTGCGTTTTGTAAAGTCTTACAAGTATTACATATTTGACGATAATAGTTTAACAGTTTATACGATTATTGACGAATGATACAAACGGTGTTTCCTACACCGTAAAGACCCACCGTAAACCGAAGGAGAGACCCCATGAAAAACTACAAGATCAGACTTATACGCCACGGCATGACCTCGGCAAATTCCGAGGGCAGATACATCGGAGTTACCGATACTCCCCTGAGTGCCGACGGCATAAAGCAGCTCTACGAAAAGGCGGACAAGCTTTACTACCCTCAGGTGCAGAAGGTCTACACCTCGCCGCTGAAACGCTGCAAGCAGACCGCAGACATCCTCTACCACGACGCCTTTACGGTGGAGCTGGGGCTGCTGGCGGAGATGAATTTCGGCGACTTCGAGAACAAGCGCCAGGAGCAGCTCTACGACGAGCCGGCCTTCAAGCAGTGGATCGAGGGAGGCATCGACGCGGCGCCTCCGGGAGGCGAATCAGCAAGAGACGTGATGAACCGCTGCTACGAGGCGCTGAACATCATAATCTCGGACATGATGTACGAGGGCTTCACAGAGGCCGCAGTCATCACTCACAGCGGCATCATCGTCAATATGCTCTCCTGCTTCGGAGTGCCGAAGCTGCGCCCCGCAGACTACTGCTGCGATTTCGGCGAGGGCTTCGAGATAGGCATAACCGCCGCCATGTGGCAGCGTTCGGGAGCCTTTGAGCTTCTCGGACGGTTCCCCTGCCCCGCTGAGGAAAACGAGGAAGGGGAAGAAGATTAACGCGCCTGCCACGGCGCACCGAAAGGAGGAGCTGTCCTTGACAAACAAAGAGATACGCGCCAAAGCCCTCAGCCACATGGAGGGCAAGTGGGGCACCATGATCGCCCTCACCGTCTTCAAAGTCACCTTCATCATCGGCTGGATCCTGGTCGAGGCGCTGCTCTGGCTGCTTTTTGAACACTTCGGCATCGAATACAGCTTCACGCCGGCGTTCCTGTTCACTACGCACTTCGGCAGGTTCATGATGGCTATACGGCTGCTGATAGTATTTTTCGTGGTCAACCCCGAGAGCTATATCCTGCACAGGATATTCCTCGACCTTTACGCCGGACGCAATTACAGCGAGACACGGCGCTACATTCAGCACAACACCCGCGCCATCCATCCCCGCGCTACTCTGTCCATGGCACTGCCCATGATGCTGAGGATCATAACGCTGCTGCCGCTGCTGGTGAGCAGCTACGGCATCTACTACTGGGCATTCCGCCGCAGAGCAGACGCCCTGACCACCTCGGGACTGTTCGTCTTCATGGTTTCCATAGGCTTTACGCTGGTATGGGCAGGGGTGTTCATCCATTACAGCATATCCCTTTCAATGACCAAGTACATCATGCTGCTGAACCCCCGCGCCAACGTCTTTGACGCCTGTGACCTCTCGGTGAGGATAATGGACGGTCATCACACTCAGTACATATTCTTCGTGCTGTCCTTTGTCAGGTTCCTGCCGCTGCTGCTGACCTTCTACCCGGTGTTCGGGATAGAGCCCTACTATAAGATGTGCAAATTGGCCTTCGCGGAATCGATCATGGGCAAATACTGGCAGGACAAGTACCCCGCCATGATACAGAGGTGGAACAAATATGCTCGCTGAGCTCACCGTGCTCCCGGCAGAGGACGGCAGGGCTCTGGGGGATGTACTGCGCCGCCGGGGATATTCGCGGCGGCTCATAACACGGCTCAAGCACACCGAAAACGGCATCACGCGCCGGGGTGTGACGGTAAGGACGGTCGATCCGGTATTTGCGGGAGAGACCGTTCTGCTTTTCACCGAGCCGGAAGAAACTCTGCTGCCGGTCCCGGAGCTGAAAGTGCCGATACTCTGGGAGGACGGGGATGCGGTGGTCTTCGACAAGCCCCCTGCCATGCCGGTGCACCCCTCCATGAAGCACCGCCTCGACACCCTGGGCAACTGCTTTGCAGCCATGTACCCGGAGCTGGCCTTCCGGCCCGTGACCCGCCTTGACCGTGACACCTCCGGCTGTGTGCTGGCCGCAAAGTCCCAGCACGCCGCTTCGAGGTTACAGCGGGGTTTCGTCAAAGAGTACCTCGCGGTCTGCTGCGGGGATGCGCCGCCCTCCGGGGTTATTGAGGCGCCCATAGCAAGAGAGCGTGATTCGCTGATAAAGCGCTGCGTCCGGGAAGGCGGCAGAGCTGCGCTGACACGCTTTGAGCGCATCGCCGGCAACGGAAAGTACACCCTGTGCCGGGTGTTCCCCGAGACCGGGCGGACGCATCAGATCAGGGTGCATTTCGCCCACATAGGGCTGCCCCTTGCCGGGGACGACCTCTATGGCGGCAGCCGGGAGGACATCGGGCGACAGGCGCTGCACTGCGCCAAGCTGACCTTTATCTCCGCCTCCGGGGAGCCGGTGACGGTCTGCTCTCCCCTGCCGGAGGACATGAAAAAACTGACAGAATAAAGCCTGCCGCGGAGCTCCCGCAGCAGGCTCTTTTTACTTCTTTCCGAACATCCTGTAATATTGCAGGGTGCTGTATTCTTCAAGGGCGGACTCTGCGCCGGAGGGCTTTTCGCCGTTGGCGTACCAGTCTCCGGAGGCTGTCCGCAGACCGAAGGAGCTTATCACCGGCAGGGTCTCCCGCAGATGCTCCAACTCCTGCTGTACTGCCGAGAGAGGCAGTCCCGCCGCCTTCATCACCTCGGCGCCCAGATAGTTGAGGCTCACGTTGTCGTCGCGCCTTTCCTCGATATCACGGTTGGTCCAGATCAGGTAGGGGGTGCGGTGCATCCGGGAGTATTCCTCGGCGGAGAGTCCCGCGATGCCCCTGCCGTAGAGGGTGTCGGCATAGCCGGGGATGTGGGGGAAGTGGTCTCCGAACATCAGGATAACGACCTCGTCCTCGCTGTCCTTGTACTTCCCGATGAGCTCCCCTATGGCCTTGTCCGACTGGTATACGCAGTTGAGATACCGCTCGGCGGCCTCGTCGTAGGGCTCGTTGAGCTTAACCCCGCCCTCCACAGGTACGGAGTAGCTGGCGTGGTTCTGCATGGTAGTCACCCATACGAACAGCCCCTTTGACTTATCCCGCTCGTCAACAAGCCTCTCCACGCCCCGGAACAGCTCCGCGTCGGCAAGCTGACCGTTGATCTTCACGTCCATATCCACGCCGATCTCGTCGCCGAAGCAGCAGGTCCTGAAGCCCAGTTTTTCGTAAGCGCCGCCGATATCCCAAAGCACCCGGCTGCAGGGCGTGTAAGCCACAGTCTCATAGCCCAGGGAATTGAGGTGGGTCACGATGCCGTCCTCGGCGCCGTCGAGATAATTAGTGTAGGCCGATGAGCCCAGGGGCAGGAAGTACATGGAGTTGCCGGTCAGGAACTCATACTCCGAGTTGCAGGTATAGCCGCCGTAGGGGGAGATAGTGACGTAGCCCTTGACGGTGTTTTCCTCCAGGGAGCGCCACACCGGCAGATAGTCGCCTGTCACCTGCAAGGGGGATATTGTCGAGTAGTCCGCCCAGCTCTCGTTGAGTATGGCGATGATAACAGGCTGCTTTCCCTCAGACTTATCCACGGTGTAGCCAGCTGTCAGGGCGGCGGCCTTCTCGTCGGAGTAGCCCTCGGGCTCATCAAAGCGGTTGAATGCAGCATCGCAGACGAACATCAGCAGGTTGCCCGCCTTCTGAGAGTTGGCGACTTCCTCGCTTCCGGAGAAGTTCATCCTGATCTCGCCGCTGTCTATGCCGTGGTCGTAGGCGGCTCTTGCGGTGAAGGCGAAGGCTCCCCCGCAGACCAGTACCGCCCCGAGAGCGATGAGCCGGGGTCTCTTTTCCTCAGTGACTATGCGGGAGCGTATGGTCAGAAACAGAACCGCAGCTGTCTGCACGATGATCGTGCCGATAGTCAGGGACATGGTGAGAGCGTATTCGCTCTTGATCTCGGCGGCACTTCTCAGGTTTTGCAGATCGACGAATTTCACCGGTGACTCCCGGAACAGTATCAAATAATACTGTGCGGCAGCATACACCGAGAACAGTACCTCGAACACGCAGAACCATATCTTTGGCCGCTTGAATATCACTGCACCAAGCACATACACCGCCGCATACAGCACATACCCAAGCAGCATATAAGGCACGAAGCCCTTGAACACATATGCACCGATGCAGGTCTCGCCGACGGTAAATGAGAAAAGCGCTGCCGCTGCCGCAAAGCCTATGGAGTTGAATTCCAGCGGGCGGGGGCATTTCAGATAGACAAACACCGCTCCCGCCAGTGCCGCGCCGCCCAAGGCGGTCAGCACTATGCCCGCCGCAGAAGAACCTCCGGCATAGACAACACAGCCGATGCTCGAAAGCACCACTGCCAGCGCCAGCACACCTACGGCGCAGTATTTCTTTAAAGTATCAGACATACAGGATCACCTTTCAGATGTAATACCCTATCATTATAGCACGCAATTATCGAAAATGCAAGTGTGCACTTCGGCGCAGTTTCAGATTTTCATATCATTCTTCAAACTTATTCTTGACTTTTTTACCGCTGTCATTGTATACTGTAATCAGCAGCGGTTCAGCCGCAACAAACACTGTTTTGAAAAGGAGGATATCATCATGTTCATTCCCGACATTTCCGCTCCCGGCTCCGACAGGAGCGCCATGCGATTTCACGAGGACACCTCGGCACTGCATATCGGCACACTCCCGCCCCGCAACTATTTCATACCCTTCGGTAAGGCTCAGCAGCCCTTTGCCGACAGGGCGCAGTCGGAGCGCTTCGAGCTGCTCAGCGGCAGCTGGGGGTTCACTTACTACGAGAGCATCATTGATATGCCCGACGGCTTCACTTCCCTGCCCCCCGCCGGGAATATACCGGTGCCCTCCAACTGGCAGCTCCACGGCTATGACAAGCCCCAGTACACCAACGTAAACTACCCCATACCCTTTGACCCGCCCTTTGTACCCGACGATATCCCGGTGGGAGTATATACCCGGGATTACAGCTATAAGCCTGACGGCCTGCGGCGCATACTGGTATTCGAGGGGGCGGACAGCTGCCTGTATCTGTATGTGAACGGCTCATTTGCGGGCTACACTCAGGTCTCCCACAGCACCTCGGAGTTCGATGTCACCGATATGCTCCGTGAGGGTACGAACAGCATCACCGCCGCCGTATTGAAATGGTGCGACGGTACCTACCTTGAGGATCAGGACAAGTTCCGGCTCTCCGGCATTTTCCGGGACGTGTATATGCTCTCCCGCCCCGAAAAGCGCCTTGAAAGCTACACCGTGACCGCAGGCGCTGACGGCGCTTTCAGCGTTTCCGTCACCGGGGCGGAGGCTAAGCTCACCCTCCGGGAGGGAGACAAGATTCTCTGCGAGGGTACTGCCCGTGAGGGAGAGCCGTTCAGTGCTGCGATAAAGGGCGTTAAGCCTTGGAGCGCCGAGACGCCTTACCTCTATGACCTGACCATTGAGACCGAGGACGAGCTTATCGGCGAGCGGGTAGGGTTCAGGACTGTCTGCATCGCTGACGGTGTATTTCGTGTCAACGGCAAAAAGGTCAAGCTCCTCGGCGTGAACCGCCACGACAGCTACCCCGACACCGGCTATGCCGCCGATATTCGCAAGCTGAAAGGCGATCTGGAGCTGATGAAGTGCCACAACGTAAACGCCATACGCACCTCCCACTACCCCAACGCCCCGGAGTTTTACAAGCTCTGCGACGAGTACGGTTTCTATGTCATCGACGAGGCAGATGTGGAGAGCCACGGCTGTGTGGCGGTCTATCAGAGCCTTGCCTGGGACAGGGAGGGCGGCTACTCCGGGATAGCTCTGGCGGCTATGGATCCGCAGTTCAAAGAGGCCATCGCCGACCGTGAGCGGCTCCTTGTGACCCGGGATATCAACCGCCCCTGCGTGATGATGTGGTCGCTGGGCAACGAGAGCGGCTGGGGGGAGAATTTCCGTCTGGGCGCACAGCTCATAAAGCAGCTGGATCCCACCCGGCCTGTTCACTACGAAAGCACTCACCGCCTGGACGATACCCCGGACGACGTGCTGGACATGGTCTCCAAGATGTACCCGCCGATAGAAGAGATGAAGCAGATCATTGAGAACGACACCCGGCCTCTTGTCCTCTGCGAATACTGCCACGCTATGGGCAACGGCCCCGGCGACCTGGAGGACTATTTCCAGACCTTCATGTCCTCGGAGAGGTTCATGGGGGGACTGATATGGGAGTGGTGCGACCATGCGCTGCCCACAGGCAGGGAGGCTGACGGCTCGGTGAAATACGGCTACGGCGGAGATTTCGGTGAGCTGCACCACGACGGAAACTTCTGCTGCGACGGCCTCTGCTACCCCGACAGAACGCCTCACACCGGCCTGCTGGAGGTAAAGCAGGTATACCGGCCTGTCCGGGTCAGCCGGGAGGACGAGGGCTTTGTGCTGCGGAGTATGCTGCACTTTGTCAGCGCCGAGGAAAAGCTCTCCTGCCGCTATGAGATCACCGACCGCAGCGGCCTTATTGCTGAGGGACGGCTGGGCTTCACGCTGCCGCCGGAGGGCGAGTGCCGCGTCACTGTGCCCGAAATGCCCGAAAGCTTCGGCAGCGAGACCTACATCCGGTTCATCTTCACCGACCGCAGCGGGCGGGAGGTATGCTTCGATCAGATACAGCTCTCCGAGGGGCAGCCTGTCCCCGAGCCGGTATCGGAGCAGCAGCCTGAGATCAATGAAACGCCCCTTGCCTTCACTGTCACCGCAGGCGGGCGCAGATACGTCTTTGACCGCAGGCGGGGCGAGATAGTTTCGATGCAGCGGGGCGGTACGGAGCTTCTGAGAAAGCCGGTGAGCTTCAACTTCTTCCGCGCCCCCACCGACAACGACACCAAGCGCGGCGACTGGTACGCCCTCTACATGAACGACTACACCGTGAAGATACACCAGACGAGCATCACCGCCGAGGACGGCTGCGCCGTGATACGCTCGGAGGCGGCCTTCGGCAGGAGCATCTTCGAGCCCTTTGCCCGTGTGACTGCCGAGTACCGCATCGACGGCTCCGGCAGACTGACCCTCACGGCAGCCCTGACCGCCTCGGAAAAGGTGAAGCTGCTGCCGCGGTTCGGCATCAGGATATTCGCGGACAAGGCTCTCGACAGCGCAGAATGGTTCGGCTATGGCCCGAGGGAGAGCTACATCGACAAGCACCGCGCCTCCTATGTGGGCAGGTTCTCGGCCAAGGTCAGCGAGATGTACGAGCCCTACATCCGCCCCCAGGAGAATTCCTCCCACTTTGGCACCAATTGAGCTAACGGCCTCACAGGCGCAGGCAGCGGCATACGCATCACCTCACAGGAGGGGTTCTCCTTCAGCGCCTCGGAATACACCCAGGAGGAGCTTGCGGCGAAGGCTCATCGGGGCGAGCTGGAAAAGAGCGGCTACACGGTGCTGTGCGCGGACTTCTACATGGCAGGCGTAGGCTCCGGCTCCTGCGGCCCGGAGCTGAGAGAAGAATACCGCATCCCCCTGCCCAGAGCAGAGGGGCGGCTGACGATAGAGCTCGTATAAGCTTAGATACACAAATAACCCCGGTCTCTCAGAGGCCGGGGTTAGTTTTGCTTTATGTCGGATCCTTACTCCACGACTACCTTGTGGAACACTTTCTTGCCCTTCTTGATGATGACAGGCTCGGAGAGGTCTACTGTGCCCTTGGGGTCGGTGAACTTGGCGTCGTTTACCGAGATGCCGTTCTGAGTTACGAGACGTCTGCCCTCGCTGTTGGAGGGAGCAAGTCCGGTGCGGACAAGCAGCTCGAGGATGTTCATACCGCCGTCGGTGAGGTCTGCTGCGGGGATCGTTGTGGTGGGCATATCGGCGCTGTCTGAGCCTGCGCCGAAGATAGCCTTAGCAGCGTTGAGAGCCTTCTGAGCCTCCTCCTCGCCGTGAACGAGCTTGGTCAGCTCAAATGCCAGCAGCTCTTTGGCCTTGTTGAACTGAGCGCCCTCCATGGTCTTCTCCATTTCCTCGATCTGCTCGACAGGCACGAAGGTCAGCATTTTCAGGCACTTGATAACGTCGGCGTCGCCCACGTTACGCCAGTACTGGAAGAAGTCGTAGGGGCTGGTCTTCTCGGGGTCGAGCCATACGGCGCCCTTTTCGGTCTTGCCCATTTTCTTGCCTTCGGAGTTGAGCAGCAGGGTAATGGTCATGGCGTGGGCGTCCTTGCCCAGTTTCTTTCTGATAAGCTCTGTGCCGCCCAGCATATTTGCCCACTGGTCGTCGCCGCCGAACTGCATATTGCAGCCGTAGTCCATGTAGAGCTTGTAGAAGTCGTAGGACTGCATTATCATGTAGTTGAACTCCAGGAAGGTGAGGCCGCGCTCCATTCTCTGCTTGTAGCACTCGAAGGTGAGCATCTTATTCACCGAGAAGCAGGCGCCTACCTCGCGGAGCACGTCAACATAGTTGAGGTCAAGGAGCCAGTCGCCGTTGTTGACAACCATAGCCTTGCCGTCGGAGAAGTCGATAAAACGGCTCATCTGCTTTTTAAAGCAGGCCACGTTGTGCTCGATAGTCTCCTTGGTGAGCATCTTTCTCATATCGGTCTTGCCGGAGGGGTCGCCGATCATAGCAGTGCCGCCGCCGATAAGGGCTATGGGCTTGTTGCCTTTCTCCTGTAATCTCTTCATCAGGCAAAGCGCCATGAAGTGTCCTACATGGAGACTGTCGGCGGTAGGGTCGAAGCCGATGTAGAAGGTGGCTTTGCCGTTGTTGATCATGTCGCTGATCTCTTTTTCGTCTGTTACCTGTGCGATAAGGCCGCGCCTTACCAGTTCTTCGTACAATGTCATTTTTACTACTCCTTTATATTTGATTCATTTTTGTCAGTGTCCTGTGTTTCTTTCCTGTGCTGCAAATGTATCCCGATATGCCCGATACCCAGTATCACCGAGGCTATGAGCATGGGCAGATTCCCGCCGTAGACCGACAGCAATATGAATGCCGCTACCGGCAGCGTGGCTCCCGCCACGGGTATGCCGAGGATAGACGAGTACATATCCTTCATAGTCTTTTCGCTCCGGAAGTATCTCACCCACCATATCTCATAAAGCACCATCATCAGGAAGGACGCCAGCAGCACGATGCTCCAGGGTCTGATCTCCCCGATGTTGAGATCCGAGAAGATCACGCACAGCCCGCTTACCAGAAACTCCCCGGTGCGCTCAAGGGCGAGCAGGATCTTGTTCTCGTTGGCAGCGTACTTTTCATAGTCCTGCGGGAGATCCCTGCTCCATATGATATTGGGGGTAAAGAGCATTATCAGGTATATGAGCCCCACATAGGAAAATCCGAGATCCATTATTTCTTACCCTTGGCATAACAAATGAAAACGTCGGGCGTTCTCATTTTTATCACGACCCTTCAACAGCGGCTCTCACCGCATCTCTATCGTATCGTCAGCCGGCAGCCCGGAGGCTTTCAGCACCTCGTAGGCCATCAGCATATTGAACTTGTTCATCTGCACCGAGTAAAGGTTCGGCGCGACTGATGTGTATATCTTGATGAAGTAGCTGTCCTTGCTGCCGGAGTAGATCGAGTTGGTGTAGTAGGCAGTAAGCACGTCGGCGCGGCTGATCTTCACCACGTCGCTGCGGCGCAGGGGGGCTGCTCCTTTCGGGGTAACGGCTATGATGTAGTCCGGGCCGATGTTGATGTAATTCCTCGGCACACCGACTATCACGCCCTCGGTATAGCTGCGCTCGACCGAAGCGAAGTCCTGCCTGTCGGTGAGGCGGTTGTAGAACCTCCGGGCCTTGACCCCGGCAATATCCGCAACTGCAAGATACAAAAGCAGCAGCATGACTCCCAGCACGATATATATGACCCCGGGCTCGCCCCTGCCCTCGGATTTCTCCTTGAACAGTATTATCTCGATGAGCCCCAGTGCCAGCACTCCGAGAAGATAAGAAGCGATGCGGGGTGTGCGGAACCGTGAGATCATGTCGGCGAGCATATCCCGCCCGGCCGGGACAGGCTGATGCTTTGCTGTCCAGGCAGCGTAGCGCTGTTCCTCCCGGGGGCTTTTGAAGGCGTATCCCGCCGAGAATTTCTTGGCCTCCTCGAAGGACTTCTTGTTGTCACGGTGCTCAAAGTAGATCGATATGAGCAGTGCGATACCGACTATGCCGAACACCGGCAAAACGATATACCAGGGCATATCGGTTGCGGAGATCATCACGATGCCTGCCGCCACGAGAGTTACAAATATTATCAGCGTATACTTCCAGCCGCTCATACCCTCACCGTCCCTCAGATATAAAATAACCCCCCGATGCCGAAAGACATCAGAGGGCGAAAAACCGCGGTACCACCTCTGTTCACAGAGCAGAGCTCTGCCTCGCTGCGTTATAACGGCACGCCGCCGTACTGCCTTTGCACATTGCGCATATGCTTTCTCGGCAGTCTGCTCCCCCGGTGTATTCATCTGCACGCATCCTCGCCTTTTCACCGCCCAGGCGCTCTCTTTGCTCCGCATCGCAGACTACTTCTCCGGTATCATCGCATTTATCCTGCTTATTATAGCATACTCCCGGCATTTTGTCAAGCATTTTTAAGTCCGCCAAACACCCCCGCCAAATGCCCCGTCAAACGCCTCACCAAACACCCTCGCCAAACCTCCTCACCAAACAGCCTCACCAAATACCTCCGTTGTGCAAGACCAGGAAGCCCGGATAACCAGTTGCCCCCCCTATCCCATCACCATGCTCTGCCCGCCGTCCGACCAAGTGAGAAGCATTATCCAAGTGAGATAAAAGGCGGAATTAAAAAAAAGCCGTCCGACCAAGTGAGAAGCATTATCCAAGTGAGATAAAAGGCGGAATTAAAAAATCCGTCCGACCAAGTGAGAAGCATTATCCAAGTGAGATAAAAGGCGGAATTAAAAAAATCCGTCCGACCAAGCGAGAAGCATTATCCAAGTGAGATAAAAGGCGGAATTAAAAAAACTTGACATTTTTTATCGAATATGTTATGATAATGTTACATAAAACTAATGGGGGCGTTTTCTTGAAAAACTGTACACTTGTAATAATGGCAGCCGGTATCGGCAGCCGGTACGGCGGGGGCATCAAGCAGCTTGAGACTGTGGGTCCCGGCGGGGAGATCATAATGGATTACTCTGTATATGACGCCGTGGCAGCCGGTTTCGATAAGATAGTATTCATCATCAGACACGACATTGAAAAGGACTTCAAGGAGCGTATCGGAGACCGTATCTCCGGGCATATCAACGTGCAGTACGTCTTCCAGGAGACTACCGACATACCCGAGGCGCACAAGAAGATAGTGCGCAAAAAGCCCTGGGGCACCTGCCACGCGGTGCTGAGCGCCAAGGACGTTGTCAACGAGCCCTTCGCGGTCATCAACGCCGACGACTACTACGGCAGACAGGCCTTCGTGCAGCTCTATAACTATCTCACATCTGAGCGTGAGCCTCTGCCGGAGGACAAGCTCGACCTTTGCATGGCGGGCTTCATCCTCAAAAACACCCTCTCGGACAACGGCGCCGTTACACGGGGTATCTGCCGAATCGACGAGCAGAGCAAACTTGTGGGCATAACCGAGACCTACAACATCAGACGCGAGGGCGGCAAGGTCCTCAGCGGCAAGACCGAGACCCTCGAAGTGGACGAGAACAGCCATGTCTCCATGAATATGTGGGGATTCCCGCCCGAGTTCATGGGCAAGCTCGTGGACGAGTTTGAGTCCTTCCTCTGCAAGAACGACGAAAGCGAGACTGCCGAGTCGCTGCTGCCTATCATGATAGACGGGCTGCTCAAAAACGGCGAGGCCGAGTGTACGCTGTTGGAGAGCCGCGACAGGTGGTTCGGCGTGACCTACAAGGAAGACCGCCAGGCCGTGGCGGATTCTATCGCCGAGCTCATCGCTCAGGGCGTATATCCTGAAAAGCTGTGGGAATGATTTGCTGATCATAAAAACCTGACCGGGAGCGATTTCCCGGTCAGGTTTTTGCGTATTATCAATTCAGCAGCCTATCAGCGTCTGATCGAAGGCGAACAGCGCCTGGTTTATCACAAAGATATCGTAGTTCTTGTTTTGGATGAAGTACTTGATTATCAGGTCGAATTTCAGGCTGTCCGAAAGGGTGTAGCCCGCCTTTGACAGCAGTGAAAGGGTCTGGGGCAGGTCAAGCTCAAGGGCTATGGCAAAGGCAAGAACTGTCTGTTTTTTTGGACGGTAGTTCACATCGGAGCGGATCTTTGAAAAGAGCTTGCGGTCGATGTTGGCCTTGCGGTAGCACTGAGCGTCAGTCATGCCGCTCCGGTCGATGAGCCGCAGCAGCGACTGAGTGAAGCTCTCATCCTGAGATGCAAGGTAGCTTTCCAGCAACACCTCTTCGCAGGGGGCGTCCTCGCAGACCTCATCTGCGTACAGTGCCGGGGCAGACTCTTTGCCCCGCGGCTTGGCAGCCTTCTCGCGCCTTTTGAACAGCCCGAAGACCGCGCTTGGCTTTGCCGATGACACAGGAGCTGAGGCGGCGCCCTGCATGGCGGCAGCGTTGCCGAACATCATCCGGGAGGCGGTGTCGTCGTGCTTTTCGGCGTAGGCGTCGTCGATGTACTCGCTGATGCTGTCAAACAGCCCGCTGCTTATGCGGAAGGCTGCCTTGTCGAAGATAACAAGGTACACGTCCATATCGTTGTCCGCAAGAAAACCGGATATCGCCCTGGTCGCCACATCGAGAGCCTTGTCCTTGGGGTAGCCGTATACCCCGGAGGATATCAGCGGGAAGGCGATGCTCTCGCAGCCCTTTTCAAGTGCAAGGGCAAGGGAGTTTTTGTAGCAGCTGTAAAGCAGCTCCGGCTCACCGTGGGTGCCGCCGTTCCATACGGGGCCCACTGTGTGTATGACGTACCTGCATTTGAGGTCATAGCCCAGGGTGGCCTTGGCCTCGCCGGTCTTGCAGCCGCCCAGCGTTCTGCATTCTTCAAGCAGTCTGCTGCCGGCGGCGCGGTGAATGGCGCCGTCAACGCCGCCCCCGCCCAGCAGCGAGGAGTTGGCAGCATTCACGATAGCGTCTGTGGTGAGCCTGGTTATATCGTCGCGGATGATCGAAAACGGCATAAGATCACAGTCGGGCAGGCAGACCCGACACTCCTTTCCGGGTATTTAAGGCAGAGGCTTGCCCGGTCCCACTGCCCATAAGCGCAGGCACAATATAGAAGTATTATTCAAGGCACTTTTGTCAGGGAACTGACGGAAGTGCCTTTGCGTTTACTTTGTGCAGCGCCTGCTAAGATATGAAAGAAGAAAGAATAAAGAATAAAAACGGTATCGCCTTTGGCGATGATTTCAATAGTCGTCTGCAAAGCGGACTCCTGAATATATATTTATTCTTTATCTTTATTCTTTACTGTTTTAGCGGCGGCGTGAACAATGTATAATAAGCAAATAATTCTATATCGCCGCCGCGCTTACGGACGGGAGATGTTTTGGTTATGTTATCAGAACCCGAGAATAGCCTTGAAGTCTGCGGCTATGGTCTCCTCGAGAGCCTTGGCGGCCTCTCTTGTATCACCGATAGTAGTGTAGTAGGCCTTGATCTTGGGCTCGGTGCCGGAGGGTCTGATGATGACGCTGGCGCCGTCTTCGAGCTTGTAGGCGATAACGTCCGACTTGGGCAGCGTCAGGACGGTCTTGCTGCCGGTGGCGAGATCGGTCTCCTCGGAGGCGACGTAGTCAGCAACAGAGAGGGTCTTCTTGCCGCCGATAGCCTTCGGGGGCTCGGCTCTCAGACCGGACATGATCTCCTTCATGCGCTCCATACCGCTGGCGCCCTCGCACTGGAAGGAGCTCTGAGTGTGGACGTAGTTGCCGTACTGCTTATACATTTCTTCTCTTGCCTGGAGCAGGGTAACGCCCTTGGTGCGGTAGAATGCTGCCATCTCGCAGATGAGCATGGAGGCTACGACGGCATCCTTATCCCGGACATAGGAGCCCGCCAGATAGCCGTAGCTTTCCTCAAAGCCGAATACATAGCGGTCTTCCTCGCCCTTTTCCTCCAGGAAACCGATCTGCTCGCCGATGAACTTGAATCCGGTGAGCACCTCGCGGAGCTCAACGCCGTACTCTGCGGCGATCTTCTTGCAGATGTCGGTGGTAACGATGGTCTTGACAGCCACGGGAGCCTTGGGCATGGTGCCGAGGGCGGTTCTCTCCTGGCATATATATTTGAGCAGCATAGCACCCACTTCGTTGCCGGAGAACAGCACATAATTGCCCTCCGGGTCGGGAACTGCGATACCTACACGGTCACAGTCAGGATCGGTGGCGAGAAGCAGGTCGGGCTTGACGGTCTTGCAGAGCTCGAGACCCTTGGCGAGAGCCTCCTTGATCTCGGGGTTGGGGAAGGGGCAGGTGGGGAAATTGCCGTCGGGCAGCTCCTGCTCGGGAACGACGGTAACTTCCTTTATGCCTATCTTTTTGAGGATAGCGCGGACGGGCTTGTTGCCGGTACCGTTGAGGGGGGTGTATACGACTTTCAGGCCGCTGTCAGCCACCAGGTCGGTATGTATGCCCTGCTCGGCTACCTTGTCGAGATACTTGTCGATGACGTCCTGCTTGATATACTCGATCTTGCCGGCGGCGAGGGCTTCGTCGAAGCTCATGACCCTGGCTCCGCCGAACATGGCAACGGCGTTGATCTTGCCGATAACGGTATTAGCGGCGTCGAGGGTGATCTGGCAGCCGTCCTCGCCGTAAACCTTGTAGCCGTTATACTTGGCGGGGTTATGGGAGGCAGTGACCATGATACCGGCCTTGCAGCCCAGCTCTCTTACTGCCCAGGAAAGGCAGGGGGTAGGCATGAGCTCGGTATAGATATAGGCCTTGATGCCGTTGGCGGCAAGTACCGCAGCGGCTTCCTTGGCGAAAACATCGGATTTGATGCGCGAATCATAGCTGATAGCGACGGCAGCGTCCTTGAAGGTCTCGTTCACATAGTCGGCAAGACCCTGGGTAGCACGTCTGATAGTATAAACGTTGAGTCTGAATGCGCCTGCACCGATAACACCGCGCAGACCGCCGGTACCGAATTCGAGATCGCGGTAGAATCTGTCCTTGATAGCTTCCTCGTCGCCCTCGATGGCTTTGAGTTCGGTCTGAAGGTCGGGATCGTCAACGGCATTCTCGCACCAGAGCTTGTAGAGTTCCATTTCTGTCATAAGATCACCTCATCAAAATATTAAATGACAAGCATAACAGCTTCATTTACTATTATAACATATTTCACGCAATAAGCAAGAGCTATTTATGAAAATTATTATTAATTCTGATATCTTCACAAATATAAAAGGCAGATGTCCTCTGCCTTTTATCAAGTCTTATTCAACGCTCGCCAGCAGCTCTGCGGCGTTTTCCAGCATGAGCTCGGTGATGTTGTCGCCGCCCATGATACGGGCGATCTCGTATTTTCTGTCCTCGGCGTCAAGGGGCTTGACTGTGGTGACTGTCCTGTCTCCCACGATGTTCTTCTCGATGAGCAGATGATTGTCCCCCATGACTGCGATCTGCGCTAAGTGAGTGACGCACAGCACCTGCCTGAGCTTTGAGATCTGACGGAGCTTTAAGCCTATCTTCTGGGCTGCCCTGCCGCTGACGCCGGTGTCGATCTCGTCGAAGATCAGCGTCTGTATAGAGTCCTTCTCGGCGATGACGTTTTTCAGCGCCAGCATGATCCTCGAAAGCTCGCCGCCGGAGGCGATCTTAGCGATAGGGCGGGGCTCCTCGCCGGGGTTGGCGGAGATCAGGAACTCGATCTGATCCATGCCGCTGACGGTGAGCTTGCCGGCCCTTCGGTCAACGACCAGCTTCACTTTCGGCATATTCAGAAATTCCAGCTCAGCCGTGACCTGAGACACGAACCTTTCTGCGGCCTTTGCCCTGAGGTCTGAAAGCTGCTTGGCCTTCCTGGAGACCACCGAAAGCAGTTCCTCCTTTTTCTTGTTGAACTCGGAAATACTCTGCTCCGAACCCAGCAGCATTTCCAGCTCGCTCTGTGACCGGGCAAGGGTGGCAAACACGTCGGACATTTCGGGGCCGTACTTTTTCTTGATTCGGCGCAGCTCGTCGGAGCGGTTGTTGAGATAATCATATCTCTTGGGGTCAACGTTGAGGCTGTCTATCCTGGAGGACAGCTCTGAGGCGATATCGGTAAGCTCTATCTCCGCGGAGCGCAGGCGCTCCGCCAGCTCCGCAAGCTCCGGCATCAGGTCCGTGAACCGCTCTATCCTGCCGCAGGCCTCGCTTATCATCTCGGTGCAGCCTGTGCTGTCGTCGTCGCCAAGCAGCACCTGTCTCGAACCGTCCATAGCCTCGGTAAGTATCATGGAGTTCTTGGATAGTTCCAGCTCCCTGGTGATCTTCTCGTCCTCGTCCTCGCCGATCTTGAGGGCAGCGATCTCGTTGACGATATCCTGCAATTCGTTTATGCGGAAGGCCTTTCTGTCATTGTCCTGTCTGAGCTTGGCTATCTGCTTGGCTATCTGCTGGAGCTCCTTGAAGGAGGCTCTGTAATCCTCGATGACCGGCTCTGCGTCGGCGTAGGCGTCCAGGATATCAATGTGCTTTTCCGGGGCGAGCAGTATCTGATTGTCGTGCTGACCGTGGATATTCACCAGCAGCTCTCCCAGCTCTTTGAGCACCGAGACATTCACGCTGCGGGAATTGAGCCTCGCCACGCTGCCGCCGTCCGACCTGATCTCACGGGTAAGGAATACCTGACCGTCCTCGCAGTCGAAGCCCAGCTCCGAGAGCTTTGCAGCCACGTCCTCCCCTACGCCGGTGAACATGGCGGAGATCACCGCCTTGTCGGCGCCTGTCCTGACTATATCCTTGGTGACGCGCTGTCCGAGGATAGCATTGATGCCGTTTATGAGTATGGATTTACCGGCGCCGGTCTCACCGGTAAAGACATTGAGCCCGCCGGTAAGGGTTATCTGCGCCTTCTCGATAACGGCTAAATTTTCGATACAGAGTTCACTCAGCATTGCAAAGGACCACCCAATCAGATATTGATAACAAGCTCAAGCTCTTTCAAGAGCCTTGCGGCGTCGCGTTCCGTTCTCATGAGGATGAATATAGTATCGTCGCCGGCGAGGGTGCCGACCACGTTCTCGACCCCCATGGAATCCAGCTTTGCGCAGACGGCCTGAGCCATACCGGTATGGCACTTGACCACCACGGTATTCATGGCATAGTCAACGGACACCACGCCCTCTGTCAGCAGAGAATTGAAGGCGCCGTTATCCGCAACGGAGCTCTGGGACAGCTTCGGCACCGAGTACTTGTACTTCCCGGCGGCGGTGCAGCTTTTGAGCAGTGCCAGCTCGTTGATATCCCGGGAAACGGTGGCCTGAGTCACCTCGCAGCCGTTCTCGGCAAGCAGCCGCTGCAGCTCCTCTTGAGTAGATATGCTGTTTTCGGAAACGAGCTTTATGATAAGCTCCTGTCTTTTCTTTTTCATACGATACTGTCACCTGACATTCCTT
Source organism: Ruminococcus sp. (assembly GCA_017529875.1). GTDB lineage: Bacteria > Bacillota > Clostridia > Oscillospirales > Ruminococcaceae > FB2012. The sequence goes on along the minus strand of JAFXNC010000045.1, from coordinate 85,369 downwards.
TAAGGGGCTGCATGAGCTTTTCGTTGACGGAGTTAAAGAAACTTCCTCCCTTGATATCTATGATATCCAGCATCAGCTCCGACTTGCAGACGGATATCTCGGCGCCCTCGGATATCCTGCCGATGATGTTTCCGTCCACGTTCACATGGGCGTGACAGCCGGGCTTGCAGTGGAGGATGACCTTGATATCGCTGGTATGGGAGAGGATCATCGTCCTTGCAAACAGCGAATGTGCGCAGATCTGCGTAAACTCGATGCACTGCATATCAGGCTCGATGATAGGCCCTCCCGCAGACATGGAATAGGCGGTCGAGCCTGTGGCGGTGGAGAAAATGACGCCGTCCGCTCTCAGGTAGGAGAGGGTCCTGCCGTCCTTCATGACCTTGAAGTCCGCGATCTTGCAGTCGTCGGCCTTGGAGATCACCACGTCGTTTAGGAGCGTATAGCTCCTGCCGTCAAGGGTGACTTTCAGCATCATCCTGGGGATGACATTGTATCTGCCCTTTGGCAGCTCGCTGAGCAGATGCAGGTCCTCGTATTCGAGAGAGGCCATGAACCCCAGTCTGCCGCAGTTGATGCCGAGGATAGGCTTTCTGCCCGCAGCTGCGGCCTCGGCGCATTTGAGTATGGTGCCGTCGCCGCCTATAACAATGACGACGTCACATTCCGGGATGCACTGTGCACCGGGCAGGAAAGTCACGCTGTCCAGCGCCCTGAACTGCTCGCGGTAGCACTCGTCCATGATCAGCCTGACGCTGCTTTTTTTCAGCACGGAGCAGGCCTCGATGGTATACTCGTAGCAGTTTTTCTTGTCGAGATTCGGGAACAGATAAGCCGTCATTTCATTCACTTCCTTAAATTGCTGAACGCTTCCCTGACAGTCTGCTGTATGTCAGGCAGTGCGGCGGGAGGCTGCTTTGTGAGCAGCGCCAGATATTCGGTGTTGCCGCTGCCGCCCTTCACCGGCGACCAGGTAAGCTTGTTTATATACAGCCCCTCCAGGCGGAAGGCTGCGTCCAGTTCGGTGATGACCCGGATATGATCCTTGGGGTCCTTGACTATGCCGTTTTTGCCCAGGGCGGCTCTGCCCGCCTCAAACTGGGGCTTTATAAGCACTGCGGCCGAGCCGTTATCGGATGTCAGCTCGGCAATGACCGGTGCGACTGCCCGCAGAGAGATAAAGGACAGGTCTGCGGAGATGAACTGCGGAGGCTCCTCGAAGTCGGAAAGGGTCAGCTCCCTGACGTTGACGCCCTCCATGTTCACCACGCGGCTGTCGGAGGCAAGGCGTTCATCCAGCTGACCGTGACCTACATCCACGGCGTAGACCTTTGAGGCTCCCTGCTCCAGCATCACCTGAGTAAAGCCCCCTGTGGAGGCGCCCAGGTCAGCGCAGACCAGGCCGCCCAGCTCTAAGCCGAAGACCTCAACGGCTTTCAGCAGCTTCAAAGCTCCCCTGCCCACGTATTTCAGGTCTTCGCCGGCGGTAACTGTATCATTCTCGCCCACCTCGTCGGAGGCTTTGGCGGCGGGTATGCCGTTTATGCAGACCTCTCCGTTTTGGATGAGCTGCTTTGCCCGCTCACGGCTCTTGGCAAAGCCGTGGGAGACAAGGTACTTGTCAAGTCTTTCCGCCATAGAAGTACTCCCTGAGCCTTTCGGCGATCTTCTCCGGCGAGAGACCGCACTCGTCCAGCAGATCTGCGGCGGCACCGTGCTTCACGAAACCGTCGAGAGCCACCGAAACGGTATTGCTGCATCCGGAGGCGTATTTTTCGGCGATGCATCCGAAGCGGTAACACTCCTCGAAGAAGAATGCCTTTTCATATGAGGATACGACCTCAAACAGCTCCTGATCTATGGGGAATATCCTGACCAGCTTTAATATGTCGAATTCCAGCCCCTCGTTGTGGAGCAGTTCACGGGCTTTCAGCACGTTCTCATAGAGCCTGCCGTAGCAGACCACAAGTATCCTGCCGCCGTTGCGGTGAAAGTCGTATTCTGTGTTGAGGCCGGTCTTCTCGAATACAGAGCTGTCCCTGCCCTTGGGGTAGCGGACGGCGGTGATGCCGGTACGGTCCTTCACGGCCTCGTCAAGGCACATGATGAGCTCCTGATAGCAGGAGGGGGAATATATCACAGTATTCGGTATGCTGGTGAGCATGGGGATATCGAAGATGCCCTGATGGGTCTCGCCGTCCTCGCCCACGATGCCCGCTCTGTCAACGCAGAGCACAGTATGAGTGCCGCAGATGGACAGGTCGTGGATAAGCTCGTCGTAGGCTCTTTGCAGGAAGGTGGAATACACCGCGAACACCGGTATCATGCCCATAGAGGCCAGACCGGCGCAGAAGGTGACAGCGTGTTCCTCGGCGATACCCACGTCGAAGAATCGGTCGGGGTAATCGTGGGCGAAATACTGCAAGCCGGTGCCGTGCTTCATGGCGGCGGTAACGGCGCAGATACGCCCGTCCCGGGCGGCAAGTGAAAGCAGCTCCTTGCCCATGACCGAGGAATAGCTGTCCGGCAGCACAACATCGGGGTTGCCGGTGGTTATCTCAAAGGAGCCGATTCCGTGGTACTCGCCGGGGTTCTTCTCGGCAGGAGGATAGCCCTTGCCCTTTTTGGTGTTCACATGGACCACCACAGGCTTGCCGAGAGCTTTGGCGGCGATGAGACCCTTTTCCAGCTCATCGATGTTGTGACCGTCAAGAGGGCCTATGAAAGCAAAGCCCAGATCCTCGAACATGGTGCTGTTGAGCATCACGTTCTTGACAGCTTTCTTGGAGGCCTTGACCGCCCTTATCACCGGCTTTCCGATGAGGGGGGTCTTGTCGAGAGCCTTCTCCACCACGTTCTTGGTCTTGTGGTAGGACTGCTTTGTCCTGAGGGTCGAGAGATACTTGGCGATGCTCCCCACGTTCTTTGATATGGACATCTCGTTATGGTTGAGGATTATGACAAGGTTCGTCTCGCTCTTGCCGGCGTTGTTAAGTCCCTCATACACCAGTCCCCCGGTAAATGCGCCGTCGCCCAGGACGGCTACGGTGAACCGCTTGCTGCCGGAGAGCTTCATGGCGGTGGCGATACCCAAAGCGGCGGAAACAGAATTTGAACTGTGTCCGCTGATGAATGCGTCATGGACGGACTCGTCGGGGCGGCAGAAGCCGGAAAGCCCGCCCTCCTGCCTTATGGTGTCGAATCTGTCCGCCCTGCCGGTAAGCAGCTTGTGGGTATAGGCCTGATGACCCACATCCCAGACTATCTTGTCCTTGGGCGACTCGAACACCCGGTGTATGGCAAGGGTAAGCTCGACGGTGCCGAGGTTCGACGCAAGATGCCCGCCGTTTTTGGAGACTGTATCTATGAGGATCTGTCTGATCTCCGAGCAAAGCACCTCGCACTGAGTACGGTCAAGCTTTTTGAGGTCCTTGGGGAGCTTCATCTTTTTCAGATCGGGAACAGTAAAATCAGGCATTATATACAACCCCTAAATCGTCAGCTGCGCCTTGAAAGCAGCTGCAAGGTAAGCTCTTTTAAAAAGCTGTTGTCTTCAAATTCGTCAAGTATATCCAGAGCCTGCCGGGTCAGCAGCTCTGCCTCCACATGGGAGCGGTCGAGGCCGAAAACAGAGACATAGGTGGTCTTGTTCTGCTCGCTGTCGCTGCCGATAGGCTTGCCCAGCTCCTCAAAGGTGCTCACTACGTCGAGTATATCGTCAACTATCTGGAAGGCTCTGCCCAGCGCCGAGGCATAGGCGGCGGCCTGACCGATGTATTCAAGTCTGCCCGAGAGGATCACGCCCATAACGCAGGCGGCCTCGATGAGAGCGCCGGTCTTGTGCTCCTGCAGGGTGTTGAGGGTGTCGATGCTGATCTCCCTGTTCTCGCTCATCAGGTCAATGACCTGTCCGCCGATCATGCCGTTGGAGCCCACGGCCTTTGACAGCACTGATATGAGCATCAGCGCAGTACGGGCGTCGATGACGCCGTTGAGGGCGTTGTCCGAGATCACCTCAAAGGGCAGCGTGTTGAGGGCGTCCCCTGCCAGCAGCGCGATGTTCTCCGGGAAAGCCTTGTGACAGGAGGGCTTGCCGCGCCTGAAATCGTCGTTGTCCATGCAGGGCAGGTCGTCATGTATCAGGGAGAAGGTGTGTATCATTTCAATGGTGCAGGCGATGTCGGTATACTTCTCCGGGTCGCCGCCGCACATACGGCAGAATTCCAGCATAAGCACGGGTCTCAGCCGCTTGCCGCCAGCCATGAGGGAGTACTCCATAGCCTCCAGCAGTATGCCCTGCAGCTCCGGCTTGTCGGCGGTGAAGGCTTTCAGCGCGGTCTCTATCTTCTCGCAGTAGGCGTTGAGCTTTTCGGTCGTTTCCTTATTCATCGTTACCCTCCGAAGCGGCAGTTACCTGCAATTTGGCGTTTTCCAGCATCTTCTTGCACTCGGCAGCCAGTGCCGTGCCTTCTTTGAAAAGCTCCAGCGAATCGTCCAGCGGGAGATTGCCGCTCTGGAGCTGCTTTACTATTTCTTCGAGCCTTGCTATTGAAGCTTCATATGTCATTTGTTATCACCTTTTTGACTTCTGCCTCCGCCGAACCGTCGGCGAAGCGCACCGTTATTTCATCTCCCGCCGAAAGATCAGAGGCGCTTACGGCGGAACCGTTTTTCATGGTAATGGAGTAGCCTCTTTCGAGGATGTTGAAAGGGCTCAGAGCGAACAGCTGCGAAGCGTACTTGTCAAGGAGCATAGAGCTGCTGTCCAACCGCTGCTTCATGGCTGCTGTGAGGGAACCTGTCAGGGATTCGAGGCGGCTCTGCGCCTTGACCAGCCGCAGCTCCGGCGATGCCAGCCTCAGCTCGGAAACGAGGCCGGAGAGTCTGCTTTCGCGCCGGGCGATGCCGGCAGAAAATGCGGTAACGAGGCGCTGTGTCATTATATCAAGCGCCCCGAAAAGCTCGCTGATATGGGGCACCGCAAGCTCCGCCGCCGCAGAGGGGGTGGGAGCCCGGAGGTCTGCCGCGTAGTCCGCGAGGGTGGTGTCTGTCTCATGTCCAACCGCCGAGATCAGGGGCGTTTGGCACCTGTGTATCGCCAGGGCGACTGTTTCGGTGTCGAAAGGCTTAAGATCCTCTTCCGAACCGCCGCCGCGGGCAAGTATCAGCGTATCTGCGCCGCTGACGTCAGCCCTTGCAAGTGCGGATGCGATTATATCCGGGGCAGCGTCGCCCTGCATCTGAGCGGGATATATCTCCACGCTGACCAGTGGGAAACGCCGCTCCAGTATGTTTAGTATATCCTGCAGCGCCGCGCCCGTGGGGGATGTGACTACTGCTATCTTCCCGGGGAGGGTGGGTATCTTTTTCTTGGAGGCTGTGTCGAATACCCCCTGCGCGGCAAGGCGCTGCTTGACCTGCTCCAGATCCTGCCGGATAGCACCGATCCCCAGGGGGGTCATCTCGGTGGCGGCAAGCTGCAGTATACCGTCGCGCTCGTATATATTCACGTCGCCGATGACCAGCAGCTTCATGCCGCCGGCAGGCTCAAAGGAGAGCCTTCTGACGTTGGAGGCGAACATGATGCCCTTGATCACGGCTGTCTCGTCTCTTAAAGAGAAATAAGCGTGTCCCGATCTTGAATTCACCACGAAATCGGACAGCTCACCCTTTACCGCAACACCCTTCAATTTAAGATCCGATCTCAGCTTCATGGCGAGATACCGGTTGAGCTGAGAAACTGTCAATGTAGAAGCCAATTATATATATCCTTTCATGATCGCGCTGTAAACAGCCACGCCTGCGGCATTATCGCAGGAATACTCCGGAGCTGCGAAAAGCCCTCCGAAGTCGGCTCTCAGCTTATCGGCTATGTACTTGTCCGACATGACCCCGCCCGCATAGACCAGGGGCAGAGCGCCGTATTCTTTCAAGGCCGCGGCTGTCATGCCGTGAACGGCTGCATATACCGAGTCAAGGCAGAACCTTGCTATATCGCAGGAGGGCACGCCCTTTTGCAGCATATCCCTGCACTTGTTCTCTATCCCGGAGAGACTGCAATCCATTCCCCTGAGTACGGCCTTGACCTTGAACCTCTCGCTGCTTTGGGCGGCGAGGGCTTCAAGCTGCGCTCCGCAGGGGAAATCCAGTCCCAGCATCACGCCGGCTCTGTCGATGGCCTGACCGGCCTTGAGATCGAGGGAGCAGCCAACCGTGGTGATATCAATAAGCTTATCCTCATCGGGGGTACACAGCAGCATATCCGTGGTGCCGCCGCTGACGTGGAAGGCGATGAAAGGGCCTTTCCGCACCATATCAAGCCCCCCGCAGGAATAGAGCGCCGCCAGTATGTGACCGATCTGATGGGAGGTCTTGTCGGGCTTTATCCCGCAGACTGAGCCCAGCATATCCGCCGCCGACTCCCCTACCAGAAAGCAGGGCATATAAGACCCCTCCGCCAGCCTCGGCCTCACCGAAACGCCGATGCCGGCGGGCTTTATGCCCTCTGACACCGCGGCGATCATCTCCGGCAGCTGCTTGGTGTGGTGGAACACCGCATCCGACTGCCTGATGCCCTTCTCGCCTTTTTTCACCGGCAGCAGCTTTTTAGACTGCCTTACGGTCATGGTATCGGTATCGAGGACTGCCGCAGAGGTGGTGTAGTTACTGGTGTCGATGCCGAGCAGCTCAGCCATCGTTCTGCTTCTGGTCTCTCGAGAAAGCGCCCAGAACGCCGTTCACGAAGGAAACGTCCGCTTCGAGGGCATACTTTTCGGTGAGCTTGACAGCCTCGCTGATAGCCACGTTCATGGGCACCTTATCGTCGTAGAGCGCCTCATATATCGCAAGGCGCAGTACTGCCAGGTTGATCCTGGGGATACGAATGATAGAACGCTGCTTGCTGTACTTCGTGATCATCAGGTCAAGCTCCTCGGCCTTATCGCAGATGCCCTCGACCAGAGCTCTTACCTCGTCGTCGAGGACGATATCTTCCAGCATCTGCGCCGCGGCAAAGATATCATCCACCGAATCATCGCGGAAAAGCATCTCGAAAGAGATGATGAAGGCGGATTCTCTTACGTCTCTCCTTTTAGCTTTAGCTGCCACAAAAACACATCCTTAAATCATTTTCAAAAAGCACCAAAAGCCCCCGGAGCATCTCCGGGAGCCTGTGCAGATCATTCTTCGGCTGATACGTTCACTATGTTCACGTTGACCTTGGTAACGGTCAGGTTGAGCATATTCTGTACGGCGCTCTTGACCTTCTCCTGAACGTTCTCGGCAGTAGTTACGGCCTTAGCGCCGTTTTTCAGGATGATGCCCACAGTTACTGCAAGCACGTCGCCGGCAAGCTCGATCTTGACCGCCCTGACGTTCTTGTTGTTGGTGATGAGCCTTGCAGGGTTCTTCTTTGCCCTTGCGATAGCCGAAACGCCGTCCGCCTCCATAGCGGAATTGGCTATGAGCTCGATTATCACATCCTCGCTTACTCTGAGGGTCTTATTCACATTCTTATCGACCTGACTCATTTTAAGAGCCTCCTTACCGAAATAATTTCCACATTTTTGCATTTTATGCGATACAAGTATTTATATATACACTATTATATCACATCATTTCAAAATGTACAACAGTTTCGGCAGAAATTTTCCGATAATTCATAAATTTTTATTCCACGTCGAAGATGCGTATATTCTCGTTGGCGACGTGGACTTCCCCCAGGAGAATGTCCTTGATCTGGGCGGCCTCGCTGGCTATGAGACCCTGGGGAGCCTTGACCACGATGTTGGCGTTCTCGCCGTCCAGATAGACCACACAGTCCTCAAAGCCCGCCGCCTTGATGAGGCTCTCGATCTTGCTCTCCGACTCGATGAGACCGCTCATGGAGACCGCTTCTTTCGAGGCCACGGCCTTTTCCTCCTCGGAGGTGTCGCCGCCAGACATTATCATTTTCAGCGTCTCAACGGCCTTGTCCCGGGAGGTCATGCGCTCGATACGGGCTTTGGCGAAGTAATCGTCAGAGGGCTGGGCGCTGACCAGCTGAGTGTCTCCGTAGTTGACCGTCTTGGTATCTACCTTGTCGGTGGTCCTGATGCCCTGCCCGCCAGATGACACCGCATAGTTCACATACACCGCCGTCCCCAGCAGCAGGGTCAGACCCGCAAGGGCTATCTGCTTTTTGCCTATTATCATGCTTGGTTTTTTCATCGCTGTTACCTCCGTATCAGTTCTTTCTGCTTTCAACGCAGATCTTGCTTGTCGGCAGATCAAGCGCTGCCGATACCGCTTTGATGACTCTTTCCCTGACGGCAGGATCGCTGCCGCCGTCGCAGACCACAAGAGCGCCGTTGAACCTTGGATTGAGTATCTGCCGGATCATGCCGTCCTTATTGCCGGTGCGCTCGGTGACGAAGAGCTTGTTCTTGTATTTCTCCACCGTTTCGCTGTCGGTCTGCTCGGTGACGGTGTCAAGCTCCTCGGCGTATATGTATTCCTCGCTGCCCTCCGCCGAGAGTATCAGCTCTGCCCTGCCGACGCCCCGGATCCCCGAAAGCAGCTCGGACAGCCGCTGCTCGGTCTGCCGGACGTAGTCCTCGGATGAGATGACCTGCTGCGGCTCTGAGGAGGTATCGGCCTTTTTGCCGCCGCCCTTGGGCAAGAGCTCCGAGAGGAATATAAGCCCCACCGCCAGCGCCCCCATGAATACGATAAGCCTGATACGGTTCTCGGGTCTGCGTACCTTACCGATCAGAGCCTTGATAGAGCCCGGTCTCATCTGTATCCGCCACCTTTACCGTCAATGGTACCCTCCACTCCTGCTGCTGAGCCAGGTCTGTGAGCCTGTCGCGGTCGGCGGAGGACTGTACTGTTATCTCGGCGCTGTCAATGGATATTACATCATATTCGTCCTTGGAGCAGGATATTACTGTTTTGGAAAAATCTATGCCCTGCTCCCGCATGAGCTTTTCCAGCTCCAGCCTGACGCTTATCTGCGCCGCCCGTATGTCAAAGTCGGAGAAGTCGCTTTGCTGCTCTGCTCCGAGGCTGCCGATGTTCTCGGTGAGATTCAGGATATCCCCCGTCCCGAAACCCGACAGAGGCTTTATCAGGACGATGATCACCGCCGAGCCTATCATCAGCCGGAGTATGGCCTTCTCAGAGCCTCCCGGTGCCGCCGAGGTCAGGAGGCTGCTGATGATGCCGGCCGCGCAGGCGGCGAACACCGCTGTTTTAAGTATATCCATCTACACTCCCACCCCCGATGAGGTCATCATGATTATGCAGGTCGAGATTATGAACATCAGCGAGATGCAGACCGTGATGCTCATGGCTATGGCGACGATGCTGCCGATATTCGTGACCAGCTGTGACATATCCTGCTGACCCAGTATGTCACAGAACAGCCTGCCCAAAAACAGCACTATCCGCGCCGCGATAAGCACCGCCAGGGGTCTCAGAACTATGACCGCCATGAGTATCACCCCCACAGAGCCAGTGCCGGCTCTGATAAGGGAAAAGCTGCCCTTGAGCACCGAGTAGGTCTCCGACACCGAACCGCCTATCACCGGGATAAAGCTTGATGCGGCAAACCTTACCACCCGGGACTTTGCCGAGTCCGCCGCCGAGCCCACGGCGCTCTGTATTGTGAGAAAGCCGGTGAACACCGTCATAGTGATGCCCAGCAGCCACAGGGTGGCTTTCCTGACGGCCTCGGCGGTGCAGCCCAGCTTTATGTCCGGGTTTATCGCCCCCACCACCGAAAACGCCGTGAGTATGCTCAGCAGCGGGGAGATAAGGCTCCTTGCGGCGAAGGCCGTACACTCGCAGAGAAAAAGGTTGGTGCCGTAAAAGCTCGTCCCTACGGCGGTGCCGCCGGAGGCGCTGGTCACTCCTGCGTAGATCGGTATGTAGGAGACCATGAAGACGATCAGCCGGTTGAGACAGTCCACCGTGACGGAGATGCAGTTCGAAAGGCTCTCGTAGACCGCCAGCACCGCTGCCAGCGCCCCGGTCATGCGGCTGACGTTCTGCATCTCCATGTGCCCGGAGCAGAGGCTCTGCGCCAGTGAGCAAAGCACCGCCGCTGCTATGAGCTTGCCCAGCATTTTTGCGGGGCTGCCGAGGCTCCCGAAGATCAGCTCGAAGAGCTTCCCCACTATACCGCCGAAGGTCAGGCCGCCGGCAGCATCATCGCTGCCTACGTCGAGTTCCAGATCACCCAGTATGTCATCCTCGCCGTCGGCGGCATCGGCGAGACGCCGATTTATGCTGTCCCGAATTTTGGACAGTTCCTCATCGGCGGCTGCATCCTCCCCATAAGCCGTCAGCGGCGTCAGCAACAGAAAAAGCAGCACCGATACCGCAGCGATAACAAACCTCAGCCCCCTCATGTGAGCATACCCTCCACGATCTCAGTCACCGCCCGGAACAGCGGCAGCGCCGTCACGGTCATGGCGAGCTTTCCGGCGATCTCGATCTGTGCGGCAAGGGCGGACTGCCCGCTGTCCCGGCAGATATCCGCCGAGATAACGGTTATGTAGCATATCCCCAGCCCCTTGAAGATCATCCTCAGATAAGCCTCGTCAAGACCGGTCTTGTCCAGCAGCTCCCCTACAAGCTCCCTGACCCCCAGCAGCTGTGATGTAAGGCTCATGAACACCACGGTCACGCAGAGGATGATGAGGGCGAGCTTCATCTCGCCGCTGTCTCTGAGCACCTGTGTGATGATGCATACGGTGATGCAAAGCGCCGCAGTCGTGATAATATCCATGTCAGAAGCCGAAGACCGTCTTGATAGTCTCGAACAGGTCGCCGATCTCGTTGACTATCATCATCAGCACCACGATGAGCCCGGCGAGGGTGGTCATCATGGCCTGCTCGTCCCGTTCCGCACGCCGCAGGAGCTGATTGAGTACCGCAACGATAATGCCTATGGCGGCGATTTTAAATACAAGGTCTATATCCATTGTCAGCCCTCAAACGATCAGAATTGCAATAAAGGCTCCGAGCATGAAGCCGAGTGTGTCGTACAGTCTGCACTTCTGCTGCTGCTCGGCGGCGGCGCTCTCAGCAAGGTCTTTAAAGCGCCCGGCGTAGAGCTCCAGCATCGCCCTCTGCCCCTCGGAATCGGTACTGCCCAAAGAAGAAAAGATCTCGCGCAGCAGGCGCTTTTCCTCCTCCCGGAGCCAGGGGCAGCTCTGCTCCGTGAGTGTTCTGTGTTCTTCGCGGCAGCGCAGGGAGGCCATGATCTCGTCGGTGGTGCTTTTTTGGTATCGTATGAGCCCGGAGATGCTGCTTATCATGGAGACTGCCTCTCTGAGCAGCGAGGTTCGCCGCCTGAGCCGGGAGGACATATAGCTTCCCCACAAAGCTCCCGCCGATATGATCAGTATGCAGGCCGTGAGCTTAATCATCTTTCTCACCAAGCACTGCGTGCGACAGCATCCTCCCCGCAAGGCCTCCGCTGCCCAGGAAGACGGCGTCATCGAAAGCCTTCCGCCTGATGAGCCTGCCTATCACCGGGCGGCGGCGCAGCTCTTTCATGTTGGAGGCGTGGCAGGTGAGTATCAGCCTTACGCCGGAATTCAGGGCGTACTCATAGGCCGGGAGCTCGTCCTCCGAACCCGCCTCGTCGCAGACTATGATCTGGGGCGACATGACCCGGACTGCGGTCATCACGGCGGTCTGTTTGGGGTAGCCGCTGAATATATCCGTCCGGGGGCCTACGTCGTTCTGCGCCATGCCCGAGGACACCGCCGCCAGCTCGTTTCGTTCGTCGATAAGGGCTATGCGGTATCTTTCAGATAGCTGCCGGCAGAGGTCCCGCAGCACTGTGGTCTTTCCGCTGGCGGGAGCCCCCGCGATCATGAGGGAGCGGAGCCCGCCTGTGAATATCTTCTCATATATCTGATCGGCGCAGCCGAGTATCTCGGAGGCTACCCTGATGTTCACCGAGGATATGTCCCGAACCGTGGTGATGCTCCCCTCGGAGCATACGGCCTTGCCGCAGAAACCCACCCTGTTGCCGCCCTCGGCAGTGACAAAGCCCTGACGTATCTCGTTTTCAAAGCTGTGCAAGGAGTTTTTCAGAGCCGTTCTGTAAGTGTGGTCTATGTCATCGTCGTTAAGGCGCAGGGCGCTTTCCGGGGACATTTTCAGCACCCCGCCCGGACAGACGAAATACTCCTGTCCCAGCGCCGTAACGCCGAGAAATCCGCCCCGTCTGAGCCTTATCTCCTGTATGCTGCGCTGCTCCTTCGGAGGGAGGGCTTCTATGGCGTGAGCCGTCCTGCCGCTGAGCAAAAGCAGCGCCTGTGACAGTTTGCTGCGTATCATGATGTGCTATCACTCCCAAACTTGTCCGTGTAGTAGATCATATGCCCGTAGCTGTACAAATATGCGCAATATCGGTGAAAGAAAAATCTGTTTTGCTCTTGAAATATGGAAAGACTTGTGTTATTATATAAAGTGGGTTTATTTTTATTAAATATTATAAATAATACAAAAGGAGAATCAAAATGGCACAGAAACTAACTCGCGAACAGGTACAGGTATTGCAGCTGTCACAGAAGGTCATCGGAGAGGTGAAGAAGGTCATCATCGGCAAGGACGAGACTATAATCAAAGTCCTGCTGTCGATACTGGCCGGGGGACATATCCTGCTGGAGGACATCCCCGGAGTTGGCAAGACCACGCTGGCGCTGGCGCTCTCAAAGGCGCTTTCCCTGGATTACAGGAGGCTCCAGTTCACGCCGGACGTGCTCCCCACCGACGTGACGGGCTTCACTATCTACAACAAGGCCACCAATCAGTTCGAGTACAAGCAGGGCGCGGCTATGACCAATCTTTTCCTGGCGGACGAGATCAACCGCACCTCATCCAAGACCCAGTCTGCACTGCTGGAGATCATGGAGGAGGGCAAGGTCACCGTTGACGGCACCACCTATCAGATGCCCGACCCTTATATAGTTATCGCTACACAGAACCCCATAGGCTCTATCGGGACACAGTCCCTGCCGGAGTCGCAGATGGACAGATTCATCGTAAGGCTCAGCATGGGCTATCCCAGCGTGGTAAACGAGGTGGAAATGCTCCGCTCCAAGCAGAACCAGGTCTCCATAGACACCGTTGAATCGGTAGTCACCGCGGCGGAGCTGGCGGAAGCCCGGCGCATAGTTGACGAGATCTATGTTTCGGAAGAAGTCCTCGAATACATCGTAAGGCTCGCCGACGCCACGAGAAAGAACCAGTATATCAAGCTGGGTCTCTCGCCGCGAGGCACTATCGCCCTGCTGAAAATGACCAAGGCCACCTCCCTGCTCAAGGGCAGAGACTATGTGACCCCCGACGACGTTTCCTACACCTTCCGCGACGTTGCCGCCCACAGGATCATCCTCAACTCCAAGGCCCGCCTCAACAACCTCAACACCGACATGGTGCTCAAGGGCGTGCTGGACAGCGTAGTCATCCCGAAGATCAACAATCAGGTGACGCTATGATCGTAGTATATATCATACTGCTGGCGGCCTCGCTGCTGTTTTACATACAGTTTGAGGGCGCGTTCTCCTTTTACCTGTTCTGCTTTGTGGCGGCATATCCCGTGGTTTTCGGGATACTGACCTACATAGCTAAAAGGAAACTCAGGATCAGCTTTGAGGCTGCCGAACAGTCGGCTCCCAAGGGCAGCAGCGTACCTGTCAGCATAATCATAGACAACGATTCTCACCTGCCTGTGCCGGACTGCGACATCACCATCAGCTACCGAACTGAGTACGGCAGCCACTGCGATACCTTCCGCATACACACGCCGATATTCGCCAACAACTCCCAGAAGCTCACGGTAAGGCTCTCATACAGGCACTACGGCCCGCTGAACGTGGAGATAACGAGGGTCAGGATATTCGACATACTCCACATCATCAGGATGAGGATAAAGAGCAGCGGTTCGCTGTTCAGCACCAGGATCGTGGTGTTCCCCGACCACATCCCCCTGACCAACAAAGTCAACGACTACTTCGAGCTGGGGCTTGAAAGCGACGTTTACTCCAAGGTCAAAAAGGGCGACGACCCCAGCGAAATCTTCGATATCCACAAGTACAACGAGGGCGACAAGATCAGCCGCATACACTGGAAGCTCTCCGCCAAGCAGGACGAGATGATGGTCAAGGACTACTCGCTGCCCATAACCAAGGGCATCATGATAGCAGTCGATCTGTCGAGGACATTCTCCGGCAGCAGCTCCCTTGACAAGCTGGACACCGTCATAGACGCAGTATCAGCTATTTCCCTGCACCTTGCCGAGACGGAGGTGGTGCACACCGTGATGTGGACCTGCTCCGGCACCAGCGACTATGAGAACCGCACAGTTGACAGCTTCGAGAGCTACGCCGAGACCGTCAGGGAGCTTATCCGCAACGGGCTCAAAGGCTCCGCAAAGAGCCCTGTGGACATCATCAGCGACCTGACGACGGGAGTTCCCAAGTACGCCCACATCATCTACTGCTCCGACAACGTCCCGGAGACTGACAAGACCAGGCTCACGGAATCGGGGTATTCATTCAGATACACGGTGCTGGACTGCGGCATCGACCCGGAGGCCGGCTACACAGATAACCTGCTCAGCGTTATCCCGCTGAGGACGGGAGCCGTGGCGGAAAGCCTCGAAAGCATAGTAATATAAGAGATAAACGGTGACAACATGAAACAGGAAAAAACCAGAAATACCGAAAGAGGGATAATAGACCCTCACGGTATCATAATAGAAGGCGATATCGCCATGTCCCACGGGCTTGACCCCGGCGAGGACAGAATGATGTTCCTGCGGGTGCTTATAGCGGCGCTGAGCTCATTCTTTACCATTTGGATATTCTGCGGCTTTTTAAATCTCACCACGATCCTCTACATCTTCCCCGTGATCATGGTGACGCTGAGCTTTGCGGCGCTGCGCACCAAGAACGGCGCTCTCAAGACCTTTGCCATAGGTTATTTTATATTCCAGCTGAGTTATTTCGGTCTGAAACACAAAGCGATCTACAACGGGATCAATGCTATTCTGTACGAGTATTTTAAAAAAGCAGATGTCAATGATCAAAGAGAAAGCTTTTGGCATGCGATCAAGAATATCCCTAAGGAAGAACTCGACCCCGCCAAGTCTCAGGCCATAATGTTGATCGGAGCATTGGTCGCGGCTATGGTCGCCCTGGGACTGATACTCAGGTTCGATTTCCCCATACAGTTCGTATCCACTTTCCCGCTGGTGGAGGTGGGACTTTTCCACGGCTGGGATCCCCCGACGCTCCCGGCGATCGGACTGGTCATATGCTGGATAGCCGTTCTTGCAGTCTCGATCATCAACCACGCCACCAACAAGGCGGGCATCAACAACACCTTCGCGGTACACCGGCGAAAAAAGGCCTTTTACTTCACCTCGGGCAGACTGAAAAGGATATTCTTCTCCTACTATCTGATGTGCATAGCCTTTGTATGCGCGGCGGTGTTCACGGTGTCGGTGCTGTTTTCTTCGATAACCGGCTTCGTGAGGCCGGAGCCCTTCACGAAAATGCGGGAGGAGATAACCGATTTTCTGAGAGGTCTGCCGGACGATATCGCCGACTTTTTCAATGATCTGTTTAGCAGCGATGTCAAGAAAGTGGGCGCCACCAGCGGTGGCAAGCTGGGCGACAGGGATAAGCTTGAATTTTCCGGTGATACCGCACTGAATCTCAACATCCTGCGGAAGACCGACTACACTCTCTATCTGAGAGGCTTTGTGGCCGGCGATTACGGTAACAACGAGTGGGTGCCCATAAAAGACAAGCTGCCCGACAACGTCAGGGATCTGCTGAACCAATACGGCGAAAACACCCCCGCACAGAATTTCAACAAGATCATGTGCGACCAGGCGGCGCTCTCCAACAACAGCACGATCTCGATAGCACTTGTGGACGCCGATGACCGGTTCGTCTATGCGCCCTACTTCGCGGATTATCTGAGCGCCAACACCCAAGAAGAAACTAAGATAATCGCCGAGGGTGAAGGCAGCGTAAACCTCGATGCATCGGATAACTCGTATAAAATGGACTTTTGTGAACCGGTGACCAACGCATTCGACTGGTGTTCCAACAGAGGGATAATCGACCTTCTCTGCTACAACAATTATACTATGGGCAACCAGCTGAATGTTACTTATTCGACCTTTGTCAATGACAACTACACGGCTGTTTCGGACACGCCGACGCTCAACAAGGTCTTCAACGACATAAAGAACAACTATATCTTCGACCAGAACTACAAGGAATACTACAACAGCGAGCTGATATGCTTCGGCGCTATAAAAGATTATTTTGACATCAACGGATTCAAATACGACAAGGCACCGGGCAAGACGCCTGACGGTGTGGATTTCATCGAGAATTTCCTTACCACAAAGAAGGGCTACTGCACCTACTTCGCTTCGGCAGGCGCGATGCTGATGAGGAAGTTCGGCTTCCCTGCCAGGTATGTTGAGGGGTATGTGGTAACTCCAAAGGATTATGAGCCCGGCAAAGACAGTCCCTACTCGGCTAAGGTAACTGACAAGGCAGCCCACGCATGGTGCGAGGTGTTCATAGACGGCATCGGCTGGGTGCCGTTGGAGTTCACTCCGGGCTTTGAGCAGGGCGGCAATCCCAACGATACCGACCCGAAAAAGCCCCCAGAGACCACCACTCCAAAGGTAACTACCGTCACCACCCCGAAACAGAGCGGCCCTGCCACTACCGCCACCGACAAGAACGGCGACCCTGTTGTTACCACTACCGTCAGCACCGGCAAGGGCGGCGACCGCACAGGCACCGGCACTCACCCGACCGCCACTGTGGGGGACGGAGACACCTACAACAATCCCATATTCAACGTCTTCAAGACCATGCTGTACTATGTGCCCTTCATCCTGGTGATGATAGCGGTGTTCATCATCAACCGCAAGACGCGCAAGAACAAACAGCACAAGCTCATAACCCAGGAGGACTACGGACAGGCTGTGCTTGCGATCTATCTGTACTTCCTGAAATATCTTGCGCTGATAGGCATAACCGAAGAAGCCAACATCACCGACGAGGAACAGGCCAAGCGCCTTATCGAGAAATGTCACAAGCACGACATCGACACCCTCGACCAGGACATCATGAAGCTGTTCACCATAGCCATTGAGGCACATCTGAGCCGCTCCGCGGAGATCACCAAGGACGAGTATATGTTTGCACGTCTGGCACTCAGCACAGTCAAGAACGAGATAGCTGCGCCGAGGCTGAGCTTCATAGGCAGGTTCGCCGCCAAGTGGCTGTACGGACTGTACTGACGAAAAAAAGCATATCCCTCACTCGCAGGGATATGCTTTTTTCATGCAAAAACGCCGCTCCGGCATGACCGGGGCGGCGTTTGATGTTATAAGTTTCAGACGTCGAGTGCTTCGTTGACTTCGTCGCAGGAGGGTATCGAGATGCTTTCAAGCTCCTCAGGGGTGAGGGGCGTGCGCCGGACGTGGGCGTCGGTGAGCTTGCCGGCATTGTCGATATAGTACTGAGTGTCGGTGGGCATCTTTTTCTTTTTCAGCTTGTTGTTGATGCTCTCCCGGACGATCTTATAGAGCAGCGCAAAGGTGGGAACGCCCAGCAGCATCCCTATGAATCCGAACAGTCCGCCGCCGATGAACAGGGCGATCATTACCCAGATAGCCGGGAGACCGGTGGAGCCGCCCAGGATCTTCGGGCCGAGGATGTTGCCGTCGAACTGCTGGAGCACAAGGATGAACAGCAGCAGCCAGATGACCATGCCGGGATCGTCGAGGAACACCAGCAGCGCCGAGGGAACAGCGCCTATGAAGGGGCCGAAGAAGGGGATGATATTGGTGACGCCGACTATTACGCTGATGATGACGTTATAGGGCATACCGATTATGGTCAGGCCGATGAAGCAGATGATGCCGATGATCAGCGAGTCGATGAGCTTGCCGATCAGGAAGCCGGAGAACACCAGGTTCGCGTCGTTGCCGAAGCGCAGCACCTTGTCGGCAGTGCTTTTCTTGAGCTTTGCGAAAAGCAGCTTCTTGGTCTGAGCGATGTGGGTCTCCTTGCCGAGCAGCAGGTAGATGGACATGATATAGCCGAGGATGAAGTTATAGAGTATGCTGAAAACGTCGCTGGCGCTGTCGACGATGTTTTCAAGCACCGGCTGGAGCTTGATAAGACCGGATCCCACGTCGTTGATCTGCTTGTTGAAGAACTGCTGTATCTTGGGGTAGTTGCGGAACAGCTTTTCCAGCCACTTCTGGGCGTTCTCCACCAGCTTCGAGAAGTTGTCAACGATGTTGTTGAAGCTGTTGACGAACTCCGGGATAACAATGGCGATCAACCCGACTATGATACCCAGCAGTATCAGCGCCGCCACCGACACCGACACCGCCCGCATGAGCTTGGGACGTTTGGAGTTTTTGAAGATCTTCTGATAGATCCGCTCGGTGGAGACCATGAGGGGGTTCATCAGGTAAGCGATACCGAATCCCCAGATCACAGGCATCAGCACGCTCACGATCTTGCCCAGTATGCTCAGGATAGTATCGAACTTGAAGATAGCCGTGACGATGATCACATTGACGGCTATGACGATGATGGCATACAGCGCAATAGTATTGTATTTTTTATTGGTATAGAGCTTCATTTTATCATCTCACACAAGAAATTGATTATATATTTTTATTATACACCAATATATATAATAATGCAATAGGTATTTTTGGTTTTATCATACTTTTTTCGAGACTTTTTTTGCCCGCGGCGGCAAAATCGCTCCCGCCGACTAACAGGACTGCCGCTCTTGACAAATCGGCGCTCATGGTTTATAATTGTAATGTTGAACACTTATACTCAAAAGGAGCTGCTATTATGGAAAAGAAGATCATACTGACAGGTGACCGCCCTACCGGTGCCCTGCACCTCGGACACTATGTCGGTTCATTAAAAAAGAGGGTTCAGTTACAGAATACCGGCGAGTACAAACAGTTCGTCATGATCGCCGATCTTCAGGCGCTGACCGATAACGCCGAGAACCCCGAGAAGATACGCAACAACATCCTCGAGGTGATGCTGGACTACCTCGCAGTAGGACTGGAGCCGGGCAAGACCACATTCTTCGTTCAGTCCCATATCCCGGCACTGTATGAGCTGCCCATGTATTACTCCAACCTCGTTACCATGTCCAGGCTCGAGCGCAATCCCACTATCAAAAACGAGATCAAGATGAGAAACTTCGAGCGCAACCTGCCTGTGGGTTTCATGACCTATCCTATCAGCCAGGCTGCCGATATCACCGCTTTCAAGGCTAAGTATGTACCGGTGGGCGAGGATCAGCTGCCCATGCTGGAGCAGGCCAGAGAGATAGTATCCAGCTTCAACAGGATCTACAACTGCAATATACTGGTCGAGCCGGAGGCCGTGCTTCCCGACAACGAGAACTGCAACCGCCTTGTGGGCACCGACGGCAACACCAAGATGAGCAAGTCCCTGGGCAACTGCATCTACCTCAAGGACGACGAGAAGACCCTCAAAGAGAAGGTCATGTCCATGTTCACCGACCCACTCCATATCAACGTCTCCGACCCGGGTCACACCGAGAACAACCCTGTGTTCATCTACCTCGACGCTTTCAGCACCGACGAGGACTTCGCAAAGTTCCTGCCAGACTACAAGAATCTTGCCGAGATGAAGGAGCACTACGAGCGCGGCGGACTGGGCGACATGAAGTGCAAGAAGTTCCTCAACAGCATCATGCAGGAATTCCTGGCACCCATCAGAGAGCGCCGTCAGAAGTTCGAGGCGGACAAGGGCTATCTGCTGGACGTCCTCAAAAAGGGCACCGAGGAGGCTATCGAGGTCTCCAACAAGACCGTCTCAGAGATCAGGAACGCTATCGGCATAAACTACTTCACCGACAATACTTTCCTTGACAAGTTCGTAAAATAAAAAGGATCCGGGCAGCTCACACCGAGCTGCCCGGACTTTTTTCGATTCACTTCTTGCTTTCCTCGAACTCTTTGATCTTCTGATTAAGGTTGTCGAGCTCCTGCTCAACGGTCTTGGAGTACTGCTCTCTGATTTGTGTCCAGGTGGGCTGTTCGCCGTCCTCATTCTGAGTTGAGGCGCCGTTGTAGATGTAGTCAACGAGGCACTGGTTGCCGTCGAACTGGTTCCTGTCGCCCATTGTGGAGGACACACCGAAGGCGTAGTCGAATATCATCATGTACTCGTCGGATATGGCGTCGCTCTTGGACTGATACATTTCCTCGGTCCAGTTGGGATTGTTCTCCATGAACTTGGCCTTGTTGGTCTCCTCGTACTGGGGATCGGTCCTTGCGATACGGCAGCAATCGAACCAGGCCTTGACTGCGTCGGCCTTCTTGGAGCCCTGAACCCACATAAAGGCGGTCATATCGGAGGTGGTGATTTTCTGAGGATTATCGGGATACTGCGGCATGGGAACTACGCCCCACTCCTCGCCGTCGGCGGGGCCGGCGTTACCGGTATAAGCCCACTCGCCCATAGCATAGAACAGGATGTTCTGATTGAAGCACTCGGCAGCGCTGCCGATCCAGTCGTTGAGGATAAGGCCTTCCTTCATCATATCGTAGAGGAAGTTCTGAGCCTTTTCGATATCGGCATCCTGGAGGTTGCTGGCGAAAGTATTGTCGGCGGGGTTGTAGGTCACGAGGTTCTTGCCGGTCTGCTGAACGATATGGGTACGGAAGAAGCCGTTCACGCCGTATCTCTGAGTATCGGCGGGAGCCTTTGAAACATACTCGGACATGAGCCTTTTCCAGTTGTCCCAGTTCCACTCGCCGTTCTGATAGAGCTCAAAGGGATCGTCAAGGCTCTCGGCCTCGATAACGCCCTTGTCATAGCAGATCATGGATGAAGCCACATAGCCGAGAGGAGCAACATAGTGCTCGCCGCCCAGCATATACTGATCGGCAGTGTCCTTGGCGGACTTCCAGAGGTCGGTGCCGAAATCGACGATGCTGTCGATAGGCTGATACATACCCTTTACCACGCCGGAGGGGAATGCCAGCCACTCATACTTGAAGATATCGGGGATATCCGACTGGGAGGCGATGGACGCTGCCAGCTTGTCGAAACGGTCAGCGTTGGACACGCGGTTGAACTTGATCGTGCCGCCCTTCTGCTCAAAGAGGGTAACATCGGTGCTCTTTTCGGGGTTGCTTCTGGTGGGGTTGATGTCGTTCTCACCCAGGTAGGTAATGGTGCTTTCCTCTCCGCCGGGGAGGGTATCGACCTGGCTGGTCTCCTCGACCTCAACGTTGTTCTTTTCCTCAAAGCTCTCATCCACGGCAGGAGTGGTCTCAGCCTCGGAAACGGTGCTGTTCTGAGTATCGGTCTGACTGCTGCTGTCGGAAGAACCGCAGGCGGAAACTCCCGCCGCGAGACATACGGCCATGACAGATGCAAGCAAGCGCTTATATTTCATATCAGATACCTCCATAAAAATATTTTGTAATAATATTATACCAAATTTGGCAGTAAAAGTCAATTCGTACATTACACAATTACTTTCAGATATTTTATAAGATTTACACAAATCACGGCTGCTTTTCAATAATATCACGGTATTTCTGAAAATCACGGTTTTAATATTCTTGTCAAGGCTAAAATGTGCGGTTTCATATATTCTTAGCGAAATGTTTTACAAAGCTAAAATATTCACAATGCTCGAAGGGGAAATTTACCGTTTAGCCCTTGCCTTTTCGGTCAGAATATGTTATAATATTTGTTAGTTTGTTTGCCGGAGGGCGGCAGGCAGAATGCGTGAAAGGAGCGAGGCTTTGTGGATATTGCCAAGGGAGATATCCTTGTGATGAAGAAGAAACACCCCTGCGGGTCCGACAGGATGACTGTGCTGCGCTCCGGGATGGATTTCAGGCTGCGCTGCGCCGGCTGCGGGAGAGAATTCCTGATACCCCGCGCAAAGGCCGAGAAGAACATCAAGTCGGTCATCAAGGAGGCCGAGTCATAGCAAAACCGGGTTTATCACAATAAACTCAGGAGGTAAGCTATGATAGAAAAGGTCAGGATACTGGAAGATAAATACAACGAGATAAACGAGAGGCTGATGCAGCCGGAGGTCGTAAACGACAAAGAGCAGTACGCCTCGCTGATGAAGGAATATGCGTCGCTGACGCCCATTGTGGAAAAGTACCGGGAGTACTGCAAAGCAGAGGCCGAATTTGCAGAGGCCTCGGAGCTGCTGGATTCCGGGGACAGCGACAAAGAATTCAGAGAGCTGCTCCAACAGCAGTACACCGACTCGAAAAAGGCCATTGAGCAGCTCACCCAGGAGCTGACGGTGCTTTTGCTGCCCAAGGATCCCAACGACGAGAAGAACGTCATCGTGGAGATCAGAGGGGGTGCCGGCGGCGAGGAGGCGGCGCTGTTCGCCGGGTCGCTGTTTAGGATGTACACGCTTTATGCGGCTGCAAAGGGCTGGAGCTATGAGATACTCAACGCCAATCCCACAGAGCTTGGCGGCTACAAGGAGATCTGCTTTATGATCGAGGGCGCCGGGGCGTACTCGCGGCTGAAATACGAGAGCGGCGTCCACAGGGTGCAGCGTGTGCCGGAGACCGAGTCTCAGGGGCGGATCCACACCTCAACGGTAACGGTGGCGGTGCTGCCCGAGGCCGAAGACGTGGAGCTGGAGATAAACGATAAAGACCTGAAAATAGACGTGTTCCGCTCGTCGGGAGCCGGAGGTCAGCACATCAACAAGACCTCGTCGGCTATCAGGATCACGCATATCCCCACCGGCATGGTGGTGGAGTGCCAGGACGAGCGCTCGCAGTACAAGAACAAGGACAAGGCCATGAAGGTGCTGCGGTCAAGGCTCCTTGAGCGGGAGCAGGCCGCCCACGATGACAAGATCGCCTCGGAAAGGCGCTCACAGGTAGGCACCGGCGACCGCTCCGAGAGGATAAGGACCTACAACTTCCCGGAGGGGCGTATCTCCGATCACCGAATCGGGCTGACGATATACAGGCTGGAAAGCTTTCTCAACGGCAGCCTCGACGAGGTGATAGACGCCCTCGCCACCGCCGAGCAGGCGGAAAAGCTGGCACAGCAGCAGGCCGAATAAACCAAAGGAAGGATCAGGATGTATGATACAAAAATGCTTGCCGCCGACGCTGACGGCATAGCCGAGGCCGCAGAGCTGTTAAAGGCCGGCGAGGTGGTGGGTATGCCCACCGAGACGGTCTACGGGCTGGCGGCAAACGCCCTCGATCCGGAGGCGGTAAAGAAGATCTTCATCGCCAAGGGGCGCCCTCAGGACAACCCGCTGATCGTGCACATCTGCGACATTGATATGCTGGGGCAGCTCGTTAAAGATATCCCGGAGGCGGCTTACAGGTGCGCCGAGGCCTTCTGGCCGGGGCCGCTGACCATGATACTCCCCAAGCGCGATATCATCCCCGACGTGACCAGCGCAGGGCTTGCCACCGCAGGCATCAGGATGCCCTCAAACAAGACCGCCCGGGCGCTCATCAAAGCGGCGGGTTTCCCGCTGGCGGCGCCCTCTGCCAATCTCTCCGGCAGCCCCTCCCCTACCACGGCACAGCACGTTTTCAAGGACATGAACGGGCGCATCCCCTGCATCATCGACGACGGCAGCTGCGCGGTGGGTGTTGAATCCACAGTTATCGCCTTCGAGAGGGACGGCGTAAGGCTGCTGAGGCCGGGGTTCATCTCGGTGGAAGACCTACGGGAGCTTTTTGACAACGTGATCGTTGACAAGGGAGTTACCGAGGAAGTGGCTGCAAATGCAGTAGTCGCATCGCCGGGCATGAAATACAAGCACTACGCACCAAAGGCCGACATCACCATAATCGACGGCACGCAGGAGCAGTTCCGCGAGTACTGCAAGGCGCACTCCGGCGGTGAGCTGATGCTCATGGTCTTTGACAGGAGCGACGCCGAGGGTCTCGGCATAGAATACATCGAATACGGCGCTGACGGCGAAGCCCAGGCAAGGCTGCTTTTCGACACACTCAGAAGGCTTGACGAGCTGGGGGCAAAGCGGGTCTATGCCCGGTGTCCAGACAGGTCGGGCGTGGGGCTGGCGGTTTACAACAGGCTGCTGAGAGCAGCCGGATTTCAGGTGATAAGGCTTTGAACAGACAGTATATCACGGTCGGGCTCACGGGTCAGACCGGCAGCGGCAAAAGCAGCGCGGCTGTGTTTTTCCGGGAGAACGGCTTTTTCGTCATCGACTGCGACAAGGTGGCAAGGTCTGTGACCTCCGACGGCAGCGACTGCTGCAAGGCGCTGAAAGATCGGTTCCCGGGCTGCGTTGACGATGGGCTGCGGCTGGACAGGCGGGCGCTGGGGAACATCGTCTTCAACTCGCCGGAGGATCTTGAAGCTCTCAACAGGCTCATATTTCCGTTCATACTTGCAGAGATAGAGCGCATCAGGGACGGTGCCCTTGAACAGGGTGAGCGGTTCATTATGCTGGACGCGCCCACGCTTTTCGACTCCGGGGCCAACAGCCTCTGCGACACCGTTGTCTCCTGCATAGCCGACGAGGACGTTCGGCGTGAACGCATCATGCTCCGGGACGGTCTCACCGCGCAACAGGCTCAGAGCCGGATAAAAGCCCAGAAAAGTGAGGATTTCTTCATCAGGCACTCGGATATAGTCATCGAGTGCTGCGGGAAGTACGACAGTCTTTCCAGGGCGGCAAGGTTTCTTTCAATACAGTTAAAGGGAATTCTATATGGCAGCAGTAAAAAGCAAAAGTAAAAAGAAAAAGAAGAAGGCCGGCGGCGGACACACCGGGCTGATCGTAATAATCTCGCTGATACTTGCGATACTCATTGTGCTGGCCTTCATATTCAGAGACCAGATATCCGAGAAGATCCGGGATTACGGCCCCAACGTCTTCATGACCACCGACTATGAGGAATACGTCATCAAGTACTCCAACGAGTACGAAATGGACCCGCGGTTCGTATTTGCCATAATCAACACCGAGAGCCATTTCAATCCCGACGCCACCTCTAACGTTGGCGCAAGGGGGCTGATGCAGCTCATGGAGGAGGCATATGACTGGGTCAAGTTCCGTATGGGTGACGAGAGAACACACACCTTCGACGATATGTACGACCCGGAGCTGAACATCCAGTACGGAACGTTCATGCTCAAATTCCTCTACGACAAGTTCGACAACTCCTACGAGCTGACGGCGGCGGCCTATCACGGCGGCATGAACGCGGTGGACACCTGGATAAAGGACGGCACCATCGACCCTGACAATTTCCGTCTGGAGGACGTGCCCTCGGATGTTACCGCCAATTACATATACAAAGTCATGAATGCGTATAATAGATACAAAGAAAAATTACAGGAGGATCTCAAAAATGGCTGACAAGAAGAAAACCGAAGGCGAGCTGCTTGCTGACAAGCTGCTTTCCGACCACAAGCACGCCGGACTGCTCCTTGACGAGAAGGAGATCAAGAAGGCTGATGATTTCTGCGAGGGCTACAAGGCCTATCTCGACGCCGCAAAGACCGAGCGCGAGGCTGCTGCCGAGGCAGTAAGACTGGCCAAGGAGGCCGGGTTCAAAGAGTTCGAGCGGGGCAAGAAATACAAGGCCGGCGACAAGTTCTACTATCTGAACCGGGGCAAGGCCGTCATTCTCGGCGTTATGGGCAAGCTCTCCCTTGACAGGGGCGTAAGGCTGGCGGCGGCGCACATCGACTCTCCCCGCCTTGACCTTAAACAAAACCCCCTCTATGAGGATTTTGAGCTGGCGCTGTTCAAGACCCACTACTACGGCGGCATCAAGAAGTATCAGTGGGCGGCTATACCCCTTTCGCTCCACGGCGTTATCGTGAAGAACAGCGGCGAGACCGTCACCGTCAACATCGGCGAGGACGACTCGGATCCTGTGTTCTGCGTTACCGACCTGCTGCCCCACCTGGCACAGCAGCAGATGAAGCGCACCCCCGCCGAGCTTATCAAGGGCGAGGAGCTCAATCTGCTCATCGGATCCATGCCCTTCAAGGATGACAAGGTCTCCAAGAAGGTCAAGCTCAACATCATGCGGATACTCAACGAGAAGTACGGCATCGTGGAGGACGACTTCCTATCGGCGGAGCTGGAGATCGTGCCGCAGTTCAAGGCAAGGGACGTGGGCTTTGACAGGAGCATGATCGGCGCCTACGGTCAGGATGACAGCTCCTGCGCTTATACCGCGCTGCAAGCTATCCTCTCGGTGAAGAAGCCCGACCACACCTGCCTGACCGTCCTCACCGACAAGGAGGAGACCGGCAGCGACGGCAACACCGGCCTCAACAGCTCCTATCTGCGCTATTTCATCGACGACCTTGCAAGAGCCTACGGCCTTGTGGGACACAACGTAATCTCGGCATCTGAGTGCCTTTCCGCTGACGTGAACTCAGCAGTCGATCCCACCTTCTCCGACGTGACCGAGAACATGAACGCCTCCAAGCTCAACTACGGTGTGGTGGCCACCAAGTTCACCGGCGCACGGGGCAAATCCGGCACCTCGGACGCCTCAGCGGAATTCGTGGGCAGAGTTAGAAAGCTCTTTGACGAGAACGGCATCATCTGGCAATCCGGCGAGCTGGGCAAGGTAGACCTGGGCGGCGGCGGAACCGTGGCGCAGTTTATCGCAAACCTGGACATGGACGTTATCGACGTGGGAGTGCCGGTGCTCTGTATGCACGCGCCCTTTGAGATCACCGCAAAGCTGGACGTTTACATGGCTTACAAGGCCTTCAACGTCTTCTTCGCTGACTGAGCGCAGTGCCTGCTAAAAGAATAAAAAAAGAATATAGAATAAAGAATAATTAAGGAGTCCGCTTTGCGGACGATTTCCAAAATCATCGCCAAAGGCGATACCTTAATTATTCTTTTTTATTCTTTATTCTTTTCGCGGCGGCGCTCTTTTTTACGACAAAAAAGACAGCCCCCCGGGTATATAATATTCCCGAGGGGTGATTCTATGAAGATCTACCTTGATATCCTTCTGATAAGCAACGCGGTCATAACGCTGATCTTTGTAAAGCTGCTCACGCTGATAGTACATATCAGGATATCCGGGAAAAGATATGCTCTGTGTATGCTCATCGGCGGGGCGGCTTCCCTGCTGATGCTCATAAGGCCAGAAAACTTCGGTGAGGGGCTGCTGATGACGTTAGCTAAGCTCATCTCGGTGGGGCTGACTGTCAGGGCGGGATTCGGGAAACAAAGTCCTGCGAGGCTTTTCACCTACACGGCGGTATACGTGGCGGTAAACATAGCCTTCGGCGGGATATGCATGGTGATCTGGGAGATGACCGGCTCAAACGCCGTGAGGATAAGCAACTACGCGGTGTACTTTGACGTCCCGCTGTGGCTGCTGATCGTCTGCGTAAGCGCCACCTATCTGCTGATCACGCTTTACGAGCGGCTGACCTTCTTCTCGAAGGCTAAGGAGCGGAAGTTCAAAGCCCGGTTTGCCCTGGGGGATATCTCGGTGACGCTGCCCGCGGTAAGCGATACCGGCAACCGCCTGACCGACAGCTTCAGCGGGGAGCCGGTGGTGATATTCTCATCCAGCAGGCTTTTTGACAGCCTCGGTCTGGGGGATGAGAGCTCCTATTCCTTTACCGGGTTTCATCTGATACCGTACAGCACCGTGAGCTCCACCTCCCTGATGCCGGTGACGCTTCGGGGCAGAGTGACGATCATCAGCGAGGACGGCGCTGTCAAGGAACTTAACTGCGCATCCGGGATAATCAAAAGCAGCGGCAGTGAAAGAGCAATATTCGACCCGCGTTTACTGATATGACGAAAGGTGACAACAATGACGATAACAGGATTTTTTGACAGGTTGAGAAAGCTCATCTGCGAGTTCTTTACCGAGACCGGATATGTGGATTATATCAACGGCGCCGAGCAGCTGCCGCCGCCCCTCTCTCCCGAAGAGGAACGCAAGACATTTGAGCTGCTCTTCACAGAGCCGGAGAAGGCCCGGGAGCTGCTGATAGTGCATAATCTCAGGCTGGTGGTTTACATATCAAAGAAGTTTGAATCAACGGGCGTAGGGCTGGAAGACCTGATATCCATAGGGACTATCGGGCTCATAAAGGCGGTCAAGACCTTCTGCCCGGACAAGAAGATAAAGCTTGCCACCTACGCCTCACGGTGCATCGAAAACGAGATACTGATGTACCTGCGCAAGACCACCCAGTACCGCAACGAGATCTCCATAGACGAGCCGCTGAACATCGACTGGGACGGCAACGAGCTGCTGCTCTCGGACATCCTCGGCACCGACGAGGACATTATAAACCGGGGCATTGAGAACGAGGTAGACAAACAGCTGCTTATCACCGAGATCAAAAAGCTGCCGGAGCGGGAGCGGCAGATCATGATAATGCGGTTCGGGCTGAACGGCAAGAAAGACCTGACCCAAAAGCAGGTGGCGGACATCATGGGTATCTCCCAGTCCTACATCAGCAGACTGGAAAAGCGCATACTCCGGAACATGAAGGAGAACCTCGAAAGCATAACATAAGCAAAAGCCATAGCCCTATCAATAAGGACTATGGCTTTGTCATGCTATTTGGTTTTGAACGAAGACATCCAGGTATCGAACTTATCCTTGTACTTGCTCTGCTGGTTTTCATTGCAGACCAGAAACAGGATATACGCCCTGTTGTTTTCGCAGCTGACCCTGATATGGCAGTAGGTCAGGCTTTTGTCCTCGTTTTTCATTTTGAATTTCAGCGTATCGCCGGACTTGGAAATCTCCTCATATCCGCTGGCGGAGGAATAGGAAACTGACATAGCGTCGATCAGCTGATCCGGGGTAAAAGAGGAACTACCTGCGCTGCCGAGGTCGGGAGTCACCACATAGGCGAACCTTACCCCTGAGCCCAGGTATTCAGCAGCCTCAGAGCCCGAGAACGAAGGCATGGCCAATATGGCGCTGGCAAACTTGCTGCCGGACTGCTCCTCCAGGTCGGAGGGCAGTGTCATGGAGAAGGAACCGAAGTCGAACTCCTTGGGTTTGCCGCGCTGCATGGTTAAGAAGAAGAACAGACCTAACGCCAGTATTATACAAACTACAACGACTATGCTGGCGGGCTTTGAAAGCGAGGTCTTCACCTTTTGCTGTGCAGGCATATACGGGTTGCCGTAGTTTGGACTGAACCCGCCGGGAGGATAGTACTGTCCCCCTGCCGGAGGAACTCCCGGAGCGTTGGAATTGGGGCTGCTGCCGTAGTTGGGATCCAGTCCCACATAGTTCCCGCAGCCCGGGCAGGTGCCGTCACCGCCGAAGAACTCGGCTCCGCATAACGGGCATCTCATTTTTCAGCCTCTCAGGACTTTCTCTTGGCCTCGATATCGGCAAGAGCGTCCTTGCGGGAGAGATTGATACGACCCTGAGAGTCGATCTCCATTACCTTTACGACTACCTCGTCGCCGATCTGGACAACGTCCTCGACCTTCTCTACTCTCTGCTTGTCCAGCTTGGAGATGTGTACCAGGCCGTCCTTGCCGGGAGCGATCTCAACGAAGGCGCCGAAGTTCATGATGCGAACTACCTTGCCCTTGTAGATAGCGCCGATCTCGGGATCGTTGGCGATAGTGTTGATGATAGAGATAGCCTGCATAGCCTTGTCTCTGTCAAGGCCGGATACGAATACGTTGCCGTCTTCTTCAATGTCGATCTTGACATCGCACTCGGCGCTGATCTTCTGGATGACCTTTCCGCCGGAGCCGATAACCTCACGGATCTTGTCAACAGGCACCTTGGTGGTGAGCATCTTGGGAGCCCACTTGTTGACTTCCTTGCGGGGCTCGGGGATAGCCTTGAGCATGATCTCGTCAAGTATATAATCCCTTGCCTTGTGGGTCTTGGCGAAGGCCTCCTTGATGATGTCGGGAGTAAGACCGTCAACCTTTATATCTACCTGGATAGCGGTGATACCCTTCTTGGTACCGCCTACCTTGAAGTCCATGTCGCCGTAGAAGTCCTCAAGGCCCTGGATATCTACCATGGTCATCCAGCTGCCGTCGTCCTTGGTGATAAGGCCGCAGGAGATACCTGCAACGGGAGCCTTGATGGGCACACCGGCGTCCATGAGAGCCAGTGTGGAACCGCAGATAGAGCCCTGGGAGGTGGAACCGTTGGAGGACAGTACCTCGGATACCATTCTGATAGCGTAGGGGAACTCCTCAACAGAGGGGATAACGGGAACGAGAGCCTTCTCGGCAAGAGCTCCGTGACCGATCTCACGGCGTCCGGGGCCTCTGGAGGGCTTGGTCTCGCCTACGGAATAGCTGGGGAAGTTGTAGTGGTGGATATATCTCTTGGAATCCTCCTCATCGAGGCCGTCGAGACGCTGAGCGTCGCTTACGGGGCCCAGGGTGCAGATAGTCATAACCTGGGTCTGGCCTCTGGTGAACAGGCCGCAGCCGTGAACTCTGGGCAGGAAGCCTACCTCAGCGGCAAGAGGTCTGATCTCGTCGATGCCTCTGCCGTCAACGCGCTTGCCGTTGTAAAGCCAGTCTCTTACGATGATCTTCTGGAGCTTGTACATAACCTCGCCGATGATAGTAGGCAGGTTCTCGTACTTCTCGGAATACTTCTCAAGGATAGCGTCGGTGATAGGCTGGAGCCTTGCGTCACGGACGTTCTTGTCGTCGGTGTCCAGGGCGAACTTGATCTGGTCGCCGAAGTCAGCCATCATCTCGTCGAGCATATCGTGGTCGAGCTCCATAGACTCGAACTCGAACTTAGGCTTGCCGATCTGAGCCTTGATGTCGTTGATGAAGGCCACCATCTTCTTGATCTCCTCGTGACCCAGCAGGATAGCCTCCAGCATCTGGTCATCGGGAACTTCGTCTGCACCGGCCTCGATCATAACGATCTTCTCCATGGAGCCGGCAACGGTGAGGTTGAGGTGATTCTTAGTTCTCTGCTCGAGGGTGGGGTTGAGCACCAGCTCGCCGTCAACGAGACCTACGCTGATACCGGCGATAGGGCCTGCCCAGGGAATATCGGAGATAGAGATAGCGATAGAGGTGGCGATCATGCCGGCGATCTCAGGGGAGCAGTCAGGGTCAACGGAGAGAACGGTCATAACGACGGAAACGTCGTTTCTCATGTCCTTGGGGAACAGAGGTCTGATAGGACGGTCTACCATACGGGAGGTCAGGATAGCCTTCTCGGTGGGCTTGCCCTCTCTTTTCATGAAGGAGCCGGGGATCTTGCCTACGGAGTAGAGTCTCTCCTCGTAATCAACGGAGAGAGGGAAAAAGTCGATGCCCTCTCTGGGCTTGGGGGATGCGGTAACGTTAGCCATTACCACGGTCTCGCCGTATCTTACCCAGCAGGAGCCGTTGGCAAGCTGAGCGGCCTTTCCGGTCTCGACGATGAAGGGTCTTCCGGCGTAGGTGGTTTCAAATTTCCTGTAATTTTCAAACATGGTATTTCCTCCTGTAAATATTTTTTCACAGGCGAGCCATCAGCATTAAACACAAGCCGCGAGGCATTTTCGCGTCCTCTGTTTAATGCTAACCGACGCCGCCTGTAATTGACGCAAAGCTGTAAAATAACACCAAAAGGCAGTGACGCGGGGGCGCCTCTGCCTTGGTGTTCAAAACGAAATTACTTACGGAGACCGAGTCTTTCGATAGTAGCTCTGTATCTCTCGATATCCTTCTTCTTCAGGTAGCCGAGGAGGTTCCTTCTCTTACCAACCATCTTCAGAAGGCCGCGTCTGGAATGATGATCCTTCTTGTGGGTCTTCAGGTGCTCGGTGAGGTCATTGATCCTCTTGGTGAGGATAGCGATCTGTACCTCGGGGGAACCGGTGTCGGTCTCGTGAGTTCTGTTAGCCTCGATAACGGCTGTCTTTTCGTCTTTTCTGAGCATTGTTTATACCTCTTTCAAAAATATTTCCTCAGCCGAAGGATATGGCAGGTATCGTTCCCGGATCGGGCTTTACCCATATTCTGCGGCAGGGATATGCCGGTGTACGGCTATGCCATGCAGTTGCACAGCAAATATATTATACTATAAAACCGGGCTCTTGTAAATAGTATTCACAAAAGTTTTACATTTATCATATGCCTGTCAGGTGTGCAGGAACAGCTTGTTCCATACGGTGCGATCCTTGGTGTCCGGCTCCGCAGGGGCAGCTCCGGGGAGCAGGCCGTTCTGGAGCTTGGCAGCGGTGAGGGTGTTCTGCATCAGCATGGCGATAGTCATGGGGCCGACGCCGCCGGGGACAGGGGTGATGAAGCCCGCCTTGTCCTTGCAGTTCTCGAAATCCACGTCACCGCAGAGCTTGCCGTTCTCGTCGCGGTTCATGCCCACGTCGATGACCACTGCCCCCTCCTTGATATAGTCGGCGGTGATGATCTTGGGCTTGCCCACCGCAGCTACCAGGATATCGGCGCGGCTGGCCACCTCCTTGAGGTTCTTGGTCTTGGAGTGGCAGATAGTCACGGTACCGCTCTGATGCAGCAGCAGCATAGCCTGGGGCTTGCCCACGATGTTGCTCCTGCCGATAACGACGCACTCCTTGCCCTGGATCTCGGTGCCGGTGGAGGCGATGAGCTCCATAACGCCCGCAGGTGTACAGGGCAGGAAGCTGTAATCCCCTATCATGATCTTGCCAACGTTCACCGGGTGGAAGGCGTCAACGTCCTTCTCGGGGAGAATGTTGTTGATTATCACCTTGTCGTCCAGGTGCTTGGGCAGGGGCAGCTGTACAAGTATGCCGTTGACCTTGGGGTCGGCGTTGAGCTTGTTCACCAGATCAAGCAGCTCCTGCTCGGTGGTCTCCGCCGGGAGGGCATACTCGTAGGAGACAAAGCCCACCTCCTCGCAGGCCTTCTTCTTGTTCCTTACATAGACCTTTGAAGCCGGGTCGTCGCCCACGATGACCACGGCGAGGCCTACCTCCACGCCCTGATCTTTGAGCTTGGCGGTCTCGGCCTTGATACGCTCCTTGACCTGTGCCGATACTGCCTTTCCGTCAATGATGTTACTCATCAGTCTTTTCCTCCTTTGTTTCTTCGTCTGTATTATCAACGCTGTCAGCGTCATCTTCGGAGTTGTCTTCGGGATCAGACTTGTCTTCGCTTTCGTCCTCGTCATCGGCAAGGATAGACTTGTACTCCTCAGCCTTCTCGGAGGGCTCGTCCTCCTTCACGTCGTCGGAGGGCTTTTTGGCCTTCTTGCCGAACTTCTCCTCGAACTCCTTCTCCAGCTCGGCAGTGTCCTCGCCGGCGGCCTTGGCGGCCTTGATCTTTTTCTTCATCTCTTTTTTGGCCTTCTGCACCTCGGCGTAGGTGTTGTATTCCTCCATCTGCGCCTTGGAGAGCTTGGTGTCTACGTAGAGCCTGTAATCGTCGTTGCGCTTGACGATATTGCGGAACACGATTATCAGTATCAGCGAAGCCACTACGCAGGCGCCCGCCACCAGCTGGGAGACCTTGATGTTGAGCAGATACAGCGAGTCGGTACGTGTGGACTCGATAAAGAACCTGCCCAGACCGTAGAGGCCTACATACATCAGGAAGACCTCTCCGTCGAATTTCCTGTGCCTGAGATAGAAGTGGAGTATCACGAAGGCCAGCGCACACCACAGCGACTCATAGAGAAAGCAGGGATGTACCGGCGAATAGCTGGAGACCTGTCCGCCGAGATCGTCGAAGTGATCGGCGATATAGGTTATGGTCTTGTTGCTCATCATGCCCCAGGGCAGATCGGTGTTGCCGCCGAAGGCCTCCTGATTGAAGAAGTTGCCCCAGCGTCCTATGGCCTGGCCTATGAGGAAGCAGGGCCCCACCACGTCGAGGAGGGCTGTCAGCTTGACCTTTCTCAGCCTGACGACTATACCGCCCACGAGTATGGCGCCGATTATGCCGCCGTAGATCGCCAGTCCGCCGTCGCGGATGTCGAAAAACTGCGTCATCGAAATGTCTTCGTTGAACAGGATATAATAGAGCCTCGCGCCCAGTATCGCGCCGAAGAATCCGGCGATGACGCCGTCGGTGGCGCGGTCGGGGTCAACGCCCACGTCCTTCATCCTCTTGAAGCCGTAGAACATGGCCAGCAGTATGCCGACCGCGATCAGAAAGCCGTACCAGTAGACCTTGAAATTGATACCCGGTATGGTGAACATCACCCTGTCGATTGTAATGCCCTCGGTGAAGATGTTGTCACCGCTGCCGAAGTTGGGGAAATAGACCTTGTCGGGATTGGCTCTGACAGTTCTCACCAGTTCCGAATCAAGATCGTTTGCAAGCACCTGTAAGAATTGCATCATAGTATTTTTGTCCTCTCTCAGCTTCTGACTACGCAGAAGGATGATCGTTCAATGTCAAGCATTGAGGAAGCGGCAAAGACCTCCTCGGCGGTCAGCCCGGACATGATATCAAGTGTGTCGAAGCAGCTGACCCCCTGCAAATAGCTGAAACACATAGATTCAGCGCACTCGGAGACCACATTCGATCTCATGATCTCGGAGCCGTAGGCCGCCTTGATCAGGGAGCTCAGCAGCTCGGTGTCGAACTGTGCGAAGTCGAGGGATCTGATCTTTTGGCATATGCTGTCGTAGACCGCCTCGGGGTCCTTGGCCTCTCCGGTGAGTATCAGCATCAGGTAGCCCTGATCCGACGAGAACACCTCACAGCCGAAGGAAGAATTGATAAGCCCGCTCTCGAAGGCGTTCTTGTACCAGTCGGACATACTGCCGAAAAGCACTTTCAGCATCAGGTCAGCCGCGATAGAAGTCCTGAGCAGTTCCCTGCCCGTAAGGGGCGGACACTTGAAGCCGAAGGAGAACAGCGGCACTCCCACCTGTCTCGTGATCTCTGATCTGTGCTTTACCACCCCGGCGGGTTCCTCCGGGAAACGACATTCCAGCATCCGGTTTTCCACGGGCTTGAGATGCTCGTCGCAGATGCGCAGGACGGTCTCCTCGTCAACGTTGCCGGCGATAGACAGCACCATGTTGTGGAGGTTATAGAAGGTGTTGTAGCACTTGTAGAGCAGCTCCGAGGTGATCTCACCGATTGACTCAACTGTGCCCGCGATATCTATTCTCACCGGATTTCGGTGATACATGGAGGTCAGCATCTCGAAGAACAGCGCTCTGGTGGGAGAGTCGTTGGTCATCTTGATCTCCTGGGCGATGATGCCCCGCTCCTTCTCCACGTTTTCCTCGGTGAAATAGGGGTTCTGAACAAAGTCCAGCAGTATGGCAAGGGGCTCCCTGTAATCGGAGGATGCGCTGAATGTGTAGGCCGTCACATCGAAGGAGGTGAAGGCATTGGCGGAGGCGCCTGTTCCGGCAAACTGCTCGAAGGCGCCGCATTCCTCGCCCTCAAAGAGCTTGTGCTCCAGATAGTGGGCGATGCCGTCCGGCACGCTGATGAAGTCCCCGGTGTCAAGGGTCTTGAAGCAGTTGTTCACCGAGCCGTACTTGACGGCGAACAGCGCCTCTGTGGTGGTGAAGCCCTCCATGGGCATTATCAGCACATCCAGCCCCGAGGGGTGATGGTATATCCGGTACTCGTCGCCGGTGATACCGGAGCGGACGGTCTCAAACTCACATTTCATCGCTGTCACCTCCGTCCTCGGGTTTTAAGCAGAACACGGTATCCAGCCTGTACCCCTGAGCCTCCCGGATGATATCCTCCCGGGTGAGGGCTCTGATCTTCCTGCCCTTTTCCTCGGGGGTATCGTTGGTGCCGTGGGCGAACTGGTAGTTATACCAGATCATCAGCTGATACTTTGAATCGTAGTTCGACAGATACGCCTCTGCAAGATAGGTCTTGGTGTTTTCCAGTTCTTCGTCGGTGAAGTCGCCCTTCTGTATCGCCTCCAGCTGCTCGGCTATGGCTTTCTCAGCTATGCTGAGATTCTGCTCGTCGAGACCGGAGCTCACCACGATAGTGTTCTTCATGTCGATGACCGTGGAGCTGCAATAGTAGCAAAGGGACATCTTCTCCCGGACGTTCGAGAACAGCTTAGAGGTCGGCGTAGAGCCCAGCAGCGCACAGAACAGCTTTGAGGCGTACTCGTTGTAGCTGTCGGTCTTGTAGGCCATGATGAGCAGGCTCTGGTTCATCCGGGCGCGGTCTTCGGCGCGGCAGACCTCCGGCTTTATGGCCGAGGGCGACAGGTAGGAGCCCACCTCGTATGGCGTGCGGCCGGGCTTGTCCAGCTCGGAGAGCAGCATCTCAACGGTCTGCCCGTCGCATTCTCCGCCGGAGATATACACGTCGAAGTATGCGTTTTTCAGCAGCTCATAATAGGCCTCGGTGACTGAGGCGGGATCGGCACTGAGCAGAGGCTCCCGGTAGTCGCAGAGGGATATGGCGCTCATTTCGTTCTCGAAGATCCGCTTGTTGGCAAGGACTGCGGCGTAGCGGTTCTTGTAGTTCACGACAGCGTCGATCTCGTCGATCATATCGGCGCGGCAGAGGTTAAAGTACTTCTCCGACAGCGCACCGTTTTCCAGCCATGGGTCGAACAGGCAGTCCAGCAGCAGCCGTACAGCCTTCTGCGAGACCTTCTCGCCGCCTATGGTGTAGCCGTCGCAGATGCAGTTGAGGGTGAGCATCACTATCTGCTTGTCTCCGAGACGGCTCTCGGTGGAACCTACCGATGCGTCGTAAAGCTCCGCCAGGGCTCTTGACAGTTCTTCCTTCTGGGGGTATTTTCTCGTTGATGTGGCAATTATATCTGCCGCAAGGGAATAAAGCGGCGCTTTCTCCGGGATCATGGGCATGACCATCCTGATGCAGACCGTAAAGGACTTGAACTTCGGGTCACAGATCTCGGTCAGGGAGATGCCGCTGCCGTATTCACGGCGTTTTATATCTACCGACATATTTCAGCTCCGTTCATATATGATCAGCGTCAGTTTTGTCCGACGACTGTATAGCAAAGGTTTTCATAATGCAGGAAGGTGCCCTCGTCGCTTTCCTCCGGGATAAGTGCCCGGGCGATGAACAGATCCTCGCCTGATACAAGGTCTTTAAGACAGGCATAGTCTCCGTCGAGACGCACCACGATATAATTCTTAGGTTCCATTTTTTCTCTCCTCAAATCTTACATTTCCGTGTCCGGCTATGGCTATGAGACCGGCGAGGGCGCCGTTTTCAAGGCTGATGCAGCGGACGGTCTTCAGCGCGGTCTTGAGCCGCCTGTCCGGGAAATACAGGCTCAGGGGGCTGCCGTTATCCTTGCGGTGAGCCTCGGCAAAGGCTTTGAGCGCCGCCTGGGTCTTTGCGTCCCTCGAATCCACCCGGACGCATACGGGTCTTCTCATACAGGAGGCGGCGAACATCTCCGCGCTCTCGATTATGTCGGCGGTGATCTTCACCGGCTCGTCCTCCAGCACCGTGACCCTGCCGGTCACATAGATCAGGGAATACTCCCTCAGCTGTGCCGCCGACGTCGCATACAGATTCGGGAACACCACCAGCTCCAGGGGCTGGGTCTTGTCCTCACACTGGGCAAAGCACATGGTGTCGCCCCGCTTGGTGCGGACGGTCTTGGCGGATTGCACCATGAGGATGCATTTTATCCGCTTGTCCGTGCCGGGACGGGAGTAACCCTCGGTCTCGGAGAACTCGGCAATGGCTCTGCATCCGGCAGCCTCGGCTATGCTCTCATAGCTGTCCAGAGGGTGGCCTGTGATATAGATGCCCGCAGCCTCCCGCTCATATTCCAGCAGCCGCTGGGGCGGGAAATCCTCAAGCTTGGGTATGGACGCAGACACCCTGCTGCCGCTCATGCCGAAAAGGTCCAGCTGACCCTCCACATTGGATCTCTGCTCAAAGCTCGCCGCTGACATGAGCTGTCCGCAGGCGGTGAGCATCTCCCGGCGGTTGCTGCCCATGCCGTCGAAGGCTCCGGCCTTGATGAGCATTTCAACGCCCTTGACCGATATCTCCCTGCCGGGGAGGCGCTTGCAGAAATCGCCCAGGCCGGCAAAGCTGCCGCCCCGCTCTCTTTCCCGCAGTATGGCGTTGACCGAGCCCTCGCCCAGGTTCCTGATAGCCAGCAGCGAGAACCTGATGCCCTCCGGCTCCGACATGAAATCTCTCCCGCTGCGGTTTATATCCAGCGGCAGCAGCTTCACGCCGAAATGCCGGCACTCGTTGATGTAGGCGTTGAGCTTCTCGGTGCCGTCCAGCATGGTGACTGACATGAGCGCCGCCATGTATTCCTTGAAGAAATAGTATTTGAGATACGCCGTCTGATAGGAGATATTGGCGTAGGCGGCGGCGTGGGATTTGTTGAAGGCATAAGACGCAAATGATGTCATCTCGTCGAAGATCTCATTGGCGAGCTGCTCCGGCACGCCGTTGGCGATACAGCCGCAGCACTGGCCTTCCTCACCGAAGACAAAGGCTCTGCGCTCGTTTTCGAGAAGCTTGTGTTTCTTTTTCGCCATAGCCCGCCTTACGATATCGGCACGTCCGAAGCTGTAACCCGCAAGGGTGCGGAATATCTCCATGACCTGCTCCTGATATATGATACATCCGAAGGTGCCCTCCAGTATGCCTTTGAGCAGCGGGTGCTTGTATGTTACCCGAGAGGGGTCCCTGCGGTTGCGGATATAGGTGGGGATGGAATCCATAGGCCCCGGCCGGTAAAGTGACAGCATAGCTATCAGGTCGTCGATGCAGTTGGGCATAAGCTGCATGAGTCTGGCGGTCATGCCCGGCTTTTCAAGCTGGAACACTCCCTCGGTATGCCCTGCCGACAGCATGGCATAGACCCTCTGATCGTCGAGGGGGGCTTTTTCAACATCAAAGTCGGGGAGCCTCTCCCTGATTTTCTTCTGGCACTTGTCGATGATAGTCAGGTTGCGCAGACCGAGAAGGTCTATCTTCAAAAGCCCCAGCTTTTCAAGGGCGTTCTTCTCGTACTGGGTCTCCGTGAAGTCGTCCCGGGTATAGAGGGGGACGTGCTCCACCACCGGCTCCCTTGTGACTACTACTCCGGCAGCGTGGGTGGTGATGTTCCGGGGGATGCCCTCGATCTTCATGGCGTTGTCGAGAAGTGCTTTTGCGTTGGGGTCGCTTTGATACAGCCGGGCGGCATCAGTGTTGGCAGTGAGGGCCTGTCTGAGCTCAAAGCCCTTTGGTACAGCCCTTGCAACGGCGTTGCCCACCTCGTAGGAGAGCCCCATAGCGCGGGCTGCATCCTTGACGGCCTGTCTGGCGCCCAGGGTGCCGAAGGAGATGATCTGTGCCACCTTGTCGGCGCCGTACTTGTTCACCACATAGTTGATGACCTTCGGGCGGCCTATGATGCAGAAGTCTATATCAAAGTCGGGCATGGAAACTCTCTCGGGGTTGAGAAAGCGCTCAAAGAGCAGCCCGTATCTGAGTGGGTCGATGTTGGTGATGCCGATGCAGTAGGCGGCGAGGCTTCCCGCCCCCGAGCCTCGTCCGCAGCCCACCGGGATATCCTGGGATCTGGCATAGTTGATGAAATCCCAAACTATGAGGTAGTAGTCCACATAGCCCATTTCGGTGATGACCGAAAGCTCGTAATCGAGCCTGTCCGCAGCGGCCCTGTTATCGGTGCCGTATTTCTCGGCGAGGCCTTTCCGGCACATATCAAAGAGGAAGGCCCTCTTGTCGGAAACGCCCTCTATCTGAAACTCCGGCAGATGTATCCTGCCGAAATCGAGGGTGACGTTACATCTTT
The DNA here is from genome assembly GCA_017529875.1 of Ruminococcus sp. Lineage (GTDB taxonomy): Bacteria > Bacillota > Clostridia > Oscillospirales > Ruminococcaceae > FB2012. The sequence continues at coordinate 45,561 of JAFXNC010000045.1, read as the reverse complement.
GAGCGATAGTCTCGGTGATGTCGAGAGCCTCCGGGATATTCCCGAAAAGCTGCTCCATTTCCTGCCGGGATTTGAGGTAGAACTCATCCGTGGGAAACTGCATGGAGGAGGGCTGGCTCAGGGTGGTGCCGGTGGAGATGCAGACCAGTATTTTCTGCGCCTCGCTGTCGGCACGGCGGATGTAGTGCACGTCATTGGTGGCGCACAGGGGGATGCCGGTCTCCGCCGAGAGCCTTCTCAGCTGAGGCAGCAAGCGCTGTTCCTCCATGATGCCGTGATCCTGTATCTCGATGAAATAGTTCCCCTCGCCGAATATCCTGCGGTGGCGCAGAGCGGCCTGCTTTGCGCCCTCATAGTCCCCGGACATGAGCCTGCGAGGGAGCTCCCCCGCGATGCAGGCCGAAAGGCAGATAAGCCCCTCATGGTACCTTTCGAGCAGCTCCGTATCCACTCTGGGGCGGCTGTAAAAGCCCTCGGAATAGCCCAGGGTCACCAGCTTCATCAGGTTCCGGTAGCCTGTGTTATTCTCGCAGAGCAGTATCAGGTGATAGTAGGCGGCGTCCTCCCTGCCGGACTTGTCGAACCTCGACCCCGGCGCCACATATACCTCGCAGCCGATGACAGGCTTTATGCCCTGCTCGGTACACTCGCTGTAAAACTCCACTGCCGCGAACATATTCCCGTGGTCGGTGACGGCGCAGGCCGTCATGCCCATTTCCTTCACACGGCTGACCAGCTCCCCGATACGGCAGGCGCCGTCAAGGAGCGAGTATTCGCTGTGTAGGTGAAGATGAACAAAGCTGCCCACGGTCATGCTCCTTTCAGTGCTTTTCCTTCCTTATCCTGTCGGCGGTCTCCGAGAGGCGCACCAGCCTGTGATTGACCCCCGACCGGGAAATAGGGGGCTTGAGCATGGTGCCCAGCTCTTTGAGGCTGATATCGGGGTTCTCGTAACGGAGCCTTGCGATCTCCTGCAAAGCCTCCGGCAGGGAGTCGATGCCGACAGTCGCATCGATCAGCTCGATATCCTCCACCTGCTTTTCAGCGGCCTTGAGGGTCTTCTCTATGTTGGCGTTGTCGCAGTTGACAGCGCGGTTTATCTTGTTGCGTATGTCTTTGAGTATCTTGATGTTCATGAGCTCCAGCGACGAGCCGGTAGCCCCCATGACCGTCAGCAGGTCGATGATGTTCTCGGACTCCTTGATATAGACGATCTGAGAATTCTTCCGCTCGGTCTGCTTGGCGAGTATGCCGTAGTTCTCCAGAAGCAGCAGCCCGAAGTCGTTGCACAGCTGTATGTTCGGCATCACGAACTCCAGGTGGTATTTCTTCTCCGGGTCGTTAAGGGAACCGCATGAAAGGAAAATGCCAGCTATGAGCTGAGGGTAGTATTTGGCCTTGGGAAGATCGTCGGGGGTGAGCCTGCGGGAGTTGTCCATGCGAAAATAGCTCAGCAGCGTCAGGCGGTCTTCATCGCCTGTGACCTCGATCTTGTAAAGAGTTGTCCCGTCCTTCTTGACCGACTTTGACACGCTCACTACCTCCGCTGCGTCCTCCAGAGATTCTATATCTCTGCCGAGGCATACCCGGGCGCAGTTGAGCGCAAAAAACAAAGCCGCGCCTCTGTGTCCGGTCAGGAAGACTATCTCGCTGTCGCATAAAGTATTGCAGAAAGTCAGCATACCCATGAGGCAGACATCCGCCTTGGCGCGGGAGTTTATCTTTGTTAATAGCTCGTCCTTCAGCTTGTAGGAAAAAGACTGCTCAGACATCCGATCACCTTTTGTTTATATCTCTGTGGGAGACCCTGACCTTGAAGCCGCTGTTCTTCAGGTGCTTGGCGACTTCCTCGGCGAAGGTCACGCTCCTGTGCTTGCCGCCGGTGCAGCCGAAGGCCACCACCAGCTGTGCCTTGCCCTCCTTCTTGTAGAGGGGGATAAGAAAATCTATCAGGTCGTTGAACTTCTCCAACAGCTTGACAGCGTCATCAAACTGCATGACGTACTCCGAAACCTCGCTGTTGAGGCCGGTCTTCTCCTTGAGCTCCGGCACATAGTAAGGATTGGGCAGACACCTGACGTCGAAGATCAGGTCGCCCTCGCTCAGAGAGCCGTACTTGAATCCGAAGGAGCGCACGTCGATGCGCATATACTCGTCGCCCTGATCGAGGAAGATGGAATACATTCTCTCCTTGAACTCCCCGACGGACAGCGCCGAAGTGTCTATGTAGTAATCCGCCTTGCTCTTTATGGGCACCAGCATCTCCCGCTCGGTGTCGATAGCCTTGCGGATATTGCCGAAGCTCACCTCGTCAAGGGGGTGCTTTCTTCGGGTCTCCTTGTATCTTCTGACGATCACATCGTCGGAAGAATCGAGGAACAGCGTCTTTATATTGATCTGCTCGGCGCGGAGCTGCTCGATGATATCCGTAAGCTTGGAGAAGAAGTCCCCTCCGCGGATATCCGCCACGAAAGCCACCTTTTCAAGCTTGCCCTTGGACTGGCTGCATATCTCGGTGAACTTGGTTATCAGCTCGGGGGGCATATTGTCTATGCAATAATAACCCATATCCTCCAGCACATCGATGGCGCTGGATTTTCCTGAACCGGAAACTCCCGTAACTATAATGAACTGCATAGTTATCCACCCCCTGTGGTATTATTCGTAAGGTATATATCTTACTTCACATTCAAGCTCGGTGCCGGTCTTCTCCAACACGGTATCCTGTATGTGCTTTATCAGCGTGAGGATATCCTGAGAGGATGCACCTCCCTTGTTTATCACAAATCCGCAGTGCTTCTCCGAGACCTGCGCTCCCCCTACGGTGCAGCCTCTGAGACCGCTGTCCTGGATGAGCTTTCCGGCGTACTTCCCCTCCGGGCGCTTGAAGGTAGAGCCCGCACTGGGATATTCGAGAGGCTGCTTTTCGCGGCGTCTGCCCATGAGGTCTTTCATTTTGGCGCATATCTCAGCGGGGTCGCCTTTGGTGAGCCTGAACTCCGCTGCGGTGATGCAGCAGCCCTTATCCATGAATACCGAATGTCTGTACGACATATCCAGCTCCTCCGGCGGGACGGTTATCAGCCCGCCCTCAGCGGTGACCGCCTCTACCCTGCCGGTCACGTCCTTGATCTCGCCGCCGTAGGCTCCGGCATTCATGAACACCGCGCCTCCCACGAGGCCGGGTATGCCGTAGGCGAACTCCAGTCCGGTCAGCGAATAATGACAGGCAAAGGCGCACAGTCTGCTGAGCCCTGCGCCTGCCTCGGCTATGATCCTGTCCTCTCCGACAAGCGCGATCCCGGACATCATCCTGCCGACATGGAGCACCACGCCCTTATAGCCCCTGTCATCGAACAGGACATTCGAGCCGTTGCCGAGCACGAAGAAACGGATGCCCTCTGCTTTCAAGGCTTTGACGAGCCCTGCCAGCGCACGGACGCAGCTTATCTCAATAAAAACATCGCAGCAGCCTCCGACCCTGAAGGTAGTATGCTCAGAAAGAGGCTCGTTATTTTTCACCGTGCAGCCCAGCGTTTCCGCAAAGGCGCAAAGCTCAGTTATATTCATTGGATCAGACCCTTCAAACAATTTATAGACCGATATCTCCGTGCTTTTTTATTATATGCTCCCGGATGCGCTCCCATTCGGAGTTGTATATGAGCCTCTCCGGGAAGCCTGCCGCTTCCAGCAGCGCAGAGGCGTTGTCGGTCCTGCCGATGAGCCCGCAGTAATGGGCATCGGTATTGACAACTATGGGTGCCTCGTATCTCTTGCATATCCGCAGGAGTTCAAGCACCGTCTCCGGCTTGCTCTTGCCGCTTATTATGGAGCTTTCGTTGATCTCGATGAGCTTGCCGCTCTCCTTAAAGCATTTGACGCACTTTTCCATATCGAACCGGTACTTGGTCGTGGTGGGATGCCCGATCACGTCCACCCACTTGTTCTCGCACACTCCGAGATAAGCGGCGGTGTGATTTTCAATGCTCCCCGGGGCGATCGCCTGGGAATGGAGCGATACCACCGTCCATTCCAGCGTTGACAGCAGGTCATCGGACACGTCGAGGTTTCCCTTGTAGTCGGTTATGTCGGCCTCGATGCCTTTGAGCAGATATACTCCGCAGATCTTCCGCGGCAGGACTTTCAGATTCACGAAATGCCATACATGGGGCGCGTCGGGCATACCCGGCGCATGATCGGTCATGGCGACTGCGGCAAGTCCCAGCTCATGAGCTGCACGGCAGTTCTCGGTGACGGTAGAATAAGCGTGGGTCGAGGCCACGGTATGGGTGTGCAGATCGGCAGCAGGTCTAAACATATCAAAACTCCAAAGATCAGATATCCCAGTTCTTGACGGTGTCCTTCATATCCATTTCAAGACCCAGGTTATTCAGCAGTTCTTTCGCTGCGTTGTAGCCCATCTTCTTCTGACGGTTGTTCATGGCGGCTACCTCGAGGATGACTGCCAGGTTACGTCCGGGCTTGATGGGAATTGTAAGGCTGGGTATCTTGACGCCGAGGATAGTGGTGTACTCATTGTCAACGCCCATGCGGTCGTAGATCTTGTTGCTGTCCCAGGGCTCCAGCTCGATTATCAGGTCGATTTTCTCGGATACTTTAACGGCGCCCATACCGAAAAGCCTTCTGGTGTTTATGATGCCTATGCCGCGCAGTTCAAGAAAGTGCCTGATATTGTCCGGCGACGAGCCCACGAGGGTCACGCTGGAGGTCTTTCTGATCTCAACGGCGTCGTCGGCCACAAGTCTGTGTCCGCGCTTTACCAGCTCGATAGCGGTCTCGGACTTACCTACGCCGCTCTCGCCCACGATCAGCACGCCCTCGCCGTAGATCTCGATGAGCACGCCGTGGCGGGTGATCCTGGGAGCAAGCTTGACGCTGAGGAAACCGATAAGTGCGGCTATGAACTCGGTGGTGCTCTCCTGGGTGCGTGCCACAGGCACCTCGTATTTCTTGGCTATCTCGATCATCTCGGGATAGATCTCATGACCTCTTGCCACCACGAAAAGAGGTATCTTGGTGGCGAAAAGCGCGTCGATGCGCTCGGCTCTCACATCCTCGTCAAGGGAGGCAAGGTATGCAAATTCCATGTTTCCGCAGATCTGTATGCGCTCTGCGTTGAAATACTCATAAAAGCCCATAAGCTGCAAGCCGGGACGGTTGCAGTCGTTATCGGCGACGTACAGCTCGTTGATGTCCTTGGGAGCATAGATGATCTCGAGTTTCAGCCTATCGGCTATTTCTGCGATCGAGGCGGTAAAGATTTCCGGCATACTGATACTTCCTTTCGGTCAGAGTTTTATTAGTCCTTTGTTAAGCATTTCCTGTGCGGCCAGCATAACGCCCGTCTTGCCGCTGGGGTAGGTGATGCCGCCCTGGAGCCATACCGCAAAGGGCGGTCTTATGGGTGCATCGGCGGAGAGCTCGATAGAGGCTCCCATAGTGAATGCACCCGCAGCCATGATGACCTTGCTGTCGTAGCCGGGCATATCCCAGGCCTCCGGGACGGCGTAGCTGTCCACCGGGGAGCCCTTCTGTATGCCCTGACAGAAGGCTGTGAGGTTCTGCTCGTTTTCAAGCAGCACCGAGGCGATTATATCCGTTCTGCGCTCGCAGCTCTCCGGCAGGGTCTTGAAACCCAGCTTTTCAAAGAGCCGGCAGGCGAACACCGAGGTTTTGAGCGCAGCCGAAACGGTCTGCGGAGCCAGGAAAAAGCCCAAAAACATCTCCCGGCTCTGTCCCAGGGAGCAGCCCACTTCCTTGCCCATGCCGATGCAGGTGAGCCTGTCGGCGCACTTCTCGACAAGGTCTGCCCGTCCGGCGATGTAGCCGCCGGTGGAGGCGATACCGCCGCCGGGGTTCTTGATTAGGGAGCCTATTATCAGGTCGGCGCCCACGGCAGTAGGCTCCACCCGTTCCACGAACTCGCCGTAGCAGTTGTCAACCACCGCGATGATATCGCTGTTGCCCTTTTTAGCGGCCTCGATCATCCTGCCCACGGTCTCCACATCGAAGGATGGCCTCAGGGAATACCCCCGGGAACGCTGGATGTACACGATCTTAGCCTGCGCTGCAAGTTTTGTGATCTCGCCGTAGTCGGGATCTCTGTCGTTTATCAGGTCGGCCTGGATGTAGCCGATGCCGAAGTCTTTGAGTGAGCCCTTGCCCGGCTCCCCCCGTAGGCCGATTATCTCCTCCATAGTGTCATAGGGTCTGCCGGCAGCGGAGAGCATGGTGTCTCCGGTGCGGAGCACTCCGAAAAGCGCCGTAGAAAGGGCGTGGGTGCCGTTGACGAAGTTGTGTCTCACCACAGCGTCCTCGGCTCCGAAGGCCTCCGCGAAGACCTTATCAAGGGTATCCCGGCCTATGTCGCCGTAGCCGTAGCCGGTGGTGCCTTTGAGACAGCTCTCGCTGACCTTGTTGTTTATGAAAGCCGCAAGGACCTTCTGTCCGTTGTATTCGGCTATGCTGTCTATCTCACGAAACTGCTCACAGCACTCCTCCTCGGCCTTGCGGGCCAGCTCGGTGATGCGCTTATCTGTGTTGAAAAAGCTATCCAAATAAAGTCTCTCCTCTGTATTATGCTCAGTGGCTGGGCTTCTCGTCGCGCCGTTCCAGCACGGTATCAATGCCCATGGCCTTGAAGCCTATCTCGTCGTAATAGCTGACCCGGTGGGGTCTGGCAAAAAGCTTTACCGCTATGCCCTGCTGCCAAAGCCGTTCGCCTATCCAGTAAAGCAGGGTGCGGGCGTGCATCTTGCCCCGTTCCTCCGGGACAGTGCCCACCTGCCCTACCAGTGCCACCTTGTCGATGATGTACTGTATGGTGGCGGTGGTGTAATCCCCCATAAGAAAGGACTGTGAAAGTCCCCGCCTGATGCGGTGGGAGGTATCGGTGAGCCAGATCTCGTAGCTGTCCTCCAGCCTCGGAAAGCACCGGGCAAGTATCTTGTAGACATCGTCGAGCCTGGGGGTCTCATCCACTTCCAGCTTCGGCAGCTTGCCTGTGGGAGCATAGTTGAACTCGGTGCGTTTCTCGCTGCGATACTCGTCGTCGAGAAGCACCGCCAGCCTGTCGCCGTACTTTCTTTCCAGCTCCACTGAAAAGGGCTTGAGCATCCTGACAAAGCCGGAAAGCTCCTCCAGCATTTCCTCCGAGAGCTCCTTGCCTTCAAAGGTCGAGATCATCAAAGCGCTGTTGAACTCCGAGAACATACCCAGTTTCTCGCCCTTGTCCTCGATGAAGAAGAACCGCAGGAAGTCATACTTGGTGTCGTACGCCAGGAAATGGGACTTTATCCTCCGGCTGTAATTGTTATCCTTCAGCCGGGAAATCAGGTCAAGGTCGATGTCTTTTGTCTGATATATCATTTACACATCCTCCGTTCCGGGGGAATATTTCTATGGGGCTCAGAGGGCCATTACGCACTGCTTGAAATGCCTGCCCCTGTCCTCGAACATCCTGTACATATCGAAGCTTGCACAGGCGGGTGAGAGAGTAACAATGTCTCCGGGCTCGCCGCTGTCGTAAGCTGCACGGACGGCCTCCTCCATGTTCTTCACCCTGACGATGCGCAGGCCGCTGGCTGCGAACAGCTCAGATGCCCTGACAGCGTCCTCGATCTTCTGAGCGGTCTCGCCCATGAGTATCAGGACTTTCGCCTTGCGGCAGATCTCGTCAGCCATGGGCTCGAAGGATATGCCCTTGTCGGAACCGCCCTGAATGAGTATCTGCTTCTGATCGAAGGCTGCAAGACAGGCCAGCACTCTTGTGGGGCTGGAGGCTATGGAGTTGTTGTAGTACTTCACGCCGTCAAGCTCACGGACAAACTCGATCCTGTGCTCGACTCCGCCGAACTCCTTTGCCACCTTAACGACGGTCTCAACAGAGACCTCGCCGTAGGTCATGGCGATGGCGGTCAGGTAGTCCTCCACGTTGTGCATACCGGGGATCTTGATGTCCTTCATGTGGACGTACTCGGTGACCTTGCCGTATTCGTTGTAGCAGAGCATACCGTCCTCCCGGAGGAAGGAGCCGTTCTCCGGCTTCTGCTTTATGCTGAAATATGCCAGTCTGCCCCGGACAACAGGAGCAAGGTTCCTGGTGGTCTCGTCGTCGAGGCTGAGAACAGCCCTCGAATAGGCGTTCTGATGATAGAGCAGGTTGCACTTGGACTCGATGTATTCGTTCATGTCCTTGTGGACGTTGAGGTGGTTGGGTCTGATGTTGGTGATGCCCGCCACGTCGGGAGATTCCCGCATGGAGATGAGCTGGAAGCTGGAAAGCTCCACAACTGCGGCGTCGCTCTCGGAGATAGTCTCCACCAAAGGCAGCAGCGCCTTGCCGATGTTGCCGCCCAGATGTACCCGCTTGCCCTCGGCTTTGAGGAACTCGCTTACCAGAGTAGTGGTGGTGGTCTTGCCGTCGGAGCCGGTTATGCCGTAGGTCTTGCAGGGGCAGAGATCGAAGAAGGTCTCCATCTCCGAGGTGATGACCACTCCCCGCCTGCGGGCTTCGGCGAGCTTTTCATTGTTGTAGTACATACCGGGGGTGCGGAAGACGATATCGCAGTTCATGATCTCGTCGAGATAGCCCTCGCCGAGAGCAAACTCCGCTCCCCTGAGGGTGAAGTCCTCAAAAAGCTCCGGGTCGAAATGCTCCTCGTCCTTTTTGTCGCAGATGACGACTTTGAGCCCCTTGGAGAGGAAAAGCCTGATAAGGTCGTTATGGCTCACTCCCGTACCGATGAATGCTATCCTCTTGTCCTTGAGCATATTGAAATAGCGCTGTATTTTTGACATTTGCTTTCGCTCCTTGTGATAATTTCTTGGATGTATGCATACTCAATCTATTTTATTATATACCATTTCAGTTGAAAAGGCAAGTGATTTTTCAAAAAAACCTGTAAATTCGGTGTGATGCCGTGTGCTGTCATAAAGCTTGACAGTCGGGTGTTAAAAAGTAAAACACAAGTGGGGGAAATTTTGTGAAAAAGTATGAAATATCTGAAAAAACAGTAAACTCTATTGTCAACCGCAGGAGAATAAGGTATAATAATATCATAAAATTGTATATCTGGAGGGTGCGGTATGGAAAATTCTAACAAGCAGAACGACATTTTCGGCTCAAAGAGCATCGTTGCTCCGCTGGGGGTAATCGCAATGAACGGCATCAGGGAGCTTGGAGACAAGATCAACAGCTACCTCGTAATGTTCAACAGCGACCACGGCGAGCCCAAGGACACCTATCTTATCGAGACTGACTGCCCGAGGTTTTCCTCCGGCGACGGCAAGGGGCTTATCAAGTCCACCATCCGCGGCTGTGACCTGTTCATCCTCGTTGACTGCGGGAATTACAGCTGTACCTACAACTACTACGGCAAGGAAAATGCCATGTCCCCCGATGACCATTTCCAGGATCTCAAAAGGATCATCCAGGCCGCCAGCGGCAAGGCTTACAGGATCAACGTCATCATGCCCTCTCTCTACGGCGGCAGACAGCACAGAAGAAGCTACCGCGAATCCCTCGACTGCGCAGTTGCGCTCCAGGAGCTGGAGGCTATGGGCGTTGAGAACATCCTGACCTTCGACGCACACGATCCCCGTGTGCAGAACGCCGTTCCCCTCATGGGCTTCGACAACATCATCCCCTCCTATCAGGTGCTCAAGGCCATGTTCAAGAGCATCGAAGACCTGAACACCGACAAGGAGCATTTCATGATCGTGTCCCCCGACGAGGGCGCTATCAACAGGAATATGTACTATGCCTCGGTGCTGGGCGTTGAGCTGGGTATGTTCTACAAGAGGCGCGACTACTCCGTTATCGTAAACGGCAGAAACCCCATCGTAGCACATGAGTATCTGGGCAACGACGTTGCAGGCAAGGACGTGTTCATCGCCGACGATATCATTTCCTCCGGCGAATCCATGCTGGATATCGCAGTTGAGCTGAAAAAGCGCAACGCAAAGCGTATCTTCGCCTACGCCACCTACGCTATCTTCACCAACGGCCTCGACACCTTTGACAAGGCCTATGCCGACGGAATCATCGACGGCGTATTCGGCACCAACCTCACCTACCGCACTCCCGAGCTGCTCCAGAGACCCTGGTTCCACGAGGTTGACTGCGCCAAGTACATAGCCTACTTCATCGAGTCCCTCAACCACGATATGTCGATCTCCAAGATCCTCGACCCTCACAAGAAGATCGAAGCTCTGCTGGAGAAAAACAGAAAGAACAAATAAACACAACAGGGCGGCAGACACCGCCCTGTCTTTTTAAAGGAGCTTAACATGATCTATGCAGGCATAGTCGCGGGCGGCACAGGCTCCCGCATGGGCGCGGACAGGCCAAAGCAGTTCATAGAGCTTAAAGGCTGCCCTATCCTGTTTCATACGCTGAGGCGCTTTCTCGAAAGCCCGGAGATCGGCACCGTCTATACCGCCGTCCACCCGGAGTGGCTGGGGTATACCGAGGAGCTTGCCGGGAAGACGTTTCAAGCCGACGAGCTTGACAGGCTCAGGTTCATTGAGGGGGGCGCGGACAGGAACGCCTCGGTGTTCAACATCATCTCCGCCATAGAGCGGGACAGGGGCATCTCCCCGGAGGATATACTGCTGACCCATGACGGGGTAAGACCCTTTGCTGACGGCGAGATCATTGCCGAGAACATCGCCTGTGCCCGTGAGCACACTGTATGCACCACCGCCGTACCCGCCACCGATACCATACTCATGTCGGGGGACGGTCAGTCGGTGACAGATACCCCTGACCGCTCAAAGCTCTACCACGCCCAGACCCCCCAGAGCTTTGTTATTACGGAAATGCTCTCCGCATACTCCAAGCTCTCTGATGAGCAAAAATCCCGGCTCACCGACGTCTGCGGCATCTTCACTGCGGCAGGCATCCCGGTGCACATAGTCCGTGGGAGCGTGTCCAACATCAAGATCACCACCCCCTTTGACCTGACCATAGCAGAGGCAATACTTGATACGCAGTAATAACGAACGCCCGGTTCCGCGCAAACGGAACCGGGCGATTATTTCTATTGCTTATACCTGCCAGCTGTTGAGATATCTCTCCTGCTCGTCGGTGAGATGATCTATTTCAACGCCCCAGAAACGCAGCTTGCGCTCTGCGACCTCCTTGTCGATCTCGTCGGGGACGGTGTTGATCTTTGAAGTGAGCTTGTCCTTGTTCTTCACGAGATAGGCCGCGGAAAGCGCCTGTATCGCAAAGGACATATCCATGATCTCGGCGGGGTGTCCGTCGCCTGCGGCAAGGTTCACCAGTCTGCCCTCGCCGATGACATAGAGCCAGTTGCCGTTGGGGAGCTTGTAGCCGTCGATGTTGTTCCGGGCGAGCTTGGTCTCCACGGCCAGCTTTTTGAGCCCTGCCACGTCAACCTCGCAGTCGAAGTGCCCGGCGTTGCAGAGGATAGCGCCGTCCTTCATGTTGAAGAAGGACTTCTCGGTGATGACGTCCTTGCAGCCGGTGACGGTGATGAACAGGTCGCCCAGCTTGGCGGCCTCCTCCATTTTCATTACGCGGAAGCCGTCCATACGCGCTTCGAGAGCCTTGACCGGATCCACCTCGGTGATGATGACAGAAGCGCCGAAGCCCTTTGCCCGCATAGCCACGCCCTTTCCGCACCAGCCGTAGCCGGCGACCACAACGTTCTTGCCTGCCACGATCAGGTTGGTGGTGCGGTTGATGCCGTCCCAGACGGACTGACCGGTGCCGTAACGGTTGTCGAACAGGTACTTGCACCGGGCGTTGTTGACCAGCATCATGGGGAATTTCAGCTCCCCGGCCTTGTCCATGTTGATGAGGCGGATGATGCCTGTGGTGGTCTCCTCGCAGCCGCCGATGACGTTGGGGATGAGCTCCGGGTAGTGGTTGTGGATCATGTTCACCAGGTCGCCGCCGTCATCGATTATGATATTCGGCGCAGCCTTGATGACCTCGCTGATGTGGCTGTCGTATTCCTCGGCTGTGGCGCCGTGCCAGGCGAAGACGTTGAGCCCGTCGTGTACCAGCGCCGCCGCGATATCGTCCTGAGTTGAGAGGGGGTTGCTGCCGGTGATGTACATTTCCGCGCCGCCCGCCGCCAGGACTTTACACAGGTATGCGGTCTTGGCCTCCAGGTGGATAGACAGCGCCACCCTGACGCCCGCGAAGGGCTTCTCCCGCTGAAAATCCTCCTCGATGCTCCGCAGCAGGCACATATTGCCCCGCACCCAGTCTATTTTTCTCTTGCCGCTCTCCCAGAGGGAGGGGTCTCTGATTATGCTCATGGCTATCTTCCTTTCATGGTGATCACTGTGCTTTCTATTATACAGCAAATCGCCGGATATTGCAAGCGGTTTTTCAGTTTTCTTCAAAAACATAGTCATAGATCAAATCATAGTTTTCATCCCAGGTCTTGCAGACATATGACATCTTCTGTCCCGGATTGAAGCCCTCGATCATCATTGTGGTATTCGGCTTATCAGGGTCAGTGATACTAAGGTAATACCATACCGAATCGGAATAGACTTTTACGTAAGGCTCGTCAATGCTCTGTGAATAATTATCTTCGCTCGATCGAAGCATTACCCGCCTGGATACAGTATAATTCAGCTCGGGAGTATTTTCAAGCGAGACCTCCCCTGAAAACGTGTGCATGAAAAACAGCGGCTGATATATTTTTCCCTTGACAGTCAGCGTATCCTCATATTTCATTCCGGTCTCTTCGCTGTAAGTATAGCCCCTCACCGTGACCTCTATACTTTTGGGTATCCACGAAAGCCCGCAGACGACCAGAAATACCGCCGCAGCGGCTGCAAGCAATATCAGGATACGCTTTAGCACCTTCGCCTTATAGTCCGAGACAGCATTCTTCTTTACAAGTTCGTTATGGAAGCGTTCAAATGCCTGCCGCTTCTCGTCGGCGGTCAAGTCTTCGAGGACAGAAAAATCCGGCTCCGAGTCCTTGTGAGAGCTGCGGCTTTCGGAACCAAGCTTCTCTACTGCCTCCGAGAACGAATAGATATCATCAGGCTCGTCGGGTCTGACCTCTGAAAGAATGTTAAATATCCTCTCCCTGTCCAGCAATTGGGTTCTGCTGTCGGTGCGGTATTTTTCGATAAGCTGTCCGGCGGAGACCTCCCTGCCGATCAGCCTGCCGATATCATCTACCGAGATATCCAGTCCCCTCAGCACCGATATTGCCTTCAGCAGCCGGACGTCAGCCTCGCTGAACTCTCTGAAATCCTTACCGTTCTTATACTCCGTTTCCGGCGAGAGCAGACCCTTTTCAATATAAAACCTCACCGTCCGCTTTGTCAGACCTGTCTTTTCGCAGACCTCGGATATTTTCATTTCGATCACCTCGACCCTTATTATACGCTGTTCCGTAACGTAACAGTCAAGCCGGGAACGGTACTGTTCACAAACAATTTACAAAGCCGCAGACCTCCGCCTGCGGCTTGTTTTTTACGATATAGTCTTTCCCTTTTTCTTGGCCTGCTTTTTCTTCTCCACCGGCTTGTCCAGCTCGGGGTTGTCCTCGAAGACTTCTTCGTCTTCCTTCTTTTTAAGGTAATCGAACTCCGGGTTGTCCTCGCCGCGCTGGTCGTAGTAGGGCTGGATAACGAACTTCCTTATCACAGGATAGCAGTTGAAGCAGTTGACGAAGCAAAGGAATCCGAAGGGCCAGAAAGGCATGATAAAGATAGAATAGGGGTAAAGCAGTATCACCAGCAGAGCCACCCATATCCAGTTGAGCAGGGTGAACACCGAGTATTTCAGCCCCAGGGGCACCAGGAAGAAGGCGTTTCTGAGGATCTTCCTCAGAGGGAGAGTGGTGGAGACGATCATCAGGTAGATGTAGTAGTGCATCATGAAGAACACTATGGTAAAGCTCAGCGTCAGCACCAGCGGCACATACATGAAGCTCTCCTTTTCCGCCCACTGATAGTAGGAGGGGATGGCCACGATCAGGCCGACTATGAAGATAACGTCGATGATGCCCATGATCTCCGCCTGCTTGAAATTCTTCTTGAAGGCGTCGATGTAGTCGGCGAAGACGAAGGCGTTGCGCTCCTGTGAGTAGTTGCGGCAGACCTTGGTCATAGCGGCGGTGGAGGGTCCGAAAAGCACTGCGGTGATGATGCAGAGCAGAAACGGCGTATAGCGCCCGCTCTCGGTGTACAGATACCAGCTCACCAGCACCGGGATATAGATTACGGAGTAGATAAGGTTGAGCGCCATGAGCGTCCAGAATCGGCGTCCGTAGATCTCAAAGAACTTGAAAATGCCTTTTTTCTCTCTGGGAGGCCGTGCGAGACCTCTCGGGCGGTAATCGTATGCCATTTGAAAACTCCTTTGTATTTTAACTTTCCTGTATTCATATCCTGTCTGCCAGCAGCACCGAGCAGATGCAGTCGCAGGCTGCGGAAACAGCAGCCACGGCTTCAAGGGCCGCGAACCTCACTGCGTAATTCTTTACCGATTCAAGCATACCCGGGAAGGGCTTGTTGAACATCATATGCCGCAGCAGGCGGCCGGACATCCTGACGGATTCCTTGGCGCAGATGCACAGCGCATAGCACGAGATCACGCAGGCCGGGACTATCATCAGAACCGTGAGCGCTCCCCTGCTGCCGTCGGCGCCGGAGTAGGCCTGTGAGAGTATCATGCCGAGGCCGCTGCCCCGGTACATCAGTACGAACAGCGCCGGCAGCTGCCCGAAGGCAAAGAACCCCAGCAGGAACAATGCTGTCAGAAACAGCGTACTAACGCCGAAGGATGCAAGAAGTATCTGCGCGAAATCGGCGCTCTGGCGAAAGCCGATGTAATCGCTCTGTGCCGCCGAGATGATACGCGCCGCGTCCTCCGACATGAAGCAGTAGCACATCACCCCGAGGACAACTCCCAAAAGAAGCGTGCCGGTCATCACGGCGAAGGCAGCGTCAATATCCCTTGATCCTGTTTTGTTCTGCATACGATCCACTCCAAAGCAAATTCTCTGACAGTAAACTATATGCAGACAAGCCGGATTTATTACTTGGACAGCTCGTAAGCCCGCTTGGTGCAGGCCTTGCAGCATTCCTCCACAGCATCTCCGAGGCCGCCCTCACGCAGCTTTTCAAGTCCTGCGATAGTGGTGCCGCCCTTGGAGGATACCATTGTGATAAGCTCGTCAACGGTCTTGCCGCTGTCGGTGAGCATCTTTGCGGAGCCGATAAGGGACTTGGCGAAAAGCTCCTTGGCAGTCTCGCCGTCGATGCCCACGCTCTCGGCATAATCCACGAAGTACTTTGCATAGAGATATATAAATGCCGGCGATGAGCCGTTTATGGCGATGATCTCCTTCATCTTGTCCTTGGGGATCACCTTGCTGATGCCGCCGGAGGAGAATATCTTCTGAACCAGCCCGAATTCCTCATCGGTGACGCTCTCGGAGCGGGACAGCGCAGTTGCGCCCTCTCCCAGCAGGAAGGGTGTGTTGGGCATGACAAGTACGACCTTTGCCCCGGGGACTGTCCTTCTGGCGTAGTACTCGTCGGTGACGCCCGCGAGGATAGACACGATCACGGTATCGGCGGTGACATCATTAGCCACCTCGTCCAGCACCTCGTCAAGCTGCTGGGGCTTGATAGCGAAGAACACATACTTGCACTGCTTCACCACGTCTGCGGCGGCGGCGGTGCCGGTAACGCCCATAGCCCTGGCCTTGTCGAGGGCAGCCTCGAACTTGTCGTAGGCGAAAAGGCTGATCTCTTTGCTCATATCGCTGGAAACGATGCCCTTCATGATAGCCGAGCCCATGTTTCCGGCGCCTATAAATCCTACATTTATCATACGATCCAACTCCTGACGTGAAAAAATAAACACTTGAATTATTATACTACATTGTGCATAAAAAATCAAGTGTCTGTTTGTTATTATTTACAGATATTTTTTATTTGCGCGATAATGTCCTTGTAGAGATACAGGGAGCCTATCACCAGCAGTGGCAGACGGCTCTCCCGGCAGTGCCCGAAGGCCGCTTCAAAGCCCTCCCCTATGGAGAGGTATGCCCCGGCGGGGATGCCCTCGGAGCTGAGGGCTTCGGCAAGCTTTTTTGCCGGCAGCGCCCGGGGATTATCGGGGGTTATGGTGAAAGCCTGTGAGATCAGGGGGCACAGCTTTTTCGCGTAGAGGCGGTAGTCCTTGTCCGAAAGCACGCCTATGAGCACGGCAGGCTTGGTGTCGGGGAAGGCCGTCCTGATGCTCTCGCAGAGGGCTGTCATGCCGTCGGGGTTGTGGGCGCCGTC
This sequence comes from Ruminococcus sp., assembly GCA_017529875.1. Lineage (GTDB taxonomy): Bacteria > Bacillota > Clostridia > Oscillospirales > Ruminococcaceae > FB2012. The sequence goes on along the minus strand of JAFXNC010000045.1, from coordinate 29,241 downwards.
GAAGATCACCGGAGGGTCGTCCCAAAGGCGTTCAAATCTCCCCTCCCAGCGGACGGCGGCTATGCCCTGCACTACCGCATCATCCGAGATGCTCACTCCCGCTGTGCGAAGCAGCTCGATGCAGGAGAGGACGTTTCTGAGGTTCTCCGCCTGATATGCGCCTTTGAGGGGGAGGGTCAGTTCTCTGCCCCGGTAAGTGAATCCGTTTTCACTGCGGAAGAGGATGTCTTCATCAGGCGTGTAAAGCTCAGAGCCTTTCAAGTCCGCCTCACGCTTCACAACATCGAAGACCTCTTTGTCCGGCCTGCCGAGGAACACCGGCCTTCCGGCCTTGATGATGCCGGCCTTCTGAGCGGCGATGTCGGCGACGGTATCCCCGAGGAAGGCGCAGTGATCCAGGGTCACGTTGGTTATCACTGAGAGCACCGGGGCTTTCAGCACATTTGTGGAGTCCCCTCGCCCGCCCATGCCGCACTCTATGACGGCGAAATCGCAGCCCTGCTCCGCGAAGATCAGAAACGCCGCCGCAGTCAGCAGCTCGAACTCGGTGGGCTTGTCAGTCATCTGAGCTGAGGCTTTGTCGGCCTTGATGACAGCCCCGGCGAAGACGTCCTCGCTTACGGGCTCGCCGCCCAGCCTTATGCAGTCGTTGTACCTGAGCATAACCGGGGAGGAGAATGTACCTACCCCGTACCCCTGAGCCCCCAGCACCGATGACAGCATGGCGCAGAAGGAGCCCTTGCCGTTTGTCCCGGCAACGTGGACGGCTCTGAACCTGTCCTGAGGGTCGCCCAGCAGAGCGCAAAGCTCTGAAATGCGTTCAAGACCGGGTCTGCTGCCCGATCTTGATGCTTGCTTCAATATTGATAATGCTTTTTCAATCCTTGTCATGTTTCTTCCTGAACTTTTCAAACTCACGCAGGAATATCCTGCTCTTCATAAGCCCGAAGATCAGCGCGGATTCAACGGTGGCGGTGATAAGATATATGGGGATCCTCCAGGGGAGCATCGGGCGCTGATTGGGATAGTAGATGTAAAGGCCGATAGTCTTGACTATCATGGAGCCGATGATATGTGCCACGAAGACCGATACCGTTACGTTCAGTATCAGGTGGCGCTTGAAAAGGGTGCAGGATATGGCTCCGGCGAAGAAGCCTACGCAGGCGGCGCCCAAAGTGATGATCGGGTTTATGGCGTAGCCGTAAAGGAAGCATCCCACCACGTCAGCCACCACAGCGGTGAGCATACCGATCAGCGGTCCGAAAAGTATGCCGGAGAGCAGCAGGGACAGGTTCTCGAAGCTGATCCTGATGTTATCGCCTATCTTCACCGACAGGAACTTGCCCAGCACGATGCTCATAGCCACGAACAGCGAGCAGGCCACCAGTACCTTGATGCTGCCGAAGACCCTGATGCTCGTTCTTTGATTCTTTGATCTAACCAACAAAAATACCTCCTTTTCCACACAAAATACGACAGAAAAGAAGGTATCTTGATTTCATATCATACTAAGCGGGATGCGAAGACTATATCGCAAGAATAACTCTTTTCGTCCCGAAAGCAACTCCCCGTCTTCCGGGCACTTAACGCACAGACTTCTACTCTTTGTTTACGATGATCTGATCTGCAGCCTTACACGGCTGTCTTTTAGAATGCTGTCTTGTTGAGGATATCGTATCTCAGGTCGATGAAGGGTTTCTTCATTGCGAGACCCTCCTGGAGGTCGATATCGTATACCTTGCCGTCCTTGAGGCCGACGATCCTGTTGCCGATGCCCTGATCGAGCAGCTCAACAGCATGATAGCCCATCTCGGTAGCAAGAACTCTGTCTCTTACAGTAGGCGAGCCGCCGCGCTGAACATGACCGAGGACAGTAACTCTCGACTCCATGCCGGTCATCTCCTGGATGGTCCTGGCGATAACATCGGTCTGGCCTACGCCCTCGGCAACGACGATAAGGAAGTGGGTCTTGCCGCCTGCCTTGGCCTTGATCATCTTCTGAGCGATCTCGTTGAGGTCATAGGGCTCCTCGAGGGTGATAACAGCCTCGGCGCCTACGGCGATACCGACGTTTACAGCGATATAGCCTGCCCGTCTGCCCATTACCTCGATAACGGAGCAGCGGTCATGGGACTGTGTGGTATCACAGATCTTATCTATCATTTCCATGGCGGTATTCATAGCGGTATCGTAACCGATAGTATACTCGGTGCACTGGATGTCGTTGTCGATAGTTCCGGGGATACCGATGCAGGGGATGCCCAGGGAGGAAAGATCTCCTGCGCCTCTGAAGGAACCGTCACCGCCTACGACTACAAGACCGTCGAGGCCCAGCTCCTTGCACTTATCGTAACCCTTCTTGACGCCCTCCATAGTTCTGAACTCGGGGCATCTTGCAGTATAGAGGAAGGTCCCGCCGTATCTGATAACGCCCGACACGCTGCGGGAAGTCATTTCAAAAACATCGCCGTTGAGCAGTCCCACATATCCTCTCTGGATACCGCAGACCTGCATTCCCTTGGCCAAAGCCGCTCTTGCAACTGCGCGGACGACCGCGTTCATTCCGGGTGCGTCGCCGCCGCTTGTGAGTATTCCTATCTTACGAGCCATAAAAAGACCTCCAAAAAAGAAATAATTCAGCCTGTATTGTTAATTGACACCATTACATATAATAACATAAACCCCTGACAATGTCAAGGGTTTATGCAGGTGTTAAAGAAAATTTAAACGATTTCGATGCTTTGGTAACAGTTTAAAAACAACCTACTCACAAGCAAGGATCATTCGGCTTTTTCGGTCTCCTTCTTGTCGGACTTGGAGTCTGCGGTGGTCTTCTTGACGGTCTTGCCCTTGGAGACCTTGACTGTCAGCACCTCTCCGTTCTTGACGTTGACGTTGTAGCCCACGCCGATATCGGTGGATACCACATAGCCGATAGCCACGTTATCGGAGTAGACCTCTACCTTCTTGTACTTGATATCGTAGGAATCGAGGAGCTTGGAGTAATCGGTGTAGCTCTTGCCGGTGTAGTCCGGAACAGCCACGTTCTCGGTGCCCTTGCAGACCTTGAGCACCAGCTCGTTCTTTCGCTCGGGGTCGTACTCGGTCTTCTCGGGGATGCTCTGCTCGGTTATGATACCCTTCTCCACCTCGTCGGAGTAGAAGTACTCAGGTCTGATCTTGAAGTGCTTGCCCAGCTGCTTTTCAACGGTCTCGTATCTGATGCCCACAACATTAGGCATGATAGCGCCGGTGCCCAGGTCGTTTTCGTCCTCCTCAGCCTGAGAGGAAACGGTTATGACCGACTCGGAGGTGATGACATCCGCCTCGCTGTCCGGGACATATACGGAGTTGAGTGTTGAATCGGCATTGCTGCCCACAGAGTCCTTATCCGGCGGCAGCAGCAGCTGATAGAGCATGAACGCACCTATACCCAGCAGCACGATTATCAGCAGCACCGCAACCGCAACGGCGACAGAGCTCGACTGCTGCTGTCTGCCCCTGGAGGGAGCCTTCCTTGTGCCGGAGGAGGAGCGCTGAACGGAGGCAGGGTCGCGGATTATGGGTATGGTCTGGGTGGCGCCCTTCTGATGCTCCAGCTGGTAGTGCCTGTCAAAGAGCTGGGTCACGAAGTCGTTGATAGTCTGGATCCTTTCCTCGCCCTTGACTGCCATAGCATGGGAGAGGACGTTGGAGACATAGTTGGGTATGCCGGGGTTTATCCTCGACGCGGGGACGAGGGTATCGTTGGTGAGCCTCGTGTTGGCGTCAAGGGGCATACAGCCGGTAAGTATCCTGTAAAGCACGGCTGCCACGGCATAAACGTCGGTCCAGGTGCCCTGATAGGCCAGGGAGGTATACTGCTCGGGAGCGGTATAGCCCGAATAGAACTCCGGCGAGAGCCCGGTATTTGACGTCCTGATAGAGCTTATGGAGAAGCCCGTGAGCTTAAGCTCGCCGTCGGTGGTGACGATGATATTTTCGGGGGAGATACCCCTGTGGATGATGCCGGAGTTATGTATGATGCTCAGGGTAGTGAACAGCGGCATGAACAGCTTCTTGACCCGGTTCCAGGTAAGATACCCGGTATTGGTCTGCAAGAACTTTTTCAGCGACACGCCCTCGACGTACTCAAGGATAACGTAGGTGGTGCTGTTCTCAACGAAAATATCCAGCGGAGTCGAGATATGGGACAGGTTCTTCATCCTTGAAAGCACCTTGTTCATATCAGCGAACTCGGACATATAGGTCTTGTACTTCGCAAGGCAGTCCGGATTGGGGATAAGCACAGCCGAGCCGCGCTCACGGTCACAGAGCGTATCGGGCATATACTCCCTCACAACGGCCTTGCATTTCCTTACCATATCATAGCAAATATACGAAGCGCCCTCGCCGTTGTATGAAAGCATCTTACCGACGATATATCTGTCATCAAGAACGGTTCTCGGAGCCAAGTACGACTGCAGGTGAGGAATATCGTCGGTGTAGCTGCAATAATGGCAGACACCGGACTCGTCAAGCTCATTCATGCAGCCCATGCAAAGCTTTAAACTTGTATCCACGCAAACCCTCCTTATAATAATTTCTGCACCTGACAATACGCCCGTCCGTGCGGGGCATTATGTCAAGAATTATAATAACAGCAAATCCCGCACAAGTCAATACCGGGAGATAAACTGTATGATTTATGAAATAATTTGTATCATTTCTGTATTCGTTGTGTAATTACTGAGTACTCCGCGCCGTGGGGATCTTGGAGGCGATGAAGAAGGGGTCAAGATCCTGGGAGGTGCTGTAAAAGAACCTGCCCTCCAGGTCGGCGGTCACGGTCAGGATGACGCTCTGTATATCGCCGTTATCCTGTTCAAAGCAGTATCGGAACTCGTACCTGGTGAAGCCCAGGTCATAGGTGATCCTGAAAGGCTCGCACTCGATAGCGTCCAGCACCGTTGAGATCTTGGTGTTCCTGCCGTAAGAATCAAGATCGGGCCGCTTGTCCAGCTTGGTGCCGCGGCTGTCGCTTTTGAGCACCCGGTAGTCGCTGAACACCACGGTCTCCAGCTTTTCGGAGCCGGTCTTGAAGGCCGTCACCGTCCACTCGGGGAACCTGATGTCGTCTATGTTCACTTCGTCCTCGGACTCCAGGATATAGTCGAAGGAATCGGACTTGTTGATGATGGCATAGGCGCTGTTGTCCTTCATGTGCATTTCAAGCTTGTCCTCGGCGGTGGCGATGTTCACACCGAGGTACTCCGCCAGGTTTTCGGCAGTTTTCTTGCCCTCCTTGCGGGTGATGTGGATTATAAGAGTAATGACCAGCAGCACAAGGGCCAGAGCGATAATGCCGATGATGATGAGCTTGATGCGTGCGAAAAGCCCGCCGCCGCCCTGCTTAGAAGGAGCGCTGGTCTCAAGAAGCGGGACGCCTCCTGCTTCCGGTTTGTTGTTCTTACTCGTGCCAAGCAGCTTCAAGACATTCCTCTCCTTTTTCAATACGGTTCCGCAGTTGCGGCATACCTTATCGTGTTTTGTGGATCTTTCACCGCATTTGGGGCATTTCACGACACAATTCACCTCACACAGAGACAATTGCACTATCGGCTTTAAAGCAATTATAGTTATTATAACATATCCCACGCGGAAAGTCAATCGTTTTAACATTTTCCTAACATTTAAAGCCGCTTGACAGGCTGTTTCAGATATGCTAAACTGGTCTCAGGAGGTGTTTTTCATGAGCGATACCGTGACCGAGATCAGGCAAAGGCTGTTTGAGCTTGCGGACAGCGAGTATAAGGATTTTCACAAGGGGCTCATCCCCGGCTATCCCGAGGACAGGATAATCGGCGTGCGGACGCCGGCGCTGCGCAAATACGCTGCCGAGGCCGCAAAGCTTGACTGCATAGGGGACTTTCTCGCTGACCTGCCCCACAAATACTACGACGAGAACAACCTGCACGCCTTCATCATCTCCCGCACCAGGGACTTCGATACCTCGATCGCGCAGGTGGAGGCTTTCCTGCCCTATATCGACAACTGGGCCACCTGCGACTGCTGGGCGCCCAAGGCCTTTGACAAGCACACAGAGGAGCTTCTGCCCTTTATAAAAAAGTGGCTCACCTCCGACCATGTTTACACAGTGAGATACGCCATAGGAGCGCTGATGAGGTTCTACCTTGACCAGCGGTTCAGGCCGGAGTACTGTGAACTGGTAGCAGGGGTGAAGTCAGAGGAATACTACATCAACATGATGATAGCCTGGTACTTTGCCACAGCGCTTGCCAAGCAGTACGACACCGCCGTGACCTGCATGACGGAGCGCAGGCTTTCCCCATGGGTACACAACAAGACCATACAGAAGGCGGTAGAGAGCTACCGCATACCGCCGGAAACCAAGGCTTATCTGAAAACGCTGAAACTGAAATAGCTGCAAAAGGCTGATGCTGACAGAGCGTATACCTCTGCCGGCACCAGCCTTTATTCTTTGTCCTCGCCCTGTTCGGGGGCGTCCTTGTGTCTGCGCCTGTTCAGGCGGGCAAGCAGCGGCTCTCTGAGGAAGAACCCCGCCACTGCCATAGCCACGAACACTGCCACAATGACTATCGCCGTGACATAGTTGCCGCTTTTGACGTTGCTGCCGAAGACCGTGGAGAGCACTATCGCCGGGATCCTGCAGGGCAGTACGAAAAGGAAGAAGTCCTTTTTCTTCACCTTGGTCAGGGGCACAAGGTAGGTTATGACGTCCTTGGGTATGCCGGGGACGATATAGAGCAGCATCAGTATGGCGACCAGCTTTCGCTCATCCTGCAAAAAGCTGAACTTGCGGAAAAGCTTTTCGTCCACGAAGGCCTCCACCAGGGGGCGCCCCAGCTTGTCCACGATGAAAAAGACCGCTGCCGCGCCGATGAACACGCCCAGGGTCGAGAGCACCGCTCCCAGCACCCAGCCGAAAAGCACTCCCCCCAGTATCTGTATGGGGGGCACCACGGCTATGACCACTTGAAGCGCCTGTATCAGCGTGAAGATCAGGCCGCCGGCCAGTCCGCCGTAGCTTTCGAGGCGCTCTTTCATCTGTTCGAGGCCCTGTTCGCTGCGCAGGTCGTTTATAAGGGGTATGCAGGCTACGGTCGCTGCGATGATAAGCACCAGAAAGGCCGCGGCACTGATCATCCTGACCCGTCTTTTGTATATCTCGGATCTTGTTTTTTCGGGCTTGTTGCCGTTGTTAGTCTCCATTTGAGCTCATTTCCTTCTGAGGATACGCTTTCTGAACCAGTTGACGTAGATATCCGTGAGCTGTCCCACAAGATAATCGCATACGATAAAGAACACATTCGCCCCGATGAGCAGCACGAGCTCGGCGTACTTGCCGAAGCGCTCCATGCCCTCGAGCAGGTTCTCTGTCATGAATACGAACTGGAACAGGTAATAGAACAGCAGTACTGCCGCATTGAACACCGCAAACTTGATGACCCAGGCAAGGGGCTTGAATCTCAGCTTGTCAAGATAATATTTTAATATCGGGTAGTAGCCCATAAAGATCACGAAGAGCAGCGAGCATTGCAGGTTGGGGGTTATCAGCAGGGCCAGCAGGCTCACCGCAACGTAGGTGGTGAACGCCCATGCGGCGCTGGTCTCCACGATCATTATAACCATAAGGAAGCCGGAGAATGTGGGAATGGTATAGTCCAGCATAGGCAGAAAACCCGAGCAAAACATGAAGAACAGGCACAGGGAGCTTATAACTCCGCCCAGGGCGATCTTGAACGCCAGCTTGTTGTTCATATCAGATGCAGCGGATCAGGTCGCCGCCCATGCACTCGCAGCAGCAGTCGGCGATGCAGAGGGTCGAGAGGCAGTTGAGGGTGCTGTCGGCCCCGCTGGGCGCTCTGTTGTAGTTGTAGGCGTTGCCCTGCATATAACCGCCCCGCTGGGCGTTCATGTGGTTGAGAGCGGCGTTGTATTCGGCGTTGCCGGGTTCGAGGCGGCAGGCCTCGGAAAAATAGCCGTAGGCCTCCTCCAGCCAGCCCCGTGAGAAGGCCACGTTGCCCTTGAGGAAGTTCCACTCGGCGTTTCTTGCGGAGACGGGGACGTTTTCCAGCATCTGCTCGGCCTGGGTGATATTGCCCGACGAGATGACGCGCCTGATCTGCACGCTGTCAAAGCCGGCGGAGCTGTAACCGTAATTGTTATCGTAGGCGTAATCATTGCCGTAGCTCTGGCTGCTGCTGCTGTCATAGGAGGAATAGCTCTGGGTGCCGTTTCTTCTCTCCTGCATGATAGCGTCGTAGGCGGTGTTGATCTCGGCCATTTTCTCCTCGGCGAACTCTGCCAGGGGGTTGTCCTGATACTGGTCGGGGTGATACTTCTTCACCAGCGCCTTGTAGGCGGCCTTTATCTCCTGCTCCGAGGCGTTTCTTGATACTCCGAGTATCTGATAGGGATCCTTCATAGTTTTATGTTCCTTTCTTTATCTTTCTTACGGAAGGTCTCGTCTTTGACCTGCTTGAAGACATTTCCGAGACCCAGGTAAACTATATTGTCAAGTATGGACTTGTACATTTTGATATCTATGCGGCAGTAGGCCTCTGCCAGCTGCCCCAGGGACATGGACACGCTGAAAGCCGTCCTGTCGGCGGCGCGGGCGAAGTCCCCGTCGGTGACGGTGCCGGAGGCGATGCCTGACAGCAGCGGGTTGTAGCGGCCTTTGGCGGAGTCCCGCCTCAGATCGTCGAGGGCGTCTGTGAGATAAACATACCTCCCGAGGAAATACCCGAACCTGCCCAGCTGCTTTCGCTGCTCAGGTTCATCTGTGAGCCCCGAGAACACCGCCTGCATGATACGCGCCGTAGGCTCGCAGGCTCTGTCAGTGCTGGGGCAGTTCTCCCGCTCCAGAGCGGTCTGAGCCTTCATCTGTTTCTCCACCTGACGGGCAAGGGCGGGATAACGCTTTCTCGCTTTGAGGTACGCACCGCGCACCGCCGTCCCGGCGGCAGAGGACAGAAAGCCCTCGATGCCCCGGCCGTCGTTCCTGTCGTCCATGAGCTTATGGTAGAGCAGTATCACGGCGGCATTGGCGGAGTATTCCAGCCCCTCGCTGACGGCGATATTGCGCCTGGTGATGGGGTGGACTATGCAGTGCTGCATCTCGGCTTTGAGCTCGATATTATGTATCCCCATATCCAAAAGCGCCAGTATCACCACGTCATAGCTGAGGCTGAAACGCGGCAGCTCGCCGAATTCCCGGGCTATGGTCTTGCAGACGCCGCAGTAGATGCTGCGGTAGCCCTCGTATTCGCACATCCGCAGGAAGGGCTTATAGGGTCTCACATATCCGAACACAGGCGCTCCCTCCCACGGTCATTGACTGTTGTCGGTAAACAGCTTTTTGAGCAGATCTATTCTGTCGTCGCCTTTCAGCTCGGCGGAGTTCTTGATTAGCTTTTGCAGGGTGAATTTGGTATAGGTATACCCGTCGTGGACGACCTGGAACTCCAGCGAGAAGGGCTCGCTGTCGATCTTGCCGGAGACTGTCACCGTCCTGACGTCGCCGGAGGAGACTATCTCCCACTTAACGTCGGTGGCTTTCTTGTCGAGATAATCCCCCATGCTGAGATAGGAGTCCTTGACGGTGACGTTGTCAACGGAGGATATGCTGCTGCCCTTTACGGCGGCAAGTATGGTATCGTCGTCGATACTCATACCGGCCACAAAGCCGTTGCCCACTATCCCGTAGCCGAGGCTTATGATGCAGACTATGACTATGGCGGTGTTGCGCCGCAGAGCCATGCATCTTTTAAAGAGGTACACCGTAGGCAGCAGAGGCAGATAGGGGTCTTCCTCCGGCCTGCCGGCGGCGATGAGCTGTTTGCGGTCAAGAAAACAGCAGACCGGCCTCATCAGCAGGGCTATGGCCCACACAAGTATGCCGAGATACTTGTTGAGAGCATACCTTTCAAGAAGCAGAGCAAATGCCGGCAGGAGCGCCGCATACCATACGCAGCCGTCGCGTATCTTCGCGGGGCGCGTTTCTGACATCTGCACCTGATCCTGCATATGGGTCACTCCCTTCTTTAAAATTCGACTAATATGAACATTATATATTGCAATTTATAAAAGTCGAAATGAACGTTTTGAATAATATGTGTAAACAAGGTGTTGAATCCCTTGATTTCTTCCTGACAAGTGTATATAATATAATTCGTGACAGATTTTTACAATAATCCAGTTTCAGGAGGAACAAGTATGAAAGAGCATACGGTCATCGTAACACCGGGGAGCAGCTTTACGGAAAGGATAGGTGAAACTCTCGCCGGGACCTTCAATGTTCTGACGTTAAGCGATGAACCCAGCGGCATCAGCAGGCTCGTATACGAATCCAAAGCCAGAGCCGTTATCACAACAGCAGACTCAGATCAGCTCGAGTCGATCATTATACTGATCAGCACCATGAGATCCGCGCCGCAGCTATTCGTATCATCAGGCACCGACGAAGATCTGAACAGCATAACAGTGCCGGAAGGCGTGTTGCTGACAAGGCTGCCTCAGGATCCGGGACAAGCCGCCAGGATAGTGACTGTCAGCGTGGAGAGCCGCTTGCTGCGGGAGGAAGAAAAGCGCTCATGCAGCATCAACGACCGCATCACAGGGCTGCTCATGGAGAGCTGCATCACTCCGGGCGTGCAGGGCTATCATTTCCTGCGGGAGGCCATTTACCTTTATATAAAGAACAGAGACTGCCCCAGCAACCTTCACAAGGATATCTACGCCCAGATATCCGAGCAGCGAAACGCCACCGTTGACACCATCGAGCACAACATAAGGATGTCCATAACCAGGAACTGGGAGCACTCCTCGGAACAGTTCAGGCAGGCGACCTTCGGCTCATACTGCGCTAAACGGAGCTGTTCTCCCAAGCCCAAGGAATTCATAGCCGTGCTGGGGGAGCGGGTCATCCGCGACCTCAGACTGAGCTCACCGGGAATATGACCTGAACAGCACCGCACCAGCCTGTTGCAGCCTGTGCGGTGCTGCCTATATATCATCGGGTTAGCGGGCAGCAGCCTTTCGGAGCTGTCCCAGGGCAAACGCCACTTCCGCTGTCTGATGCCCGCGCCGCCGTTGATATATCCTATGCGCGAAGGCGCTCACAGGCGACGTGTGCGGGATATACGAGCCCTGCAACAAAGCCCCGGCAAGGAGGCTATCAGAGCCGTATCGGGTAACAGATGACGTTTTCATAGGGTGAATGCCGGAAGAAAATTTTTCAGGGTGCCTGCCTGCTCATGATCTCGAGGGCAACTCTGAGGCCGTCCACGGCAGCGGACATGATGCCGCCGGCATAACCGGCGCCCTCGCCGCAGGGGAACAGGTTGTCAAAGCTCAGGGAATTGAGCTTTTCGCCCCGGGTGATCCTTACAGGGGAGCTTGTTCTTGTTTCGGGAGCGGTCAGCATGGCGCCGCCGTCGCCGAAGCATTTCATTTTCCTTGAAAAGTCCCTGATGCCGAACTTAAGATGCTCGTTCACGAACTCCGGGAAAATATCGTTAAAGCTGCAAGCCTTTACACCTCTGGCATAGGTCGGAGCCACCGTATCGGAGAGCAGGAGCCTGTCTTCCAGCAGTCCCTTGACTGAGAGAGCCGGAGCTCTGCCGTCCCCCGCAAGGCGGTAGGCCTTTCTTTCGATATCCCGGGCGAAGTACATCCCGTCGAGGGGCGCGGTGCCGAAATCTGCGGGATAGACCGAGACTGCCACCGCTGCATTAGCGTTTTCGCCGCTGCGGGAGTACTCGCTCATGCCGTTGGTCACGACTGTCTCGTTTTCCGAGGCGGCAGGTACGACCGTTCCGCCGGGGCACATACAGAAGGTATAGACCCCTCTCCCCTCCCGGCTCTTGGCCGAGAGCTGGTATTCGCCCTGAGGCAGCAGGGGGTTGGAGGCGTATTGGCCGTATAGGCTGTCATTGACAGCCTGCTGCTTATGCTCTATCCTGACGCCCACCGAGAAGGGCTTGGCTTCAAGAAAGACGTTCCTGCGGGCAAGCATCTCAAAGGTATCCCGGGCGGAATGTCCGGCTGCCAGCACCAGCGCAGAGCACTCTGTGCGCTCCTCGCCGGCGCAGACCGCTGTGATGCGCCTGCCGTCGGAGGTGAAATCGTCGAACTGAGTATTGAACCTGATCTCGCCGCCAAGAGAGATCATTTTTTCTCTCAGAGCCCTGACCACCGACCTGAGCTTGTCGGTGCCGATGTGGGGCTTGGCTTTTGTGAGTATATCGGCAGGTGCGCCGAAGCTGACAAAGCGTTCCAGCACATACCTGCACAGGGGGTCTTTTATCCTTGTGGTGAGCTTGCCGTCGGAAAAAGTTCCGGCGCCGCCCTCGCCGAACTGGACGTTGCTGTGGGTGTCAAGTGTGCCGCCCTGCCAGTAGTCGGCGACGGCTTTTACTCTGCTGTCCACATCGGAGCCGCGCTCCAGCACCAGGGGCTTGTAGCCGTGCTCTGCGAGCAGCAGCGAGCAGAACATCCCCGCCGGGCCGAAGCCCACGACGCAGACTCTGCCGCTTTGTTTGTTCTCCCCGATGACGGCGTCAACGCGGCACTGCGCCGCCAGGTTCACCGCCGGACAGCGAGCGCAGAGTGCAGCCTCCTCATCGGGGCTGTAAAGCTCTGCATAGACCGAGTGCACGAAATGGATATCGCTGCGTTTTCTTGCGTCGAGGGAGGTCTTGTATATACCGGCGCTTTTCACGGAATTCCCGGACAGCCCCGCAGCTTTGAGGGCTGCGGCAACTATCTCGGCCTTGTCCGCATCCAGTGCCGAGGGTATGTTGTTGATGATTATGGGCATTTGACCTACTCCTGATTAGCTGTATCTGTCAGTCTCCGCTCTTTGACGAGTCGGTCTCGGAGCTTGACGAGCTGCTGGATGAGCTGCTGTCGGGTCTGCTGGAGGAGGATATCTTGTCCTCGATATCCAGCTGTATCTCCTGCTCGCCGAGGCACCAAACGTCGCTGTGTCCCTGAGCGTAGACAGTTACCTTGCGGAATATGGAGCCGCTGGCGGAAACATCGGACAGATCCACCACTGCCGTGATATCCGAGATAGCGAGGTCTCTCACAGCCTCGGCGGGGCCGAACAGGCTGACCGAGGGTATCTGCCGTGTCTCGATGCTGACGGACTTGCCCACAGGGAGATTGGTGATCTTGAGCATCTCGGCGGGTATGGTGAATGTCTGCTTGGTGTAGTTCTTCTTGGTGAAGTCAAAGCTCATGATAACGGTGTCTACGCCGCTCTGGTTGATCTCGCCGGACTGGAGCTTGGGATTGACCTCAAAGCTGAAGCTCTTGCCCTCGTCTATGTCGCCGAGAGATATGCTGCCGAGGGTGATGGTCTGGCTGTCAACGTCGGTGAGCTTGGGGGTGATGACGGTGATCGAGCTTTCAGACAGCTCATAGGGCAGCGAGGATATGTCGAATCCCGGCGGTACGTCGGTGAACTCCACGTTGAAATTCACCTGCTTTTTCTTGTACACATCGAAGGTGACGTCAAAGCTCTTGGCGTCCACAAGGGTGAACTTGCTGCCGTCGAGGCGCTGACCGTCTTCATCGTAGTAGATTATCTTCTCGGTGGAGAGAGTGGTGGCCTCGGAGAGGGTCGCGTTATCGTCGATGACTGCCTCCACCCGCTTGATCTTGGCAAGCTCCGACTCAGCGCCCTTGACAGTCACCTGCGAAGGTGAAACAGTGGGACTGCGCAGGGTCATTTCCTGAGCCGCGCTGACATTGGGCGCACTTGCGGTAACGTCAAAGGAATAGCTGCCTATATGCACGAAATTGATATCCACGGTATCCGGTGAGACCTTCACCACGCTGACGCTGTCGCTGCTGTGGGCGGACTTGACGTTGATCTCCAAAGGGTAGGTGCCCTCCTTGTTTACGCTGTCAAGGTTCACCGTCGCCACAAGGTCGTTTACGCCGTAGCTGCCGATCTCGTAGTTCATGCCCTTGATCTCCACGTCCACTGTGGTCTCTTTATAGCCCACCGGTTCGAGGCCCTTCTCGGCGGCGGCGGTGCCGTCCATGGAGAAGACTACCGGGACGTTGGTTATGGTCTTGTTGATAGTCGGGTACTCGGTTATGGAGAGAAAGAGCCAGATTATGACGGCTATGATTATCGCCGCGATGCGAAGCCCTAAGTCAGTTGCCAGCAGAGCGGTCTTTTTTTCTTTTACTTTCGCCATTTCGAGATCACCCTCCCTGCAAATGAGCTTTCCTTCTGCTCAGGCTCGTCATGCTCGTGAAGGAGCCTTGTCATAAGCATCTTTCTGAGGCTGTCCCTGTTGAAGCCCCGGGTAAGCTCGCCGTTTTCGGCAACGGAGATCGTGCCGGTCTCCTCGGAGACTACTACCACTATGGCGTCGGAGTTCTCGCTCATGCCGATAGCCGCCCTGTGACGGGAGCCCAGCTGCTTGGCGATGAGTTCCTCCTTCTGAGGCTTGGGCAGGAAGCACCCTGCGGCAAGTATCATACCGTCGCGGATGACCACCGCACCGTCATGCAGCGGGGTGTTGGGGAAGAATATATTCCCGAAGACAGCCGCCGAGGGGGTGCAGTTGAGCACTGTGCCGGTGGCGATCTGCTCGCCCAGCTTGGTCTCGCGCTCGAAGATTATCAGCGCACCGGTGCAGGTAGAAGACAGATCCTGTGCGGCCTCGCATACGGAATCTATGCAGTCGCGGATCTTCATGGTCTGCATCTCGTCGTCGCTGTTGGGGAACAGCATCAGCTGTGAGAGCCTTGTGCGTCCCATTTTCTCCAGTATGCGCCGCAGCTCCGGCTGGAACAGTATGATAATGGCAAGGAAGCCCCACTGGAAGCAGAGCTTGAGCAGGTAACGCATGGTCTGCAAATTGAGGAACACCGAGATCAGGTAGAAGGCCACCAGAAACAGTATGCCCTTGACCAGCTGCTGAGCGCGGGTCTCCCTGATGAGCTTGATGCCGTGATAGATAAGGAAAGAGAGTATGAGTATGTCGATGATATCGGTTATCCTGATAGACTTGAACACGTTCAGTACCGACAGTAATGCGTCTGTGATGACTGACACGGATACCCCTCCTTCCCAATTAGTACGCTTATAATTCATTGTAACACATTATTATTAAAAGTGCAAGGGCTGTGAGAAAAAAATTTCAGCCTCCGCCGGGAGCTTTTCTGCCGGCGGAGGCTGGATTTACATAGATGAGATCACATCCGCCAGCATATCGGTCTGACGGAGGGTATTGAAGATCGAGGGAGAGAATCTCACCGTCCCCTGAGAGAGGGTGCCCAGGGAACTGTGAGCCAGTGCCGCGCATTGCAGCCCGCCCCGCAGTGCAAAGCCCTTATCCGAGAGATAAGATGCCGCCGCGTGGGAGCTCATATCCCCTACGTTGAAGGCCACTATGGGCAGATGCGGCGCTTCGGAACGGTAGAGCTTTATCTTTTTGTGCTCCGAGAGCCGCTCGATAAAACGCTGACAGAGCCGCTGTTCGTGGGCGAGGATGCGGCCGGGGGATCTTTCCTCCACGAAGCGTATCCCCTCCCGAAGACCGATAATGCCCACGGTGTTGAGGGTGCCGCTCTCCAAGCGCTCCGGCATCTCCGCAGGCTGCTCCGGCAGGGCTGAATTTGTCCCTGTGCCCCCCTCGATGACGGTGGACAGGGGGTACTTCCCGTTAGTTATGAGCAGACCCGTACCTGTGGGGCCGTAGAGGGACTTGTGCCCCGAGGTGCAGATAAAGTCAAAGCCGTCGGATAGCTTTATATCCAGCAGCCCCGCGGCCTGGGAGCAGTCCCCGATGAAGCATATGCCCCGCTCCCGGCAGAGGGCGGCGATCTTTTTGTAGGGCAGTATCCTGCCGGTGACGTTGGAGGCGGCGGTGCAGCAGATGCACTTGGTGTCCGGGCGGATGAGCTTCCGGAAGCTCTCCACAGTGGCATCGTCGTCATCGTACACCGCCGCCACGGAATACTCCACGCCCCGGCTTTTGGAAAGGGCATATACCGGCCTTGAAACGGCGTTGTGCTCGTAGGACGATATTATCATATGCCCGCCGTACTGCATTATGCCCTTGACCGCCATGTTCAGCGCAAATGTGGCATTCTGCGTGAAGGCCACGTTCTCGGTCTGAGCCCCGAAGAACTTAGCCGCCGTCTCCCGCGCCTCGAAGACCCGCTCCGCCGCCTGCATTGAAATGGCGTGTCCGCTCCTGCCCGGATTGCCGCCGTACTTCTTTACCGCAAGCGTCACCGCGTTCTGCACTCTCAGGGGCTTCGGGAAGGAGGTGGCCGAGTTGTCGAAATTTATCATAAAAAACTGTCCATGCCGACCTGAGCTGACCGCTCCGATGGCATGGACCTGTCCTCCTTTATTGGTCGGAGCAGCCGGATCAAACGTTATAGCTTGACTTGTGGGGTATCTTAGCCGCATCCAGCATGGGGATAGCCTTTTCCGGGGCAGTCCTCACGGCTATGGAGTAGCCGCAGCCGCTGCCCAGGTTTTTCGGGGTGCGTATCACGTCGCAGTGTATGCCGCTGCGCTGAAACATCTCCCGCGCCTTCATGGCATAGGTGATGGAAGTCATAGCTATATAAGTCTTATTCATATATCTCACCTGACCTGAGCTGTGCCAAGTTCCGACACTATCATACTATGCGGCAGAGGGGGATAATGACAGCAAAAGGCATCCCGGCGCGAAGGTGCCAAGGATGCCTTGTTTTCGTTATACCTCAAACTGAGAGTTGTAGAGCTCGAAATAGAAGCCCTTCATCTCCATGAGCCGGGCGTGAGTTCCCTGCTCCACTATGTGGCCGGAGCGCATCACCAGTATGCAGTCGGCGTCCCGGACGGTGGAGAGGCGGTGGGCGATTATAAAGCTGGTCCTGCCCTGCATCATTTCGGCGAAGGCCCGCTGTATCAGTATCTCGGTGCGGGTGTCGATAGAGGAGGTGGCCTCGTCGAGTATCAGCATGGGCGGCAGCGAGAGCATGACCCTCGCTATGCACAAAAGCTGCTTCTGACCCTGTGAGAGTGAGCCCCCCTCGTCGGAGATCGGGGTGTCATAACCCTGGGGCAGCCGCTTTATGAAGCTGTGGCAGTGGGCGGCCTTGGCGGCCTTTATCACCTCGTCGAGGGTGGCGTCGGGCTTGGCGTAGGAGATGTTCTCCCGGATGGTGCCGGTCTTCAGCCAGGTGTCCTGGAGCACCATGCCGAAGGAGGACCTCAGCGATGACCGGGTGCAGTCCCTGACCGGGAGGCCGCTGACCGTTATCCTGCCGCCGGTGACGTCGTAAAAACGCATCAGCAGGTTTATGAATGTGGTCTTGCCGCAGCCGGTGGGACCCACTATGGCGATATGCTGTCCGGGGGCGACATTCAGGTTGAAATCCTCGATGAGGGGGACTGAGGGCACATAAGAAAAGCTGACATTCTCGGCGGTGAGTGCGCCGCTGACCTTGTCGAGTACGACTGCGGCGGGAACGTCGGGCTGCTCTCTCGGCTCGTCGATGACCTCAAACACACGGCCTGCGGCGGCAAGGGCGCTTTGCAGCTCGGTGATGACCCCGGATATCTCGTTGAAGGGCTTGGTGTACTGGTTGGCGTAGGTAAGAAAACAGGAGAGCTGTCCCACGGTGAATGCCCCGCCTATGGCGGTAAATGCGCCGATTATGCCCACGAAAGAGTACACAAGTCCGTTGATGAACCGGGTGCATGGGTTGGTCAGCGATGAGAAGAACACCGCCCTGACCCACACGCTGCGCAGCTTCTGGTTCTGTTCCTCGAAGCGCTTTTCCGACTCCTGCTCGTAGGAGAAGGCTTTCAGCGTTTCGGCGCCGCCCACCATTTCCTCAACGAGGGCGGTGAGCTCGCCCCGGGCTTCGGTCTGACGGCGGAAAAGCTTAAAGGTGTTTCGGGATATGAACCGCGCTGCGAACATCGACAGCGGAGTGATGAATACCACCACGAGGGTTATCTTGAAGTTTATGGAGATCATGAAGCCCAGTGTGCCGACTATGGTGACTATGCCGGTGAACAGCTGTGCAAAGCCCATGAGCAGGCCGTCGGAAATGTTCTCGATATCCGAGACGAGGCGGCTTATCATGTCGCCCTGCTTGGTGCGGTCAATATATGACAGCGGCAGCCGCTGGAGGTTGGAGAATGCGTCGTTTCGGATATCCCGCACCACATAGTAGGTGACGCGGTTGGTGCACAGCGACATGAGCCACTGAGCCAGTGCAGACACAGCCACGACTACGCCCAGCTTTATCAGGACGTTCCCCACGCCGGGGAGATCCACGTTGTCCTTGGTAACGATGAGGTCTACTGCGTCACCAACCAGTATGGGGGCATAGAGCATCGCCGCCACCGACACCGATGCCAGTAAGAGGGACAGCAGCAGCAATCGAAAATGGGGTCTGACATAGCGAAGCAGAGGCTTAAAAACAGGGCGTCCGGAGGGTTCAGCCATTTGCGCCAGCCCCCTTTCCGCTGTCAGAGTACTGCTGGGAGAGGCAGATCTCGTTGTAGAGGCCGCAGGAGGCCAGCAGCTGCTCATGGGTGCCGATACCGGCGACTGCGCCGTCGTCCAGCACGATGATCTTGTCGGCGTGGCGTATGGAGGACACCCGCTGGGAAACGATGAACACCGTCATGCCCTCAGTCCGTGCCGCCAGCGCCCGTCGCAGGGCAGCATCGGTGGCAAGGTCGAGAGCCGAGGCCGAGTCGTCAAGGATAAGGATATCCGGGCGCCCCACAAGGGCTCTTGCGATTGTCAGGCGCTGCCGCTGACCGCCGGAGAGGTTCTTGCCGCCACCGTTGAGCTTATAGTCAAGGCCTTCGGGCTTTTCCTTCACGAAGGAAAGGGCCTGAGCGATGTCGAGCGCCTCGGTGATCTCGGCATCCGAGGCATCGCGTTTGCGGTAGCGCAGATTCTCCCGGACAGTCCCCCGGAACAGCTCAGCCTTCTGCGGCACAAAACCTATGCCTCCGCGAAGCTGCCGGAAGGGGTATTTCCTCACATTAGCGCCGGAGACCCGGACTTCTCCGGAGCTTACGTCGTAGAACCGGGGTATCAGGCTGACAAGGGTGGTTTTTCCGCAGCCGGTACCGCCGATGATGCCAACGGTCTCGCCTCTGGCGGCTGTAAAGGTGATGTTCTTTAAGGCGTATTCCTCGTTGTCGTGGTAGGAGAAGGAGACGTTGTCAAAGGCTACTGCCGGTGCCTGGCTGTCCGGAGTGACCGCGCTGTTGCCCTCGTCAGTCACCGATGATGTTACCTCGAAGACCTCGTTTATGCGGTGGGAGGAGGCCTGTGCGCGGGTCATTGATGTTACCAGCAGCGCCACCGCCAGCAGCGCCAACAGTATCTGATTCATATAGCTGATAAGGGCGATAAGCTCCCCCTGAGTCAGTCCGCCGATGTTGACATTGACTCCGCCGAACCAGATTATAACGATGATCGCGGCATACACTATAACATAGGTGCAGGGGTTTGTCAGCGCGGAGATGCGCCCGGCCTTGATCTGCAGGCTCAGCAGGTCGTCGGCGTTTTTGCGAAACTGCTTTTCCTCGTCCTCCTGGCGCGAGAAGGCTCTGATGACCCTGACGCCGGAGAGGTTCTCGCTGACCGAGAGCGTAGTCTTGTCGAGCTTTGCCTGTATTCTCCTGAACAGCGGCACGGTAAGTTTCATAACGAGGAATATCATCAGCGCCAGCAGCGGCGAGGCTATGAGAAAGATCAGGGTAAGCTTTGCGGAGATAGTAAACGCCATGATAACTGCGCCGATAACGATAAAGGGCGAACGCAGGAACAGGCGCAGCAGCATATTCACGCCGGTCTGCGCCTGATTGATGTCTACGGTCATGCGGGTGACGAGGGTGGAAGCTCCGAGGCGGTCTATCTCCTTGTGGGAGAGGGTGTTGATATGGGCGAACAGCTCCCGCCGAAGCTCGGTGCCGAAGCCCAGGGAGGCTCTTGCGGCGAAGAACTGCGCCGTCAGCGAGGCCGCCAGTCCCAGTACTCCCAGCAGCACCAGCACGCCGCCCATAGCGATGATATAGCCCGAGTCTCCCTCGGCGATGCCCACGTCTATGATCTTAGCCATAACTATGGGAACGATCAGCTCAAAGCAGGCCTCTGTCAGCTTGAACAGCGGCCCCAGCACGCTCTGGAGCTTGTAGTTTTTCAGATACCGAAAGAGTTTAAGCATAGCATACCCCTCTTTAAAAATCGTCATTTTCAGTATAGCATAACAGGCGGGGTTTAGCAAGGGGGCAGGAGATTTTTACAAGTATTTTAATTTTACTTAAAAATAACTATAAATTTCCCGAAAGTACTGGTAATCCGGGAAACGATGTGCTATAATACGTAGGCAAAGAGGTGATAATATGGCTGCTGCCTGGGAATTCTCAGTACTTGACTTTTTCATAAGCATCAGAAACGACGCCCTGACGGCCTTCAACAAGTTCATAACCATGCTCGGTGACAAGGGGATATTCTGGATAATACTCTGCGCGGTGCTGCTCATCATACCCAAGACCCGGAAGATCGGGCTGTATGCGGCGGTGGCTCTGGCGGTGCAGGCGCTGCTCGGAGAGCTGGCCCTCAAACACATCGTACAGCGGGAGAGGCCTTTTGTGCAGGATCCCTCCATCACGACCATCATCCCCCTGCCCATGGGAAAGTATTCCCTGCCTTCGGGACATTCGGCATCCAGTGCGGCGGTGGCGGTGTCGGTATTCTTGCAGAACAAAAAGTTCGGCATACCGCTGATCGCGTTATCTCTGCTTATAATGCAATCGCGGCTGTATTTCTGCGTACATTTCCTGACGGACATACTGGCGGGAGCAGCATTGGGCACGGCGGTGGCGATCATGGTCTACTATACAATGAACTATATTATAAAAAAGCGCCGGGAAAGGGCTCCGGAATAAAGCAAAGGCTTGCAGATGCGTTCTGCAAGCCTTGTCTTTTTATAATCTGCTTGCCCACTCGACGGCGAGCTTTGCCCAGCCGGCATCTACCGGCTGGATGTGACAGTCCTCGGTCCTGGTCGAGGAGTCGCAGAGGGAGAGGCCGTGTCCGCCCCATTCGTAGATGTGGCACTCATAGGGGATGTGGTACTTCGACAGCGCCGTCATATAGAACAGGGTATTCTGCACCGGCACGCAGCCGTCATCGGCGCAGTGCCACAGGAAGGTGGGGGGCGTATGCTCCCCTACCCGGTTTTCAAGGGAGACGAACTCCCGGAGCTTTTCGTCCTGATCCGGGGCTATGAGATTCTGTATGGTGCCCTCATGAGTGTACTGCCTGTCGCTGGTGAGCACAGGATAGCAGAGCATGGAGCCGTTGGGCTTGATGTCCTCGGGCTTGCAGCCCAGGGGCTTGTACAGCAGCTCGCTGTTCCAGAAGTTGGCTATCGACCCCGCCAGGTGTCCCCCTGCGGAGAAGCCCGACACGATGATCTTGTCCGGGTCGATGTCGAAGCGCTCAGCGTTATCGCGGATATACTTCACTGCTGCGGCACATTCGAGAGCCGCCGTGGGGAAACGCTTTTTCACGCAGGAATAGCGCAGCACGAAGCAGTTGAAATCGTACCCTAAAAAGCGGAAGGCCACAGGCTCCGCCTCGCGCTCGGAGCACCAGTCATAGCCGCCGCCGGGGCAGATGAGCATGGCGCGTCTGCGGCGCACGCCCATTTCGTCGGTGTGCATATTGGTGTAACAGTCAAGGGTGGCACGGCACCCCTCCGGGTCAAGTCCGGCAGCCTTGTAGTCTACCGAAAGCTCTGCGGTCTCAAAGGGCATAATATCTCTCCTTATTGTTGTCTCGGGATATTCACGGTGACGATGTAGCCGTCACGGTTGTCCCCCGAGATAGAATGAACATACTCGGTGTTGGAGGCGTCCAGGGGTATGGGGATGTTGGTGGTCTGCTCATTGCTCTGAGCGAAGTAGTATATCGCCCAGCAGTCGCCGTTCTCATCCTCGAAACTCAGCGGGGAATCTATCGTATACTGTTTGATGTCGTCGAGGTATTCCTCTAAGCAGTAGGCCTTCCGCTTGATGAGCTCGGCATGGGGCTTGCCCACATAGCGGAAGTGGTTAGCCATGCCGGGAACGCCGGTGATATCCTTCTTGTCGTCGGAGTATCTGAGTATGAAGCCGTATTTGTGGCAGTTCTGCTCGAACCAGGCATACTCGCCCTTGCCGGTGAACTCGGGGTAGCTCTTTTCGGCTTCGAGATACAGTCTCAGATCTATGGCGAGGCCGCTTTCGTGCTCGTAGCAGGTCTTGCCCTCGCCGCCGCCCTCGAGATAGAGGTCGGTGAGCAGGATAGTGGCCTTGCCGGTCTTCTTGTAGAAGTCGCAGACCATTTCGTTGAAGGCTTGCAGTACCCGCTTGCTTGCCATGTTCACGGTGCTGCTGGCGGAGGCGATGCGCTCGCCGGACTTGTCGAACAGGTACTCATAGTTGCTCACAAGATCGCCGGGCTTGCCGTCGTATCTGTAACCTGCATTGAGAAGCAGCAGGTCGCCGGTGCCGACGGTCTCGCTGTTGCGCACGTTGAGGTAGCGGAAGTTCTTCTCCAGCCCCACCGCCTTGAAAGGCAGTATCACCGAGCTGGGCTGTACATGGGAGGATACGGGTTTGAGCACGTCGGGGACGTTGACGGAGGTCTTTGAATCGGCCTTGACGTCGGTCTGCTGCTCCTCGGCGGTGCAGGACTTCATTATCGCAAGGATCACCAGCAGCATAACTGCAAGTGTGAGCGCAATATTCTTGTATTTGTAGTGCTTGGCTCCGTTACGGCTCATCAGGCATCACCCGCTTTCATAGGGCAGCGCCGTATCAGCGGCTATTCATGCCCCATACTTATTCATGATAATTATATCACATTATACAAACCTTGTGAATACCTTTTGAAACTGTCGCCTGATTTTTTCACATTTGCACAAACCCGCCCGGCTGCTATTATGCAATGTGACGTCAAACCTCGGCTTTTTATGGGCTGAGCCTCCGAAAAGTGTTTAGATACGGTAATTTTACTGCGAA
The DNA here is from genome assembly GCA_017529875.1 of Ruminococcus sp. Classification (GTDB taxonomy): domain Bacteria; phylum Bacillota; class Clostridia; order Oscillospirales; family Ruminococcaceae; genus FB2012. The sequence goes on along the minus strand of JAFXNC010000045.1, from coordinate 6,146 downwards.
TTTTTTATTAACAAAAATCCTCATTGTTGACAATATCCGCAAAAAGTGATATAATGACAAAGTATCGGGAAATTACAGAATGATTACATTTGATATACATCACGATAACAATAAAGCTCTTACGGGAGGGTCTTATGACTGATGAAGAATTTGAGCGGCTGTACGGACGCCCGCCGGTAAAGCCCGGCACTCATAAAAAAGTAAAGATATACTGGGGCAGAGTAATTATCGCGGTGATAGTATTCATCCTCGTATTATGCGGGATAATCCAGCTGATAAAGGCCATAGCAAGAGGCATCAGCGGCAAGGATTCCACCCCCTCGGTGGTCTCGGCGGCGGATTCAAACGTTGTCCCCGACGATCCCGATTCACAGCTCATCACCGAAAGTGCTGCCGAAAGCACCGCAGACAGTACCGCAGTACAGCCGGAGCAGAAGGTTTGGCAGTTCAAGGTCTGCATCGACCCGGGTCACGGCGGAATAGATGACGGCGCCTGCATCACCGACGATCAGGGCAACGTCATCCGGAGGGAGAAGGACGACACTCTCCGCCTGGGACTGGCTGTAAGAGACTATCTGAAATCTCAGGGCGTGCAGGTCATCATGACAAGAGAGACCGACGAGTTCATCGAGCTGTCGGATATCTGCAAGTTTACCAACAACAATCAGGCAGACCTTTTCGTGTCGCTCCACCGCGATTCCGTGGCCAGTGACGTCAGCGGCTTTGAAGCCTGCGTACACAGCAAGCGTCCCGATATGGACACGACACTTGCAATGAACATCCTTGCAAACCTGAAAGCGGTGGGCATCTCCAACGACCGCGGCATCGTATACGGCTATACCAACGACCCCACTCAGAACTACCATGTCAACGCCGATACGGTATGTCCCAGCGTCCTCATGGAGATGGGTTTCATCACCTCCAAGACCGACAATGACCTCATCGACCAGCACAACACCGATTACGCCAAGGCTATCGGCGACGCCATCATCCAGACTGCCAAGGATCTCAACGTAGTCGATGCCAACGGCACGAGGATCCTCAGCGAACAGCTCATTTCAAGGTCGAAGCTCTACTACGGACTGGATTACTATTACAACCTCTGATAAAAACAGCAGACCGGACATTGAGCCCGGTCTGTTTTTATTTCTCTGAATTATGTTTGAGGCGCTCCACCAGTTCTTCGTCCGGGCGTACGTAGAGGGTGCGGTTGTTGGTGAAGATCACCATGCCCGGCTTGGAGCCTGCGGGTTTCTTGACATACTTTATCAGCGTGTAGTCCACCGGCACCTGCGCCGAGGTACGCGCCTTGGAGTGATAGGCCGCGATGACGGCGGCTTCCTCTATCGTCCGATTCGGAGGCTGTGTGCCCTTGCAGGAGATGACAGTGTGGGAGCCGGTGATATCCTTGGTGTGGAGCCATATGTCCAGTTTTTCGGACTCTTTGCAGGTCAGGCGGTCGTTCTGCTTGTTGTTCCTGCCCACTCTGATCTCATAACCGTCAGAGGAACGGAATTTCAGCGGCGGCTGAGCCTTGGGGGGCTTGCCCTTCATTTTGCCCTTTCTGATGTAGCCCTGTTCGGCGAGCTCTACCCTCAGCTCCGAGATATCCGCCTCGCCTGTGGCGCGGGTCAGGGCGTCGAAGACAGAGTCGATGTAGGCAAGCTCCTCCTCGCCCTGCGAGATCAGCTCACGGAGCTTTTTCTCGGCGGTGTCGGCCTTGCGGTACTCCTTGTAGTACTTCTGGGCGTTCTGTGAGGGTGTGAGGCGGCGCTCCAGGGGTATGGTGACCTGGGGGCTCCCCTCCTCGTAGTAGTCCTCGACTATTACTTCACCGTCGCCCTTCTGTATGCGGTAGAGGTTCGCCATGATCAGGTCGCCGAACTTTTTGAGCCTGTCGCGGTCGGCACATTCCTCCAGTTCAAGGCGCTGATTGGCTGTCCTGCGGGAGATGCGCTCGGAGGTGGACACCAACAGCCGGAAAAGATCCTGAGCACGCTGTTTCATCCGCGCCACGCGGTCGCGCTCGCTGTAAAAGCGGTCAAGGGTCTCACAGGCGGTGGCGGCCTCGGAAGTCACCATGAGATTGCCGTACTGATGTATTTCTGTAAAGCAAAAATCCTTGAAGTCCCCCTCCTGAGTACGGAGGATAGTGTACTTGTTCCTGCCCTCGGCAAGGTCAGAGGCAGTCTTTTTCAGGTAGAAGGTCAGACGGTCGAACTCATCGGCAGTCATATCCGGTACTGCAAGCTCCCTGCCCTTTCCGGCGTAGAACTCGGCCTCCCGGGCGAACACCGGGGAGATGCCCTCCATGACAGACATAAGCGCCTTCGGGAGCTTCATGTTCCCGGCCTCCCTGACTTGGGCGACTATCTGCGCCGGGTCGTCGTCGAGCAGCGAGAGCCGGGGCTCCTTTGGGGGCAGAGTGTAGGCGATACCGGGGAGGACAAGTCTTACCTGAGACATATCCTGACCGACACGCTTGATGCTGTCGATGATCCTGCCCTCGCTGTTTATGAGTATTAGATTGGAATGACGTCCCATGATCTCGACTGCAAGGGTCAGCCGGCAGATATCCCCCAGCTCATTGGACGAGTCGAAATCGAAATACAGAATACGCTCCAGGCCGTCCTGTCTTATATCAACGAGTTTGCCGGAGGAAAGCTGCTTGCGCATGAGCATACAGAACATGGGCGGCACCATGGGATTGTCGATCTCTGTCCTGGTGGCGTGGACGCGGGCTGTGCCGGCGCCGGTGTTGAAAAGCAGCCTGTAACCGCCCTCGCGGGTGCGCAGAGCGATCAGCAGCTCCTCCCGGGAGGGCTGGTGTATCCTGTCCACCCTGCCGCCGATCAGAGGCATCAGCTCGTTTTTTATCTGTCTTAAAAATATACCGTCAAGTGCCATTGTATGCTCCTTTGATACAGATTACCTGTCTTTGATATAGTAGACCAGAACATCCCTCTCCGACGGCGCGATCTCGGCACGCAGGCCGGGGAACTCTGCCGCCAGGGCGTCTCTCATAAAGCCGCAGAAGATCTCCTCGGTGTGGAAATGCCCCGCATCGAAGACCGTGAAGCCGCTGTTGTGGGCGTCAATGAAGATGTTGTGCTTAACGTCGCCGGTGATGAGGCAGTCTGCGCCCTTATTAAGGGCGCAAGACAAGAAGCTGCCGCCGCTGCCGGAGCATACCGCGACTCTGCGCAAGAGCTTTCCGGTCTCGTTATAGCGGATGCAGGTGTTGCCCAGGGCGTCGGCTATGCGTGCGGCAAGCTCTCCTGCGAACAGTTCTTCACAGTCGCAGATGCAGCCTATGGGTACGCCGTTCTCCACGCAGAGGGGCTCCGCCGGTACAAGACCCAGCTTTTTGCAGAGGATGTCGTTCATCACGGCGCTGTCAAAGCTGGTATGCGCCGAGATCACGCTGATGCCGGAAAGCGCCAGCTCTCCGGCCACGGTGTCGAAGCTTATGCGCTTGACCGGGTCGAAGATCACCGGGTGGTGGGTCACGATAAGCTCCGCCCCAAGGCGCTTAGCATCCGCGATGATCTCCCGGGTCACGTCAAGTGCCGTAAGAACAGTGGTGACTTCCCTGTCCGGGGAGCCGATAACAAGACCGCTGTTGTCGTAGCTCTCCTGCAATTTGAAGGGCGCAATGCGGTCTATGAACTCAAATATATCCCTGACTGTTATCATGCCTGTGCCTCCTCCCCGGACTTCTTTTCCGGTTTATCCCGGTCGTCAGATACGTCCTCGGTTTCTTCTTCATCGGGACGGTGCCCGATGAGATACTTTTTCACCAGCTCGTAGACTGCCGTAACTGCGGCAAAAATGAGCATTTCGATGAACAGCGCGGTGTTGAAGCCCTCACCCAGCAGAGCGAAGTTGCCCTCGGCGTTGAAGGCCGCCATGAACACAGCCATGATAGGGATGACTCCCAGCGAACAGCTCAGCCACCGCTGGCGCCGGGTAAGCTTGATCCGCGCCACCCGGTAGCAGATACAGTGCAGCAGTACCGCAACGACTACTCCGGCGGCATGGGACGCCTCGCCACTGCTGTGGAGACCTATGAGCAGCGTTACTATGTACACGCCCCATACGAATCCAAAGGTCAGCAGAGCCATAAATACGCAGAACAGCACTCTGACTATGCTCTTGTGTGTCATTTCAACACCTCATCTCTGTTATAGTACAAGCTCCCGCAGTTTTTGCGCCAGCGCAAGATGCTCCTGTGCTGCGGCGCTGCCGTCGGGAGCGTGGAGCAGTCCCCTGCCAACGGCTTCAAGTCTTTGAGCCTGACGGAGATAATAGGCTCTCCCCGCCTCGGTATCCGGCGTTACGATGCCGCAGTAAAGATATCTCAGGTCGCAGTCATAGGGCGGCTTGGTGCCGGTGTAGGCCGCCTGCATCACCGAATAAACGAACTTTCCCTCCTGACAAGGCAGCTCGCTTGTCACTTCAAAGCCGCCGGTATAGAGAAACTCTCTAAGGTGATCCCACTTGGTCATAGGTTGGAGCACCAGGTTGACACGGCGCTGCTTTATCCAGTTCGCCCGGGAGATTATGTCGGCGATAAGCTCGCCCCCCATGCCTGCGACTATCACGTCAGTGATCCCCTCGCAGGGCACGCTGCCGAGGCCGTCGGACAAATACACCCCGATCTTATCAGAGAGCCCGGCCTTTTCGATATTCTCCCTGGCAGAGGCCAGGGGCTTTTCGTTGATATCGCAGGCCAGGGCACTCTCGCAGATGCCGTTTTGCACAAGGTACATCGGCAGATAGCCGTGATCGGTGCCAACGTCGGCAGCCCGGCTGCCCCGGACGAGCCTTGCGCAGGCAAGAAGTCTGTTATCGTTCAAAGCAAATACCTCACTAAAAAAACAAGCTGCCGCAGGAAATTGCGGCAGCGCGGGATATCAGCCGTTTATATGAGCATTGATCGCCTTGGCGAGCTCATCTGCATCTACGCCGTGTACCATGCAGGCCTCCTCAAGAGTTTCGCCTCTCGATGCGGGGCAATACAGGCAGTGCATACCCATTGCCAGAAAATACTCGGAGGTAGTCTCGTCATGATCGAGAATATCGCCGATGATGGTCTCCTTGGTTACTTCAAAAGCCATTGCTAAACATCCTTTCCTGTGTACAGTAATACGGTTATTTCCTACCTGATTATTATAACCCATATCCGGACAAAAAGCAAGAGCTTTATTGAAAAGGAGGCAGTTTTTATGCTCCGGGAAAAATAATTTACAGTATATTTACACTCCCGAATAAAACGTTATGCCCTGCGGAAACGGTCCGCAGGGCATTCGTGACAAAAGCTTAGCTGCTTGATTATATCATGCCTGATCCTGCTTCATCTGAGCAAAGCACTCGCTGCAATAAACAGGTCTGTCCTCTCTGGGCTTGAAGGGGATCTTAGCTACGTTACCGCAGTTGGCGCAGGTAGCCTCATACATCTGTCTGCCCTCTCTGGACGCATTCTTTCTTGCGTCACGGCAAGCCTTGCAGCGCTGGGGCTCGTTTACAAAGCCTTTCTCAGCATAGAACTCCTGCTCACCGGCTGTGAACACGAACTCATTACCGCAGTCCTTACAAACTAATGTCTTGTCTTCGTACATATTTTTTTACCTCGCTAAAAAATTTTTGCCCCGGCCGGACTTGCACCGGCACCTTTGTGAAACAACGCTCTGCAATTAAGCTACATGGCCATATTGATTATCTCAGCACTTCCTTGAGCTTTTTCCTCATCCGCTGGACGGCATTGTCCACCACCTTTGTGCTGACCCCCAGCCTCCCGGAAATGCTGCTGTAAGACAGTCCGGAGATATAGAGGCGGAACACATCAAGCTCCAACTTGGAAAGCGCCTTGCTGATCTTGGAATAGAGCTCACTCATACTTTCGCGCTCGACGACGATATTCTCGGGGATCACCGACGCATCGTCTTCCCTGTCGAAGTCCTCGGCAAGCTGCTCGTAATCCGTACCGGTCTTTTTGAAGACGCTTATCATGCGGTTGCGGATGCAGTGCTCGGCGAAAGTCCCGAAGGACGCCCCCTTATCCGGGGAAAACCTTCTCACGGCGTCAAGCAGCGCCAAAAAGCCTTCCTGCGCAAGATCGTCACCGATAGTACCACGGAAGGAAT
>JAFXNC010000044.1 GCA_017529875.1 Ruminococcus sp. | reverse complement strand
CGTCATCTGCTTGCCAGCTTTCCGTCATATTACCCAAATTCTCCTTGACTTGCGCCAGCAAGCCTGCGTCGAATTTAGGCAATCTGACGAAAATCTGGACGGCGCATCTGACGCACAGGGGTTGTGCGGTATTGCCTTAAAAGAGCCGATGCGGGAGGAAAACCGCACCGGCTCAGTTGGATTCAGCTTTTGCCTTTCTCGGTCACGGGGGGAGTGCAGCCGCAGTTCGGCTCCGGGGAGAGGGGCTGGGGGAAGAACTCCGCTGTGGGGAACTGTATCTTTGAGAACAGCTCGCAGGGAGTGTCGGATTCCGTCGGGCAGTCGCTCTCGGGTACGCCGTAGTCGTAGGCCGGGATGAGTATAGGCACCGGCCTCATGAGCTGGATTATGGCAAAGATGCCGATAGTTACGGTGACGGTGCTGGCGGCTCCTGCCTCGCCGGGGGTAAGGTCTGCATCGAGACACATGGGCGGCGCGATGCTCACGCCTGCCACCGGCAGGGTGCCGTTATCGCAGCAGGCAGCACAGCCGCTGGTGGGGGCGGGCAGGGCAGCCGCTGCGGTGCTGTTGGACATGAACCGCTGAGTACTGCCGTCGCTGCCGAACAGGATGACCCGCTTTGAAGCGGTGGTGGTGCCGTAGACCACAGTGGGGGGCTCGCCCACGGTCTCGTAGGCCTCCACCTCCACCTGGAAGGTATAGGTCACATCCACGGAATAGAACCCCCTGTTGAAGGGCACGGGGTCTATGACGAAACTGCACCCGGTAGTCTCGATGCACTTGGCCTTGATGTACTGGGCATCGTTGATGACCGTTGCAGAGGCTTCGTCAAAGGTCAGCGTCAGCGCTTCGAGGCAGTCCTGAGAGCTGCATGAATCAAACACCCTCATAGCGTCGATGCAGACGGCCTCTTTGAAGGCGCGGTTCTGGTTAAGGTCGCTCATATTATTCCTCCTGACAAGTAGTTATTACAGCTTTCTGCCGTTAATACATCTTATTCAGTCAGAGGGATAAATGTGCAGAAACTCACCTAAAACTGCTCTGCGGCAGGGGAGCAGGGCAAAAAAACGCCGCCTGCGGAGAAAGGGCTTTGCCTCCGCAGGCGGTAAACTGTTTGATTATTCTACGGTTACGCTCTTGGCGAGGTTCCTCGGCTTGTCAACGTCGAGGCCTTTGGCTACCGATACATAGTAGCCCATGAGCTGCAGCGGGATCACTGCAAGGCTTGCTGCAAAGAGCGGGTCGGTCCTGGGGATGTATACCGTGAAGTCGGCAGTGTCTTCAACGCTGTAACTGCCGTAGTTGGTGAGCCCCATGATGTAGGCGCCGCGGCTCTTGCACTCCACCATGTTGGAGACGGTCTTCTCAAAGAGCGCCTGCTGTGTCAGCACGCTGATGACGAGAGTGCCTTCCTCGATGAGGGAGATAGGGCCGTGCTTGAGCTCTCCGGCGGCGTAGGCCTCGGAGTGGATGTAGCTGATCTCCTTCATTTTGAGGGAGCCTTCAAGGCTTACGGCATAGTCGATGCCGCGCCCGATGAAGAATGCGTCCCGGATATTGGCAAACTTGGCGGCGAACCACTGGATGCGCTCCTTGTCCTCCAGGATCCTTGCCACCTTATCGGGGAGGGTCTGTATCTCGGCAAGCAGCTCGGCGAATCTTTCCTCGGTGATCTCGCCGCGCACCTTTGCAAACTGCATAGCCAGCAGATATCCGGCTATGAGCTGAGTGCTGTATGCCTTGGTGGTGGCAACCGAGATCTCGGGGCCTGCCAGGGTGTAGAATACATTGTCAGCGTCTCTTGCGATGTTGGAGCCCACCACGTTCACGATGCCCAGGGTCTTGATGCCCTGCTCCTTGGCAAGGGTCAGAGCGGCGCGGCTGTCGGCAGTCTCGCCTGACTGGCTGATTATGATAACAAGGCTGTCGGGGTTGAGGGGCATCTTCCTGTATCTGAACTCGGAGGCCAGCTCAACTCTCACCGGGATAGTTGTGAGTTCTTCGATGACATACTGTGCGCATACGCCCACATGGTAAGCCGAACCGCAGGCTACAATGTAGATCTGAGACAGGTTCTGAACCTCCTCGTCGGTGAGGCCGAACTCCTCAAGGACGATATTGCCGTCCTTGACGACGGAGTTGATGGTGTCCCTGATGACCTTGGGCTGCTCGTGGATCTCCTTGAGCATGAAGTGCTCGTAGCCGCCCTTCTCGGCAGCCTCGGCGTTCCACTTGATCTCAGTGAGCTCCTTCTCGATCTCCTCGCGGTCGATGTTGAAGAAGGTGACTTCGCCCTTGCGCAGCCTTGCGATCTCCATGTTGCCGATGTAGTATACGTTCCTGGTGTATTTGAGTATCGCCGGAACGTCAGAGGCCACATAGGTCTCGCCGTCGCTGATGCCGATGATCATGGGGCTGTCCTTGCGGGCGGTGTAGATCTCGCCGGGGAACTCCTTGAACATAACGCAGAGGGCATAAGAGCCTCTGATACGGGTCATGGCGCGGCAGATAGAATCAACGGGGCCTTCCTTGTACTTGTTGTAGTAGTAGTCGATGAGCTTTACAGCCACCTCTGTATCGGTCTGGGACTTGAAGGAATAACCGGCCTTTACCAGCTTTTCTTTCAGCTCCTGATAGTTCTCGATGATGCCGTTGTGTACAGCCACCACGTTCTCGTCATCGGAGGCGTGGGGGTGAGCGTTGAGGGAGGAAGGCTCACCGTGGGTAGCCCAGCGGGTGTGACCGATACCGCAGCAGCCCTTGACAGCTGCGCCGTCGTTGGTCATCTCCTGGAGCACCTTGAGCTTGCCCTTGGCCTTGACGATCTCAACGTCGTCGGAGCCATCGCGAACAGCGATGCCCGCAGAGTCATAGCCTCTGTACTCGAGCTTGGAAAGCCCGTCGAGCAGTATGGGGGCAGCCTGGTTGTTGCCTGTAAATCCAACTATTCCGCACATATGATGTACCTCTCAGTCATAAGTATTTTTGTTACAAAGCCAATATCCTATATTATAACACATTTTCGTGGATTAGTCAATGATTATTTTTTGCCGTGGGTAGTCTTGATCTTCTTGCGCTTGCGCAGGGATTTGTTCTTTATCCAGATCACTATGATGCACAGCGCTATGAGCAGTATCGCCAGTATCACGAAAAGCCAGGGCATCAGCTTCTGCCGCAGCTCCGACATACCGGACTGCCTGCTGGCATCTGACTTTGAGGACTTCTGCGAGGATGTCCGGCTCAGGGTGTCTGCCTGGGAGCTGCTGTCCGTTTGGGCGGGAGTGACCTGCGTTACCACGGCCTCCTGTGCGCTTGAAACTTCCTCGGCGGCGGAGCTTTCAACCTCGCTGTCGGGAGCCGGGGCGCGTTCCACAAGTATGGTGTAGACGTTCTTGTAAGAGGGGGTGATATCGGGGTTCTGCGGGTCGGTGTCCTGAACGGTGACGGTGCGCTTGGTGCCGGTCTCGCTGAGCTTCTTGGAGCCCTCGAACCATATGTAGTCGTGCTCGTACATCAGCTCGGCGTCGGTCTCGATAGATTCCACTTCATAGCCCACCTTGACCACATAGTCATAGATGTAGGGCGAGAACTCAGGTATCAGCTCTCCCTCGGACACTGCCAGAGACTTCAGCAGACCCCTGCCTGATTCGTCGGGCTTGTCCGCCTGGGAGCTTTCATCGGACTGATCTGCCTCGCTGCTCTCGTCGGTTGAGGCGTCAGCGTTGACAGTAATGACCGCAGATGCCGGGGACGCTCCGTCGGGAGTTCCCTCGGGGGAGCTCAGGGTGCAGTTGGAGAGGGTGAAAGTCACCTCACCTGCGGCCTTCGCGGTGAAGGTCAGCACGGTGCTGTGCTGGGTGGCTGCCTCCTCGGTGAATTCCTTGATATGGGTGGCGCCGCCGGTATCTGTGCCGCTGCCGCCGGTGAATGCCACCAGCGAGCTGTCGTAGACCAGGTCGGCCTCAACCATAGCTATGGGGGCGTCGGCGGTGAAACTGAGGGTCACCTCAAAGCTTTCCCCTTCAGTCACCGCCCCCGGCAGCTGTATGGTCGTCTGAGCCTCCGCGCTGACGCAGATGACAGATACCTGTGCCAGCATGAGAGTCAGCAGCACCAGCAGACAGGCGGCTGTTCGTTTTATGTATCTCATTTTTACCTCCGTGGTTTTGAACGTACTTTCCACACTATATTATAATACACTTTTTCACAATAGTCAAGCAGGCAGCACCCGCCGCATAAATTCCTCGGTGCTGACCCCTGCGGGACGGTTGAACCTCCCCATCTCGGTGAGACCCTCGGTGCTGCCCCTCAGCAGCAGGTTCAGCTTTTCCTCGCAGCCCAGGGTGGCCTTGAACCCCAGCATGGCTATCACAGTCCGCCCGGCAGGGCAGACCAGCCCGTAGGGGTAGGCGTAGACCGCCGGCTCGGTGCCGAACTGCTTCTTGAAGAACCGCTGCGCCTGAGTGGTGTCGTTGAGCAGGGCGCGGCGGTAATCGGTGTAGCTTTCTGTACTTTTCTGTAAAGTCCCGCGCCTTTCGCCCAGTTCGTGCATATTGTAGCTGTGACTGACCAGCTCAGCGATTCCGCTTGACAGCAGGTCTTTGATGTCGTCGGTGTCCATGTAGGAATATTCAACGCTGGGGGATGCGTCCTCGCAGGCGGCCTCCGCATACCGCCCCACTATCGAGAAAGCCCCGCAGAATCCCTGCTTTTTCAGTATGGGCAGCGCAAGCCGGAGATTGTTCAGCTGCCCGTCGTCGAAGGTGAGCACCACCGGTTTTTCCGGCAGCTCGCCCCCGCCCTCGCAGAAGCTTATGACGCTGTCAAGGCTCACCGCCTGATAGCCGTGAGCTTTGAGGTAGAGTATATCGCTCTCCAGCTGCGAGGGGGACACCACATAGTCCCCCTGCCGGGAGGGGTCGGGGAGTATGCTGTGGTACATTATGATGGGCACCGTCCGCCTGCCGGTATCGGCTCTGACTGCCGCAGCCTCGGTGCTCTCGGTCTTTGCAGATGCCCCGGCCTTCCCCGCGTACAGGCACAGCCCTCCCAGCACCAGCGCCGCCGCCGTCAGCACCAGCGCCAGCCGCAGCAGCCCGCTGTTTTTCTTCATAAGCCTTCCTCCCTATGCAAGATTTTTCACTTAATCATATGCATTTGCCCCCGGTTTTATCAGCTCGACGTACTTCCATAAAAAAATAAATCAAAAAAGCTGATTAATTGTTATTTACCCCTTGAAAAATTTGTGCATATCTGATATAATAGTTTTATGAATAGGTAAATTACTGTTGATGTTGTTATTTTTATATCACAGTCTCTTGCGTAAACGTTAAAGGGGGAGTTGTTTTGAAAACTATCCGTTCCAAGCTGATGCTGGCGATGTTCGTAGTATCGCTGCTTATCATCACGCTGTACAGCCTTTTCTGTCTGCTGTACATAAATAAATCCGTAAAAACCACGGTGAACACCACTATCTCACCGCTTGCCGTCCAGGCGGCCCAAAACTTCGATAACGTGGTGGAGAACTACGGCAAGACCTTCTCGGCGTATATCAAGAACAGTGTCTTCACCGATTCCTTCTCGGACAAGGACAGGCTCGATTTCTTAAAGAGCTGTTACCCGAAGGATGAGGGCTATTCCTTCGCGCTTTATGACAGTGACAACAAGATCATCACCGCCACCGAGGGGCTGTGTACCGTGGCTATCAAGGAGGCCGACGTTGCCAACGCCCTCAACAAAAACGGCGTGGTCTATGGCGATATCATCGTTATCAAGAACGAGCTGTATTTCTCGGTACTCTGTCCTACCATGATCAACAATAACGAAAAGCTCGTCGTGGCAGGCATGACCCTGAAGGCGGACGCCCTCAACGATGTCATCGCAGAGATCGAGTTCGGCGACAACGGCTATGCTTTCATTATCAATTCCAAGGGTCAGGCGCTGCTCCACAAGCAGATGCAGAAGGCTATCAACAGCTCCGACATCTCCAACCCGGTTACCCTTGCCCAGAGCGACAGCACCTATATCGGCCTGTCTAATTTCCTGACCAACGCTATAAATTCCCAGAAGGGCTCTGATGAGTTCGAGAACAACACCGGCGAGATGTATATGGGCGGCTATGCCAAGTGTGATTACTTCGGCGGCACTCTCTGCGTGGTATGTCCCTCCGCTGACTTCATGGAAGCCAGCTTCAGCGCTCTGAAAAACATCCTCTTTATCGGAATACTTCTCATCGTTGTGACCGTCATTGTTTCGATCTTCTTCTCAAGGCGTATGTCCAAGCCTATCGTTTCTACCACCAACCGTATCCGCGAGCTGGCTCAGGGCAACCTGACCGACAGAGTCGAGGTCTCCTACTCCAAGGACGAGATCGGCATACTATCCGGCTCGCTGGCTGATACCATTGTAAGACTGAGACAGTACATCACCCTTATCACCACCGCTCTGACCAACATCTCCGAGGGCAACATGACCCACCGGGTAGAGGGCGACTTCAAGGGCGACTTCATCAAGATCAAGAACACCTTCAACGAGATCCTTGAATCCCTCAGCGAGACCTTTGCATCTATCAACACCTCCGCCGAGCAGGTAAACTCCGGCGCTGTACAGGTATCAAACTCCGCACAGGCGCTGTCTCAGGGCTCCACTCAGCAGGCAAGCGCTATCGAGGAGCTCTCCGCCACACTTAACGAGGTATCCACTCAGGTAAAACAGAACTCCAAGGACGCGAAGAACGCTTACAACATCGTGACCGAGAACACCAAGGCCATAACCTCCTGCAACGAGGACATGACCAATATGCTGGAGGCCATGCAGCAGATCCACTCCACCTCCGCAGAGATCGCAAATATCATCAAGGTCATCGACGAGATCTCCTTCCAGACCAATATCCTTGCCCTTAACGCCGCAGTTGAGGCTGCCCGCGAAGGCTCCAAGGGCTTCGGCGTCGTAGCCGACGAGGTAAGACGTCTGGCCTCCCGCTCCGCAGAGGCCGCCAAGCAGACCGCCGCCCTTATCGAGAACTCCACAAAGGCCGTAAACAAGGGCTCCGAGCTGGCAGAGCAGACCGCCCGCTCGCTGGGCGAGATCGTTACCGACTCCGAGACTATCCAGGGCCTTGTAAAGAACATCACCGACGCCTCCGCACAGCAGGCTGAGGCTATCGTTCAGATCAACACAGGCGTTGACCAGATCTCCGCTGTTGTTGCCACCAACACCGCTACTGCTATCGGAGCGGCCTCTGCAAGTGAGGAGCTGTCGCAGCAGTCGCTGATACTCAAGAACATGATCGCAAGATTCAAGCTCTCCGACGGCACGGATAAGTCGATGGATGATGACTACAACAGCTTTGACGGCTATGGCTCCGGCGGGATAAGCGCTGCCGATGTCAGCTCGGCAAGCAGCAGCACCGGCGGTTCGCTGATGAACACCGCCGTTAAGGATCTTATCGGCGACGACGATGTTGATGACGATGCAGAGTACACCGGTGACTCCAACGCCGACGGCGACGATCTGAAAATAGTCCTCGACGACGATGACGACAAGTACTGAGCAATATTATTCGGGCTTGACCCGACTGTGATAGGAGGATAATTATGAAAAGACGTATCGGAATTCTGACCAGCGGAGGTGACTGCCCCGGACTTAACGCGACTATCAGAGGCGTTGCCAAGGCCTGCTATGAGCGCTTCGGCGAGGACGTGGAGATAGTCGGCATACAGAACGGCTACTACGGCCTGATGAACAATATGTGCAAGGATATGCAGCAGTCGGATTTCTCGGGCATCCTTACCCGCGGCGGCACGATCTTCGGCACCAAGAGAACGCCCTTCAAGATGATGAAGGTAGTTGAGGAGGACAACCTCGACAAGGTCAAGGCCATGAAACAGACCTACAAAAAGCAGAAACTTGACTGCCTGCTCACTCTGGGCGGCAACGGCACCCACAAGACCGCCAACCTCCTTTCCGAGGAGGGACTCAATGTCATCGGCCTGCCCAAGACTATCGACAACGATATCTGGGGCACCTCAGTGACCTTCGGTTTCCATACCGCCGTTGATATCGCCACTGACGTTATCGACCGCCTCCACACCACCGCCACCTCTCACAACCGTATCCTCGTTGTGGAGATCATGGGCAACAAGGCGGGCTGGCTCACCCTCTATGCGGGCATCGCAGGCGGCGCGGATGTTATCGTTATCCCAGAGATCCCCTATGACATAGACAAGCTGGCAGAGGCCTGCCTCAAGCGTTCCGAGAACGGCAGAGGGTTTTCGATACTGGCAGTCGCCGAGGGCGCCTTTGACGTTGAGGAGGCTAAGATGAAGAAGAAGGAGCGTGCCAAGACCCGTGCCGAGGCCGGCATCACCACCGCCTCCACACGTATTGCCAAGCAGATCGAGGCCGCTACCGGCTGTGAGACAAGAGTCTGCGTGCCGGGGCATATGCTCCGCGGCGGCAGCCCATCGGCCTATGACAGAGTGCTGGCTACCAAGTTCGGTGTACGCGCCGCACAGCTCATCGCCGAGGACAAGTACGGCTACGCGGTTGCCATGATAAACGAGAACGTCTCCGAGAACAAGCTGGTGGACGTTGCGGGCAAGACTAAGTTCGTCCCCGCCGATGACCAGATGGTGAAGACCGCAAGAGATATCGGCATCTCTTTCGGCGACTGAACATAACGAAAAGAAGAAAGAAAAAATAAAGAATAAAGAATAATAGAGAGCTAAAGCTCTCCGGTGTCCGCATCGCGGACGGTTTCCAAAAAATCATCGCCGAAGGCGATACCTTATTTATTCTTTATTCTTTCTTCTTTATTCTTTTTTAAACCTTAGCGACGGCCTCCGTGTCCCAGGCGGGGTAGTACCTCGCCCTGCGCATATAGAGCCTGTAATCCGGCTGCATCTCATGGAGCAGCAGCGGTATGTCCAGTATGTCGTAGGGTCGGTGATAGATACCTGTCCGAATCTTTGGACTGTAATGCACTATCGTCTCCCGGCTGCCCAGCAGCGCCGGGATGTCCTCGCCCTCCACGTCGTACTTGATGAAGCTGCATTCCCGCCCCGCCAGTATGCTGTCGAGGCTGCGCTTTTCCACCGGTATGCCGCTGTCCGAGAGCATCTGCTGTCTGCCGGAGCCCTTGGTGAAAAACGCCGTTCCGTCGCAGTCGGAGACCGCCGCGTTTATCAGCTCGCAGTTGCCGAGCCCCTCACAGCGCTTTTGGCACTTTTCAAAGTTTTTCTTTCCCGGCTCCACAGCATATATGCGCCGGTACTTGCCGCCGGTGTACGCAAGGAAACTCTCCACCGTGTCCCCGGTGTAGGCGCCTAAGTCGGCGTAGATCTCGTCACCGTTCAGCTCAAGGAGGGCGTAGATATCCTCCGGCTCGTCATATTCTTTAAGATAGCCCAGATCGCCGGTGATGCGAAAGCTCAGCACGTCCTCGAAGACCTGCCGCGATCTATCGTCGGAGAGCAGGGAGTATACTTTTTCGGTATCCCCGGCGCGGTCGAGCAAAGTATCCTTGTCGAAGAAGACCTCCCCCACCACCGCCGTCTCCGGGAACACCAGCAGATGCCGCTGTGCCAGGCCGTCTATCCTTGCCATGACCTCCGGCAGGGAAGTTCCGAAGGCGCAGGCCGCCGCGAACTCATCCACGCTCTGCTCCAGCTCGGTCATGCCTTGCAGCCTGAAACCGCGGAACACCTTGTCACGCTTGAAATCGTCGCTGACGAATATCCCGGAGCAGGTGACACCGTGCTTTTCAAAGGCGCTCAGCAGCTTTTCGCAGCCGTCGCCCATGCCGTAGATGTAAACGGGCAGTCCGCTTTCTTTGAGCCTGTCCGCCCAGAAGGGCAGCTCTTTCAGTTTGTCGGTTAGCATATTTTCCCCCAAAAACAAGGGCGGCAAAGCGCCGCCCTTTTGCTGTTGTTACGAAAGGTCGTCAAAGGCCTGGTCGTGATCGAATGCGTCCATTGCGTCGGCAGGCGGCAGCGGATGTACTCCGCCGATCATGTCGCGGCCTCTGATGTTGTACTTGTCGCGGTTGATGTCGATCTGCTTATCCAGCAGAGCCAGCACCTCACGGGGCTTTTTGACCCTCTTGATCTCCTTGATAGGCGTGTCCACGTCCTTGACGTTCATGACCACGGTGCCGCACTTGAATATCCTTGCGAAGAATTTCAGCACGAGCTTCTTGTCCGTGACCTTGTAGAGATCCAGCTCGTCCTCCTCGAGGCTGAGAAAGCCCCTGCGGGTGATGAACTTTGTCTCGGTCAGGAAGTACCTGGTGAAGGAGATCGGCAGACCGAAAAGCGTGCGCTTTTTGTCTGTCCAGATGTAATCAAAATCTGCTTTTTTACCCATTGTAAGACCTCCGGTCAAAGATTTTATCAGGCGACCTTGATAGACTTGATCGCGCTGTAATTACCGTAGCGGGTAGCGGTGGTGGAGCCGTCCTTGGTGTAGAAGGAGCGTACTCTTACGTACCAGGTCTCGCCCGAGTTGGGGACCCTGGCGAAGTTCTCATTAAGGTCGGTGAGTACGGTAGAGGTGTAGCTGTGTACGTTGGTGCTGAAATTCTTGTCGGTGCTGTACTGTACCTGATAGCCCACAGTGCCTGCGGTGCCTTTGTTCCAGGTGATCTTGAAGGCGCCGGAGGTCGTTGTGATACTGTTTATCTTGTTGGTGGCAGGCTTGATGACGAACTGCTTGGTGATGACGCCGGTGGTGCTGCCCTTGCCGGTGATGGTGATAGTCGCCACGCCTACGGCCTTGTTGTTCTTGTAGGAGAGGGTGTAATCCACGTTCTTGGTCAGCTTCTTGCCGGCAGCGTTCTTGACGGTCAGCTCGTCAGCGCCGTTTCTCGAATCGGGAGTGATCGCCGAGCCGTTGTAGGTGTAGGAGCCGTATTTGAGAGATGCGCTGGATACCACGGCGGTGCTGCCTACCTTGATAGACTTGACGTCGCTGTAATTGCCGTAGCGGGTCGAGGTGGTCTTGCCGTCCTTGGTGTAGAAGGAGCGTACCTTAATGTACCAGGTCTCGCCGGTCTTGGGATAGGTGGTGAGGTTCACAGAGGTCTTGCCCTGAACGGTGGTGCTGTGGTAGTCCGAGAAGCTGCTGTTCTTGGAGTAGAGCACCTGATAGCCGGTGGCGGAGGTGTCCTCGTTCCACTTGACGGTGATCTTGTTGGCTGCGGTGGTGAGGCTCGTTACAGCGTTCTTGGCAGGCTTGATAACGAAGGCAACATTCTTGGAGCCGTCGTATCTGCCCTTGCCCTTGATGGTAGCGGTGGCCACGCCGACCTTGACGTTGTTCCTGTAAGTTACGGTGTAATCCGTGCCCTTGGTGAGGGTCTTGCCGTTGTACTTCACGGTGATCTCGTTAGCGCCGTTTCTCGAATCGGGAGTGATGGCGCTGCCGGTATAGGTGTAGGAGGGATACTTCAAAGATACCTCTGCGTCACTTACAGAGCCGATCTTCTTGACAACGGTGTTTACCAGAGCGTTGACATATTTCTGGTCGGGGATAGTGTTGAGTTTTCTCCTGTTGATAACGCCGTAGTGGTCTTCGTAGTTGGTGCTGCCCGATGCGCGGAAGCCGCCGTTGTCCCATACCAGGCAGGAGATGCCGAGATTGTTTGCCTGAGTTACATAATCGGCTGTCCATGCGGCTCTGTCATCGTAGTTGTTCTTGTCAGTCGCACCGAACTCACCGATGACAACGGGATAGCCCTTGGTGAGCACCTTGTTGTTGATAGTGGTGAACAGGTTGGTGAGGGCGGTCTTTACCGATCTGCTGTATACGCCCGAGCCGTTCTTGTCGCCGGCGAAGGAATAAGGAATATATCCGTGGATAGATACTGCCAGCATATTGGAGCTGTCGGTGGGGAGCTTGAAGCCCGAAACGGTCGCGCCGTCCACTGATGCGTCATAGCCGGGGCACATGATAAGTCTGTTCTTGTTGTTGCCGCCTACTGCTCTGATAGTGTCAACTGCCGCCTGGTTGAGAGTGTTGATGCAGTTTACAGCGTCCTTGACATCGGAGCCTGGGTTGTTGGTGTCGAACCACCACTCAACGCCTGTGCCGATAAGTCTCGGCTCGTTGAGGGTCTCGAAGATCAGGTGATCGTCGTAGTTCTTGAAGGTGGCAGCCACCTGCTTCCAGATCTTGGTGACATAGTTCTTGGAGGTGGTCAGGTGCTTTGACGAGGGGTAGAAGTAATTGCTCTTGCCCGAGCGGATGTCGTTGTCGTGGTGGATGTTGACGATAACATAGAGCCCGTCGGCGATAGCCCAGTCAACCACGGTCTTGACGCGGTTCATCCATGCCGAGCTGATGTTGATGTTGGAGTCAACATGAGGATGCCACGAAACGGGGATCCTGATAGAGGTGAATCCCAGCTCAGCCACCTTGTCGATCATGGCCTTGGTGGTCTGGGGGTTGCCCCAGCCGGTCTCGTATTTGAGCTCGTCCGTGGTGTTGATGTTGATGGTGTCAAATGTGTTGCCCAGGTTCCAGCCCACGCCCATTTCGGCCACGATCTCCTTGGCTCTGCTTGCCGCAGTTGCCGCCTCAGTGGGGAATGCCAGGCCGGTAACAGCCATTGCCGCAGATGCCGCCGCTGCGATTAGTTTTCTGAAAAGTCCCATATCCTATTCCTTTCTCCTTATTGGATCAGAGTCCTTTGGCGTTTGATAATGTGATGCCGTTCTTTCCGAGCTTGACCTCGTGATCGAGCCCGACGAACTTGCCGCTCTCCTGCCACAGCACCTCCTTCACGAATTTGTATTTTTCCTCGTCCCAATCGGTAAAGTTGTCTAAAAGCAGTCCTCCGGTATCGCCGGAGTTGGCGTTGAGACACCAGAACGTGTGATTGAGATTGTTGTCCTTGATAAGCTTCCTCATGTAGGTCATCCAGGTGAGGTTGGGTTCGGTCATGAAGCCGCCCCATTCGCCGATGAGCAGGGGAGCGATGTTCTTCTCCTTGATGTAGAACCAGTTGTCCCTCCAGCAGTCCTTCATCAGCGAGTCGAAGTTATAGGAGCCCTTGAACCAGGGCTGCTCGTATACCGTGGGGCCGTAGTCGTGAGGCGAGTAGACCAGCTTGTCCTGATACTTGCCCAGGTCAACGGGGTAGTCTTTTACGCCCCTCAGGTTGCCGCCCCACCAGTTGAACCAGTAATCGTCGTCATTGGAGGAGGAGTAGTCGCCGTTTTTCTTGGAGTAGATCTCGGTGCCCTCCACCATGATCAGCAGGTTGGGATTCTTCGCCAGCACCTTTGCCGCCGCAGTCTCAGCGACGTATTTCCAGTTGTTGGCGGACTTTGAATCGTTCCAGATCGCGGCGCTGCTGCCCTCGCTGGGCTTGCCGTGAGGCTCGTTTTTCAGGTCTATGGCGATGATGGTGTCGTTGTTCTTATAGCGGTCTGCTATGTATTCGAGAGCCGCATAGTAGTCATCCACCTTGATCTTGTCGGTGCACCAGAGGTTGGTCATATGCCCCGAGGCGTCGGTCTGAGCCGAGTGGATGTCCGGCATCACCTTGATTCCGTTCTCACAGCACAGGTGCAGGAAATAGTCAAATATCTCCTGGCTGTTCATGGCGTTGAGAGTGGGATTGTAGGCGTTGTTGTAGTTGGCCTTGGGATACTCGCCGCGCTTCCACTGGAGCAGCAGCTCTGCGGACATGGGCACTCTGATGAGGTTGAAGCCCCTGTCGGCTATGGCCTTGACGGTGGGCTCCAGCTGGGAGTTCCACAGGCCGTCAAAGAGGTTGGTGCCGGTGTTGTAGCCGAACCAGTTGAGGCCGGTGAGCCAAACCTGCTTGCCGTTCTTGTCCAGTATCTTGCTGCCGTCGGTGTGGAGCCAGTCGTCGCCCTTTGTGGCTGCCGCAGGCGCCGCGATCAGCTTTTTGACCTCCTCGGCAGAGATCGAACCGTCGCCACTGCCGTTGTTGCCGCCGCCGTTGTTGTTCTGCTGCTGCTGATTGTTCTCCTGAGCAACGGTGCCGTTGACCAGCTTGACTTCCTTGCCGTTGAGCTTAGCCGACTTCACATTGAGCTTGCCGGAGGTGCCCATGTTCGCCCCGAGGGTGATGTTGCCGCCGGGCTGGATCTCGGAATTGTAGTCGGCAGGGGTGATGGTCAGCTTGTTTGTGCCCACCGTATAGGTGCCGTTCCAGCCGTCAGCGTTCTTGATGCCGTCGATCTCAAGCTCCAGCTTCCAGTTGGAGATCACGCTGCCGGTGCCGTTTTTCACGCCGCACTCAAAGCCCGTCATGGTGACGCCGCTGTTCTCCCAGGTGTTGTTGCCGCTCCAGGTCACGACTACCTCGTCCGCAGAGACCTCAGAGCCGCCGGAGCTGCTCTCGTCGGACTGGCTTTCCTCGGGGGTGCTTTCCTCCGCAGCGGAGCTTTCTTCCTCAGCCTCGCTGTCATCGGCTTCGCTTTCCTCGCTGTCCTCTGTCTCAGAGCTGTCGGCAGAGGCGGCTTTCTGACTGTCATCAGCGGCGGAGCTTTCCTGTGTCGCTGCCGATGAGGTGCCGGTCTTGACTTTCTTATCGCTGCCGGAATTGCTCACGATCAGCGCGACCATAAGCGCCACAATCACCACACCCATCGCCGCAAATGCCGCGATGATCTTCTTTTTGCTCACCGTGACCGGAGGCGCAGAGTCTTCCGCCTCGGCGACCTCCTGCTGCTCCGCAGGGAGCTGTTCGTTTTTCTCGTTATCTTCCATAATACTCCTCCTGTATATCATACTCGTTATTATCTGTAATATCTGCGGCACAGAGCCCCAGCGCAGGCGGCTCGCCGTTCATCACGGATGAGCGGTACTCCATGCCATGGGTATCAATAAGCATCACCCCGGAGGTCAGCTCCCGGTGATCCTCGTCGGGGCACAGGCAGATGAGCCTGCCGCCGTCCTTCAGCGGGAACTCTGCCTGCACCGTACAGCCGCTTTCGTCCTCGCGGGACTTGTACAGCTCGAACTGACAGAACAGGTCTTGCTCTGCGCTGACAAGAAAGCTCACCGTCATGTTCCGGCGGTCAATGAGAATACAGCTGCGCTGTACCGGGATACCCATTATCCCGGTCGGAGATACTTCACTTCCGAAGCTGATGCGCTCGTCGGCGGCGTAGTATGCCTTCCGGGCTTCTGCACCGGTGCTGCGGGATGCCTCCGCGAATACCAGGCATACCGCTGCGATGACCGCAAAGAATATGCCGTATGTCAGTAAGCCCCGGCGTATCAGCAGCGGGGTCAGCACCGTGACAGCGACGCCCAGCAGAGCGCTGACGGTGAAGAATACCGCCTTCTGCCGCCGCGTTCTGAGGACAAGCGCCTCATATACCCGGTAGGCCACCTGATAGGACACACAGGCGGGCAGCACCGGGATCACCGTTAGCGACCCCACGCCGTAAAACAGCGTGTAAAAGAACCCCAAAAAGCCTCTTGCTGCCGAATGGTCCTCGGTGATCCACGCCGAGCCGATGACCATGCTGACCAGCGCCCCGAACAGTATCCCGACAGCCGGGATAAAGGAGAGCCGGAAGACCAGATCTGCCGCCTTTTTCATAGCATCACCCTGTAATTCTTATACCAGCACCCACACCTGCGTTCTGTCTGTGGGGTCGAAGTCGGCTGCGACTGCCGCCCCGGATCTGTTCAGGCCGATGGCCTTGGTGTACTCCGAGGAAAGGGTCATGATGCGGAACCGCTTATTGCCCAGCGCCGCCAGCCGGAACTGCGCCGGCAGCGCAGAGTTGCCGGGGTAGTCGAGAGCCTTGAAACTGTCGTTGATGTAGCCGCCGTCGTCGGTGCCGAAGCAGAACGCCCCCCGGTACATGATGCCGGCGGTGAACTTCTGCAAAGCGTCCTTGGAGGGCTTTTCAAGGGTGAGCAGCTTGTCCCTGACTGTGAGTATCATGCCGCTGGCCTCGTTCTTGAACTGGTACTTCCTGCCGTCTGCGATGTAGTTGCCACGGTCGGCCTTGCAGTCGTCGTAGAATTTCAGAAACAGCGCCGCCGCGTTCTGCTGTGCCGCAGGCAGCATCAGGGCGGCATTCTGCCCGAATGCCACCGGGTCAAGGGATGAGATGCTCCCCAGCAGCTTGGAGGATGCCTTCGCCAGCTTGTTGGAGGCGTTCTCGAAGCTGTCCCCCTCGTAGGTCTTCAGCAGCCGCTTGTCGAACCTGTCCGCCGTGTAGCTGCGGAAGACGTTGTTGATATTCTTCTCGAAGGCGAAATGCAGATTGGTCGCCTTCTCGTCGTATTCGTTGTTGGTAGTGTGCACAGTGCAGCACATATCCTCGATGAAGTGCGCCGCCCTCGCGATAACGTGCATGGCCTCGTTCACCTTGCCGCTCTTGTAGAGGCAGAGCGCCGAGGTGTAGTTCTCTTCCAGGGAGGTCCTGGCAGATTTTGCGATCTTGCCCAGCCTGTTGCGGTAATACCCGCCGGTGAGGGGCAGCTCCTTGCCCTTGGGGTTAGTGGCTGAGTAGTAGTGCCGCCCCGCCCCCGAGTCGATGTCGTCGTCGAGGTCGGGCTCCTTGCAGCCCTTGGTCATTTCCTCCTGATAGGGCTTGAAAAACTGCGCCTGCTTGACCTTGCCCTCCTTTTCGAGCAGGGCTACCGCCTTAGAGGTGATATCCACATGGGTGTCCGCGAACCAGGCCTGAGCCTTTACTGCTGTTGCTATCTTGTAAACGGCAAGGGCCGCACAAGCTGCGATGATCTTTTTCATAGGGTTACTTTCCTTTGCTGTGTTGGGTTTTCTTTTTCAAATTCCTGTTTTTCTTTTTCACTTTTTTCACCGAGTAGCCGAAGCTCCCCAGCTTCTTACCGAGGCCGAAATATTCTCCGTGGGCGTAGGCCAGCAGCCCCGCTTTGTCAAGGGCAAGACGTCCTTTGTCGTCAAGCAGCTCCCTGGCTGCGTTTACGCGGATAATATCCGCGATAAACATATCGTGGGTCCCGAACGGGACGATCTCCCGGACGCGACATTCCACGCTCACCGGCGACTGGTCTATCAGCGGAGCCTTCACCTCTCCCGCCTCGGAAACGGTCAGGCCGGTGTCCTTGAGCTTGTCGGTGTTCCTGCCGCTCTTTACACCGCAGTAGTCGATAGCCTTCACCAGTTCTTCTGTGGGCAGGTTTATCACAAACTCCCCGCTGTCCTTGATGATGTCGTAGGAGTACCGCTCCCGCCGCAGCGAGATGTATGTCACCGGGGGCTGCGTGCAGATTATGCCTGTCCAGGCCACGGTCAGGACGTTAGGCTTGTCAGCGGTGCCGCAGCTTACCAGCACCGGCGGCAGGGGAGCTGTTATCACGCTGCCCTTCCAGCCCTCTTTTGTGTACGAAGTCATCACTGCCTCCAGTCGGTGGAAGGCCAGCCGTAGACCTTCTCGTAGATTCGCTCATAGTCCTTGTAGAGCAGCTGAACGGTGTTTTCCAGAAAATAGTAGTGCTTGATGTAGGGGATGAGCAGACACATCAGCGTCGCCGCCAGGGGTATGAGGATGATCTTCTCGCTGACGGCTATTACCAGAAAGCAGGCCACCGTCGCCAGCGCGAACAGCACCATAACGATCAGGTGTATGAACCTTTCGTGCATAAAGAACCTGATGTGCTCCCGGTGGTAGTCCAGAAGGCGCTCGAAGTCTGTGCCGTCGTCTTCAAGGCATTTGAGGATGTACTGCCTGTAAGCAGTCAGATATTTTGTCATAGCTTGATAAACTCTCCGTTTTCGATGGTCAGCTTTTTGAGCTGCTCGTCGTTGAACTGCGCCGCCTCGTCGTAGAGCTCCTTGGCAACGGTATTCTTCATCAGGTCGTCCACCTTCTTGTAGTTTTTGATGACCCGCTTCGGAAAATTATTATACTTCTTTGAGCCCCGCAGTTTTTTCTTGTGCTCGTCAAAGATGATCGACAGCACGATCGCGGCTGTGGCGGCGGCTATGGTTTTCTCGGGTTTTGTGCTGAATTTGAATTTTACCGGCATAACGTTACCTCCCGTCGGTGCATTTGCATACCTATATTTATTATAACTCATAGCCCCGCTTTTTTCAAGTGCAAAATATCAATATTTTACCTGATCGGCAAGTTTTTTTGTGCAGACAGGGCAGTATAGCAAAATATACAAAGGGCTTGTTTATAAATCTTTGCTAATCTACAAAAAAAGAGTTGACAACGTCAAAAAAACATGGTATTATAGAACTGATAATATGTTTTAACTAATTATGCCGGCATCCGGTAGAATAGCTGTGACGGGAGGTGAGACAGTATGGACGGAGTGCTTTGCAGCAAGGGCTTTCAGCATTTTTTCAGCGCGATACTTAAAGCTGAGACCCTCAGCGAGTTTATCAGGCTCCTGGGAGAAAACATCCATACTATCTCCGGCGAGGTCTGTTTGGGCAGACTTGAATTCCGGTCGGAGAACATCTCCCTCGAAGAGCTGGGTACCGATTCTCAGCACTGTATAGTCTTCTCCGAGGAAGAATACGCTCACGACGAGTGCCTCGAAAAGGAGTTCGAGACCCACGACAACGGCATCGTTCATATTCTCCTCTACCCCGTGAAGGATCACAGCTGGAGCGATGATGAGAAGGATTCTCTTGAATTCATGCTCCAGACGCTGTTCGTGCTCTGCGCCAAGACCCGCGCCTTCAATGAGGTCCACGACCTGCTGGTAACGGATCAGCTCACCGGCGTGCTCAACCGACAGGGGCTTGCCCGCTACTGCGAGAACAACCTGCTCACAGGCATCATGGGCGGCTATACCGCCGTGTTCATCAATATACGCAACTTCAAGTTCATCAATCAGAATATCGGCACCCGCTCCGGCGACAAGGTGCTCAAACGCTATGCCCAAAAGCTTATCGAGCTTGCCGGCGAGGACGGCACCGTAGCCCGGATGGGAGGGGATAACTTCCTTGCCTTCGTCCGGGACGAGGAGGCTCAGGATTTCATCAGGGGTACCGCGATGATATCAGTCACCCTGGGTGAGTTCGTGAAGTTCGACCTCACCTCGAAGGCCGGCGTATACAAGATCGGCATGATAGACACCATGAGCGATATACTCAACGCCGTCTACATGGCCTACGCCGTGGCAAAGCAGTCCCTCAATGACAGAGTGGTCTACTTCACCTCAGAGATATTCAAGCAGTCCACCACCGAGAACGAGATAATCGCTGTCTTCCCCGAGGCCCTCAGAGATGAGGAATTCAGGGTGTATTTCCAGCCCAAGGTCAGGATGGACACCGGAAGGCTCTGCGGCTGTGAGGCGCTGGTAAGGTGGTACAGGAGCGGCGGCATCGTCCCGCCCAACGACTTCGTGCCGGTGCTCGAACGGAGTGGCGCTATCTGCGACCTGGACTTCTATATGCTGGAGGCCACCTGCAAGTGCATCCGCTACTGGCTGGACAACGACATTTGTCCGGTGCGGGTCTCGGTGAACTTCTCCAAGATACACCTGCACAATACCCGCCTTGCGGACGATATACACGACGTGCTCAAACGCTACAATATTCCCACCCGCTACATCGAGATCGAGCTGACCGAGACCTCCTGCCACGAGGACTACGACGCTATGCTGGCCTTCGTCAAGGAGATGCGTGACCGGGGCTTCGGCGTTTCAATAGACGATTTCGGCACCGGTTATTCTTCGCTGAATATGCTCAAGGATATCCGTGTGGATATGATAAAGCTGGACAAGTCCTTCGTGGATTCCATCGAGGAACACGGCGACAACGCCAGGATAGTCATTCGCAACATAGTCAATACCATAGTAGAGCTTGGCATGGAGGTCATCGCCGAGGGCGTTGAGAAGCTCAGCCAGGTAAACTTTCTTGAGGAGATCGGCTGCGAGATCGCCCAGGGCTACCGCTTCGGCAAGCCCATGGAGTCCGGCCGGTTCACAAACGAGCTTATTTCCAATATGGGGTAAAATGCCCCGAGCTATAGAATTATGGGGGGAAACGGCGGTACGCTGATGCGTGCCGCCGCTTTCGCTGTCCCGGTATAAAAATGATCTGACGATGGCCTCTGTGTGTTATGTTACAATAGATCATAGACACTAAAAAAATAAAAACAACTCTCAATATGATATAATGTTAAGTACCGCCAAAACAAAAATATCATGAAAAGAGAGTTGTTCCATGAATAGTATAGCACAGGAAGCACGGTTTCG
>JAFXNC010000043.1 GCA_017529875.1 Ruminococcus sp. | reverse complement strand
AGCAGATTGTATGCATCATCCTGAGTCAGCTTTCGGATAAGCCACTCGTCAAGGATAAGCAGATCAGCCTTCTTGTATGCCTTGATGGCCTTTGAAAATTCGCCGTTTGACCTTGCGATAGAGAGCTCGTCCAGCAGCTCCAGAAGCCTTATGTAACGTACTGTCTTGAACTTGCGGCAGGCGGCGTTTCCGAGAGCGCAGGCAATATATGTCTTGCCGTTTCCTGACGCACCCATAAGGATAATATGTCTGCCTTCGTCTATGTAGTTGCAGGTCGCAAAGCGCAGCATTTTACCCTTGTCCAGGTGCCTGTCCTCGATGTATTCTATGCCTTCAATAGTAGCGTTGGCTTCTGAAAAATGAGCGTTTTTGATGTAACGTGTGAACTTGTTGTTCTGCCTGCGATTCCATTCGGTATCAACAAGCATCGCAAGTCGGTCTTCAAATCCGACCTGACTGTAGCTTTCGGAATCTTCAAGCTGACGTTCAAGCTCGGCAGCCATAGCATTCATTTTCATTGCCCGTAGCTGTTCAATTGTGTTCTTGATCATTTGCTGCCACCCACCTTTCTCCAGTAGGCGGCACCGCAGGTGATGCCGTATTTGTTGCTGTCATCGGTCTTTTCCGAAGGTTTATCGGAGTCCTTGCTGTTCTTCAAAAGCGTTGTTATCGTGCGTATCGAAGGCGATGAAGAGAATGCCAGCATACGTTCGCAGGCAGCTTCGAGTTTTTTCTTTCCGTAACGCTTACCGAGCTTGGTGAGGCTCACGCAAGCCTTGTATCCCTGCTCGGGAGCACTTCCCAAAGTCAGAAAATACTTGACAACTTCTTCGGTCGATCTGCCGACAGATGCCGCCCATTTCTTGAACTCATCTGCATTGTAGCTAAGGTACGCAAGATGATTTGAGGGCATATGCTCCGGCTTCATGACCGGCTGAATGCTAAACTTTTCAAGGCGCCTGTGCGAGGTCATACGGCTGCCTTTAAAGTATACCTCGACCAGATCTTTGGTCAGCCTGATCTGAACCTGCTCACCGATAAGGTCAAAGGGTACAGAATACTTGTTGAGTCCGTCACTTATGAGATAGTCATTCCCGACTGTCTGCTGCTTCCACACAGACGGCTCAAAAGGACGTTTCGGCAGCGGCAACATGAATTCCTTCTCCTCTGCGAGATAAGCTTCTCTGCGGCTGCCGGGGCGCTTTTGAAAGGGTTTTGTGTTGATATATTCGAGACGTTCTTCAACCGCATCCTTGACCTCTGCAAAAGAGAAAAACTTGCACTCACGCAAAGCGGCGGTTATCCAAGTCGTGGAAAAACCTACCGACTTTTCTACAAGACCTTTGTCCTGCGGTTTGCGTACACGTGCCGGAACAATAGCTGTGCCATAGTATTCTGCCAGCTCGCGGTAGCTTGCGTTCAGCTGCGTTTCATAACGAGTATTCAATGTCACGCCGGTCTTGAGATTATCCGGCACGAGGACACGGGTCACACCACCGAAGTATTCGTAAGCATGAACATGGCACAACAGCCAGTTCTCCTGCTTCATATCTGTGCAGGCTTCAACATACAGATAACTGCTGCAAGGCAGAGCTGCAACGAACAGATACGCTTTGTACTCCTCGCCGGTGACAGAGTCATAATACGGGATAGTACCTCCTGCCCAATCCACCTGCATGGTGTCTCCGGGCTTATGGGTTACACGCATTGTAGCCTTTGTGATACGAGCCCAGCGGCGGTATTTGTCGCCAAACTGCGTACTCATGTAGGGCGTTTCACCGCCTACGTAAGCACGCTCGCAGTATTCCTGCCAGAGCAGAGTGAGGGTAACGCCTTTCTTTGAAAGCTCCCGGTGGATGTAGTCGTAGTCGATGGCCGCATAGCGCGTTAAACTGCTTTTGCGCTCACCGCAAAACAACTCATCAAGCACCTCGTTGGTCACATCGTCATCGAGCGGCCAAGAGATGTTCAGTTCCTTAGCACGGTCAAGAGCTGCTTTGACAGTCTGATGGGAACTGTGGACATTTGTTTCGATGCTTCTCTGGCTGAAGCCCTGAGAATGCATCTCCAAGATCTTTCGATAGTTCGTCATTTCCGAACCTCCTGTGATTCAAGTCACACATTGCTGTGTGCTATTGTTATTCTACAGGATTCGGATATGTGCGGTCAATGTCCGGCGGAGTGCGGTTCAAAGTGCGGTGAGGTGCGGTTTAAAGTCCGTGCAGCTGCGGTTTTGGTGGCGGTATATACAGAAATCAATCCGAGGAGTCCCCAAACTCCTCGTTTACCAGCCCAATGCCTTGATTGTTACGTTTTGCTTGTTATGCTTTTCAATCACGAGAAGGAGTGACCACCTTGCGTCCCAAACTAAAACCGAACTACGATCCTCAAAAAATAAAAGCCGAATTTATTAATGCCGTCTGCGAGGCATACGCCTCCGGCAGTTCGCTCCGAGCTGTTGCCAAGGACTTGGGTATCAGTTCTATGAAAGTCCGGAAGATACTGATCACAGCCGGGGTATATTCCAATGACCTTGTCCGGCAGATAGGAGAGCTTCACAAGGAGGGCAAGTCTATCTCCGAGATCGCGGCTCTGCTTAAAATGACCAAAGCAAACGTCAATTCCTATCTGCCATATGATGGCGTTATATATAATATGGAAGAACGCTCCGTTGCAGCTGACCGCCAGGCAAGGTACAGGAAACGGAAGAAAAACAAGTCTACCTGATAACTCTGCTGTGTGAAGCCGGCAAATGATCTGTTCACCCTCAACGATCATCCAGCATAGAATGATCAGGGGTGATACTGTGATCGAATATCAACTCGATATTGATGAAGAAATAACATATGCCCAAGAGTGGGCATACTCACGCAATCCGGCTTACTACAATTTTGATAACCTCGGTGGTGACTGCACCAATTTTGTATCTCAATGCCTGCGTGCTGGCGGGGCTGCTATGAATTATACCCGGGACATCGGCTGGTATTACATTTCACTGAGTAACCGTGCTGCTGCATGGACAGGAGTTGAATACTTTTATCGGTTCATCACTCGCAATCTATCTGTGGGGCCTTTCGGAGAAGACGTTCCACTTGACAAGACCGCTGTCGGTGATGTAATCCAGCTCGGTGCTGGTGACTTGTATTATCATTCGCTGTTTGTAGTCGGTGTGCATAGCGGAGAGCCTTATGTTGCAGCACATTCTTTTGATGCATTTAACAGGCCGCTGTCATCATACAGCTTTGAGCAGGCTCGATGCATCCATATCATCGGGGCGAGGAGATACTGATAAGTGTTGTATCTGCCGACAACAAAAAAGCCCCGCCGAAGCGGGGCAGGGCATCAATGACTTGAAGGCTCACTGTTTAAATCTCTCGTCGTAGGATATCGATCCCTTTGCTTTCGTACCTGTCGATGACTTGGTCTGAAGTTACTGACCCTAAAATGATGTTGTGATAATACACGCCGGCGATCTCCACGAAAACCACCAGATTATTCTGACAATGCCGGAACTCGTTCAGCAGCATCGCCTTAAACTTTGGGTCTTTGATGCCGTCGAAGTATTGCCATTCTCCTTCCAGCATTTCCTTCGCAAGGTTTTCAACTGTGGTGATCACCATCATCTTCTCATATAATCTGACTCGCAGCAGCTCATCCTCCGACAGCTCCGAAAAGCCGAACAGCGTCACTTTGCTTCCTTCAATTAATAATGCATCCATTTAAAAAATCCTCCTTGTAATAAAAATTGAGCCTCTTGATGTCCTTTGCTCCATACATCAATCAGGTCTCTGTAATATATATATCATGAAACTTTACATTACAAAAAAATGCTCCGGCATCAAACCGGAGCAGATGTTCATTTTCTTTTCTTTTTACAGATCTTGCACATATTCTTTCCTTCTTTTTTGTACTTGTGGAGCGTGGATTGAAAGCACTCTTTCTCTGTGCCGCAGTTGATGCATCTGCACAGGAATTTGGCGTCAGGCCAGCCTTTGGTAAGACGGATGATCTCCATATCGCAGAAGATCGCACCCGCATGATACCGTCCGAGCTTGATGTTATGACGTCTGCAATAACTTCCGACCTGCTGGTACTGGACAGGGGTATCAGTTCTCTTGCTGAGTTCTTCAGCCACAAGAAGAGTACTTCGGTGATTTTCCTTCATGAGCTCCTCAACCTCTTCGGCAGTAATGCCGCTTTTGGCTATCACAGAACGCTCATCCGGATTTAGTTTGCGGTCATAGATCGCCTGGATCGTATCCTGATCATTTGATGCTTTGAGCTTCTTGCGGACAAAATTGATATCCGCTGCATTGATGACCGTATCCTCAGGCTGACCACCCGAAACAGCAAGGTATTCCTTAAGCATCTGCTGATCGGTTGGCCTGTAAACTCCGTGCTCAATTATTATCTTCTTGATATCTTTCACACCGTATGAATTCATTCTTTCAATAAAGCGATTTGTGAGCTCCTCCTGGACGTTGTGGGGCTTTTTATTGAAATTATCGGTATCAGTGAAGATCTCGATAAGCCGCTGAGCGTAGATCATTGACTGTTTCTCGATACAATAACTTTTGAGTTCTTCCTTGCTCTCGCACGCTGCAATCTTTTCTGCGGATACCTTGACACGGGCAGAGCTGCCGGGCTCAGTCATGCGGATCATACCGGCTTGACGAAGTTTTTCTATTATTGAAATAACGTCGATCTCCGGGACGGTAGCTGTAATTAACGGTATCACCGTCATATACCCGGTCTGTGTGATATCAGTTGTGTTTGATGTGCTAAGCTGTGTATTTTTCTGATCGAGAATAGCCCATAAAACATCGCTGACATAGACATGGTAGGAGTAGATCTTTTTCCGTGCATTCCTGTCAGCTTTCGCATATATCTTCATGTCTACATAGTGCCGTTTCATCCTGTCATCCCCCTGATCAATTTGTTATCTCTATGGTATCATGTTTATGTGAGATTGTCAATAATTTTTTGCTTAAAAAGTTTTTTTGGAAATGATACATTTGGGACAAGTATATAATATGCTAAAATATGCGGAAACGGATAAAACCAATATCCTGAAATATGCATTATTCGCCTGATTTTATATCTTGTTTTATGCATAGCTCTTGACTTTCTTCCGATACTATGCTACGATTTAGTAAATCACGATCAGAAAAGGATGATTAAAATGAGCAGACTGAAAGAACTTCGCAAAGTCGTAAATGCTGAACTTAACAAAATGGATGATGCAGACAAACGCACAAGTGCGATCGCACACCTTTACGGTGTGTCGCTCGCAGCTACGATGATAGCTAAGAAGCGGGGGCTTGATCCTGAAATTGCATCTATGGCTGCGATGCTGCACGATCTTAATGCGTACAAGACTGGCTCCTATGACGATCACGCACACAAGGGTGCAGAGCTGGCAAGGGAGATACTTGCAGAGCTTGGTCTGACAAGTGATGCGGAAACAGATATGATCTGTTCTGCGATCTATCATCACGATGACAAGCTGGCGACTGACAGCCCGATGGACGAGGTGCTCAAGGATGCCGATGTTATTCATCATTGCATGAATGATCTGTCGAAGGCTATCAAGGAGAAAGAGCAGGCTCGGTTCGATAAGCTGTGTGCGGAGTTTGGGTTAGGGGGCAAGTGAGTGATGCAATTAGCGGAACAAAAAACGAAATAAATCGGACATTGTTTCGGCATCGAGAATAACAGCAGTATTATTTGACACTGATAAACCATTTGTCAAAATGTGAAGTCCAATAACCCCTTATAACCCCTCGACAATCAACACGAGGGGTTATATTCATATTGTCAGGAGCGGTGCTTCGATCACATACGATATCTATGAGATCCGGATGAGGGGAGCGGGTATTCCGGAATTACAAAACCGGCAATGGTTATGAAAAAGGACGATCCGTCAACGAATCGTCCTTTACTATCTGTTTACAATGTCCCCTCAAACAAGACCTTCCCTCCGATGCCGATACGCTCCACACCGACTTTCTTATTCTTGTTGAAATAGAAGGAGAGCATAGTCTTTGTCAGGATCGCAAAGACCTGATGTATTGAATTCATTCATCACAGCATCGCCTCTTTAGTGATCACATCTGTTCAAGAAAATTATATCACACATGAGGCGGTATTGCAACCCCTTAATAAAATGTCATGGATCAAGATCTTTTTGATCTGCTTTTAGCCCATGTAAGAATGGTACAGAGAATTAATACTGAAATGACGGCTCGCACTTATGTTAGATCTTTTTTATTCGGGGACATAGCCCGATATATTCATTAAATACCGGCTGTGTTGCCGGGAAATCATACATTCATAGCGACCACTCCCTTCCTATGTGGTGTTTGATGTCTTAATGAGTATCATCTGATAGAGACTCTTGTTAATAAGGAGTATCAAATGTACGGATAACTATACGAGCAGTATTCGGTGTTATATTCACGTCCGCCTGCCATTTCAAATTCGTGTTCCAGTTTCCGTTTATATACAATCATTTTTTATCGTCATCCGGGTCGATACCTTCATCACCAAAGCAGGCATACAAAAGTATCCTAAGCATTTTTACTGCTAAACATGTCTGATACTCTAACAGGTGTGCCAGTTTCTTTTTTATTGCTTTCGCTAAAAACGGAGGAAGAATA
The DNA here is from genome assembly GCA_017529875.1 of Ruminococcus sp. Classification (GTDB taxonomy): domain Bacteria; phylum Bacillota; class Clostridia; order Oscillospirales; family Ruminococcaceae; genus FB2012. The sequence goes on along the minus strand of JAFXNC010000043.1, from coordinate 157,276 downwards.
TCCAGATTCTCAACACCTGTCCCTATAGCTTGATTAATGCTTTCATATACTGATACTCCAGGTGTCAGATGATAGAATAACGAGTAAGATTCGTTTTCTGTCAGATGTTCAATCCTTAACTCATACTCTCTTCGTTCCAGGTCATACTCCAACCAAGCAAGAATGCCTTCTTCATTTTTATCGTTATCCCAATCGATCCATACAGCCGAATAAGGCATATTAAGGAGTTTTTCTGTCGGCATCTTAAAATCATCAGTTTCTCTGCCGAGCTTTTCCACGGTTTTCTTATCAAGATGATATGTTTTTCTGCGAGTTTTCCATGCATATAATCCTGCCATCAGTGAATAAGCAGATGGTGTAGAACCGAAATCACTTCCTGCGTTGTTAATATTAGTCAGACTATCTTTTCCCTTTTTCATTCCCATAACGATTGCCATTGTTCCGGCTATAGGGATTACGCAATGCTTTCCCCATATGGGAAGCGCTTTTCCTTTTGACTTTACTATCTTGTCACACTGCTTCCAACAATTTGGATATTCCTTGGATAATATATTTATCCATGTGATCGGTATATTCTTTTCTGTATTATTCATATATAACACCTCATTTTTATTCTTTGTCAGACAGCCATGCTGTCTCTTATCAAGGCTTACTGTCCGGAGCCTTTACCCGGTTGATATACAATTCTTATTCTTGACTACCTATTTCCCCAGCCAGTTCGATCAGATGATCCGAGTACTCATGGGTTAATGATTAACATTAAAATGTTATGCCACGTTTCCCTATAAAACCGACCCGTAGGCCGGCAGATCACACAATCATAGTGCATCAATCCTTTGTATTGATTTCTCCCCGGCACCTGCAGGGGTGTTAGCTGCTTACATCATCGTTTCTGCAGATAATATATCAGAAAATTCTGCGAAGAAAAAATTTATACCAGAAAAATTCTTGCTTTTGCCCCTTTTTTGAGTTTTTTCAAAAATATTTTTTCAGCGGGAGCAGATTTTGCGTTCTCGTTACCAGCATTTTACAGTTAAGAGCCTTCCTTGTCGTCAGCTTCGTCCTGATCAGCATGATCATTCTTTCTCCTAATAACGATGACGTTGTCCTCGTCCTCGAGAAGAATGACGGTATATCTGTCGAGGATCGCTGTGGTGTCTTCAACCGACAGATTCTTAAACCTTGCGAATCGTTCCAGATCCATGCCCATTTTAGAGTATTCAATGAATTCCTCAGCGAACTCGATCACCTTGTTATCGTCATCGATGATCTCATAATAAATATCGTTCATCATAAAGATCCCTCCTTTCTGTCATTTGTTCCGCAGCTTCGCAGCTGCGTTTGATTTGCTCCTGCATCATTAAGCAGTATCAGGAGCTGTCTGATCTTACCTCAAACATTTGGCATCACACCTTTCTTTTGGAGTTCTCCCCGGCACCCCGCCGGGCTGTAAGCAGGAAATAAATAAAACTTACACAATACTTATAGCAGAAAAACTTTTGAAAAAAAAATTTATACCAGATAAAATTCTTTTTCCGCTCAAAATGCGAACTTTGTAAAATATGTCAAATCGTGTTCCAAATTCGCAAGAGCGTTTGTAACAATTGCCAAAAGAGGCTTTTGGCTGTATTGTGTATCGGGGAGGGGATTATGCTCCCGGAAAGCAAATATCACAAACTGTTATTGTTTGGCTATAACTTATTATAATAGGGGGGTCTCACACAAGCCCAATCATCTCCCTTGCGAGCTGCATCATCTCGTCCTCGCCTGTTTTGATATCATAGAGTGCGAGCATGGCTTCCATCTCGTCAAGCGGGATACCTTTGTATTTGGCGAAATCCTCCCAGCCTACACCGTCTCTCTCTGCGGCGAGCGCTTCTATGACGATCTGCCTTGTGACATCATCGCACAGACCTGCTCCAATAATCATTGGCTTCACCCCCTTCGTTTGATAAATATGTTATTCTATCCCGGTCAGATCGGAGTACACCCTATATATATTAATAAGGTATACTCCGGCCGGCCTGCGGTATGATATTTGCCCTTAACCGTTAAGTTTTGGTCTTATCGGTATTAACGCCAAGCAGATCTTGTTTAAGCACTGAGACTCTGCTTATCAGCTGATCTATGTTGTTTGTAATTGAGGTATAAGCCTCTTTGTTTGATGATTTAAGCCTAATAAGCTCGATCTCCAGCTTGGTCAGCTCAACAATTAAGTTTGACATTTGATAGCCTATCATGGTCTTGACCTCCTTTCCACGCGCTCAATGGTGTATTACATTGAGCGCATAAATATTTCTTGTAACCAATTTGTAACTAAATGCGCACGCATACTATATATAAAGGTATAAAGATCGGTATATCAGGACGCAAAACCGGCTGTGTACCGGTTTAGCGTCCTTAGCCTGGGCGCTGAATGCGACAGGGCAGAGCATTCAGCGCCCCTGTTACTGTTTAGGGGTAACGACTCCATTGGTGCAATCATAACCTGCCTGAGAGATCAAACTCCTTGCGGTGTTGGAGGAAATGCCCATACGGGACTCGATATCTGACCGCTGCACTACGCCTTTTGTCTTTTGCAGCTCGTTGATGATCTGCTTAAGCTGAGCGACCTTTGACTGTTGAGCATCCTTACGCTCTTGGGCTCTGCTGTTGTGTACTGTCAGGCCATACATCGAGGGATCATCTATGACCTTGTGATAGGGCATATCCCCTGACTCATCGACCATTATATAGGTAGGATCGGGAGATTTGTCCTCACGCAAGACGTACTCAACCTTGAAAAACTCGGAATCCGATACATTAGAATCGCATCGTGTAATCGAGATCAAGTTGTCGCTTGACCGTCCAACTATGTTGCTGCCGACAGACCTGTCCGCTACCTCATACCCCGATTTTCCGGCTGCGGTGGCTTTGGAAACGTGGGAAGTGCAAAAAACTGCACCGTACTTATCAGCGATACCTATAAGCCCCTGCATCATGCAGCACATCTGAGTGCTGCTGTTTTCATCGCCATCGATCAGCATATACACGCTGTCTATGATGATAGCGTCAAAATCTATGCCGTGGGATCTGCACTTTTCAAGGTAGGTGGTGAGGTTGTTGATGTAGTCCTTCTTCTCAGCACCTCTCAGGGTGATAATGGTGAGATTTTCCTTCACAAGGTTTAGATAGACCCCTGGCATTGTGCTGATCAGTCCTCTTAGCCGCTCCGCCAGCGACTCCGGTCTGAGCTCCGGATCGACCAGCAGAACCTTCCCCTGGATCACCGGTTTGTCCAGAAAAGTGGTGCCGCAGCAGATCGAAAGCGCAAGCTCTTGAATAAGAAAAGACTTTTTGCACTTACTTGCGGCGATTATCACCGTCAAGGTGTTTTTGCGTATCAGGTTGTCGATCAGGTAGTCACGGCTGCTGATATCTCCCGGATAGCGGTTGAAAAGGGTATCAACGCACATGGGATATATCATGCCGTCAGTGCGCTTAAAGCCTGTTGGGAAACTGATCGGCAGGTCCTTCCAGGGCGGTTTTGGCTTTTCTGGTTCCGGAGGATCAGTCCTGTTTGGTACCTCCGGAATCAGCGCTTCGGGAGGTGCGTTGGTATAATCATCATTAAGTATTTGATCTTCAATCTGAGCAATCGTTGCGCTCGCATCGGGAGAATTGTAATTTTCAAGTTCCCAAGCGATCTGATCCTCTGAAAGATTGCAGGGCGGGTCAGTACCGTCCGCATAAGCTGACAGCTCTTTGCTCTGCAAAAGCTCCTTGCTGAGCTCATTTAGATAGCCTCCCTTGATCAGCAGATCAAGTAATCGTTTTTCATCTGATAACATATTTACCAGTCCTTTCTGCGGGGTAGTCCCGTCTGTCTCGGGTCGATACGGATGACCGCAGATCATTGCAATAAAAAAAGCCGCAAGGGGAGTCCCTTACGGCAATAAAAAATAGCGCATAACAACATACACCGACAACAACGGTGTAGATTACGCACTATATATCATCCTTATAAATTGTGCTGTTAAGTTACAGCTATGAATATCATATACATAAATCGGCAGCAGAGCCGCCTAAATGGATTTCGTCATAAAATAAAATCTGCGTAAAAGACATAATCAAGTATGTTGATTGGCTGTCCTCTGTATATATTATATATCAATAATTTTCCGTTGTCAACAAATATCTGATAATCGAAAACAAAATCGTGACTACTAACAAATTTCGGCTTTGACATTTGTGCAAGATGTATATATTACTATCACAGGTTCTGCGTTTTTCACTTAGTTCGTTCATATCATGTTAACAACTCTTTTTTGAGATTGATGATTATCTTGTATGATTATATTAGCAGGTTTAGTTGATATCTGGAGTCTGCAAATAATATAGTAGGAGGAAACCCAAAATGATTAGTAGTTTAACAAGGACACAGCCCGGCTCGATCTATCTCGCCCGACTCTACGGTGACAAATACTGCGGAAGGCGACTTGTCGTGGTAGTTGACGCAGTCCCCGGTGTGATCACAGTCGTGCCGATCAGGACAAGCCAGATGCACAGGAGCAGCATTTCTTCGGTGGTTATCGACAGCAATCAGACCTTTCTGCAAAGACGCATCTCGGTTGACTGCGGCAAGGTGATCGCACTTCGCAGATCATCGCTTCTCCGCAAGCTCGGAGAGGTCACAGACGAGCAGCTCGATTTGATCAGGAGGAGAGTACACTAACAGCACAATGCCCCGCACAAGGCGGGGCACTTTTTTGTCTTCATTTATTGCGGTGGGGTACCTGGTTTTTGATCGAAATTCCGGGCGCTGTGTATTATTGCACCAAAACAGGCACTTTCGGCTTCGGGTTTGCGATGAAACAGGGGCGAAACACCGTTGAAATGCAGGTGAAACAGGGGCATCAGGTCGTTCCGGGTATATGATTCACTCCCAAAAGGGGTAAAACCAAGCGGGCTATCCTGCCGGTATCATTTATATTATCTTCTAAAGAGGCTAAAACCAAAGGTTTTAGGATAACGGCACAAATCATGCAAAAATATTCATCTTTTGAATTGATAACCATTCAAGTTTTGAATAATAATGGCGTTTTCCTTCGGTGTCGATTTGGTTTTAGGTGATTGACTGATTTGGTTTTAGGCGAGCAGCGAAAATACGCTAATTGGCGGTGTGGTTTTAGCGGGCTAAAGTGCAGTGGCTAATTCTTAGCCATTAACTTGACAGCGCTTTGACAGTAATGATCTCGATCAAACCAAAAGTCTTTTTTGTGATTTGAACTTATCGTATATAATAATATTAGCGGGTCAACCATGCTATCAATAGAAATCTCTACCACTTTTCCCCTTCGCACACGACCCGCAAAAAAGGAGAGCACCGGCCAATGCTCTCCTTAATTCATTTTTCACCGTACCTCCGACCGCTGGTAACGAAGTTTCTATTTTGGGTGCTCTATTTATAAACTTCGTTTTACCGGCTCGTTTTTTTTACTGCTATAAAAAAATAAGCCACAGCACCCGCTGCGGCATATTGTTGCGGTTATTTTGGTTGAGTCAGGATCATCAGCCTCTCATAGCTTTTCTCCTGCATCCTCTTCACCCCCTGCTCCCACTCCTTGACCGTCCCGGTGCTGACCCCAAGTGCCCGGGCGAGTTCTCTCTGCGTGATCGACATTTCTTTGCGTAGTGTTTTGAGATTAGCAGGGGCACTCAATAGGAAAAGATTATAACGATCTGTTATATCCTCGACTTTGCACCCGAACACCTCCGCCGCTCTGGTGAGCTTGTCCCTCGGATAGTATTTAAGCGGCTGCCCCTCCCAGCGGATATAGGTCGTGCGGTCTATGCCGATCAGGATTGCAGCCTCAGACTGAGTAAGTCCACTCTGTGTTCGATAGTATCGCAGGCGGTCATTGACCGGAGTTTTTTCATCAGGGGCGGGAAGTGCGTTACTGAATGGAGTGAAGCGGTGTATGTACATCAAGGCTGTCCCCGAAGGCGCATCCGGCCAGCGTATCAGCGAGAGGTTGGGGGTTATCATGCGGATGATGGCGTTCGAATCCATATAGGGCGGCTGCTCTGCAACATATCCGTCAAATAAGTCCGTCGTGATAGTATAGCATTTTCGATACACCTCGAAGCATAAGTCGCGAACCGGCTCCCCTTGCTGCTGTCAAAGGTGTTTACGGCTTTTATCAGGCCTACTGTGCCTATGGAGATCAGGTCGTCCTGGTCGTGGGCGAGGGCGTAGTACTTCTTGATGATGTGCGCCACCAGCCTCAGATTGTGCTCGATGAGCTTGTCACGGGCGGCGCGGTCGCCGGCGGCGAGGCGCTCGAAGCACTCCCGCTCGGCCTTGGCTGAGAGGGGCTTCGGGAATACCGTCCTGCCGTCCAGGTGCAGGGCGAGGAACAGGAAATTGTTGGTCAGAAGTGTCAGCAGCAGTTCAAGCATGGTCATTCTCCTTTTTGCGGTATGGTGTACTTTGATAATATGCGTCAGCGGGCTTGTATAATGACTTTATCATTAGTACATTTTCCGTAATATGTCCCACGGAAACAGCGGCGGATTGTGCAAAATGCATTGAAAAGATTTGAAACGACTCATGACTTTCTGAAATACGGACAATTGAAAAAAACGCCGGTATATGCTATAATAAGATGATAGATTATTGCTTGGAAGGACTTGACGGATCATGACCGGACCAAAAAAGGTCGCAGCTATCCATGATATCTCGGGAGTGGGTCGCTGCTCCCTTACAGTTATAATACCGGTGCTCTCCGCTATGGGGGTACAGGTGTGTCCGGTGCCGACGGCGGTGCTTTCGGCGCACACAGGCTACGGCGAGTTCGTCATGCGCGACCTTACCGATTACATCCCTCAGGCGCTGGATCATTACAAGCGCCTCGGGCTGAAATTTGACTGCATTTACAGCGGATTTCTTGCCTCCACCCAGCAGATCGACCACTGCCTCGATTTCTTCGCCAGCTTTCCGGCGGCGCTGAAGGTGGTTGACCCGGTCATGGGCGACAACGGCAAGAGCTACCCCACCTACACCTCGGAGCTCTGCACCCGTATGAGCGAGCTGGCGGCGGTGGCGGATATCATCACGCCTAATCTCACCGAGGCGGCTATCCTGCTGGGGGAGAAGTTCCCCGAGGGGACCCTCGACGCCTCGACTATGCGCTCATGGCTGGTACGGCTGTCCCAGAAGGGTCCCGGCATCGTGGTCATAACCAGCGTACCTATGAACGGCGGCATCTGCACTGTGGGTTATGACAAGAAGCGAAACAGCTTTTGGAAGCTCACCGACGAGTATGTGCCTATCAGCTATTCCGGCAGCGGAGATATGTTCACCAGCGTCCTCATCGGCGGACTGCTGGGGGGCGACAGTCTGCCCATAGCCATGAACCGCGCCTCGTCCTTCACACAGTCCACAATAAAGACCACATACAGCTACGGCACCCACTGGACTGACGGCATCATGTTCGAGCCCCACCTGCACAGGCTGCGCTCGGACCGTGAGCTCAGCGACTATACAGCCTTATGAAGCACAGGCTCAACATCGTCCTGCTGGAGCCTCAGATACCCCAGAACACCGGCAACATCTCCCGCACCTGTGCGGTGACGGGGGCGGCGCTGCATCTGATAAAGCCCTACGGTTTCACTATCACCGACAAGCAGCTCAAACGTGCCGGCCTCGACTACTGGGATAAGCTGGACATCTACGAGTACGAAAATTGGGACAGCTTCGCGGCTGCCAATGAGGGGCATATGTACTACTTCACCACCAAGGGCTTAAACGTCCACAGCGAGGTGAGCTACCCCGAGGAGGGCAGCGTATACATCGTCTTCGGCAGGGAAGACAAGGGTCTCCCGGAGGAGCTGCTGTACAACAACAAGGAACACTGCGTGCGCATACCCATGCGAAACGAGCTGCGCAGCCTCAACCTCTCGAACTCCGTCGCCATAGCCGCCTATGAGGTGCTGCGGCAATGGGACTACCCCGACCTCGGACGCGAGGGCAAACTGACAAAATACACATGGTAAATAATTATAGATCAAGGAGAACAGGCTTATGGCAAAGATAAAACTGCTTACCGACGCGGCTGCGGATATCTCACCCGAATATGAGAAGGAGCTGGGCATCAGAGTGATACCCTTCAAGGTGGCTATGGGCGACAAGACCTACACCAGCGGCGTGGATTTTGACAATGACAAGTTCTACAAGATGCTGGACGCCTATGACGGCATCCCTGCGACCTCGCAGATCACCGCCTTCGAGTATGAGGAGATCTTCAAGGAGTACTACGACAAGGGCTACACCGATATCATAAACGTAACTATCAACCGCGAGGGCAGCGCCACCTACAACAACGCCTGCATGGCGGCTGAGAGCTTCTTTGAGAACAACCCGGAGGCTAAGGGCAAGTTCGAGATCTACAACATCGACAGCGAGGGCTACACCGGCGCCTACGGCTGGCCTGTTATCCAGGCGGCAGGGAAGATCAAGAAGGGCTGCTCCGCCAAGGAGATCGCCGCTTATATCCAGGACTGGGTGTCCAACTGCGTGATCTATTTTGCCATGTATACCCTTAAATATGCCCGCAAATCCGGGCGCATCCCCTCTGCGGCGGCGTTCGTGGGGGAGGTCATGGGTCTGCGGCCTGTTATGCGCATCCACGACCATGAGATCAAGACCTTCACCAAGGTGCGCGGCGACAAGGCCGTTATCCCGAAGATACTCGACCTCACCGCCGACGAGATCATCCCCCAGACCCCTTACTGCGTAGTTTACGGCCGTGATGAGGCCGTCCGCGACGAGCTGGCAAAGGCGCTCACCAAGAAGCTGGGCTACCCGCCCGCAGATTTCTTCCAGATCGGCGCCGCCATAGCGATAAACGCAGGCCCCAACGTTGTGGGCGCTATCTTCAAGTCGCAGAAGGTCTGATAACTGTACAAAAATCCGTACTGCCGCTCGTGCGTGGGCGGCAGTTTGCGTATACTTGGGAGGTTTAATATGTTTATAAAGAGGCTCGTAGCCTTCACCGCGGCGGCGCTCATGCTGGCAGGCGGCTGGGCGCAAGATATAGCGGACCTCGCGGGGGCGGAGATCGTGGTTTCAGCTAAAGACTTCACCTATGCTTCCGGAGTAACAGAGTCTCAGATAGAAGCTGCAGCCAATGCTTTTGTATCTGAAAAAATCAAGGCGGGAATGACTACCTATGAAAAGGTAGTGGAAATAATGAAATTCGTTTCTGACGGAGAATATTACGATGGAGAAGGACATTCTGGCTCTTATGACCTTATTGTGTCCAAGCGAGGCAATTGTTCGGGAGCTACAGCTTCTGTTGAGTACCTCTGCAAGAAACTTGGCATACAGTGTTATTATAGAACTGCAAAATATGATGATAACAGCACAGTGCCTTATGGTACGGTAACCGACCATCGCAATAATGTTATAAACATTGATGGCATTTCATATATAGCAGACGCATTGTTTAATAACAATTATATTTTAGTAAAAGCAACTGATTTTACCAAGTATTACTTTGGAAAAGGCAAATGCGATGGTACATTTGTTTATCATGTGTTAAACGATGGCGCCGTAGAAATTGACGAGGTGCTTGCATTTGGACTTAAATCCCTCACCTTTCCAAGCCAATTGGGAGGAAAACCTGTAAATAATATTTATAACATTATAAACTGGGCAGACAAAAGTTCTATAGAATCTGTTTGCAAACATGTATAACTTAACAGCTGTACATCTTGGGAAAAATGTAACGAAGCTGCCGGATGCTTGCTTATATGATTGCGGTTCGCTTTCAAATGTTAATCTTGAAAATGTTAAAGAATATGGTGAAGGGGCTCTTTCTGGATGCACATCGTTAGAAAAGGAAATTTACATTGATGATACTGTTGTTGTAAAAGAAGGCGCTTTTTCTGGTTCTTCTATAACACTTTATGTTGAAGACGAGAGCAACCTTGATTACCGCATAGGTGTTCCCAAGCTCGTATATTGCTATTCCACGAGTCAGGTTTATCAGTATTGCAAGGAAAATAACGTTCCGTATGTCCTTATAGATTCTGCCTCTGTTAAAGAGCTGAAGGACTGCACTGTAAGTGTAGATGATGTTTCTTATACAGGATCCGAACTGAAGCCCGCTGTAACTGTAAAGGATTCTAACGGCAAACTGGTTTCTCCTAAATATTATACGGTAGTATACAATAAAAACGTAGAGCCGGGAAAGGGAACCGTTACGGTTACAGGTGATGGAACCAATGTATTAGGAACAGCTTCGGCAACATTCAATATAGGTTATGCAGATATCGCTAACGCTTCCATAACGCTCGATTGCTATAGCTACGAATATAGCGGAACAAGCTGCAGACCTGAGCCTACGATATATTTCAACGGCAAAAAGCTGGAATACTTCACAGATTACACTTATGGCTACAGCGATAATATAAATGCTGGAACAGCAACGATTACCATTGACGGATGGGGAGAATATTTTGATGGGGAGGTAGATATACCCTTTGAAATTACTCCTAAAGATATGTCTGAAGCCACTATTTCTGGATTCTATGATAAGCTATATCTTGGAGGAAATCAAAATGTCTACTTGACGCTGGATGGAAAGAAGTTGTCCAGTACAACAGCGTATTCTATATCCTATACAAACAATACAACCCCAGGCATTGCCACTATGACATTTACGGGAAAAGGTAATTATACTGGAACAATTAAAAAGAATTACAGTATATATGCCGATTTTGCCGATGAGAACATGTCTGTCTCCGTAGATAATGCGTCATATACAGGTACAGCAGTTTCTCCTAACGTCACTGTTAAGTGCAACGGAAACCAGCTTACCAAAGACAAGGATTACTCTGTAACGTTCTCAAACAACGTATCAGTTGGAACTGCAAACTATACAATAACGGGCAAAGGCTATTATGAGGGAACCATAACAGGTACTTTCAAGATAACCGCCCCCTTTCTCCCCGGTGATCTCACCGGCGAGGGCAAGGTCAATATGCGTGATTATGCCATGCTCCAACGATATCTGCTTGACCCCTCCGGGGTCAGGATAAACACCGCCGCCGCTGACCTCAACGGCGACAAAAAGGTAAATATGAGAGACTATGCGCTGCTGCAAAAGCTTCTGCTCAAGCCCGCAGCCAAATGAGGAAGTGCTGATATGAAAAAATTTATATCCTTCGCCGCATCCCTGATCCTCGCTGCATCCCTGCCGCTGACCGCGCTGTCTGCGGGGCAGGGGGAGTTCTATGTTTCCTCCGCCTCGGGAAAGGCCGGGGACAAGGTCAAGGTGGAGGTGGGACTTCACAGCAGCCCCGGGATAATCTCGCTGCGGTTAGCTGTTGATTATGACTCCGACGCCCTCACCCTCACGGACTGCAAGACGGCGGATTTCGAGACGGCAGCAGTTTCAGATCCCGGCTCAGATCCCTTCGTGGTGCTGTGGGCCGATCTCGGCGCCGGCAACTTCAAGGGCGACGCCGTGCTGGCGGAGCTGACCTTTGAGATCAGCGGAGACGCCTCCGGCGAGTACCCTCTGAGCATTACTTTTGACGAGGACGACGTGTTCGACCTGGACTTCAACAACGTGGATTTCAAGGCGGCAAACGGCTCCGTCACCGTCTCCGGCGGCAAGACCGACAGCAAGCCTGACAGCAAAGCCGACAGCAAGACTGACAGCAAACCTGACAGCAAGGCCGACTCCAAGCCCGACAGCTCCGCTGCCGACAGCAAGCCTGAACCCAAGCCCTCCGAAAGCACTCCCGACACCCAGCCGGACAGCACCCCCGACACGGCTCCCGACAGCTCTCAGGCGGCTGCGCCGACGAACAGCACCGCTCCGGCGGACAGCACTGCCCCGGCGGAGAGCAGCTCGCCGGATGAAAAGGAAAGTGCTGCGGAAAGCAAGTCCGACCCGGCTGACAGCGACGACAGGGACAGCGCGTCATCATCAGCTGAGGCCGCCGACAGCACTTCGTCAGAGAACTCCGGGGCAGGGGAGACCGCCTCTGAAAGCGCCTCAGAAACCTCTGCGGCAGCATCATCCGAGGAGGAAAACTCCGGGGAAAGCAGCGCTGCGCCCATAGTCATCGGGGCCGTCCTGGCGGCAGCGGCAGCAGGCACTGCGGCGGCTATCGTGATACGGAAAAAACGCGCAGAATAAGCACGTTTGGCTATTGTCGAGCCTTCCCGGATGTAAGTTAATATATTTAAAGAAAAGTGAACAAATCATAAAGCCGAAATTTGTTGATTATTACATACATTAATAAATGGGGCAACAAAATCGTTTTCTGCTCTTGACAAAGTGATGATATTGTGATAGAATTTAATTGTTGAATTGTCGTAGTATGCTCATGCGCAGACTTGACAGAAGACAAATAAATGAAAGGAATGGAAATTATATGAAGAAAGCTAAGAAAGTAGCTGCACTTGCAGTAGCTGCTGCGCTTGCGGCTTCTAACACCATGATCCTGACATCGTGGGCAGATGATCCTCTCACCTGTAAGTTTACCGCCTCGACCAGCGCGGCATCGGTCCAGACCGGCGATACCTTTATGGTTACTGTGTCTATCGATCATAGCAGTGCTCATCTCGCTGCGTTTCTTTTTGACCTCGAGTTTGATGATTCTGCTTTCGAGATCGTGAGCGCATCTCCTGTTTATCCCGAAAAGGAAGAAGGAGAGGACGACGACGATTTCAATGACAGAAAGGACGAGATACTGGCACAATACAAGACAAAATATCTTTTCCCCACTGCCACTGTCGGGATCAACACAGGCTCGATTCGCGCTATGACAACCGATACTTCCTCCAATATCAGGTGGAAGGACGGCAAGCCCGATACTGTTTTGGAGCTTGAAGTAAAGGTCAAGGACGACGCTGAGCCCAAGGATTACACATTCGCATTCCCGGACAAGACTACCATCGACCTTGATAACTTCTTCAAGAACGGCGATGACGACAACTTTATTCCGGTAGATCCTACCTTCGTTAACGCTACCGTTACCGTAACTGCTGCTCCCGTATCTGTTTCCGGTATCACCGTAGCTCCGACAACTATCGACTTTGCTAAGGCTGGCGACACCGTGACCATCGTTCCCACCGTTTTGCCCAACAATGCTACCGATAAGAGTGTTAAGTACAGCTCTGACAAGACCAGCGTTGCTACCGTAAGCGACGACGGCGTTGTTACTGCTAAGGGCGAGGGCACCTGCACCATTACCGTTGAGACCAACGACGGCGGCTACAAGGCTGAGGTCGCAGTAAGCGTTGCTCATACCCACACAATGGAGACGATCGACGCTGAAACTCCTACCTGCATAAAAGAGGGTAACAACAAGTACTACCACTGCACATCCTGCGACAAGTACTTCAAGGATGCCGAAGGCACCCAGGCTACTACTCCCGATGCTGAGAAGCTTGCAAAGACTGCTCATGACTTCTCCGCTGAGAAGACTGAGGCCAAGTACCTCAAGTCTGCTGCTACCTGTGTAGATAAGGCTGTTTACTACAAGAGCTGCTCCGTATGCGGCGAGAAGGGCACTGAGACCTTTGAGTACGGCGAAGTTGACGCTCACAACCATGTAGGCGGCACCTATATCAAGGACGACAAGCCTGCTACCTGCACTGAGGCCGGCTACACCGGCGACACCTATTGCTCAAGCTGCAATGCTAAGATCGCTGAAGGTATGAACATCCCTGCTCTGGATCATGTAGCATCCGAGGAATGGTCCTATGACGACGCCAAGCATTGGAAGACCTGCACACTGGGCTGCGGCACTATCCTTGACGAGGCACCCCACTCCGGCGGAGAGGCTACCTGCATCAAGAAGGCTGTCTGCGAGGTTTGCGGTCAGGAATACGGCGCGATCGATCCCAACAACCATAAGGGCGAGACTGAGCTGAGAAATGCTAAGGCTCCTACCACTACCGAGGCCGGCTACACCGGCGACCTCTACTGCCTCGACTGCAATCAGATGATCCAGGAAGGCGAGGTTATTCCTCCTCACGAGCACGTTCTGAACCACGTTGAGCGTAAGGAACCTACTCACTTTGAGGACGGCAACATTGAGTACTGGTACTGTGCAGACTGCGGTCTGTTCTTCGCAGATGAAAATGCTGAGACCATTATCACTGAGGAAGAGACCGTTCTTCCCAAGCTCCCTCACAGCTTCGGCGAAGAGTGGAAGAGCGACGAGACCGGCCATTGGCACGAGTGCGAGTGCGGCGCTAAGAATGACGAAGCTGAGCACACCTTCGGCGATTGGACAGTAGTTGTTGAGAACGAAGTTGGCAAGGACGGCCTCAAGACCAGAGCTTGCGAGATCTGCGGCTACGAAGAGGAGGAGATCATCCCCGCTCTCGAGCCTGAGGACAGCAGCGAGCCCGAGACCAGCGAGCCTGAGGACAGCAGCGAGCCTGAGACCAGCGAGCCCGAGGACAGCAGCGAGCCTGAGACCAGCGAGCCCGAGGATTCTTCCTCCGCAGCTCCCACTGACGACAGCAGCAGCAAGCCCTCCGACACCGGCAAGCAGGGCGGCGGCACCAACCCCAGCACCGGCGCAGCAGCCTCCGCATTCGCGGTAGCAACTGTACTTGGTCTTGCCGGACTGATGGTTGCAAAAAAGAGAAAGTAAGCTAAAGGCTTAAGATCATAAAGGGCAGCAATTCATTTGCTGCCCTTTTTTGGAAGGTAAAACTGTTATGAGTAAGAATACTAAGATAGCTATACTTATCCTGCTGCTGGCGCTGATCGCCGTGGGCGTGGGAGTGGCGTTCTTGGTCTTCGGCAACGAGGGGAGCGGTTCCTCAGGGTCGCCGCTTTCAAAGCGCGAGACCACCGCTTCTTCGACGAGCAAGATCGGTCAGCTCGCCGGCACCTGGCGCTACAAGGACGGCACGAAGTACAGCTTCAAAAACGATATGACCGGCGGCATGACCGTTGAAAACTACACCTACAAATACACCTTCACCCTTGAAGGCAGCTCTCTGAAAATAGACTACGAGCGCCCGGAGGTGCATGACGCCGAATACACCTATGAGATAGTTGACGGCAAGCTCAAGCTGATCGGCGGCGAGGGTACCGCCAAGGGCGAGTACGAGATGGAGCGCGTCGTCTGAGTAAGGGGGTATCTCTGTTATGAAAAAACGGATCATCAGTCTTGCGGCTGCGGTCATGATGATGCTCTCGGCGGCTGTACAGGCTGCCGCCTGGGACTTCGACGAGACCGAGCTGCCCGCGCTGGCGTCCCAGGGCTACGGCTATCAGGACATGACCAAGCGCAGCAACCCCGAGGCGAGGCAGGCCCTCTATGACCGGATCTACATCGCCATGTACAACTTCTGGTTCAACACCGAGGACTGCGAAAAAATCATCCAGGGCAGGCGGTACTTTGAGGAAGTGCCCTTCAATGACCTGGGGCTGAACGGCACCGAGGCTATGGAGGTCTACTTCACTTTCAGGAACGACAATCCGCTGTTCTATTTCATTTCCTTCAACTGTCTGGCTTCATCGACCACCCTGTATCTCAAGCTGGACGAAGAGTTCGTCAAGGGAGAGACAAGGCAGAACTATCAGGCGGAGATCCTCAACTATGTGTCCGAAAAAATGGACATGGTAGAGGACGTGAGCAAGCCCTACGACGTCACGCTGGCCTTTCACGACGCCATAGTCAATGAGGCCGAGTATGCCAGATCTGAGGACGGCACCGTCGATGACAGCCTGATCGCACACAGCATCCTTGGGATCATCGACCGGCAGTCAGGGGTCTGCGAATCCTACTCGCGGCTGTTTCAGCTGCTGCTGAATCTGAAAGGCGTGGAGAACGTCTTCGTCAGCGGCACGGGCAACGGCGGCGACCATGCTTGGAACATGGTGAAGCTGGACGACGGAAACTACTACTGCTACGACGTCACCTGGGACGATACCGCGAGGACGAGGGACTTTATTGCCCGGGGGACCAACTTCTTTGACCGTCTGCACACGCCGGATTCTTCGGAGGGCGTGGGATTAGGGTTCCTCTATGAGCTGCCTGAGGTGCCGGAGGAGGACTACAAGCCGCCCATGCCTGGCGACACCGACGGCAACGACAGGGTGAACATGAGGGACTACGCGCTGCTGCAAAGGTATCTGCTTGACAACAGCATAGAGATCAACATGGTGAACTCTGACCTCAACGACGACGGAAAGGTCAACATGAGGGACTACGCGCTTTTGCAGAAGATGCTGCTGACTGCGTCCTGACGTTGCCGAAAAGCTGCAAACTTACATACCGCAACAAAGCGGGGGCATCGATCCCGGTGCCCCCGCTAAGCTGTAATCGGGACAGTATGCCGCGGCGCGGGACGCGAAATATTAACAAAACGTTCAATAATTCGTGATAACTTTTCCCGCAGTCGCTGCAACTACATATATGAAACCACCGATCCCCGGAAGTAAAAGGAAAGGAGAGCGCGGCTATGGACGAGCCAAAGCTCATTTTTGAGCAGATATATCAGCGCACCAAAACTGCCGCGCTGAGGTATATCACTTCAAAATGCCTCGCTATCGCGGATATCGACGATATTTTTCAGGACACCTTTCTCAGCGTGTACCGCTCGGTCTGCAACATGACCGAGCCCATCGAAAATGAGGAGGCCTTCGTCATAAACGCCGCCAAGAAAAGCCTTTCAAGGTACTACGGCGTGCTGACCAAGCTCCGTTCACAGATCAGCAGCGGGCTCATGAGGATGTCCGACAGGAAGTCCCATTTCAGCGCTGACGAGGTGGTGGACGTGGAGACACTCATCGCCGACAGAGCCCTCTGCGACGAGATATTTGAAGCCATAAGCTCCATGCCCGCCGACGTGCAGAGGATAGTCTATATGTACTATGTGCTGGATATGCCACTGAGCATGGCAGCAAGAGAGCTGGGCATGACCGAGAGCGCCGCTAAGGGTCGCCTTTACCGTGCCCTTGAACGCATCAGAAGAAGCTACAAAAGGAGGGAAATGCTGTGAATGAACATGAGCTTATCAAAAAAGCCATAACCTCAAACGCAGGCTGCCCCTCCGACCGTACCCCCGAGGAGATAATCGCCCAGGAGGGCAGGGGAGCCATGGCACACATCAGAAAGCGCCGGTTCAGGTTCATCACCGTGACTGCGGCGGCGGCTGTGGCACTGAGCGCCTGCGTGCTGATGTTCAAGCGCCTGGCGGAGTACAAGCCCGATCCCGGCAGGGAGATATCCTCCTCTCAGGAGGACAGCTCCTCCTATGTTGATACCGGCGATATCATCAAGCTTTGCGACTTTACAGGCACCACCGGTGAAAAGGGAGTTGACCTTGACCGGGAACCCGCCAACCTCCCCGGCTACCATGTGCTGATAGGGGATCACAGCGTTACGGTGACCCGCCGCAACGGCAGCAGCGATGGCACTTTCAGTCTTATCGGCGCACAGGAATGCCGCTGCGTCATAAAAGTCTACACCGCCAATGTCACCGGCGGCGACCTTGCGGACGTCTGCATCGAGGCCAAGCCCAGCTACGACTCGGACAGGAGCGCGGTGTACGTCTTCGATATCGAGAACGATAAGAAATACAGCTACTACGTCCCAGGCCTGTATTCCTGCGTGCTGAAGGACGAGAGCGGCAAGCTGCTCATCGGTTCGCGGAGCGGCGGCAGCGGCGATTACGAATGGTCAGATGCCAAGAACAACGCACCCGCAGCCTATACGGAGGCAGTCAGCGCCCACCTTGAGACCAGCCTGACACAGCTGAGCCGGGAGTGCAGCACAGGCAGCATCTATTATCAGTTCGGACAGTTCGGTATAGTCGATCTCGGCGGCAGCGTATACCGCAGTGAGACCAGCACTCTGTATGCCGACCTCACCGATATCAGCACCGAATGTGAGCCAATGCTCTCCAGGCTCGCCCAGTGGCTCAGCGAAGGAAAGCTCACACTGAGCGCAACTCCCTGCAGCATCAACGGGCCTACCTTTACGGTGGAGGACAGCGACGACATCATCAACATCGGCTTCAACAAGACGGTGGAGGGCGAAGGTACGGTGACTATCGGGAATATCGGCATAATAAGCCGGAGTTACGGTAATTACTGCGTTTTCGTCGAGACCTATGAGGAAGAATGTGTCGGGGCGGACGAATCGCCCAGCGGAAAGGGCAGGATCCCCCACTGCTATCTCTTTGATCTGAGCCGCGATGCGCTGGAGGACATTTCGTCTCTCATGACGAGGACTGCCGCGAAAGATACAAGTGTCCACAGGGATTATTACTGCCCCGATATCAGCTCCCTCGGCATAAGCTCGCCGGCAGACAGGATGATCGTGCCGATCAACGGCGATTACGCGGTAAGCTATCATTTTGAGACCGACGGCGATATACTGTATTTAGTAGTGGACAGCGTACAGCTGCCCGAGGGCGTGGAGCTTACAGGAGGCAAGCTCTGGGTAGGCTCAAATGAAGACGGCACTGCCCTGAGTATTGATGCCGACAGTCTCCCGGGAATAATCGGCGAGCGCAGCAGGGTGCCCTTCAAATCCACAGTCAAGAGCATCCTCGTCCAGAGCGGCCTTACGTTCACGGGCGGGAACTCGACAGTTATAACCCACGAATACTCTATCGGAGGCTCCCGCACAGACCGCGCATATACAGTGCTGGCGGACTTCTCCGGCAAACAGGCTGTAACCCGTCTTTCGGACGGTTCACAGATAAGGTTTGACAGATACCTGGATGCTTTCCCCGGCAGACGTATCTCGATAACCGACAGCTCGGTGACGGCCGGCGATACCACGGTCGCCTCCGGCAGACAGATCAGCAGGGTGCTTGCAAGCGACCTCAACGATGACAACAATCCGGAGGTCATAGTGGAGTACTGTGTGTCCGACCCCGGGACAGAAAGCTCAGTCTCCGTCTGTGACCTCTCAGACGGCAGCCTGACAGAGCTGCCCGCAGGCTGTGTCCTGGACGCGTCCGGTGCGAACCTTATGACCCGGATCTACGGCTCGGAGAATAGCCGGAGTACGCTGCTCAAATACAGCATCCCGGAATGGAACGAAAGATTGGTTTTGGAGCACTTCAGAGCCTACGCCGAGACCCTCGACGAGAAATACGGCTCCGACCCAGGAAGCGCGGAATACTGGCTTGCCCTGATGGAGCCCTACACCGACGAGGAGGGATGTCGCTGCTTAGAGACAGTCCAGCAGGTCGAGGGCAGGTGCTATGAGCTGCACGACATCATGAGCGCCATAATCTCCGCCATAGACAGCGGCAGCTGCGATGTGTTCGGTTTGGATGAGGCGGAGCAGATCGGCTCGAAGTATCAGACGGCGGTCTCTGAGTATAACTACGATTCCCCCGTGTCCTATGCGGTCGCCCCCAGGGAGGGCACGATGCAGGTGCTGATAAGGTATCTTCCCGGCTTGAAGCAGTATGTTCTTTCCGGCTGGATAAACGAGATGGGACAGTATTTCCTGCTGCTGCCGCAAAGCGTGAACAGCACTCTGGACTTCATGCTCCCGGAGAACCTGTCCATGCAGAGCATAGAGCGCGAGGGCGCGGAGAACGGCAGAGAGATCATAGACGCGGAGGACTACAAAAACAAGGAATACAGCTTCACAACGCTGCAAGACCATTACTCCTTTAGCTTCGTGCTGGATGCCCAAGGGGAGAAGGGCTCTCTGACGATCAAAGACATAAAGACAGCAGAGGGCGTAAGTGTAGAACAATATGAGATAGAAGTCCGTTCCGAGGTGGAGACGGCGGATGAGTATAACGATACGCTGCTGTATTCCGGAGAGATAAAGAACGGCACATACAGCTTCGACATCAAGTTCGGGCACGACCCGGTCAAGGCGGAGCAGCTGCCGTCGATGACGGTGTCTGTCAATTTGACCCTCCGGCTCCCCGACGGCAGCACCCGGGAGATCACCCGGGCGGTGATGTACAACAAATACGTCGATGAGTACACCGGAACAGACGACCTCGGGCTCCTGGTGAATCAGAACTCGGATGACGGCTCGGCGGTGATGGTAAAACACTACTACTACACCGGCGAGTAACAGCAGAAAATGCACCCTATAAGGAAGGATATGGAGGAAAGAGTCTCCGCACAAGGCTGTGCGGGGGCTCTTTTCGTTGATCGTTATTTTCCGCATATCTCCGAGCCGCCGACAGGCGGCGAGGGCATACATGACCTGAGAGGGCAATACTCTTCATAATTGGGAGATTTGTATATAACCCTCTTGGTGGATTTGTCCAAAAATGACATTGAAATAAATTAATAAATATGATATAATTATAGTCGGAGTATTGCAACATAAGGAGAACTGCCATGAAAGCAAAAAGAAAACGCATAGCCATTTTCGTCGGTCAGGCCGACGAGGCTTATCAGAGCAAGTTCATTACCGGCTTTTTGCAAAACGCATTTGCCTATGATCTGGATGTCTGCGTATTTGCCATGTACCGCAAGTATCAGAACAACAGCGACAGGGAGCGTGGAGAGTCCAATATCTTCCTGCTGCCCGACCTTGATACTTTCAGTGCCGCAGTCATCCTGGAGGACACCATACAGACCGACGGTGCCGGAGAACGCCTTGAGGAGCATCTGCACAAGAACTTCCCGGGCAGACCTGTGCTGGTCATCGAGAAGGAGAGCCCCTATTTCCCCAGCATACTCACCGACGGCTATTCCGGCGTGTATGAGCTGGTCTCCCACCTCATCGAGGTACACGGCTGCCGGGATATAGCCTTCCTCTCCGGCAAGCGCTGGCACAAGCACTCATTGGAGCGCCAGAAGGCCTACACCGACGCCCTCGTCGCCCACGGCATAGAGCCTGCGGAGGACAGGGTCATCTTCGGCGACTTCTGGTATCAGAGCGGCGAGCTCTGCGCCGACCTGCTCATAAAGGATAAGAACCTCCCCCAGGCGGTGGTCTGCGCCAACGACGCTATGGCGGTGGGTCTGTGCAAGGCGCTGACCGAGCACGGCCTGCGCATCCCGGAGGATATCCGGGTGGTGAGCTACGACTCTACCTACGAGGGGCAGACCTCCCCCAAGACCATTACCTCCGCATTGATACCGGTGCAGGAGTTCGGCAGCTATGCCGCCGACTATATTCACAACGCCCTTGAAGGCAGGGAGACCCCGGCCTTCGGCATCAAGCCTTCGCTGGTGATCGGCGAGACCTGCGGCTGCGAGCATCCCACTATCGTTGTCCCCGAGGCCAGACGGGCCGAGTGGGGCACCGAGATCTCCGAGGAGGGCTTTGATTCGGTACACAATATGTTCTTCGAGGATGTGATCTCTCAGACGAACCTTATGGACTTTCTGGGGATAGTCTATTCCTATGCCTATCAGGTGAAGAACGCCGAGAGCGTCCACCTCTGCCTGTGCAGCACCTGGAAATACATGGCTGAGAACGCCGGCATCAAGGTCATCCACGAGGGCTACACTGACAACATGATCCACGCCGTCAGATACAACCGGGACAACAAGGACGGCCTTGCGGGTATCGAGCGCACATTCGCCACTCAGAGGCTGCTGCCGGACTTTGACAGCGAGCGGGACAAGCCTGCGGCATTCTTCTTCACTCCGGTGTTCAGCGGGGAGCAGTGTTTCGGCTATGCCGCCGTGAGCTACGGCTCCGCTCCCCGCAGCTATGACGACGTTTTCCGCAGGTGGATAGGCTTCGTGTCAGCGGGTCTTGAATGTCTGCGCAGATACCTGGCTCTGGAGAAATCCAGAGAGCAGCTGGACAAGGTTCGCACCAGCAAATTCGCCGCCGCCGACGCTGCCTACGACACCCTCTCCGAGGACGAAAAGAAGGACTACCGCCTGGTGAGCCAGATACTGGACGAGAACCTGCTGACCTACCATTTCCAGCCCATAGTCTCCACCTCCGACGGAAGTATCTTCTCTTATGAGGCGCTTATGCGCTCCGACACCGAGGTGCGCATACCGCCCCTGTCCATAATCAAATACAGCGATATGCAGAGCCGCCTTGCCGACGTGGAGCGGGCCACCTTCTTCAACGTGTTAAAGATCGTGGAGCAGCGCAAGGCCGAGCTGGGCAGCGCAAAGGTCTTCATCAACAGCATACCCGGAGTGCGTGTCTACGGGGACGACTTCGAGATCATCGAGGAGTATCTGAAGCGCAACTCAGATACTGTGGTGGTGGAGCTCACCGAAGACGCGGAGCTCAACGACAATGAGCTGAGCCGCCTCAAGGAGATGTTCAAGCGCCTCAACATCGAGATCGCGGTAGACGACTACGGCACAGGTTATTCCAACGTCAACAACCTGCTGCGGTATATGCCCAACTATGTCAAGATCGACCGGGCGCTGCTGGCGGATATCCAGGACAAGCCTCAGAAAAAGCACTTCGTAAAGGAGATAATCGGCTTCTGCCATGACAACGGCATCAAGGCTCTCGCTGAGGGCGTTGAGACCTCCGAGGAATTGCAGACTGTCGTACACCTGGGCGCAGACCTGATACAGGGCTACTACACTGGCAAGCCCTCGCCTCACTTCATAGAAAAGATCGACCCCGCAGTCCGGGACGAGATCAAGAAATACTACTTAGAGCGCCTGGAGGGCATCTCCAAGCAGGACTATATCGCCGGCAAGACCAACCGTATACCCCTCACCGGACTGGCAAGGGAGGGCTATGCACAGATCGTGGTGGGTCAGGGACCCATGCTCTACAAGGAGATCGCGGTCATCGGTACCCCCAATGCCAAGACCGACATCCATATGCGCATCGAGCCGGGCTATGTGGGCAGGATAACCCTCGAGAACGTCTACTTCTCCAACTCCAAGACCCGCCCCTGCATCGACATAGGCGAGAATGCCGACGTTACCCTTGAGATCGAGGGCGAGAACATCCTCCACGGCTCCGGCATCAGAGTACCCAAGAGCTCGCGGCTGACCTTCGAGGGCAGCGGCAACATGGACATCCAGCTCAACTCCCCCGACTACTACGGCATAGGCGACCTGCCCAACGCTGAGCACGGCGACCTGATCTTCAACATGACCGGCCTCATGGAGATACTTGGCAGAGGCGTCATGGGCACCTGCATAGGCTCGGGACTGGGCGGTAAGATACGCATAAACAGCGGACAGTACATCCTTGAAGCCACCGGCAGCTCCGGCGTCTGCATCGGCGCCCTCACCGGCAAGGCGGATATCGAGATCGTCAAGAGCAACGTCTCCCTGGAGTTCGTCACCACAGACGGCGTGGGTGTGGGCTCTCTTGCCAACGACGCGAAAATACTCATCTCCAACTCGGCCTTCATGCTCTACGGCGACGGTCACGAGGTGGCGGCTATCGGCACCCTTACCGGCGGGCTGGCGCAGATCGAGCTGTTCGGGTCGAGCCCGATCGTCAATCTCAGCGCCGACAAGGTGACAGCCATAGGCGCCCTTTCCGGCAGGACAGAGCTCAAAGCCCGTTCCTGCGTGATAAAGCTGGACTGCTCCGGCGACGAGGCCGTAGCGGTGGGCGGCATGGAGGACAACTTCTCCGCAGACCTTTTCGGCACGGATATCAGGTGGAACATCCACAACAAGACCGGCAGGGATATCTGCTTCAAGGAACAGGACCTCCGCTGCGAGAACGGCAGACAGAGGTTCATGCTCAACGATATGGAGGTCAGACACTGAATCCGCGCCGCCGCTAAAATAATAAAGGATAAAGAATAAAGAATAAAGAATAATAGAGAGCTAAAGCTCTCCGGTGTCCGCAAAGCGGACGATCTCAACGATCATCGCCGAAGGCGATACCTTAATTATTCTTTATTCTTTATTATTATTCTATATTATTTATTCTTATAACAGCCGTTGTGTTATCCCAGCTTGACCAGCTTTATAAAGGTCTTGCCGCTGCCTGTTTCGACGCTCAGCAGCACGATAGCGTCGTCGCCCTCATGCAGGGTGCAGAGGTCTTTCAGCACCTCGCTGAATTCCTCCTTGCTCAGGCCTTCTTGTATGTTGTAGTTTCGCGCAAAGCCGGCGCCGTCGCTGTAACTCTCGTAGACCTGATCCATAAGCTCGCTGCTCTGGCTGAGCTTCTCGTAGTAAGAGGTCATCTTTATTTCGGCGGGCTCGCCGGGAGCCAGATCCGGCGTTCTTCCTGTATCGTAGAGCAGCGGCGTATCGGCGGAGTCGGACTTGTATACACCGTTCACGTTGACCCGACAGGCCTCGGAGGCTGTCACCGTTACGCTTATGTCGGAGCCGCTCAGAACAGCGGAGGCCTCTATGCTCGGTATCTCAAAGCCTATGCCCTCGGTCACGGTCAGCGGGCACTGGATAGAGCCGTTGACCACCAGCGTGTATGACCCTGCGGTCGCCGGCAGCTCGGAGGCGATATAGGTGTAGGTCATGCTCCCCTCTGTCTCGCTGGTGTGAGAGGCAATGGTCAGGGGGTAGACCGTGTCGCCGTCCCTGATCTCGGCGGCAGTGGCGGTAACGCTCTCCGCGCCGATCTGCTGCACCGTAAATGTACCGTTATGTGACCCGATGTACAAAGGCTCAGCCGTGGCTGTTGCAGCCGCAGAGGCCTTGCCGTCGCAGCGGAAGCTGCCGTATGCGGTGAGCTGTCCGCTTTTTTGGACTATCCTGTACAGGCTGTGGCCCCTGTCGGTCACCTGTGAGATATCGTAGGCGATCTCGGCATACTGCCTGGGAGCCACGGTCACGGTCTTGATCTGCAGTCCGCTCACTATCTCTTTCCAGCCGCCGTCATCGTATGCCTCGACGGAATAGGTGCCGTCTGTGGTGATGTCGGCGCCGGTGTTGTTCCACAGAAAGCAGGTTACGCTGTTTTCGTCCTCGGAGTAGCGCCCGATGCTCTCCGGCAGGTAGTACCGTTCGGAGTACATATTCAGCGGGGCAAGCTCTATCTCGTTGCCGGACTCGTCGGTGGGGTAGTAGCGGCCGTTATCCACCTTCCAGCCGGTGTAGCGGTGGTTATCGTCCCGCTGGAGCCTGGGTGAGGGGTCGGTGCAGCCCGCGATGTAGATGCCCCCCTGATAGGCCCGCCCGGAGAGATTGAACACTCTGCCGTCGGTCTGTATGCTCTCTAAAACGTAGTAGGTGCCGTTGTCGTCGCTGTCGTAGCGGACGCAGTAATCCGGGTTGCCGTCGCCGTCGTAGTTGTCAAAGGTGAGCTTGAAATCCTTGGGCAGTGTGTCCTTGGTATGCCCGGTGCCGTCGTCGGTGAAGTATACCCCGGTGCTGTACTTGGCTTCGCCGTTCATGTAGGTGCGGAAATCCCAGACAGTGGTGTAGCTGTCCCCGTTGTCGGTGACGTCGCTTTTACCGTAGATGTCAAGGTTTATGGGCTTGCCGTCCTCGGTCTGGGTCAGGTTCCGGGATACGGTGGGTCTGCCGTAGGGGATGAAGCTTTGCTCGATGGCATCATTAAGGTCAGGGCGCCTTGCAAAGTCGTAGAAGGTCTTGTAGCTGCTTTCGTTGATGCCGCTGAGCCCCTCGCTTATTCTGTCAACGCCGTCACGGGTGGTGTAGCGCAGCAGGGTGACCTTGCCGTCCTCGTAGGCGAAACGCCCGCAGATGTACTGTCCCGACCAGAATGTTCCGGCGGCGGTATAGCGCCCCTCCTGGTAGTAGTCGTCGTAGAAGGTGCCCTCGCCGCTGTACTCGGCGGTAAAGCAGATCTCCACCACGAATTCTTTCCTGCCCTCCGCCAGTCCGCTGCACAGGTAGTTGCACTTCTGATGACCGCTTCCTTCCTCGGTCTTAGTGATGGTGAAGCCCTCGTTGCGGAATTTGTCCGGAGCGTCCTCGCTTTGCAGGGAGGTGAGCCAGGCGTCGGTGCACTTTATCGCCGCATCCACATACTCCTCCTCGGTGGCGGGCTCAGCGCAGTCCACCGACCATACGTCACCGGTCTCCGTCCGCTGCTGAGAGCTGTTCAGCGCCGACATCACAAGGGCGTTGAGCTCCTCGCTGTCGTCGTAGACCGAAGCTGAGCTGTCCACCAGTTTCCAGCCGTAGTTTGTGAGTATGCGTGCCAGTGAGAGGCCGCTGCTGCGGCTGGAGAGCTCCCAGTCGTTGCCGTCGTAGTACATTATCAGGTCGTCGCTCTCGCATCTGTCCAGCTGCCCGAGAAGTTTCTTGGCGCGGCTCTCGCTGTCTCCGGAGATCACGGCGGACACGCCTCTGATCCTTACCAGCAGATCATCCTGCCCGGCGGAGCTCTTTCCCTCCGGGAGGGAGTTATCCTCGCGGAGGCTGCTGTCATCATAGCGGCTGTCAAGGACGAATAACGAGCTGTCCTCGCTGCGGGTATCGCCCATGTTTTCCAGCTTGCTCAGTCCCACCGGTATGCCCACAGCCAGTACCGCCGCTGCACCCAATGCCGCAGCCTTGCCTGCAAAGCCGATACTTGCCAGCTTTGCCGCACCGGTACCTGCCGCAGCCGCAGTTCCGGCACCGGAGAGCCCGGCGTATTCGGCTGTGCTGTTGAGCATCGCCCCGAGGGGCACCGCCGCCATGAGTGCGCCGCTGCCCAGACGCTTTTCTATCTGCTTTTTTATAGTCTTGCGGGCACGGAACAGCTTTTGCTTGGCGGCGTTTTCGTTTGTATGCATAGAGGCCGCCACCTCGGAGAGGCTCATTTCCTCGTAGTAGTAGAGTATGACCGCCGAGCGCATCTCCGGCGAAAGGCCGTCGATGATAGAGCGCAGTACTTCCTTGGTGTGGGCGCTGACGGCGTAGTCGTCGGGGAGCATCACAGGGGCGTTGAGCTCGCCCTCGTCAACTTCCTCGATGCTCATGCTGCGGGAGTTCGCCGAAACGTAGTCGAGGCACTTGCGGTAGGCGATCGAATAGAGCCATCCTCCGAAGGACTCGCTGTCACGCAGCTCCGGCAGCTTTTCCATAGCAGTGATAAAAGTTTCGGATACGATATCCTCGGCGGCCTCGCGGCTGCCGGTATATTTCTTGGCAAAGAAGAACAGCCTGTCGCGGTACTGGTTATAGAGCGCCTCAAAGGCCTCTTTGTCGCCGGCGCGGGCAGCCTCGACGGTGCGCAGGTGTTCGTTGTTTGTGTTACTCATTTTCCTTCTCCTTTCCGCAGGGCGGGAATACTCTGTCATGGATAGCGGTGCACTCGTCCTCGTCGGGACGTTCCTCCGAGGCCATATCCCGGAGCACCTGAGCAATCAGTTCATCCAGCGGCACAGCCATATGACCAGCTCCCTTCACGTGTTTCTGTGCTTATGACAGAGAAGTCCCCCGAAAGGTTACGCACCCGGAATGAGTTTCTCTGTTATGCACAAAAACTGCGGAGCGAAATAGTGCATTTTGCCCTGCGGCGATCCGCTGATACTATTATACCAAAAACAGCTGGAGATTGCAAGGATAATAAAAACGGTATATCACCACGCAGGTGATATACCGTCAGATCTATACGATCCCGCTGTCAGAAAACTCCAGTACCCTGTCGCAGATATCCAGCGCCGCCGGACGGTGGGTCACGATTATGACTGTCTTGTCGGTCATGCTGCGAAGGTTTTCCAAAAGCTGCTTTTCGGTCGCGCCGTCAAGGGCTGAGGTGGCCTCGTCCAGCAGCAGCACAGGGCTGTCGCTGAAGATCGCCCGGGCAATTGCGATGCGCTGCATCTGTCCCTCCGAAAGACCCGTGCCCCGCTCGCCCAGCAGCGTATCTACGCCGTTTTCAAGCTCCGAGACAAAGTCCTCCGCACAGGCTATCCTGAGGGCCTGCTCTATCTTTTCGCTGTTGCCCGCCTGTGACCTGTCCGCAAAGCTGATGACCTCCCGCACAGTCCCGCTCATGAGCTGGTTGCCCTGGGGCACATAGGCGAAAAGCCTGTGCCAGCGCCCGTCGAGGGGCTCCGTGTGACCGTCGGCGTCGGTGATGAACCGCTGTCCGCTGTCCAGGCGGTATATGCTCATCATCAGTTTCAGCGCCGTGGATTTTCCGCAGCCGCTGTGACCTGTGAAGGCCACATATTCGCCCTTGCGTATCACGGCGTTGATGCCGGTGAGCACTGCGGGCTGGTTGTCCTTGGTCAGCGACGAGACGTTCTCGACGTTGGGATAGTAGGTGAACTCCGCGTCTTTCAGCCCGAAGCTGTGGAGTCTCTCGGTGTAAAAGCGCTTTACCTCCTCCAGAGGCAGCGCCTTGGCGCCCTCGTCAGCGAAACGCTCTATCTCCATGAGCCGCTCTGCGCTGGCGGTCATGGCGTAGAACCGGGGCAGATACCCGGAGATGTTGGCAAAGGGTGACTGTATCTGCGAGATGAGCTGTGTTATGGCAGTAAGGGTGCCGAAGGTCACGGTGTCGTGGAGTATGCCGTAGGCGCAGTATGCCGCTCCGAACAGATACATACCGCTGATAGCCGCGCCGAATCCTATGCCGCAGAAATTCGAGAACCGCGTCCGCTTCATCCGCGCATCCATGTGGTCCCGCATCCTTTCGGAGGCGTCATGCAGGGTCTGGTCTTCGGCGGCGAAGGAGCGTATCATCATCAGGCTGCCTATACTCTCCTGCAAATATATGCGCAGCCTGCCGTCGCTTTCCTGGATGTTCTTGTGGAGGCGTTTGAGTACCCGCCGGAAGGCGTAGGTCATCAGTACCATAACTACCCCCAGGGGCACCACCATCATGGCGAACCGGGCGTCGAGTATCACCATCATGACTATGGCGCTGATGAGCTTGACCAGCATCCCCGCCAGTCCCGGCAGTATGTCAACGGAGTGGTTGGCGATGACTGCGGTGTCGCTGGTGAGGCGGTTGAGCCAGGCGCCGGAATGTACGGCGTTGACGCTCTCGAAATCCTTGTTGAGGATGTTGCTCAGAAGCCGCTTTTTGAAGGCGTTCTCGAAGCTTGCCCGGGCATATTCCGCAAGCCACCGGGAGATGGCAAGGAGCATTATCTGCCCTGAGACCAGCAGCACAGTGATAAGTACGTTTGCCCAGAAACCGTCAGAGTCCCGGTTCACGGCGCTGTCAACGATGTTGCGCAGAAACAGTGCATACAGCACTCCGGCAGCACCGTTGAGAGACTGTATGACGACGAGGGCGGCGATATACCACTTTTTCTTCCCGGGGACCTTGTAAAGCCATTTAACGGCGCTGTTTCTTTCCATATACTATCCTTTTGATAACTCTTTTGAGCCGGTGCTTCTGCCGCTTGAAGAACACCCTCGGCGCCATGAACGTTAGGACATACCAGGAGTACAGCCGGTATGACAGATCGTTCACGGTGTGCTCCCTGCTGCGGCGGACGTAGCTCGTCATCACCCCGAGGATGTCGCTGTCGGCGATGCCGTATTCCTTGACCAGGCAGTTGTCCCCCAGTATCACATAGCTGTCGGGGCGAACCTCGACTATCCTGTGCAGCACATACTTTTCCGGAGGACGCTTGTAGAGCACCACATCCCCCCGGGAGCAGCGCTTTTCGGTCTTGGCGGTCAGCGTGAATAGATCCCGCCCCTGTTTGAGCAGCGGCATCATGCTAACGCCCACGTTGGTGTAGGTCAGCGTTCCGTTCTCTTTGAGATAATCTTCAAATTTCATTTCATTCCCTCGTATGCGACCCTTGCCGCATCCGGATCCATGTTGGCTCCCAGCCTGTAAAGCGGCACCCTGTCAGCCAGAGCGCTGATGAGATCCAGCGTCTGAGCCAGCGCGGCGCTGTCGGCAGGACGGTATACCTGCTGCATCAGCATGGGGAAGGCCTCGCTCTTGCTTATCCTGCGGATTGAGTTCTGCTCCGCACGCTGAAGTACGCACAGGGCTTTCAGCGGCACCGAGATATCGGTGCTGAGCCTGTGCTTGCCGTTGTAGGGGGTGCCGTGAACCAGTACAGCGTCGCCGGTGACGGAGATCAGGGGCTTGTCGTCGTTGACCATGACGGCCCTCTCCCCCAGCATCTCCCGCCACAGCCTTGAGTGGGTGGACTTGCCGGTGCCGGAGACCGCCGTGAAAAGATACCCCTGGCCGTCCACCGCCACGCAGGAGCCGTGGAACAGGAATATCCCGTACTGCGGGGCAGTCTCTGCGATCCTGCGGTATACGGCAAGGCGTTCGAGCAGGTGATCGGGGGCATGGAGGGGCTTGCGTTCCCTGACCTCGTCGGTCCTGGCGGAACGCTCACGCTCGTAGTCGATATCCTCCTGAGTGATCTTCACGGTGATATCCGGCTCCCCCTCACAGCGGTAGTCGGCGCAGTATCTGTGTACGTCCTCGTACAGTGAGGTGACTTCTATGACCTTGCCGGCCATTTTATAGGTGCCGGTCATTTCCTTTCCTCTAAGGCGCCTATCCTGCGAAGCTCGGTGATGACCTTGCGGACATCGGCCTCGATCTTGCCCTCGGGTGCTTCATACTTCGTCCGGAGGGTCTTGACCATCTCTGCCTCGGTGGTATCCCTTTTGAGCAGAGCCAGCATCTCCCCGAACATCTTGTTGCCCTTGACCAGCCCGGAGAATTTGGCCTTGCCGGAGGCCACCAGCATTGCCTCGCCCACCGAATCGTGGATTATAAATTCCTTTTTAAGTCTCATTACAGTTCCGCCTTTCGATATAGCAATGAGTTTCAGACATATCCTGAAATATTATACCACGTTTTTTGAGCCGTGTCAATCGCTGTATAAGCGGAAACATGGGAAACTCCCGGCCCAGCCGTGCCTCCCCCTTGCAATTTTTGAAATAATGTGGTATGATTGTATCAAACCAAAATACAGCTTGAAAGGAGCCGCCTATGAGCTCTTTGTATGAAAAGCAGGACAGCCTCAATTTCCCCATAGAGACCTTCGTTTTCGATGCTGAGAAAAGGCCCTTCCCGGTCAAGCAGCACTGGCATTACTTCGCAGAGTTCCTCTACATCATCAAGGGCAGGGCGGATGTGATCTGCGACGGCGTCTCCCATATCGTTTCCGAGGGGGAGCTGATATTTCTCTACCCCTCGGCGGTACATTCCATACTCTCGGCAGGGAGCGGGCAGCTGCTGTTCGCAGGGCTGAAATTCGACCCGGTGAAGTTCCCGAATACATCCTCCTATGCGCCGTCGGCCTCGGCTATATTCCGGTATGCCCGGTCAAAGGATATGCAGATACACTTCGACTCCCGGCAGACCGAGACCCTCCGCGCAAAGGAGGTCTTCTCCGACTGCGTCCGGGAGACAGAGCAGTACCTCTACGGGCGCGACATCATGCTCCGGGCGCAGATATACAGGCTGATCTTCGGCATAGTACGGCTGTGGATAGACTCCGGGCTGGACATAAACGGCTGCCCCGTGAGGAGCGCGGATATCTTCGGCATCGAGAACGTGGCCGAGTACATCGACAGCCGCCTCAGCGAGAATATCCGGGTCTCGGAGATCGCAGCGATGTGCCATATGAGCTATTCCGGCTTTGCGGCGAAGTTCCGCGAGCAGTACGGCATGAGCTGCAAGGAGTACATCGAGCGCATGAGGATATTCAAGTCCGAGGAATATCTGCTTTTCACCGACCATGACCTGACCTTTATCAGCCAGCAGACCGGCTTCTCGGATTGCAGCCACTTCATACGCTGCTTCCGCAAGCACCGGGGACTCACCCCGAAGCAGTTCCGGCTGCGGCAGAAAGAATCGAAGGAAACGCGCTGAGTATTATCTTTGTATGCAAAAATAGAACGTTCCTCCAAACCTGAGACCAAACCGTTGAATTGTCCCGCCCGATATGCTATGCTTGGGCTGTGGGAATAACAACAATAAGGAGGAATACTTATGGTAGATGTAAAAGGACGCTGGGCATTCATAACCGGTGCGGCAAGAGGCATCGGCAGGGGAGCGGCGCTGTTCATGGCACAGCGGGGCTGTAACCTGATACTCCAGGGCAGGACTGCGGAGCACTGCGAAAAGACTTTCTCCGAGGTAAGGGCGCTGGGCGTTAAGGCTCATGCGGTGGGAGCGGAGTTTTCCGATATCTCTCAGGTGCAGGCTATGCTCTCCGAGATCGACGCTTTGGGGGTGCCGGTGGATATCGTGCTCAACAACGCGGGCATACAGGTCGCCTACCGCACCGAGTATCTCAACACCCCCGCCTCGGATTATGAGGAGAGCTTCAAGATCAACACCATCGCTCCGATGATGATAGTTTATCACTTCCTGCCGAAAATGGCTGAGAGGGGCTTCGGGCGCATCGTCAACACCACCAGCGGCATCAGGCTGGAGCCTGAGCAGGCCGGTTACAGCGCCAGCAAAGCCGCTCTCGACAAGGTGACTATGGATCTGGCCTCCAAGTACAACGGCACCGATATCTGCATCAACATCACCGATCCCGGCTGGTGCAGGACTGACCTGGGCGGCCCCCATGCCCCCAACGCCCCCGAGAGCTCTCTGCCCGGAGTAGTGGTGGGAGCCTTCATCGACGACCGCAGGTCCGGCAGGAACTTCGCCGCCGGAGCCTTCCACGGCCTCAACCTCGAAGAAGCCGTCGCCAGGGCCGAAGCGGATTTCCCGGTGTACACCGGGTCCATAGGGCTTTGATCTCAAACACACAAAAAAGAGCGTCCCGCGGGACGCTCTTTTCTTATATCCGGGCTGCTTGTCAGCCTATGGGCTGCTTGTCAGCCCATTGTTACCTCTACTTCGTGAGCAGTGCCTGCCTCGAATACGGGGAGGATGTTGCCGTTGATCTTAACGCCGTCAACTACCACGCTCTTGACGCCCTTGCATACATGGTCGGGGTTCTTGAAGGTGATGTTGTAGGTGTTTCCGCGGTACTTTCTGGTGAGCTTGTAGCCGTCCCAGGCCTCGGGGATCGAAGGATCCAGTTTCAGTCCCTCGTAGTCGGGGATGATGCCCAGGATGTACTGGGAAATAGCCACGAAGTTCCAGGAAGCAGTACCGGTCAGCCAGCTGTTCTTGGCCTCACCGTGTCTTGAAGCATCCTTGCCTGCGATCATCTGAGCGTATACATAGGGCTCAGTTCTGTGCAGGTCGGAGATGTCCTCGAGATAAGCGGGAGCGATCTTGGAGTAGTACTCAAATGCCTGGTCGCCTCTGCCAGCAAATGCCTCTGCACAGATGATCCATGCATTGTTGTGACAGAAGATACCTGCGTTCTCCTTGTAGCCGCCGGGGTATGTGGAGATCTCGCCGTACTCCTTGTAGTATCTGGTGAATGCGGGATTGTTGAGCACAAGGCCGTACTTGGTGTCCAGATACTTCTTGACGGAGTTGAGGGTCACGATATCCTTGCCGCTCTCCTTGCCGAGGCCGCCGAGAACTGCGAAGCCCTGGGGCTCGATGAAGATCTTGCCCTCCTCGCACTCGTTGGAGCCCACCTTCTTGCCGAAGTCATCGTAAGCTCTGATGAACCACTCGCCGTCCCAGCCGTAGTCGAGGGTAGCCTTGTTCATCTTGTCGATCTCAGCCTGTGCAGCCTTAGCCTCGTCATCAAGGCCCTTGTACTTGCAGAGTGCAACATACTCAGGTCCGATGAAGCTCATCATAGCGGCCACCATTACAGACTCAGCCACGCGGCTGAACTTCTCTGCGCCGTACTTGGGGCTGGTGTAGGTCTGGAAGCTCTCGCCCGGAGTATCGGAGTGGCAGGAGAGGTTCAGACAGTCGTTCCAGTCAGCTCTCATTGCCAGAGGCAGTCCGTGAGGACCTACGAACTTGGCAACGTGCCAGAAGCTCATCTTCAGGTGGTGCATCATGGACTGAGCCTTGCTCTCGTCGTTGTCGTAGGGCACCTGCTCGTCGAGAATAGTATAGTCGCCGGTCTCTTTGATGTACTGAGCGGTGGAGAGGATCATCCACAGCGGGTCATCGGAGAAGTCGCCGCCGATAGCGTCGTTGCCCTTCTTGGTAAGGGGCTGATACTGGTGATAGCATCCGCCGTCCTCGAACTGAGTAGCCGCCAGGTCAAGGATACGCTCTCTTGCTCTGTCGGGGATCTGGTGAACGAAGCCCAGCAGATCCTGGTTGGAATCGCGGAAGCCCATGCCTCTGCCGATACCGCTCTCGAAGTATGAGGCGGAGCGGGACATATTGAATGTTACCATGCACTGATACTGGTTCCAGATATTTACCATTCTGTTGAGCTTGTCATCAGCAGTCTCAACATGATACTGCGACAGCAGAGTATCCCAGTAAGCCTTGAGCTCAGCAAGAGCCTTGTCAGCCTTCTCGGCAGTGTTCATGGACTCGATCATCGCATAGGCCTTGCTCTTGTTCATGGTGCCGTCGGCGTTCCACTTGTTCTCACCGTTCTCAACATAGCCCAGCATGAACACAAGGGTCTTCTCCTCGCCTGCGGCAAGGGTGATGTCGAGGCAATGAGAAGCAACAGGGCTCCAGCCGTCAGCCACGGAGTTGGCGGGCTTGCCTGCGAATACGGTGCCGGGGTTAGCGAAGCCGTTGTAGATGCCGCCCATGAAGGTCTCTCTGTCGGTATCGAAGCCGCAGATATCGGCATTTACGGTGTAGAATGCAAAGTGGTCGCGGCGCTCCTTGTACTCGGTCTTGTGGTAGATAGTCGAACCCTCGATCTCTACCTCGCCGGTGTTGAAGTTTCTCTGGAAGTTCTCGCCGTCGTCGGAGGCGTTCCAGAGGCACCACTCCAGGAAGGAGAACAGCTTGAAGCTCTTGGCCTTGTCAGAGGTGTTTTTCAGCACCATCTTCTGTACCTCGCCGTTGAAGCTCTGGGGTACGAAGAATGTCACCTCGGCGGAAACGCCGTTCTTTTCGCCCTTGATAACGGTGTAGCCGATACCGTGGCGGCAGGAATAGCTGTCAAGCTCGGTCTTTACAGGGCTCCAGCCGGGGGACCATACGGTCTCGCCGTCGTTGATGTAGAAATATCTTCCGCCCATATCAACGGGTACGTTGTTGTAACGGTAACGGGTGATCCTCCTCAGACGGGCATCCTTGAAGAAGCTGTAACCGCCTGCGGTATTGGAAATGAGCGAGAAGAACTCCTGTGTGCCCAGGTAATTGATCCAGGGATAAGGGGTCCTCGGGTTGGTGATGACGTACTCCTTGTTAACATCATCAAAGAATCCGAATTTCATGTCAAAAATTCCACCTTTCTTTTTTAGCTCCGGGACGGCTCGGCTTTGCCTCGCCTGTCCTTTTTGCGTCGTTTATCACTTACTGCGACGAGCAGTTAGTTTTTGTTGTTCGCGCCGAGTGTTTCCCAACCATGTTTTGGGGGAGGGGACTTTGCCGGCTTTTTTGCTGGTGCGCTTTTTGGTATTGCTTTTATTCTGTCGCTGTCTGTGTTTTCAGCTTGCAGTCCTCGTATATTTGGGGGAGGGGACTTTGCCGGCTTTTTTGCTGGTGCGCTTTTTGGTATTGCTTTTATTCTGTTGCTGTCTGTGTTTTCAGCTTGCAGTCCTCGTATATTTGGGGTAGGGGACTTTGCCGGCTTTTTTGCTGGTGCGCTTTTTGGTATTGCTTTTATTCTGTTGCTGTCTGTGTTTTCAGCTTGCAGTCCTCGTAGATTATCGAGTGGCGGTAATAGGTTATCTCCGCAGGGGAGGCGTAGTATGCGGCATCGGAATACTCTGTGTACTCAGATTCCTCCACCAGTCTCCAGGAGCGGGACTGATAGCCCTTTGCGGAGACCTGACCCTTTTTCAGCTCAGAATACTTTTCCTGCGGTATGGCCAGCAGAACGCTGTCGATGGTGCCTTCCTGGTCGAAGACCACATAGTAATTACCGCTGTTGGTGCAAAGCACATAGTCATTCACGGTAACAGTCTTGGGGGAATCGAGATCCTGTTGGAGATTGTGTATGGAGCGGAATATGGAAAAGCTGCATAACAGCAGTATAACTCCGCTGCATATCGTAAATGCGAACTGTGCCAGCGAGCGTTCTTTCTTCCAGGTCCTGAACACCAGGATGATAAACCCCACTATCGACAGCAGCAGTATTACCATAGCGATCACATTTGATCGCATAAAGCGTTCGATGGTCTTTTTCCCGCCGAGAAGGTCAGCTCCGTCCATGGAATGCTTCTGGATAAAAAAGGCAAGAAAACCCATCAAAGCGAAAACAGCAAATATCGCAGACCATTTTTTCGATTCACGTCTCACTTCGCTCCGGCCCGAGAGCTTGTACGCCGCATCGGTTGCGACTTCTGAGACGATGTGTTCCAAGACGCCCATTATGCTATCGTAAAGAACCTCTGCCAGCACTCAAAGCTCTCGCCCTTTTTGAGCTCCCTGTGTCCGGTGACGTCGTCTTTCAGTTTCAGGTTGGCGGCGTTTATCATGGCTGTCATGGGCTCGGGGCAGAAGTAGCCCTTGCCGCCGCGGTCGTTCCACATATTCCAGAATTTGAACTCCCGGCTCACCTCGTTGCAGACCCGCTTGCCGGTGGCCTTGTCGGTGACGGTGACGCCGTAGAAGGGCTTGCCGTCCAGCTCGCCGTCAACGGCGGTGTACATATCGTTGTCGATAACATGGAGCACCGGCCTCATTGAGCCGTTCTTGTAGCGCATATCCTTTGAAGTAAGAGGGAGAAGGTTCTCGGTGGGCAGGCAGCGCTCATTGAGCTCGCACCGCTCGCCTATCGGCACCGTCAGTCTCAGGCTTTTCTGCTTGCCGCCCACGGATATGGGGGCGTTGACGGTGGTATGGGTGCATACCGACACGGGCAGGCGCTTGTCCGAGAGGTTTTCCAGCTTTATGGTCTGTTTGAGACCCTCCTCCTCGGATAGCTCAAAGGTATAGCTGATCTTGAAATCAAGAGGGAAGCAGGAGTACATCTCGTCGCTGCTGTCGTATGTATAGGAAGTGACCACCACGGCCTTGCCGTTCTCGGAGGAGGTGCGCTCGACCTTGTGGGCGCGTTTCTGCACCCAGCCGTGGAGGTGGTTGCCCAGCTTTTTCTCGTTCACAGGCAGGTGATATTCGCCGTCGGAGGTTTTCAGCAGACCGCCGTCAAAACGGTTGGGCAGGTACAGCGTAGGCAGACCCCAGATCTCTCTGGCGGCGTTGTACTGAGCCAGGGAGCAGTCCTCCTTGTAGCGGAATATCTCGATATCGTTTTCGGTGTCGAAAAATCTGAGAACACTGGCTCCGGTCAGTGGTGACACTACTGCGAAATACCTTCCCGCAGTGAGCTTTACGCACTGGATCCCCTTGCAGATAAACGCGGTATCAACGGAACAATTCAATTTCATTACTCTCCTTTTGGCACCGAAAGGGGCGCCGCAGATTTACGCAAACGTTTTATATAACAATTATAACATATAGGTTTGCAAATTTCAAGCGTTTTTTTAGATATTTTTTAACTATATTTTAACGCTTGGGAGAGCACTGAATTTGGTCACATGGTATAGCCCTTATGCGAGGAAGGCTTTCAGCTCCCTGACGTAGGCACGCTTATGGGCTCTGAGTATCTGTCCGTGGCCGAAGCCCTTGAACACTCTGACCCGCATTTTCGGGATATACTGCTCCAAGCCCCTTGCCGACTGCTTGGAGCCTTTCTCCTCGCTGCCGCACCACAGCTCCACCGGGACGCGGCATCTTTCCAGCCTGGGGGAGAGCTTGTAGCTGTACATCTCGGTGCAGAGGTTCTCCACCGAGTGCATATCTATGTCCTTGTAGAACAGCTTCTGCATACCGGCGTTGCCTTTTCCGTAAACCTTTTCGACAACGATATCAGGCAGCTTGTGGCCTTTCTTGATGAACTCCGCCCCCTTGGTGAACATCAGGGTGTAGGGGATAGCCTTGAGGCCGGGGCTGTGGCACAGGGGTGCGTCCAGGTGCAGGCGGCTGACCTTGATATTGCCCCGC
This sequence comes from Ruminococcus sp., assembly GCA_017529875.1. Lineage (GTDB taxonomy): Bacteria > Bacillota > Clostridia > Oscillospirales > Ruminococcaceae > FB2012. The sequence goes on along the minus strand of JAFXNC010000043.1, from coordinate 119,464 downwards.
TTGACCAGCTCCAAGGCAACTGTCCCGCCCAGGGAAAAGCCGCTTATGGCCCACAGTCTGCCGCCGAAGCGCTTGCGTATGTATTTCTCTATCCTCTCGCAGCAGCCGGTCAGCGACTCGAAAAGGCTGTCGGAGTATGGGTCGTGCCCGTCGAGGCAGGCCATGATGACCCGGTATTTTCGGCCCAGCGCCCTTGCGATATCCTCGTAACAGGACTCGGCGGACATAGCCTCGCCGTGTATCAGCAGCACAGCGGGAGCGCCCTTTTTGCCGCAGAGAAGAAAGTTCATAAAGCTCACCTCATTTGTTTGTTTGACAACAGGTCCCCCGGGTGGTATAATTATCGGGAGCGGTCACGCAGCCGGGGAGATCAGTTCTTCTATGGCGTCCACCGTCTGCTCCCACTGCTCGGCACGGTTGAGAGTCGCCTCGCCGTCGCCGGTCTGGAAGCCGTAGCTGCCGAACTGGCAGTGATTGCCTCCCTCGAGGACGATCTCATTGAAGCCGGCGGGGAGATACTTCCGGTTGTCGGTGTACTTGTCGGAATTGATGACCTTGTCCTCCGAGCCCCTGACGGTCAGGCATTTCAGACCCTGATCCAGCTGCTCGGTGGCATAGGCTGCCAGCAGCACGATGCCTTTGAGCTTGTCAGCGTGATCGGCGGCATATTTGGCGGCAGATACCCCTCCCAGGGAGTGCCCGCCGATGTAGTATTCCTTGTAGCCGGAGTGATCATCCATGACCTCGTCGGCCTTGCTGATGCCCAGCAGCGCGATGCGCACCGGCATCTCCGGGATAAAGCAGTCTATGCCCCGCTCCGCCAGCTTAAAGAGTATGGGCGCATAGGCCTCGGCATCCACCTTGCCGCCCTGATAGAAGATCAGCAGCGTATCCTTGCCGCTGCCGTCAAAGAGATACCCCTTGTCGGTATGGGCGACGGTGACGTTTTCGGTGCTTTGCAGGTAGTCGAGGGCGATCTCGTCGGCCTCATAGTAGACGTTGAGATATACGACTGCCGCAGCCGCCACGGTGGTCAGTCCGGTAACTCCCACAGCAAGGGCTCTGAGAAACCTGTTCCCGCGCCTTCCGACTATCATATAAGCGGTCAGGAAAAATATGGCTGCCGCTATGAGCACGGCGGGGATGATTATAACAAAATTCATGAGCGGATACCTCTTTCCATTGTCTATCATACCATATTTGGTTAAACAATGCACTCGAATTTTGTGACTTATTTGTAAATATCCCGCGATTTTTAAGATTTAAAAAAATAATTCATTATTTCAGCCGCCGGCGTCAGCTGACAGTCCGGCATCACAGGAGGAAGCATGAAAAAGATAATGTTTTTCGACATAGACGGCACCCTCGTCCCGGAGGACGGCAGCTCGGGGGTGCCGGAGAGCACCGTCAGGGCGCTGAGGCTTGCCCGGAAGGCGGGTTCGGTGCTTTGCGTCAGCACCGGGCGGCCTGCGGTGAACGTGGGCGGCGACATAACCGGGCTGGGGTTTGACGCCTACATCTACGGCTGCGGCACGCATATAGTATGCGGCGGCAGGGAAGTATATTACCGTACAGTTGACAGGCAGCTCTGCCTCGACATCGTCAAGCTCCTGCGGGAGTGCGGCACGGTGCCCATGTTCGAGCGCCGGGACGGGGTGTTCTTCGACTTTAAGATGCCTCAGACCCCCATGATACAGGATATCCGGGCGGGCTTTGCGGCTCAGGGGAAGGACGTTGACCGCTCGGCGGAGGATAAGGATTTCTCCTTCGACAAGTTCATTATCAGCTATGATGCCTCCGCTGACATACCCCGGCTCAGGCCGGTGATAGAGCGGGATTTCTTCTGGATAGACCGTGGGGAGGGCTTTGCCGAGATAGTCCCCAGGCCCTGCTCAAAGGCCACCGGCATTGAAACGGTCCTCGCTCACTTCGGTATACCCAAAGAGCGCTCCTATGCCGTGGGGGACAGCCTCAACGACCTGCCCATGTTCTCGGCGGCAGGCACCTCCATAGCTATGGGCAACGGCACCCGGCTCATCCCCTACGCCGACTACGTCACCGACGACATCATGCAGGACGGCATCTACAACGCCATGGAGCATTTCGGATTCTTTGAAGCGGAGGAAGGCTTATGATAGTTGAAAACGGCGAATGGCTCATGCAGGGCGCCCGCCGGGGCGACCCGGATCTGATACACGATTTCAAGGAGCTCACCGCCTATGTTGAGCGGGCGGGCTTTCTGCCGCTGTTTTCCAACGGCGTGGAGGGTTTCTCCGCTGAGGAACACGCCGATGCCCGTTACTGGTGGACAGGCGACCCGGTGCGCGACCCCTGGGAGTGGCGCGTTCAGGCGGCACGCTCGGATAGAATGGTCTACGGCAAGTTCTTCGGGGGCAAGGCGGGGTTCATCTCCCTTGAGTGGCTGCCGTATTTTGCCAATTGGCGGCGCCGGGGCTACGACTTTGACAGCCTCTATGAGGAAGGCCTTGCCAAGCACCGTGAGAAGTGCATAATGGAGCTGTTTGAGGACGGCGGGAGGCTCTTTTCCCACGAGGTCAAGAACACAGCGGGCTTTGGCAAGGGCGGTCTGAAAAACTTCGCCGGTATCATGACGGAGCTGCAGGACAAGCTCTATCTGACGGTGACGGACTTCCGGTGCAGGCGAAACAAGCGCGGCGACGAATACGGTATGCCGGTGGCGCAGTACGCCATGCCGGAGAGCGTTTTCGGCTATGACGCCGTGACCTCCGCCTACGGCGAGGACCCCGAAGCCTCGCGCGATCGGATCTTTGACCGTCTCCGGGAGCGGTGCCCCGGGGCCGATGAAGGTGAGATATCCAAGCTGATATAGAGAGAAGAAAGAATAAAGAAGAAAGAATAAAGAATAATAGAGAGCTAAAGCTCTCCGGTCTCGCCTTCGGCGATGATTTTTGGAAATCGTCCGCAAAGCGGACTCCTTAATTATTCTTTATTCTTTCTTTTTTTATTTATTCACCTGTTCTGTCCGAAGGCGAAGCTCTCAAACTCCTCCCGGGGCATGGGCTTGGCGAAGTAGTAGCCCTGGAACAGCTTGCAGCCCGTGCGGTTGAGCAGCTGATACTGCTCTGCGGTCTCGACGCCCTCGGTGAGAGAGGTGATGTCCAGCTCGTCGGCAAGGCGGATGATGTTGCTGATTATGGTCTGTGCCTTGCTGTCGTTCTGCTGGTCGGAGAGGAACTTCATATCCAGCTTCAGCACGTCCACGGGCATATCCTTGAGCAGGTTCAGCGACGAATACCCGCTGCCGAAGTCGTCCATCTCCACGATGAAGCCTTCGCTGCGCAGCGCACGGAGTATCTTGAACTTCTCCTCCGCCTCGTTCATCATTACGGTCTCGGTTATCTCGATCCGCAGCATGGCGGGGTCGATGCCGTATTCCTTCACCAGCTCCCTGATCTCGGAGACCACGTCGATGAAGTAGAAGTCCTTCGGGGAGATGTTCACCGAGATGAACAGCCCGTCATGCTGACCCTTCCATTGTGAGAGTATCTCGCAGGCGCAGCGCCAGATGTGCCTGTCCACCTCCACGATCAGGCCGTTTTTCTCGAAGACCGGTATGAACATCGCCGGGGACATGAAGCCGTGGGCGGGGTGTATCCACCGGGACAGCGCCTCGGCTCCCACCACCTTGCCGTCGCGGTCGGTTATGGGCTGGAGATAGGGGCGTATCTGGCCGGTCTGTATGGCCTCCGAGAGACCAGCAGTCATCTGCTGCTCCCAGAGCACCTTGCTGCGCAGCTCCTTGTCGTAGAAGGCTATATGCTTTTTGTAGTTGTTGTTGATGGCAGACAGCGCCAGATGCGCCCTGTCGAACATAACGGACACGTCGATATCCCGCTCCGTGACCTCGTATACTCCGAGATGTATCAGCAGATGATGCTCCACGTCGCCCAAAGATACCTTAAAGGCAGTGAGAGCCCGTTCGATGCCCTCCTTCTGGGACTTGAACACCTCCGAGGGCAGGAACACTCCGAAGGTATCACCCGCCAGTCTGCCGTAGACGCATCTGTCGGACATCCTGAGCCTTATGCCGTCGGCAAGCTGCCTGAGCGCCGCGTCACCGAAGGCGGTGGAGAAGATATCGTTGACGATCTTGAAGTTCTTGACGTCGATGAATACCGCCGAATATTCAGTGTCGGGGTCCTCGATGAGCTGCTTTCTGATGCACTCGTAGAGGTGCTGCTTGGTGTAGAGCCCTGTGAGGCTGTCGTGGGTGGAGTTGTAAAGCTCCCGCTGGAGCCTGCGCTGTTCCTCGGTGTTGTCGCGGATTGTGAGGAAGGAGCCCACAAGATGCTTGCTCTCGCTGTCCTCGCTGACGAAGTGGTTCTCCAGGGAGTAGTACTTGGTATCGCTGCCGCTGCCGATGACCCGGTTTTCCGACCAGTCGAGGGTGGTGTATTCACGCTCGCCGAAGATCTTCACCAGCGACTGGCGCACTCCGTCAAGCTCCCTGCTGGTGAGCCCGGTGAGCTCGAGAGCCCTGGAGTTCGCCCAGATGCACTTGCCGTTGGGGTCGTAGACAAACAGCGCCTCCGGCATATTACCGGCGATGGTTGAAAGCATCCGGTCGAGCAGTCTCAGAGGCCGGTAGTAGATCGAGAAGTAGAACACCAGTATACCGAATACGCCGAAGCCTATCATAGACCGGTCTATGGGCGTCCGGGTGAAGATGTAGTAGCTCTCCCAGGCGGCGCAGATAAGCAGCGACGCCAGTATCACATAGAGCCGCTCCCGGTATATCCTGACGGTCTGCACCGTACAGAGAATGAACATCAGTATGACGCAGCCCAGTATGGTGTAGCAGGCGGCTCTGTGTATGACCTGACCGAAATGCACCTTGAAGGCGTAGTAGATCTTGTCCTCCACCTCGATGGGGTCCAGCTCGAAGGCGTGTCCGAAGAAGGGGTTGAGCAGCATTTGCAGCGCGTCCGCTGCCAGGATGTAGTACATGACGGTGGGCTTGCGGCTGACGTCGCCGGTGCCGGAGCAGTAGGCGTTGGTGAACACCACCAGCGCGAAGAGCATAACGTCCATGCCGATAAAGTAGATGTAGTAGCCTATATAAGCTGTCAGCCGGAAGCTGGCGTTGATGACTATGAGGTTGCCTATCATCGGCGGTATCAGTGAAAGATCGACCAGCGCAACGGCCTTGCCGATCTTCTTGGGAGAGGTGAAGCCCTTAACGGCACACAGCATGAGCACCGCAGACAGAATATAAAACACCACGGAAAAAGCGATGCGCGAGTCCATTTTTCATCACCTGCCTTTGTATGATAGGTTTTAGTTAAATGATCCAAAAATTATCAACGAAATTATATCACACTTTAAGCAATTTGTCAACGTTTTATCCAAAAAGGAGTCCGCGCTGCGGACAAATAAAAACATCACCGAAGGCGACACAATTATTATTCTTGATTCTTTCTTCTTTTAGCGGGCGCATCACACGGTAAAGAAAAGGCACCCTTGTCAATGCCTTGACAAAAGTGCCAAAAATGATCCGTGTTTCACCGCGCCCGCGCTTGATGCGCCTGCGCTTACTGCGGCGGCTGTCTGCGGCAGACTGCCGCCAGGAGCTTTTCGCCGTCGGTCTCGTTTACCAGGGTGGCTTTGAGGGTCACAGGTACGACTTTGCCGGCGAAGATGACCTCGTAATCGAACAGATACATGGCGTTCTCCCTTACGGCTGCCATGACCTTCTCCTTGGTGAAGTTCTCCTTGAGCAGCCTGCGGCTCTCCTCCGGCAGCATGGTAAGACCGGACTGGCTTATGGCCTCGAAGATGTTGTCGCCGGTGTCGCTGAGAGCGAATTTCCGGTACTTCTCGGAGGCGTTGTAGGTAACGTACCTGCCTGTCTCGGGATCGATGCTGTATATGCTGAAATAGTTGCCCGACAGCGCCATGATCTTCTGGAAGATGCTCTCGCTGCGGCGCACGCGCTCCAGCAGTACATCCTGCCGCATCTGCGCATCTACGTTGTTCACGCCGATGATGAGATGACCGGGGTCATCCTGCAAGCGGCTGGCCTTGAGGTTCACATAGAGGTACTGGTCTTTGATCTTCAGACGGTAGGTGATCATGAAGGAGCCGTATATCGTCAGGTCGTGGAGGACGTTCTCCTTGGTGAATACCTTAACGAAGCCATCGACGTCTTCGGGGTGGAGGGCAGCCTTGGCGTCCTCGCGGCTCCTGGCGAAGAAATTATCGCCCTGACGCTGCTGAATGAGGTTGCCGTCGCCCACGTCGGAGGTGTATTCATAGTATTTCTCGGTGTCGATATCCACATAGATAAGGTGGAAATAGTCGGCGGCAAGAGCCTTGGCGATGTTGGCATAGACTGCTTTAAGGTCGTTCTGCGTTACCGAGAGCGCCGCTACCACCACGGCATAGGTGCCGTTGACCTCGTTCATGGCGATGCGTCTCATGCAGGAGTGTACCGTGGTGCCGCCGGGGAGGTTCTCGTCCACGAAGACTATACCGGTCTCGTCACGGGCTCTGATAAGTCCCGCCATGAAGGGCGAGACCTGCGCATCAAGGCGGTTGTGGAAGGACTCCAGCTTGTCGTTGACGGTTATGCCGAAGTATCGGCTCATGAAATCCCGGTAGGAGGAATTGCTCCTTGTGAAACGCACCAGTCCGCCGCTGACCTCGATTATCGCCATGGGCAGGGTATTGAAGAAGTTGCCGAACCTGTCGGAGTTCTCCTGTGCGATGACAGACAGGTCGTAGAGGTTGACCCGTCCCAGCGCCTCAAAGTAGGACTGTTCCTCGGGGTTCTCGAAGCCTATCTGTATGCCCTTGGCGTATCTGTCGAGTATGGCCTCCACGGGTATGGGCTTGGTGAAGTAGTAGCCCTGGAGCTTGGTACAGCCGGTCTCGCAGAGGAAACGCACCTGCTCCTCGGTCTCCACGCCCTCGCAGATCGTCTCGATACCGAGAGCGGTAGCCATATCCAAAAGCTCTGTAAGAATGATCCTGCCCCGGTCGCCGTTGTTGAACTGCTGCATGAAACGCATATCGAACTTGATAAGGTCAAAGCGGATGTTTTGCAGCACGTCAAGAGAGGAATAGCCGGAGCCGAAGTCGTCCATCCACACCGCGAAGCCCAGCTCTCTGAACCGGTCTATCTGGGAGTGCATGAAGTCGAAGTCCTTGCCCACAGTGCTTTCGGTTATCTCAATGGTGAGCATGGAGCGGCTGATGCCGGACTCGTCCACCCGGCGGCGTATCTCCTCGACTATGTCGCAGCAGTCGAAGTCCGAGCGGGAGAGGTTCACCGACTGGGGCATGATGTGCAGCCCTGCCTTGGTGAGCACGTTTATCTTTTGCAGCACGTTCTCCACTACATAGAGATCCAGCTTGTATATCAGTCTGTGGTCTTCAAGTATGGGGATAAAATCGCAGGGGGGCAGCATACCCTTCACCGGGTCTATCCACCGGGCGAGGGCTTCCTCGTCGCAGACCCTGCCGTTGACGGCGCGGACTATGGGCTGATAGTAGACCTTGATCCAGCGTTCGCTGATAGCCTTGTCCAGGTTGGCGATGATGTACTGCTGTCTGTCCTCGGCGTCCTTCATGGAGAGGTTGTAGTAGCTGAAGCCCGAGGAATACTCGTTTCTCAGGGTATCGCAGGCCACCTTGGCTCTGTCGGAGGCCATGCTGACCACGATGCCGTCGTACCAGTTGAGGTAGATGCCCACATGGAGGGGCAGGGAGCATCCGTCGTTTATCCGGGCGCACTCGTCAAAGAGCTTTTGCAGCCTGTTCTCGATATCCGCAGGCCCGGTCATCACCACAAAGTGATCCTGTCCCAGGCGGCAGCAGTTCTCGTTGCCGAAGTGCTGTGCCAGCAGCCTTCCGAAGGCCTGGAGCAGCTTGTCTCCCTGGGCGAAGCCGTACTTGTGGTTGTAGTACTTCATGCCGGAGAAGTCCATGAAAAGGATAGCCGGGGGATCCTCGTCCTTGGGGACTGAGGCGCGTTTTTCGGCGGCCAGCTCGAAGAAATATGTCATGGCGGGCAGACCCGTCAGGCTGTCGTAGCTTGTGGCGCGGATGAAGCTTTCCTCATAGATGGCGTTGCGCAGGGAGCGGTTGAGCAGCATATCGCCTTCCTCTCCGCCCTCATAGTTTCCCTCGTCGGTATACCACACCTGAGCCAGTCTTTCGCCGGTCTCCTCGAAGATGTGTACGCCCTGGGCGTGGATTATCTTATAGCCGTGACCGGACTTGCGGTCGAAGGTCCTGTATATAACGTCGTACTTTCCGCCCTCCACGGCGAACCTGTATGCGGCGTCTGCGATGCGGGCGGCGTCCTCGGGGTGGGTATCCTTGTACATATTGTTATCCATGTCGAAATAAGCTTCGGCTATATCGTCGTAGCCGAAGATCTCCCTGAATCCCGCCGACAGCGCCACGGTAACGACGCGCTTGTTGAGGAACTGATATATAGCAAAGGGCACCATAGACTTTTCCATGTGAGCCTGTTCAATTTCGGAATAGCGGTATCTGTCCATTCTTATCACCTTGATCCGGAAAATAGTTTTTGCTTGTGAAAATTGACAAAACCCGTGTACGGTTCTCTGTTATACACAATCATTATACCATAGAATTAACAATTCGTCAATAGTTTTGTATCAGATTTTACCATTTTCTTCCCGGAAGGTCTTCCGGTATACAGATACCGATGCTCGCGGGCAAAAAAAAAGACCGCGGAGGGCTCCGCGGTCAGGTGTTTATTATGAGATGTCAGCTGCCGGAGGGGGTCAGTGCGGCTTCGGCGGCCCTATGAACTGTGCGTCCTTCTGTTCCCTCCGGTCTTCCAGGTACCTCAGAAGCTCCCCGAACATACAGTAGAGTATCGAGCAGAGCGGTACCGCTATGAACATACCCAGTATGCCCCCTACCGAGCCGCCTACCATGATCGCAAACAGCACCCACAGCGACGGCAGGCCCACGGTCTTGCCCACGACCTTCGGGTAGATCAGATTGTCCTCAAGCTGCTGCAATACTATGATGAACAGTATGAACCACAGCGCCTGGGAAAAGCTGGTGAACATGATGAAGAATGCTCCCACTGCCGCGCCCACAAATGCGCCCACTATGGGGATGAAGGCCGTCACAGTCACCAGTACCCCCACCTCAAGGGCGTTGGGGAACCCGAATATCTCCATTCCCAGGCAGCACAGCAGTCCCAGTATGCAGGCCTCTATGCACTGGCCTGTGATGAATTTCGCAAAGGTCTCCTTGCTCAGGTTGCAGCCCGCGCAGATTCGCCGTGCGATATCCTGCCGGAAGACCGCAAAGGTGAAGCGGTACAGTACGTGTTTCAGGTGCTCCTTCTGCATCAGCATATAGATCGCAAAGAACAGCGCGATGATGAAGGTCACGATGCCGGAGAAAATGGTGGTGGCGAAGTTCATAGTCTCGATGAGGGTCTTGAACAGCACCTCACTGTTGTCCAGCAGCGAGCGGATGCGGGTGGTGATGTTGTCCGCTGTCCATTCGTCCACGTTGAAGAACTTTTGCAGTATCGTCGAGCCCTTGATGGTGTCCGAAAGATCCTCCGCCAGCTGCGGCACCTTGTCCGACATCTGCTCCACGGTGTTGACCATTTCCGGCAGTACCAGCGCGATAGCCGTCACCAGTACGGCGATGAGTATGACTATGGTTATCAGCAGCGACACCGGGCGTTTGATCTTGCCCTTGATCTTACCGTAGTTGTTGTCCTTGTCGGGCTTGAACAGGGTGCGCTCGATGGCGCTCATGGGCACGTTGAGTATCAGTGCCAGCAGTATCCCCAGCAGCAGGGGAGAGAGCACGCTGAGAAGGTTCTTGATATGCTTGTAGATATAGGCTAAATTGAACAGCACCCAGAACAGCACCACGCCGACGACCACGACGATCAGCATCCTGATAAACTGCTTATCCCTTTTCATGGCTGCCTCCTTCGGTTTATTACGCTCATAATAAAACTGCCCCGGGTGAGGCAGTTTTATGCGTGTATCACTTGCTAAGATCTATTTCCATGATCGGTTCGAGGACGTCTGCACCGGCGGGTACCATGGGCAGAACGTTCACGTCCTTGTTGATGACGCACTCAACGAGGCAGGGTCTGCCGCAGGAGAGTGCCTTTTCGAGAGCGGGCTTGATCTCGCTCTTTTTGGTGATCTTTACTCCCTCGATGCCGAAGGCCTCCGCCAGCTTCATCAGGTCGGTGCCCCTGTCGATATCGGTCTGGGAGAAGCGCTTACCGTAGAACAGTCTCTGCCACTGGCGCACCATTCCCAGTACGTTGTTCTCGAACACCAGCTCGATGACCGGGATGTTGTGCTTTGCAAGGCTGGAGAGCTCGTTGCAGTTCATGAAGAAGCTGCCGTCGCCTGCAACGTTGACCACAGTCCTGTCGGGGTTGCCCAGCTTGGCGCCCATGGATGCGCCCAGGCCGTAGCCCATGGTGCCGAGGCCGCCGCTTGAAGCGAAGGAGCGCTGCTCGCGGAAATTGTAGAACTGTGCTGCCCACATCTGATGCTGGCCTACTTCGGTGGTGAGGATAGCTTTGCCGTCGGTGAGGCGGTCAAGCTCCTCCAGCACCTGCTGGGGGAGTACCTCCTCCGGGTCTGAGATAGGCAGCATACGCAGGGCATACTTTTCCTTCCACTCGGCGATCTGCTTCATCCACTCGGGATGCTTCATGTCGGGCAGCAGGGAGTTGAGCTTGTCCACGATGTACTCGATATCGCCGTTTACGTGAACGTCAACGTTTATATTCTTGCCGATCTCGGCGGGGTCTATCTCGATGTGTATGATCTTGGCGTCCTTGGCGAAAGTGTTGGGGTTGCAGATAACTCTGTCCGAGAACCGGGAGCCCACCACGATCAGCAGGTCACACTGACCCAGAGCAAGGGCAGAGGTCTTGGTGCCGTGCATACCCAGCATACCGGTATAGGCGGCCTTGGTATTGTCGAATGCGCACTGACCCATGAGGGAGAGCGCCACCGGAGCGTCGAGCTTCGCAGCGAAGACTTCAAGCTCCTCAACGGCGTTGCAGCTCACCACGCCGCCGCCTGCGTAGATGAAGGGCCTCTCGGAGTTCTTGATAAGCTCTGCGGCTGCCTCGATCTCGGCGGTGACTGTGGGCGGGTTGTGGTTGATGATCTTGCGGGGCTCGGTGCGGGTGTACTCGCACTTGGCTATGGTGACGTCCTTGGGGATGTCGATGAGTACGGGGCCCTTTCTGCCCTCGTTGGCGATGTAGAAGGCCTCTCTGATAGTCTCAGCGAGATCGTTGACGTCTTTGACGATGAAATTGTGCTTGGTCACGGGCATGGTGATACCGCAGATATCCACCTCCTGGAAGGAATCGAGACCCAGCAGGTTAGTGGAGACGTTGCCGGTTATGGCGATGAGGGGGATAGAGTCCATGTAAGCGGTGGCGATGCCGGTAACGAGGTTGGTAGCGCCGGGGCCGCTGGTGGCGATGACTACGCCTGTTCTGCCGGTGGTGCGGGAGTAGCCGTCAGCGGCATGGCAGGCAGCCTGCTCATGGGCTGTGATAACGTGTCTGATCTTATCCGAATACATATAAAGTGAGTCGTAGATATTGAGCACCGCGCCTCCGGGGTAGCCGAAAACAAGATCGACGCCCTGTTCGATGAGGCACTCCGCGATGATATCCGAACCGCTAAGCAACATAAGATTTCCTCCGTTTATTGTGATATGTGGTTTTTCGACTGACTTATATTATAATATATATCTCGGGATTTGTCAATCAATAAGCTGTTAAGAATGTTTAACCGGCTGTATTTGTCCCCGGAGCAGGGGAGAGGCAGTCTCAGGCGGCGAGGGCGAATCTGTTTACGGATAGCAATACACATCAAAAAAGGGAGATAGAATATGTGGTACCGTGGATTTAATAATTTAATGATAGCACAAAACACCGGGGATGTCAACGTCCGGAGGCGATAACAGGCCGACAATAAAAGGGAGGCGGCACGCACCGTCTCCCTGATATATCAATATTCAATTGTCTGAGAACTAACTGCTTAGTACATTGGTATTCACTCCAAGAAAGATTTTCTTCGTGCTGCCGGAATAAAATCACTGTCGCAGCTTAGCTTAGCTTTCGGGTGGACTCACTCCAATCTCGTAGTATTAAGCGAAAGAAGATTTAATCAAACCATTGGTCTTATTACCTTTCGTTGAATTAGCGCATCCCGCGCCGTTGTCCGGATCAAGCTAAAGTAACCTTTGGACTCACCCCTGTCTTTCAGATAATCAAGCGTTTCGTGCAATTTAGGATCATATTGCACCACTCCTTTAAGTTGCTTTATGCTTTGATATTTGTCGAAGATCGAACCCACTTGGGATTCAAGCTAAACAGCCCTTTGGACTCACCCCATTCTTTCACATATTCAGACGTCTCATGATGCTTACTTTCATAACGCACCACTCCTTATAGAATTACGGGTATGATATTCATTTGCTGTTCAAGCAGTCAGCTTCAAGTTCTCATCGGACTCACTCTCTCTGAATAGATTTATGTTCACTGATTTTAAGGTATCAGAAAAAGCCTCGATTGTGCATTGGAAACACTCCGTTCTAAATGATATTCAGTCTTGTGATAAAGCTCCGCGTGATCATGGGAACCACATCCTTATCATAAAATTGAATCTTCATCCTCGTTAAAGTGCCTCTGCCTCGAAGCCCGAAATAGTCTTATATTATGTTAACCATATAGGTCGGAGATTATCAGTCTGTACACCTGAGTTGTTTCTCGCTTAGATCAAGACCTTCGAGCCTCTCGGCGAAGCTGGGTGATCTCAATTACGTCCATGGGGGCTCGACTCCTTTCAAGTCTGATTAGGCTTCTCCTGCGGAACGCTTCCTTTACCGTCCGCAACCTGCCTGCGACTTTTATATTAAGGAAACTAAGATCCGGTTGATTTGGTTCTTTCGATTTCCTTGAATATACTATACCACACTTTTTGGTCATTGTCAATAGGTTTTTTCAAAAAAATCGAAATTATTTTATTTAATATTTCTTTCAGAATTTACCGCTTGACTTTTAATATAAAGAGTGTTATAATAATAGTGTTGCGGCGCTCGTTTGAAGGCCGCATTAGTTTTTGAGGGACATCAGGAGGTATGAGCTATGATGAATGAAAACACACCCGATCTTTACACACTGGAGGATGAAGACGGCAAGGAGCAGGTGTTCGAGCTGTTGGACGTTATGGAGCTGGACGGCGAGAAGTACTTCGCGCTCACACCCTACTATGACGATCCCGAGAAGATGCTGGAGTCTGACGGCGAGGTCGTTATCCTTAAATCCGTATTCGAGGGCGACGAGGAGATGATGGTCTCCTTCGACGAGAACGAGGAGGAGTACGACCGCGTGGGCGAGATCTTCATCAAGCGCCTGGAGGAAATGTACGATATCGGCGACGAGGACGAGGAGGAAGACCCCCAGTAACCTGATAATAGTTAATCTGTACAATTTTGGTCTCTATAAATTGCACATATTTACCTATTGTATTTTCAACATTTTTGTGCTATAATAATATCAAAGAAAAATCACTGCCTTGTGCGAGCAAGTATGGTATAATATCCCACATCACTTTATAGGGAGTCCTGTCTCCGGAAGCGGACTGCAGACCTCCCGACCCGGACCGCTTCGGCTGCTTCGGGCTACGGACGAAGGGAGCGCGAACCCATGGGGGGACACCCACCTGCTTAATTGCGGGTTTTATTTCGCCATACGACGGCAAGGCGGTCTTTTTATTTAGGGTCTTCGGATCCGACCGAATGCCGGAAAAGCGCAGGCGCGACAAAGAAGTATTAGTCAAGGCACTTCTGTCAGTTTTGTGACAGAAGTGCCTGCTCTGCTATAATAAAGAAGAAAGAATAATAATAAAGAATAAAGAATAAAAGAGAGCTAAAGCTCTCCGGAGTCCGCTTTGCGGACGATTTTTGAAATCATCGCCGGAGGCGATACCTTTTTTATTCTTTATTCTTTCTTTTTATTCTTTATTCTTTATTTTATTAGCGGCGGCGCGTTTCCCGGCGCCCTGGTTTTTATGTTGTCTGAGCCTCTGCGGGGACTTCCGGCTCTGTTTCCTCCGGCTCTCCGCGGTAGAGCAGCTTGAGGATTATGGGGGTCAAGATGGAGGATACGATTATCAGCAGGATCACCGAGGTGAAGTACTTCGCGTCCATCATGCCGACAGAAAGGCCCTTCTGGGAAACTATCAGCGCCACCTCGCCTCTTGTCATCATGCCTACGCCGACCTTGAGGCTGTCGCGCATATTGTACTTCATGAGGCGGGCGGTCAGGCCGCAGCCGATGACCTTGGTGAGCATCGCCACCGCCACGAAGCACAGCGAGAACAGCAGCAGCTCCGGGGTGAAGCCGTCGAACTGGGTCTTGATGCCGATACTTGCAAAGAACACGGGGCCGAACATCATGTAGGAGTTGATGTCGATCTTGCGGGCGATGTAGTTGGAGTCATGGAGCGAGCAGAGGATAAGTCCCGCCACGTAAGCGCCGGTGATGTCGGCGATGCCGAAGTATTCCTCGGCGGCATAGGCCAGGAACATACACAGCGCAAGTCCCAGTATGGGTACGCGGCGCTGGTGGGGGTAACGCTTGTCGATGAACTTGAATATATAGTAGCAGACCACGCCCACGCCCACCGAGAACAGTATGAACAGTCCGGTATGCAGCACCACGTCCATGGGGTGGCTCTCGGGGTTCTTGAAGCCGATGACGAAAGTGAGCACGATTATACCGATGACGTCGTCGATTATGGCGGCGCTGGTTATGAGGGTGCCGATGTGGCCTTTGAGCCTGCCCAGCTCTTTAAGGGCCTGCACCGTGATGCCCACGGAAGTCGCGGTCATGATAGTGCCGATGAACACCGCCGAGAGGAACTTCTCGCTGCCGAAGTCACCGAAGCCGTAGAAGGCTCCGTAAAGCAGCGTACCGCCTCCGAGGGGCACCAGCACGCCCACGCAGGCAATGGCGAGAGCCTTGGGGCCGGTCTTTAACAGGTCGCGCATATTGGTCTCGATGCCGGCGCTGAACATCAGCAGCACCACGCCTATCTGAGCCATCATGGAAAGAAACTCCGACTGCTCCACAAAGCCGAAAATGGAGGGGCCTATGAGCAGACCCGCCACGATCTCGCCCACCACCTGGGGGGCTTTGAGCTTCTGGGCGGCAAGTCCCATTATCTTCGCGCACAGAAATATGATAGCAAGATCCCGGAAAAATCCGATCTTATCCAAAACGGCAGCACTTCTTTCAGAATATATAAGTCAGCCTGACGGCCAATACTATTATAATACCGGCTGCCGCATTTCGCAAGTAAAAACTCAAATTTTGGCGCTTTAAACAATTTGCTTTTCCCCCTTGGCGGCGGCTGCGCGCATTTCATACAATCTCCCGGACGACGGGGGCGGTTCCCTGACAGCTTTTTGTCTCCGGGCGGGGAGCGCATATTACATTTTTGATAAACTGTTCACCCGATGTGTAAAATTAATATATTAATTGTTGAAAAAAAGATTGACATTCAAATAGCTTTGTGATATACTAAAAACTGATAGTTCATTTAGTTTTTTAACAATTATTATATTTCAAGGGGTAGAGATGAATGGCCGAAATGACTGAGCTTGAACGTGTCAAGCAGGCGAAGGCTTTTATTGAGCGGTACTACCAGTTCGAGGAAGCCGTAAACGTCAATCAGCAGAATAAAGAATATCTGAAAAGCTATATCCGCAATCAGTACGATGTCGAGAAGGAATTCGATTTCAAGAGCAAGGTCATTCATGCCATCGTTGTGGGCGGTGCAGTAGGTCTTGCTATCGGTCTGATAGTATGGCTCGCATCCGGTTCGTGGATCGCGGGACTTATCACCGTTGCGGTGGGCGCGGGAGCCGGTGCCGCTATCGGCGTGGCTGTACAGAGATACCGCCTTTCCGAGGCTATCGAGAACCAGCGCGACGTAAACAACGGCATCAAGGAGCAGATCGAGGTGCTGGAGACCAGAGACCAGCAGCTTGTCCGCCAGCGTGACGATTACTACAAGGCTCTCCAGAAGAGGATCGACTTCATGTCCCTGGACTATATGGACAACATCGACCAGATCGTGGAGATCGTTGAGAACGGCGAGGCTGAGACCTGTGAGGACGCTGTGGGCGTATTCGAGCAGAAGCAGCTTTTCTCGCAGATGACCTCTCTGATGTCTGTTCCCGAAGAGCAGCCCAAGACCCTCGACCACGAGAAGGCCAAGGAAATGTTCGGCGACCCTCTCGAGCAGATCCGCGAGAACCGCAAAAAGCGCAAGAAGGAAAAGAAATCCGATTCGCTGTTTTCTATCTGATAACATGGGCGCGAGCCCTGACAAAAGCCCGGCACAGCCAAGAGCGGTGCCGGGCTCCTTTTGTCCGGGGGCGTCAGGGCTCCCGGGGTTTATCGTTCCTGCGGGAGAGCTCGTATTTGTGCTTGGTGGCGAGGCCTCCCCGGATATGACGTTCTCTTTTGTTGAGCTCCAGCAGCTCCCGCACCTGCAAAAAGAGGGCGGGTGCGGTCTTGGGGAGCCGTTCCGTGAGATCTTTGTGGACAGTTGATTTACTGATCCCGAAATGCTTAGCCGCAGCCCGGACGGTAGCCTTGTTTCTGACGGCATACTCCCCAAGCATAACGGCACGTTCCTTCTCTGTCTCTGTCATCTGTCTCAACTCCAATGCTTATTTGTATTAGAGTATATGTGACGGCAGGGGGAAATAGAACAGGCGAGGGGTATTGGTGGATAGCAACGGCGAGGAGGGGCTTTTGGGGCAGAGTGAACGGAGAGACCGGCGGGAGCGTAGCGACCAAAGGGAACGGAGTGAACGCCGCCCCAAAGGACGAGCCCCGACGAAGCCGGGGGTATGGGGGCGGCAGCCCCCATTTAGATAACCGGAGTGAACGCCGCCCCAAAGGTCGAGCCCCGACGAGCCGGGGGAAGTTTCTTGCTCGTCTGTGCTCGCAAGAAACTGGGGGCTCTGCCCCCCATTTAGAATAGTACGCAGCCCCCAAAACCAACAATTATTAACAAAGTGAAAACATTCCCTCCCCCTGTTGACTTCCTGTCCCCGCTGTGCTATAATGCAAAATTGAGAGTTACTTTCAAATGAGAGTAACTTTCAAATTTGTCGAAGGAGGTCAAAGCCGTGGCTAAGTATAAGACCGCTGCCCATGAGCAGCTTATGAGATTCCTCGAAAAGAATTGCTCCCGCGCTCTTACTGTCTCCGAGATCGTCGAAGAAATGAAAAACGATCCCGAGTGCCCCAAGGCTCCCTCCGAAAGTACCGCCTACCGGCTTATCAAGGAGCTGGTCGCCGAGGGGCGCGTTAAGCGTACCGTCAACGGCATCGGCAGAGAGTTCGTTTATCAGCTCACCGATAATGCCGACTGCGCCGACCACCTGCATATGAAATGCCGCGTCTGCGGGGAATTGCTGCATATGGATCACAAGAGCTCCGAAAAGCTCGCCGAGAGCCTCCTGGAGGACGAGGGCTTTACCCTCGATACCGGCATGGTGCTCACCGGGGTCTGCGGTAAATGCAGCCAGAGCAAGGAGTGAACCGCCGTGACTAAGAGACTGAGGATAGCGGCGGGAGCATTCGTGCTGATATTCACGCTGCTGATATTCGGGGCGGCTGCCTATGAGGCGGTCTGCTGCTGCCATGAATGTGAAGGCGAGGGCTGCCGCATCTGCGAGCAGCTGGAAAACTGCGAGAGACTGCTCACCGCAGGCGCTGTATGTGCCTCGGCGGCGGCTGTTATCGCGGTGTTCTTCGCCGCGTTTGAAAGGATAAAAGAGGAACGAGCCTCCGAAAGGAACGACACTCTTTTCACTCTCAGGGTGCTGCTCCTGAGCTGACGGGTAAGCTTATCTGATACGGACAAAAGCTTACTATTGAGATCACGGAGGTATACTGTTATGATAAGTTTAAGAAAAATGATCGCGGCTGCTCTTTGCGGAGCTGTGGCTCTGGGTATGGCAAGCTGCGGAAATGCAAGCAGCAGCTCGGCTGACGGTTCTACCGTATCTGCGGCATCCCCGGCAGGCAGCTCTGATAAGAAGCAGATCGTCTGCACCGCCTTTGCCGCCTATGACTGGGCAAGAGAGCTGACCAAGGGCACCGACAACGTTGAGATCACCTACCTGCTGGGCAAGGGCGTGGATATGCACTCCTTCCAGCCCACCGCTGACGATATACTGAAAATATCCACCTGCGACCTGTTCGTGTATGTGGGCGGAGAGTCCGACGAATGGGCTGAGGACGCTCTGGCTAACGCCACCAACAAGGATATCCGCCGCGTGGCTCTGCTGCCTGCCATAGGCTCAGCCGCCAAGACCGAGGAGGTCAAGGAGGGTATGCAGGGCGAAGAGGAAGAAGAGGAAGAACACGAAGGCCACGACGAGGCTCCCGAGTACGACGAGCACGTTTGGCTCTCGGTGCGCAACGCCAAGACCATCTGTGAGAAGATGACTGAGGAGCTTTCGGCTGTCGATAAGGACAACGCTGACTCCTACAAGAATAATCTCGCCGCTTACTCCGAGAAGCTGGACAAGCTGGACGGCGATTTCAAGGCACTTGCCGACGGCGCTAAGAACAAGACGCTGATCTTCGGCGACCGTTTCCCCTTCAGGTACTTCGTGGAGGATTACGGCTTTGACTACTATGCGGCATTCGTAGGCTGCTCCGCCGAGACCGAGGCAAGCTTCGAGACTGTCACATTCTTAGCGGGCAAGGTGGACGAGCTGAACGCCGATACGGTTTACACAATTGAGAACAGCGACGGCAAGATCGCCAATACCATAATCGAGAGCAGCAAGGCCAAGTCCGCGCAGACAGCAGTTCTCGACTCGATACAGTCTGTTACCACAGACCGCATCAACAACGGCGAGACCTATCTGAGCATGATGGAAAAGAACCTTGAGGTGCTCAAACAGCACGTAAAATAAGAAGGCGTTAAAAGCATTCCCCCGCCTGTGCGGGGGGTAATGCTTTTTCGTGCTTTACCGAGGCTGTAACGGGCGGCGGTAAGATACATCACAGAAGATAAACGGAGGTCATTATGTCTGAGCAGCTGATATGCAAAAATGTCACCCTCGGCTACGAGGGGCGGGCAGTTACCGAGGGGCTGCACTTCACCGTTTCAAGCGGTGATTACCTGTGTATCCTCGGCGAGAACGGCTCGGGAAAAAGCACCCTTGTCAAGGCGCTGCTCGGACTTATCACCCCCATGGAGGGCGAGATCGTCCGGGGGGAGGATATCGCGGGGGGCGTGGGCTATCTGCCCCAGCAGACCGTAGTTCAGCGGGATTTCCCCGCCTCGGTAAGAGAGATCGTGCGCTCCGGCTGCCTGAAAAGGTCGGGGCTCCGACCCTTCTACAACAAGCAGGAGAAAGCTCTTGCCGACGAGAACATGGAGCGCCTGGGCATATCTCATTTGGCGAACCGGTGTTACAGGGAGCTTTCCGGCGGTCAGCAGCAGAGGGTGCTGCTGGCAAGGGCGCTGTGCGCCACCAGCAAGATACTGCTGCTTGACGAGCCCGTGACGGGACTTGACCCAAGAGCTCAGACCGAGCTTTACGAGCTCATCGGGGAGCTCAACCGCGGCGGCGTCACCATGATAATGGTGAGCCACGACGTTTCAGCCATAAAGTACGCCACTCATATACTCCACATCGGCAGCAAGGAGCAGCTGTTCTTCGGCACCCGGGAGGATTATCTTTCCAGCCGGATAGGCAAGAGCTTCGTCATCACCGAGTCGGGAGAGGGAGCCGTGCCTGCCTCAGATACAGATACTGATGAAAAGCGGGGTGAGGGGAATGTTTGACAAGCTGGCCTATTATTTCAGCTTTCCGCTGGTGAGGTATGCCCTTATCGTGGGACTGCTGGTGGCGCTGTGTTCATCGCTTCTGGGCGTGACGCTGGTGCTGAAACGTTTCTCCTTCATCGGCGACGGCCTTTCACACGTAGCCTTCGGAGCCATGTCGGTGGCAACGGTGGTGGACGTATCCGTGAAGCAGGCCGCCTCCGGCGACAACGCCTTCGCCCGGTGGATAACCGACGTCATCGAGAAGACCAACAGCATGGTGATAGTGCTGCCGGTGACGCTGATAGCCGCCATACTGCTATTGCGAACGGGACAGAACACCAAGATCAAGGGCGACTCAGCCCTTGCCATGATCTCGGTGGGGTCGCTGGCTATCGGCTATATGCTGGTCAACGTCTTTTCCGCCTCCGCCAACGTTTCCGGCGACGTGTGCAGCACGCTGTTCGGCTCCACCTCCATACTGACCCTGTCTATCAGCGACGTATGGCTCTCGGTGGGACTGGCGGTAGTGGTGATCGCAATATTCCTGATCTTCTACAAGCAGATCTTCGCCGTGACCTTTGACGAGAGCTTCGCCCAGGCCACAGGCGTGAGAGCTAACAGCTACAACCTGCTGATCGCGGTGGTCACCTCGCTGATCGTGGTGCTGGCCATGAACCTTGTGGGCTCCCTGCTTATCTCGGCGCTGATAATCTTCCCGGCGCTGTCTGCTATGCGCATATTCAAGAGCTTCAAAAGCGTTATAATCTGCTCGGCAGTGGTCTCGGTGGTCTGTGCGGGCTCGGGGCTCATCGCCTCCATACTTTTTTCCACGCCGGTGGGCTCCACCATAGTTACCGCCGACATGATCGCGTTTTTCCTGTTTTCCATAACGGCTAAAATTCTCAGGAGGGAATAAGCAAATGATGAAAAGACTTTTCATAGCAGCCGGGGCTGCGCTTATGTTCACAGCCTGCGGCGATACGTCCAAGGTGGACAGCATACTGGCTAAGGAGAATTCCTCGGCTCCTGCGGCGGCAAGCGAGGCTGACGTATCTCTCAACGCCATAGACGATCAGGTCATCAAGGAGGCCGAGGATGCGGTCTCCCAGTACTATGCCGACAACAGCGCGGCTCAGACCCGGCCCAGCGAGGAGCTGAGTTCCATGGATCTTACCGACGGCGACATAGACCTCGACCTGACCAAGCTCAACTCCAACCTGCTCTACGCTCAGGTCTACGACATGACCAGCCAGCCGGAGAAGTACATCGGCAAGAAAGTCCGTGTGACCGGCACCTTCAACCAGACCTACGACGAGGGCACCAAGAAAAACTACTTCGCGGTGTTCATCGCAGATGCGGCGGCCTGCTGTCAGCAGGGAATGGAATTTGAGCTCAAAGGCGAGCACAAGTACCCTGACGACTACCCGGAGAAGTATTCGGCCATAACCGTGGAGGGAGAGTTCTGCACCTACGAGGAAAACGGTTGGAGATACTGCCAGCTCAAAGACGCAGCCATGCAGGTGATCTGACGTAAACCGAGGTACTTAATAAATAATAAAGAAGAAAGAATAAAGAATAAAGAATAGTTAAGGTGTCCGCAAAGCGGACGATTTTAAAATCATCGCCGCAGGCGATACCTTAATTGTTCTTTATTCTTTATTCTTTCTTCTTTTTTTCTTTTAGCCTGCTTCCTGGGATGCTGGTTTTTGTGCGGCGTTCGCTGATGTTTTGTATATGATAGATCCACAAGCCGTTTGCAAAGATCCTTGAACCTTTTGCCGGGCTGAATCACAAGCTTGACCCTGACAACTGCACGATGTTCCTCTATGTAACAAAATGATAAAAGAGATATGATCGAACAGAAGAAAGACAAATAAAAAAGCGTCCCGGTGATGCGCTGATGCTCACCGGGGCGTTTTGTATGCTGTTTACTTTATGGCTGCGGCAATGGCGTCGCCCATGCCGGAGCAGGATACCAGGGTCATGCCCTCGGACATGATGTCGCCTGTTCTGATGCCGTTGTCCAGCACCGTCTTGACGGCGTTCTCTACGGCGTCGGCCTCCGCCTGCATATCGAAGGAGAACCGCAGCATCATCGCTGCCGACAGGATCGTGGCTATGGGGTTGGCCTTGTTCTGCCCCGCGATATCGGGAGCCGAGCCGCCGGAGGGCTCATAGAGGCCGAACTTGGTCTCGTTCATGGAGGCGGATGCCAGCATACCGATAGAGCCGGTTATCATGGAGGCCTCGTCCGAGAGGATGTCGCCGAACATATTCTCTGTTACCATAACGTCGAACTGAGCGGGGTCCTTGACAAGCTGCATAGCGGAGTTGTCCACCAGCATATGCTCCAGCTTGACCTCGGGGTAGTCCTTTGCTACCTCGTTGACCACCTTTCTCCACAGGCGGGAGGAATCCAGGACGTTGGCCTTGTCAACGCTTGTGACCTTCTTGCGGCGCTTCATGGCAACGTCGAAGGCCTTGACGGCGATGCGCCTGATCTCGTTCTCATTGTAGGTCAGGGTGTCGATGGCGGTCATGACGCCGTCGATCTCCTCGGTCTTTCTTGCGCCGAAGTAGAGGCCACCGGTGAGCTCGCGCATGATGAGCATATCAAAGCCCTTGGCGCTGATCTCCTCTTTGAGGGGGCAGGCGCCTGCCAGCTGGGGATAGAGCACCGAAGGACGCAGGTTGGCGAAGAGTCCGAGGGCTTTTCTGATGCCCAGCAGACCCGCCTCGGGGCGCTTTTCGGGGGGCAGTTTGTACCAGGGGGAGGTGTTGGTGTCGCCGCCGATAGAGCCCATGAGCACGGCGTCGGAGGCCTTGCACCGCGCGATAGTCTCCTCGGTGAGGGGGACGCCGTTGACGTCGATAGAGGCTCCGCCCATGAGCAGCTGCTCATACTCGAACTCATGTCCGTAGATTTCTGCTACACGGTCGAGGACCTTCATGGCCTCGGTCACGATCTCGGGGCCGATGCCGTCGCCTTTTATTACGGCTATTTTTTTGTTCATATAAACTCTCCTTTGCAAAGATTTATTCTGCTTTTACATTATAGCACTTTAACAGGGCGCTGTCAATACGGATATCAATACACAAAAAACGCCCCGCAGACTGCGGGGCGTTGGAGGGTGGGTAATCGGATTCGAACCGATGGTCTTCAGTGCCACAAACTGACGCGTTAACCAACTACGCTATACCCACCGTATATGGCGCGCCCTACTGGACTCGAACCAGTGGCCTACTGCTTAGAAGGCAGTTGCTCTATCCAGCTGAGCTAAGGGCGCAGCAGCACCGATCGGTGCGTGGAGCGGGTGATGGGAATCGAACCCACATGGCCAGCTTGGAAGGCTGGAGTTCTACCACTGAACTACACCCGCATAGTTATGACCCTGTCGGTCACAAAATTCATTATACCATACCGCAGGGCAGTTGTCAAGGGCTTTGCAAGGAAAATTCTGAACATTTTATAAACTCAGCCGTCGCCGTCCCGCTTGACAGAGGGCGGAAAATGTGATATAATTACTGACATCCGCGGGTATGGTGGAATTGGCAGACACGCCAGATTTAGGTTCTGGTGCGAAAGCGTGCAGGTTCAAGTCCTGTTACCCGCACCAAGTGCACGCGGTGCACCACCGGATGCCGCCTTTTGCAAACTTGCAAAGGGCGGCTCATTTTGTTTGACGGCGGGGTGCACGCGGTGCACCACCGAATGCCGCCTTTTGCAAACTTGCAAAGGGCGGCTGCTTTTGTTTGACGGCGGGGTGCACGCGGTGCACCACCGAATGCCGCCTTTTGCAAGCTTGCAAAGGGCGGCTCATTTTGTTTGACGGCGGGGTGCACGCGGTGCACCACCGAATGCCGCCTTTTGCAAGCTTGCAAAGGGCGGCTGCTTTTGTTTGACGGCGGGGTCGGACTGGGGCAGAGAAACGTACAACTGCGCCGTGTGTATACTGTCATGTGATAGGTTTTCTTGGTCGGTGATGTGCAGAGCATTGTGATCCGGCGATGATTAACAAAATATTCATTTTTGACCGCCCCGGGGTGGCTTGAAAAATCACTGACAATGTGTTATAATATAACATTATCATTTAAAAGAGGTCAGTGCTATGAAAAGATGGAAGATTCATGAATACGATCCGGCGGAGGTCCGCAGTATGGCGGCTCGCTGCGATCTGTCGCCCCTCACGCTGAAGGTGCTCAACTCCCGCGGGTACCGTGAGCTGGAGGCTGTGGCGGAGCTTTTCACAGACAACGGACTGGCTGACCCCTTTACCATTACCGATATGCAGAAGGCCGCAGATGCGGTCAATGAGGCTGTGGACAACAACGAGCTCATCTGCATTTACGGCGACTACGACTGTGACGGCGTGACCGCCACCACCATTTTATACAGCTATCTGATGACCCTGGGCGCCAACGTGATGTACTACATCCCGGAACGCTCCGACGGCTACGGCATGAGCATCGCCGCCGTGGAGGCTTTGGCTCAGAAGGGCGTCAGGCTGATACTCACGGTAGACAACGGCATTTCCGCAATTGCGGAGGCCGAGAGGATATACGAGCTTGGCATGAAGCTGGTAGTCACCGACCACCACCAGCCCGGCGAGACCCTGCCCAGGGCTGAGGCGGTAGTTGACCCCCATCGCGCCGACTGCACCTCGGAATACAAGGATCTCTGCGGGGCGGGAGTGGCGCTGAAGCTCTGCATCGCCCTTAACGACGGCGAGGCTGACCCGATACTGGAACAGTACGCCGATATCTGCGCCCTGGGCACCGTGGCGGACGTGGTGCCGCTCACCGGGGAGAACCGCACTATCGTCAAGACCGGCCTCGGCTACATGAAGAACACCGAGAATTTCGGCCTCGATCTTATCATGGAGAAGTCCGGGCTGCGCCGGGACGAGCTGAACACCGGGTCGATAAGCTTCGGCATCGCGCCGCGCATCAACGCCTCGGGGCGGTTCGGTTCGCCGCTGACGGCGGTGAAGGCTCTGCTGGCGGAGGACGCCGACGAGGCCGAGGTCTATGTGGATCAGATGATGACCCTCAACGAGCAGCGCCGCAGCACCGAGCTTGAGATACTCAAAGACATCTTACAGCATATCGACCGTGACCCGGGGCTGCTTGACCACCGTGTACTTGTTATCGCGGGGGAGGGGTGGCATCTCGGCGTCATCGGCATAGTTGCCGCAAAGCTTCTGGAACGCTTCGGCAAGCCCACCATACTCATCTCCACCGACGAGAACGGCGTACTCAGGGGCTCGGCAAGGAGCGTCAAGGGCTTTAACATCTTCGAGTGCCTTACCACCGTGGCCGACCTGCTGGATCACTTCGGCGGGCATGAATGTGCTGCGGGAATGACCCTGCTGCCGGAGAATTTCAACGAGTTCCGCGATCGGGTATACAAATACGCCGCTGAGTTGGAGACCATGCCCACCCTGACGGTGGACTGCGACCTCTGTCTCGAACCCGCCGATCTGACGGTGGACAACGTCAAGGGCCTGTCGGCGCTGGAGCCCTTCGGCACTGACAACGCAAGGCCGGTATTCGCTTTGCGCAACGCCGAGGTGCTGAAAGTAATGCCCCTTTCAAACGGACGTCACACCAAGCTGGAGCTCAGCTGCGGCGGCGCCGTGATACAGGCGCCCATGTTCGGCGCGGAGACTGCCACCGTGGGCATCAGGCCCCGCGACAGGCTGGATCTTGCCGTGACTTTGGAGATAAACGAATTCAACAACAGACAGTCGGTGAGCGCAAGGGTAGTGGACTACCGTCCCTCCGGAGTGGATCAGGACAGGTACTTTAACGCCCGCGACACCTACGAAAGATACAAAAACGGTGAGGAGCTGCCCCAGGCTTATCTAAAAAGGATGATCCCCGAGCGCTCCGAGCTGGTGGCGGTCTACAAGCTGCTCAGCGCAGTCAAGCAGGCCGGGATAGACGAGTTGTATTTAAAAGCGAGAAACGCATCAATGAACTACTGCAAGCTGAGGCTGATACTCGACGCCTTCGCCGAGACCGGGCTTGCCGGGATATCCGCCGCCTCACAGCGGGTGACGATACTGCCGGTGAGCGGAAAAGTTGAGCTGGAAAACGCCCCCGTGCTTGCCGCACTGAGATCAAAACTGAGATAGGAGGAATTGCCGTGGCTGATAATGACAGGACAGTATTGCCGGAGAGACATTACGAAGTCTATACGATCGACGCACTGATACAGAAGATACTTGACGATGACAAGCAGTACGATCTATCAAAGATAGTATCCGCTTACGAGACCGCTGAGCATTATCACGCGGATCAGAAGCGGGAATCGGGCGAGCCCTATATCACCCACCCTGTAACGGTGGCGTATATACTTCTCGAACTGGGCATGGACACCGATACCATATGCGCGGCGCTCCTTCATGACGTGGTGGAGGATACCGAGTGTACCCTCGACGAGCTGCAGAAGAAATTCGGCTCCGATGTGGCGATGCTGGTAAACGGCGTCACCAAGCTGGAAAAAGTCGAGATCTTCACCAAGGACGAGCAGAAGGCGGAGAACATCAGAAAGATACTTCTTGCCATGAGCGAGGATATTCGGGTCATCATCATCAAGCTGGCGGACAGGCTCCACAATATGCGCACCCTCAACTACTGCCGGGACGCCAAGCGCAGGGTCATAGCCCACGAGACCATGAACATCTACGCGCCCATCGCTCACCGCCTGGGTATACGCTCCATCAAGGACGAGCTTGAAGACCTTGCATTCTTCTATCTCGACCCCTATGCCTATTCCGAGATAGAGCGGCAGATGAAGCTTCGCCGCGAGGCGCGCAGCAAGCTCATCGACGACATCAAGTACAAGATCGAGACCCGTCTTGCCGCGGACTTCGACCCGGTGCCTCTCATCGAGGGCAGGGTCAAGAGCAACTACGGTATCTACAAGAAGGTCTTCCGGGACGGCAAGGAGATAGATCAGATCTATGACCGCTATGCCGTCAGGATAATCGTAAACACCGTTACCGAGTGCTATAACGTGCTGGGCGTGATACACGATATGTTCACTCCCATACCCAACAGGTTCAAAGACTATATCTCGACCCCTAAGCCCAATATGTACCAGTCGCTGCACACCACCGTCATCGGCAGGCAGGGGATACCCTTCGAAGTGCAGATCAGGACTTATGAGATGCACCGCACCGCCGAATACGGCATCGCCGCCCACTGGAAGTACAAGGAGGGCGTAAAGGGCAGCTCCAAGGACGATAACCGTCTGGCATGGATCAGGCAGATCATCGAGAGCCAGCAGGAGTCCAACGACGTTGAGGAGATCGTCAGGGCAATCAAAAACGACCTGGCTCCCGAGGACGTATTCGCATTCACCCCGAAGGGCGACATGATAACTCTGCCGGTGGGCTCCACCGTCATCGACTTCGCCTACGCTATCCACACTCAGGTAGGCCACAGGATGACCGGCGCCAAGGCGGACAAGAAGATGGTGTCCTTCGACTACCAGATCAAGACCGGCGAGATCATCGAGATCATCACCACAAACGCCGAGGGTCACGGCCCCAGCCGTTCCTGGCTCAACCTCTGCAAGACCAACGAGGCCAAGTCGAAGATCAGATCCTGGTTCAAGAAGGAGCGCCGCGAGGAGAACATCTTCGAGGGACGCTCGGCGCTGGAAAGAGAATTCAGGCGCAACATGATTAGGGTGCCGGAGGAGGAGCTGGAGGATTTCCTCTCCCTCGATATGCACCGTCACAACTGCGAGACCCTGGACGACTTCTTTGCTGCCATAGGTTACGGCGGAGTACAGCTGTCGAAAGTGATACAGCGGCTCAAAGCCGAATACAACAAGCGCTATGGCGAGAAGGTCGTCAGCGAGAACGAGACCGAGATGCAGGACATCAAGCCCCGGGCAAAGAGCACTTCGGGGGTCATCGTGGACGGCATCGAGGACTGCGTAGTGAAGTTCGCCCAGTGCTGCAACCCCCTGCCCGGCGACGAGATCGTGGGCTTCATAACCCGGGGACACGGCATTTCGGTACACAAGTGCGACTGCCAGAACTACCAGAAGCAGAAGGACCTTCCCGACCTGGAGGCCAGGTGGGTAAACGTCAAGTGGGCTGAGGTCAAGGACAACAGGGGTTACTTCAAGACCACTCTTGACATCATCGCCGTTGACCGCATAGGTTTGCTGGCGGACGTCTGTTCCGCACTGGCGATGATAAACATTTATATCCATGAATCCACATCCCGCGAGCTGAAAAACGGCAACGCCATACTCTCCGTCACCGTGAGTGTGGCGGGCATGGAGCAGCTCAAGGGCGTGATAGCCAAGATCATGAAGATCAAGAACGTTATCTCGGTTGAGAGAAGCGGCAAGTAAAGGAGGAGCCAAATGAGAGTCTTTGTACTGAAGCCCCTTAGCGTATGCGACACCAACTGCTATATCGTTGCAGGAGACAGCGGCAGCTGTGCCCTCATCGACGCTCCCGACGATGCCGAGTATATCCTCGAGCAGATCGAGATGCTGGGACTGACCCTCAAAAAGATCTTCCTGACCCACGGGCATTTCGATCATGTGGGCGCAGTCGCTGACCTGGTGGAGGCCACGGGCTGCGAGGTGTATATCCACCAGAAGGACTACTCCAAGCTGCTCAATGGCGACACGGTGGCAAGATTCTTCGGCCTCGGCGAGGTGAAGCCCGTCAAGAGCGCCATACCCTTCGGGGACGACGAGATACTGAAACTTGACGAGATCGAGTTCTCGGTGCTGCACACTCCGGGTCACACCAGCGGCTCCTGCTGCTTCATCGCGGGAGACAAGATGTTCACCGGGGACACGCTGTTCGCACGTTCAGTGGGGCGCACCGATATGCCCGACGGCAACACCGAGCTGCTCAAACGCTCCTTGGAGAAGATCTATGCCCTCACCGGCGACTACACCGTATATCCCGGGCATATGTCCGTAACGACTTTGGAGGCCGAGAGGCATTACAATCCCTATCTGTGCCACCTGGGGGATATCTGACATGACGCTTATATTCTGCGGAAACGACTATAAATACGAGCTGGAGGGGGTAATGAAGCTCTTTATCCCCGCGGCTCGTTTTCGGCATATCTATACTGACGATAACACCACCGATGCGGCGGGGGACGACTTCGTGCTTATCAGCGAGAGCGAAAAGGACGGAGCGGCGGAGCTTGCCGTAAAGGCGGACTACCTCGGCAAACAGACGCAGCGTGTACGC
Organism: Ruminococcus sp.; assembly: GCA_017529875.1. Taxonomy (GTDB): domain Bacteria; phylum Bacillota; class Clostridia; order Oscillospirales; family Ruminococcaceae; genus FB2012. The sequence goes on along the minus strand of JAFXNC010000043.1, from coordinate 90,312 downwards.
TCTCTGCCGCCCGGCGACGGGAGTGACAGAGAGCTTGTTTTATCAAAGCTCTTATATGAGGCCATGAGCGAGCTCACCGGCATCAGGCCCAAGTGGGGCGTTATGACCGGGGTGCGGCCTGTGAAGCGGGTCAACAGGTACATAGCTGAGGGCTATGACAAAGAGACCATGAGAGAGCTCTTCGAGCGGGAGTACTACTGCACCCCGGAGAAGTTCGACATCGCCTACCGCACCGCACAGGTGCAGAGCCGCATCATGCCAACGGTGGGGGAGAGGTCCTTCAGTCTTTATGTGTCCATACCCTTCTGTCCCACAAGATGCTCCTACTGCTCATTCATCTCACAGACGATAGGCTCCGGCAAAAAGCTCATCCCCCTCTACATCGACAACCTCTGCCGGGAGATAAGATACACCGGTGAGCTGGCGGCAAGGCTGGGTCTGAGCCTTGATACGGTGTACTTCGGTGGAGGCACGCCCACTTCATTTGAGGCGGAGCAGCTTGCCCGGATAATGGGCACCGTTTCGGAGAGCTTTGACATGAGCCGTGTCCGGGAGTACACGGTGGAGGCCGGCCGCGCCGACACCATAACCCGGGAGAAGCTTGCGGCGATAAAAGAAAACGGCTGCTCCCGGATCTCGGTGAACCCTCAGACCCTTAATAACAGCGTCCTTGAGGTGATAGGGCGCAGGCATACCGCGGAGCAGTTTTTCAGCGCCTTTGAGTTGGCGCGGGAGCTGGGCTTTGAGCATATCAACACAGACATAATAGCCGGGCTGCCCACCGACACGCCGGAAAGCTTTGCCTCCACGGTGGACGGGCTTATAGACCTCGGCCCGGAGAATATCACGGTGCATACCCTTTCAATAAAGCGGGCGGCGGATCTGAACTTCGCCGGCAACAAGAGCGAGGTGCTGACCAGCCCCGCCGGGGTGATGGTAGACCATGCGGCGAAGCGCCTGACAGAGGCGGGCTATCAGCCCTACTACCTATACCGGCAGAAGAATATGCTGGAAAACCTTGAAAACATCGGCTGGAGCAAGCCCGGCGAGGAGAGCCTTTACAACATCTTCATCATGGAGGAGATTCAGACTATCCTTGCGGTGGGGGCGGGGGCGTCCACAAAGCTTGTCGATCTTGAAGGCGGCAGGCTGGAGCGCATCTTCAACTACAAGCACCCGCTTGAATACAACAAGCACTTTGACCTGATGATAGACAAGAAGAAAGAGATAGTTGATTTCTATGCTGAAAAAGAATGAGACCGTAAGGCTTGAAATAACAGGCATGACCAACGAGGGAAACGGCGTGGGCAGGGCAGAGGACATAGCGGTGTTCGTGCCTATGACCGCCGTCGGGGACGTCATCGACTGCCGGATAGTCAAGGTGATGAAAAGCTACTGCTACGGCATTATCGACAAGCTCATCGATCCCTCCCCGGCACGCATCGTCCCGGACTGCCCGGTGTATGCCAGGTGCGGAGGCTGCGCGTTCCGGCACTTCACCTACGAAGAAGAACTGCGGGTCAAGCAGGAGGCGGTGAGGGCCTCCTTTGAGCGCATCGGCAAGCTGACCCTCGAATACGAGCCCATACTGGGCAGCCGGTCCACGGAGCATTACCGCAACAAGGCTCAGTACCCCATAGCGGAGGTAGGGGGCAGGGCGGTATGCGGGTTCTATTCAAGGCGCTCCCACAGGGTAGTGCCCCAGACCGACTGTCTTTTGCAGCCGGAGATATTCAGGGACATACTGAATTACTGCCTTGCCTATGTCAACGATAACGCCGTGCCCGCCTACGACGAGCTCACCGGGCGGGGGCTTTTGCGGCACATCTATCTGCGCCGGGGGGAGCACTCGCATCAGATAATGCTCTGCTTCGTGGTCACCGGCTTTAAAGAGGGGGGCATTTTTGCGCCGCTGGCGGAGGCTGTCGCGGGGAAGTTCCCGGACATCGTCAGCGTGGTGCTCAACGAGAACTACGCTCCGGGCAACGTGATACTGGGCAAAAAGCTGCGCACCCTTTACGGCAGCGACACTATCGAGGACGTGATGTGCGGCAGGAGGGTGAGGCTCTCGCCCCTGTCCTTCTATCAGGTGAACACCCCTCAGGCGGAGCGGCTTTATGCTATCGCCGCGGAGTATGCGGGGCTCACCGGGGGAGAGCTGCTGCTCGACCTTTACTGCGGCGCCGGGACTGTGGGGCTCTCAATGGCTGACAAAGCCGGCAGGGTCATCGGCGTGGAGGTGGTGCCGGAGGCCATAGAGAACGCCAAATACAACGCCGCCGCCAACGGCCTTGACAACTGCGAATTCATCTGCGGCGACGCCGGAAAGATATCGGGGCTGCTGTGCAGCCGGGGGGAGCGCCCCGACGTGATAATAGCCGACCCTGCCCGGAAGGGCTGCACCCGGGACACCCTCGAATACATGGCGCAGATGCGCCCGGAGAGGATAGTCATGATCTCCTGCAACCACGCCACCGCTGCCCGTGACTGCGCCATTCTTGCAGAGCTGGGCTACAAGGCGGAGAAGTGCCGCGCGGTGGATATGTTCCCCAGGTCGAGCCATGTGGAGTGCGTGGTAAGGCTGACTAAAACTGAAAAGTAGGATCATGGCAAATATCATAACCCTTGCCAGAGTGGTTTGCAGTATAGCGATATTGTTCTTCCCGGCTTTCTCGGTGCCCTTTTATGCTCTGTACCTGACCGCCGGGTTTACGGACATGATCGACGGTGCTGTGGCAAGAAAAACAGGTACAGTCAGCGGGTTCGGTTCCGGGCTCGATACCGCCGCCGATCTTGTATTTGCCGCGGTGTGTCTGATCAAGCTGATACCTGTATTAAAATTTGAAACCTGGATGTATATAGCTGTCGGGATCATCGCGCTGATCAAGCTGATAAACATAGTATACGGGCTCGCGGTACAAAAAAAGCTTGCGGCAGTCCATTCGGCGATGAACAAGATAACAGGCGGGCTGTTGTTTATCCTGCCTTTGACGGTGGATATCATTGATCTGCGTTACAGCGCGGCGGTTGTATGTGCTGCGGCGGCTTTTGCAGCTGTTCAGGAGGGGCATTACATCAGGACGGGAAAAGACACTTAACACGAAAGGAGCATACCTATGGACATGAATCAGCTCATTGAAGCGGGGCATTTAGGGCAGTACCGCAACGCCAAGGATACGCCCTACACCGATCATCTGCGGGGAGTGGCCTCGGTGCTGCTGTCGGCGCAGTCTCTCACCAGGGAGATACGCGACGAGCAGCTCGTTCAGGACATGATAAACGCCGCTTTGGGTCACGACCTTATCGAGGACACCTACGTCACCGAGGAGGATATCGTTTCGGCGGCAGGGGAGCGGACGCTCTCGCTGATAAAGGAGCTCACCAACCCGGTGGACGACGCTCACACCGACGAGTACATGGCGCAGCTCAGTTCCGCCTCGGAGGAAGCCCGCCTGGTGAAGTACGCCGACCTCATCGAGAACACCTTAAGCGTTTCCTACAACCTGTTCAGGCTTGAAAAGGAGTGGGTGGAGACCTTCTATCTGCCCATACTCAACAGGACGGAGTCGGTGCTGCGTGTGACGGAGTTCGAGGATTACCCCGAGACGGCTCTGCTCATGCGGGGGTGGCTGTTCTTCGTGACCAATCTGCTGGAGGTCAAGAAGTCCAACAGGTGGCCGGTCACCGGTGAGTGAAACACATACAGATATGTGTACAAAAATATGGACGTTCAGGAGGTCGAGGGAATGAATAAACGACGTATAACCGCAGAAAACTCACAGCATCAGCAGCAGGTCTTCGGCATCGACGAATACGAGGATCACATCGTGCTGGCAGCGCTGCTTTCCCGGGACACCGAGCGTGTTGAAATACCCCGGGAAATAGGCGGGAAGCCTGTTACCGGCATCGGGGCGGATTGCTTTTTCAACTGTGATAAAATGCGTTCTGTGTCGATACCCGATACTGTTACGAGCATCGGCGGGCAGGCCTTTGCGCTGTGCAGGGGGCTGACGGAGCTCATCATCCCCGACTCGGTGACGGAGCTTGGGGTACGCGCTTTCCGGGACTGCCGGGGGCTGAAAAGGGTGGTGTTATCTAAGAATTTGAAACGCCTGCCCCACGGGGCCTTTGCCTTCTGCTATCTGACCGACCCGGAGATCATCCTGCCGGAGGGCTTGGAGGTCATCGAGAAAAACGCCTTCTGGAGCGCTGGGTGGTTCGAGCTGAGGATCCCCGAAAGCGTCCGGGAGATCGGCGTAGGGGCGTTCTTCATGGGGCCGAGGCCTATCACCTCACTGCCCGAGGACAAGGGCTGGTACGCACAGTGGCCCTACGGCGAGGCAGTGACCTTTGACGGCGGCGAGGGCAGCATCACCGACATAACCTGCCTCGAGGACGGCTGCGAGGTTTACGAAGTGACCTCCGGCAGGGCTGTGAGGGAGTTTTTCTTCCCCTGCGACTACACAGACGGGATATTCAGCTTTGCCGACGAGAAGAACAGTCGCTCCGCAGAGCAGACCATTGAAATGAACTTCGGAACAAGGGCGAAGATCGGCGCGGCCTACACGCTGCGGGAGCGCCGGCGCTGGGAGAAGAAGTAGGAGCTTTGTGTGCCTCGTCGCACGGATGCCCTGCCTGTCCTGCTTGTGCATAAGGTTCCCCCACAAAACAAAGCGGAGGACATCGGCTCTCGATGTCCTCCGCTTGATCATAGCTATGCGCTCTTTTTACTTTTTCAGCAGCTCCACCAGTCTCCTTGCCGCTTCTTCCGTGCTCTCCGGGCTGCCGAAGGACGAGAACCGGAAGTACCCCTCGCCGCATTTGCCGAAGCCCTCGCCCGGCGTGCCTATTACCTGTACTTCGTTCAGCAGCAGATCGAAAAACTCCCAGCTGCCCATGCCGTCAGGACACCTCATCCATACGTAAGGCGCGTTCTGACCGCCTGTGTACCAGATGCCGACCTTGTCCAGCGCCTGCATTATCATGCGGGCGTTGTTCTTGTATATGTCGATGTTCCTGTGGATCTGCTCCTGTCCCTCCGGCGTGAAAACCTCCAGCGCCGCACGCTGGATGATGTAGGAGACACCGTTGGTCTTGGTGGTGCGGTTGCGTATCCACATATCGTTGAAGCTCATACCGTTGCGCCTGAGCTCCTTCGGGATCACCGTGTAGCCGAGACGTGTTCCGGTGAAGCCCGCAGTCTTTGACAGCGAGCAGATCTCGATAGCACAGGTACGCGCTCCCTCGATCTCGAATATCGAATGGGGCAGGGACTTGTCCTCGATAAAGGCCTCATACGCCGCGTCAAAGAGTATCACCGCGTTCCGCTCATTGGCGAAGTCCACCCACTTTTTGAGCTGCTCCGCGCTGAATACCGCGCCTGTGGGGTTGTTGGGGGAGCAGAGGTAGATCAGCTCCGCGTCGGTGTTTTCGTCGGGCAGGGGGAGGAAACCGTTCTCCCTCGACGAGGGCAGATGTACGATCTCACGTCCGCCCATGACGTTGGCATCCACATAGGCAGGGTAGGCGGGCTCGATGATGAGCGAGCGGTTGGAGCGGTCGAAAATATCAAGGATATCTCCCAGCTCGTCGGAGGCGCCGCTGGAAATGAAGACCTCGTCATCGGCAAGCTCCACGCCCTTTGCGCGGTAGTAGTCTGCCACGGCCTTCCTGAGGAAGGGTGCGCCGCACTCGGGCATATAGCCGTTAAAAGTCGAAGCGTCAGCCTGATCGTCGGCGGCCTTGTGGAGACCCTTGATGACCGCGTCGCAGAGCGGCAGCGAAACGTCGCCGATGCCCAGTCTGTAAAGGGTCTTGTCGGGGTGCTCGGCGAGGTAGGCCTTGGTCTTCTGAGCGATGTTGTAGAACAGATAGGAGGATTTCAGATGTGAGTAGTTCATGTTCGGGGTAAGCATGGTGATTATCTCCTTTTGCAGTATATTTCAGATGGGGGTATGTATCATTCTTTTTGTATCTTCATTTCGTACTTGTCCTTGACTGCGCTTTTGGGTACGGCGGTGGGATATCTTCCGCCGAAGCAGGCCTTGCAGCAGCCGGAGTGCCCGATGAGCCCGGAGAGCTTTTCAAGAGGCAGGTAGCCCAGGCTGTCAGCGCCCATTTGTGCGGCTATCTCCTGGGGAGAGCGCCGGCAGGCGATCAGGTTTTCCTCCGAGTCGATGTCGGTGCCGTAGTAGCAGGGATGCAGGAAAGGCGGTGCCGAGACACGGAAGTGTATCTCCTTTGCTCCCGCCTCGCGCAGCAGCGAGACTATCCTGCCGCCGGTGGTGCCCCGCACTATGGAGTCATCCACCAGTACCACACGCTTGCCCTCGACGCTGGAACGCACCGCCGAGAGCTTTATCCTGACTTTGTCGGTGCGGGAGCTCTGTGTGGGGGAGATGAAGGTCCGGGCGATGTATTTGTTCTTGATGAGCCCTATGCCGTAGGGTATGCCCGACTCCTGAGAGAAACCGAGAGCCGCGTCAAGTCCCGAATCCGGCACTCCGATAACTATATCAGCGTCCGCGGGGCAGCTCTGAGCCAGTATACGCCCGGCGCGGAGCCTCGCTTCATGCACCGATACGCCGTCTATCACCGAGTCGGGGCGGGCAAAGTAGATATACTCAAAAATGCAGATCTGCCGGGGCTTGGTATTGCAGTGGGTACGCACCGAGCGCACGCCGTCTTTTGAGAAGACCAGCATCTCGCCGGCCTCGATATCCCGGATGAACCGGGCGCCCACGGCGGTCAGCGCACAGCTTTCCGAGGCTACAACGTAAGAGCCGTCGGGCATCTGGCCGTAGCACAGGGGTCTGAATCCGAAGGGGTCACGGCAGGCGATGAGCTTGGAGGGGGACATAACGATCAGCGAATAGGCTCCCTCGATGACCTCCATAGCCGCCGAAACTGCATCCTCGATAGAACCGCAGCGCAGCCGCTGCCTTGTTATCATGTAGGCGATGATCTCGGTGTCGGAGGTGGTGTGGAAGATCGCCCCCGAAAGCTCCAGCTCGCTCCGAAGCTCTCCTGCATTGGAGAGGTTGCCGTTGTGGGCGAGAGCCATGCGGCCTTTCTGATGATTTACAACAATGGGCTGGCAGTTGCGGCGCTCGTTGCCGCCGGTGGTGGAGTAGCGGACGTGTCCCACCGCCATATTGCCGCAGGGGAGCGCCGACAGTTCCCGGGGAGAGAAGACCTCCCCCACAAGCCCCACGTCTTTATGGGCGGTTATGACGCCGTCCTCGCAGACTGCTATGCCGCAGCCCTCCTGACCCCGGTGCTGGAGGGCATAGAGGCCGTAATAGACCGTCTCCGCCAGCGGGGAATTGCTCTGCGAGAAGATGCCGAATACTCCGCATTCCTCGTGCAGCGTACTCATTTCGCACCTCTCTCTGAAACGGCCTTAGCGGCTGATACGAAGCCGTAAAACAGCGGATGGGGGCGGTTGGGACGGCTCTTGAACTCGGGGTGGAATTGCACGCCCACATAGAAATCCCGGTCGGTGAGCTCCACGGTCTCCACCAGTCTGCCGTCGGGGGAGATGCCGCTGAGGGTGAGCCCCGCCTTGGTGAGGGCGTCGCGGTAGTCGTTGTTGAGCTCGTAGCGGTGGCGGTGGCGCTCGCTGATCTCGTCCTTGCCGTAGCAGCGGTGCATGGTAGTACCCTCGCCTATCACGCAGGGATATGCGCCGAGACGGAGCGTGCCGCCCTTGTCGATGCTGTCGCTCTGTCCGGGCATGAAGTCGATGACCTTGTTGCGGCAGACCTCGTTGAATTCTCCCGAATCAGCATCCGTGATGCCGCAGACGTTTCTGGCATATTCGATAACGGCGATCTGCATACCGAGGCAGATGCCGAAGAAGGGGACTTTGTTCTCTCTTGCGTACTTGACTGCAAGTATCATGCCCTCGATGCCGCGCCCGCCGAAGCCGCCGGGAACGATGATGCCGTCGGCGCCTTCAAGCTCCTGTGTGACGGTGTCGGGGGTGAGCTTTTCCGAATCCACCCAGCGGATGCTCACATGGGTGCCGAGAGAGTAACCCGCGTGGCGCAGGGCTTCGGTAACAGAGAGATAGGCGTCGTGGAGCTCGGTGTACTTGCCCACAAGTGCGATCTCGGTCTGGGTCTTGGCGGACTTGATGCGCTGCACCATTTCACGCCATTCGTCCAGCTTGGGACGGGGAGCGGTGATGCCGAGGCGCTCGCAGACTACCTCGGAGAAGTGGGACTTCTCCAGCATCAGCGGTGCCTCATACAGGTCGGGCAGGGTGATGTTCTCGATGACGCACTCCGGCTTGACGTTGCAGAACAGGGCGATCTTCTGGAAGATCGAGGGCTCCAGCGGCCTGTCGCAGCGCAGCACGATGATGTCGGGATGAACGCCCATGCCCTGGAGCTCCTTGACAGAGTGCTGGGTGGGCTTGGACTTGTGTTCGTCCGAGCCGCTGAGGAAGGGCACCAGCGTGACGTGGATGAACAGTGCATTCTCACGTCCCACCTCGAGGGATATCTGCCGCACCGCCTCGATAAAGGGCTGGGACTCGATATCGCCGATAGTGCCGCCGATCTCGGTGATGATAACGTCGGCGTCGGTCTTCTTGCCCACGGAGTAGATGAACTCCTTGATCTCGCCGGTGATGTGGGGTATCACCTGAACCGTGGAGCCCAGGTACTCGCCGCGCCTTTCTTTATTAAGCACGTTCCAGTAGACCTTGCCGGTGGTGAGGTTGGAGTATTTGTTGAGGTTCTCGTCGATGAAGCGCTCATAGTGTCCCAGGTCGAGATCAGTCTCGGCGCCGTCCTCGGTGACGAACACCTCCCCGTGCTGATAGGGGCTCATGGTGCCGGGGTCAACGTTGATGTAGGGGTCGAGCTTCTGCGCCGCTACCACCAGTCCCCGCGCTTTGAGCAGACGTCCCAGCGATGCCGCGGTAATGCCCTTACCCAGCCCGGAGACTACGCCTCCCGTAACAAAAATGTACTTCCTCATTGCCTTATCTCCTTAGCATGATATATTTTAGATGGTTTTAGGTTCGGATATGTGTTAATGCATTTCATTGAAAAGAATAAAGCGATGCTCTTTTACAGGGTCCCGTCAGGTACAAGCTGAAAGAGGTATCAAAGTCGCCCCCCTCCGGGGAGGGATTCACCATGTTACAGCTCTGTATTATTTAACGAGGGAGGGGAATTGCACCGTGTGCGCTAACACGCATTAGCACGCGCTGGCGCCGTAGTTTGAGAGCACTCTCGCTGACGGGTCGTTTACGTTGCAGCCTTCCCAGGACTTGTTGGGCATCCAGAAATCCACGATCATTTTGCCCTGACCCGGGTAGTATTTCTCGAACAGCTCTCTGTACAGCAGGGATTCCTTGGTGAAGGGCTGTGCGTGGTCGTATTTAAGGCACAGACGTTCAAACTCAGCGTCGGTGTAGTAATCCTCGGCATAGGCCTTGAGGTAGTTTACCAGAGAGTGACCCACCGCATCGGAGAAGGCCGCCTTCTCGCGCCACAGTATGTTGTCGGGGAGTATGCCGTCGGCCTCGAAGGCCTTTCTCAGCAGGTACTTGCCCTTGCCGTAGGTGTTGAGCTTTTTGGCGGGGTCGATAGCCATGACGTACTTCACGAAATCAAGGTCGCCGAAAGGCACCCGCGCTTCAAGGGAGTTTACGGAAATGCACCTGTCGGCGCGGAGCACGTCGTACATATGCAGCTCATGGACGCGCTTTTCGGCCTCCTTCTGGAACTCCTCCGCCGAGGGAGCGAAGTCGGTGTACTTGTAACCGAACAGCTCGTCGGAGATCTCGCCGGTGAGGATGACCCTGATATCGGTCTGCTCGTGGATAGCCTTGCAGACTAAGTACATACCCATGCTGGCGCGTATAGTTGTAATGTCAAAGGTGCCCAGCAGCCGGACGACCTCTTCAAGAGCGGCGATGACGTCGTCCTTGGTGATGATGACCTCGGTATGCTCCGAGCCGATGAAGTCGGCGGTCTCCTTGGCGTATTTCAGGTCGATAGCGTCCTCGCTCATGCCTATTGCGAATGTACGTATGGGCTTGTCCGACTTCTGCTGAGCGATAGCGCATACCAGCGAGGAATCAAGACCGCCCGAGAGCAAGAATCCTACTTTCGCGTCGGCGATAAGGCGCTTTTCAACGCCTGCCACCAGCTTGTCATGGATGTTCTTGAAAATGTCGTCGAGGCCGTCATGGCATACTTCTGCGGGGTGGGAGATGTCATTGTAGCAGTGGAACTCTCCGTCGATGTAGTAGTGCCCCGGGGGGAAAGGCATGATGTCGAGGGCTATGCCTACCAGGTTCTGGGGCTCGCTGGCGAAGGCGATAACGCCGTCCTCGTCGTAGCCGTAGTAGAGGGGACGGATGCCAATGGGGTCACGGGCAGCGATGAATTTCCCCGACTGTCCGTCGAAGATTATGCAGGCAAACTCCGCGTCCAGCAGCTTGAACATTTCCGTTCCGTACTGCTCGTACAGCGGCAGCAGTATCTCGCAGTCGGAATCGCTCTGAAAGCGGTAGCCCTTGGTAATGAGGTCGGCTCTCAGCTTTTCAAAGCCGTAAAGCTCGCCGTTGCAGACAACGTAGCTGTTGCCCAGCTGAAAGGGCTGCATCCCTTCCGGGGTCAGCCCCATGATAGAAAGGCGGTGAAACGCCAGTACCCCGCCGGGCACCGTTACAAACCGGGTGTCGTCGGGGCCTCTTGATTTAGTTCTTCCAAAGCACTCGCGCACAAGATCCATGTCCGGTTGTGCGCCGCAGTAGCCCATAATACAGCACATATGTATTCCTCCAAAAAACGGAACTCGGCTGCCGCAATAATCTGCGGCAGCCATTTCCGCGGTATAGTAGTTAAGATCGGGTGTGATCAGATGAAGTCTTATCTTACGCCGAAGAGCAGCTCGTCATAGGTCGGGAACGGCCAGAACTTGGAGGCTGTGATAGTCTCGGCTTCGTCGCAGGAGGCGCGGAGCTTGTCCATAACGCCCAGCAGTTCGTCGCGGATGAGGTAGCCGGTCTCCACAACGTTGGGAGCGGACTGTACCTTGTCAAGTGCCTTTTCAAGCTCGTCGAGGCTCTCGTAAGCGTCGGATGCCAGCTGGGACAGGCGGCGTACAGTCTCGGTCTCGTAGGTGCAGGCAAGGTCGGTAGCCAGCGACTTCTTGGCGTTGGCAGTCTTGGCGACGAAGGCTGCATACTCCTCGATAGCGGGAAGGATCTCGCGGCGGGCAAGGAGCTCCATGGTCTTTGCCTCGATAACGACAGCCTTGCAGTAGTTCTCGAGGGTGATCTCGGTACGGCTCCTCAGCTCTGCCTCGGAGAAGACCTTGTGAGAGGTGAGCATCTTCACGTTCTTCTCGTCCATGAGGTGAGGGATAGCATCGGGAGTGGTCTTGTAGTTGAGCAGACCGCGTACCTCGGTGGCCTCCTTGATCCAGGCGTCGTCATAGCCGTTGCCGTTGAAGATGATGCGCTTGTGATCGGTGATAGTCTTCTTGATCATCTCGTGGAGCTTCTCCTCGAAGTTGTCAGCCTCCTCGAGACGGTCGGCATATATCTTAAGGCTCTCAGCTACTGCTGCGTTGAGCATGATGTTCGCGCAGGCGATAGAGTTGGAGGAGCCCAACATTCTGAACTCGAACTTGTTGCCGGTGAAGGCGAAGGGGGAAGTCCTGTTTCTGTCGGTGGTATCTCTTGTAAACCTCGGCAGAACGCTTACGCCCAGCTTCATGACCTTCTTCTCAATGCCCTCGTAGGGAGTGTCGGTCTCGATAGCCTTGAGGATGCCCTCAAGCTCCTCGCCCAGGAAGATCGAGATAACTGCCGGAGGTGCCTCGTTTGCGCCGAGACGGTGGTCGTTGCCGGCGGTGGCTACGGAGATCCTCAGCAGATCCTGATAGTCGTCAACAGCCTTGATGACTGCGCAGAGGAACAGCAGGAACTGTGCGTTCTCGTAGGGGGTCTCGCCGGGGGTCAGCAGGTTCACGCCGGTGTCGGTGGAGATCGACCAGTTGTTGTGCTTGCCGGAGCCGTTCACGCCGGCGAAGGGCTTTTCGTGGAGCAGGCATACAAGGCCGTGCTTCTGAGCTACCTTCTGCATGATCTCCATGGTGAGCTGGTTGTGGTCGGTGGCGATGTTGGTGGTGGCATAAATGGGAGCCAGCTCGTGCTGAGCGGGAGCCACCTCGTTGTGCTGGGTCTTGGCAAGGATGCCCAGCTTCCACAGCTCCTCGTTGAGGTCGGTCATGTAAGCCTCAACTCTCGGCTTGATGACGCCGAAGTAGTGGTCGTCCAGCTCCTGACCCTTGGGGGGCTTGTTGCCGAACAGTGTGCGGCCTGTATAAATAAGGTCTTTTCTCTTGTCGTAGAGCTCCTTGGGGATAAGGAAGTACTCCTGCTCGGGACCTACCGAGGTGGAAACGTGCTTTACCTGATCGTTGCCGAAGAGTTTCAGGATACGCAGAGCCTGCTTGTTGAGCGCCTCCATGGAGCGCAGCAGGGGAGTCTTCTTGTCGAGAGCCTCGCCGCCGTAGGAGCAGAAGGCTGTGGGTATGCAAAGGGTCTTGCCCTTGATGAATGCGTAGGAGGTAGGATCCCAGGCGGTGTAGCCTCTTGCCTCGAATGTAGCTCTCAGTCCGCCGGAGGGGAAGGAGGATGCATCCGGCTCGCCCTTGATGAGCTCTTTGCCGGAGAAGTCCATGATGACTCTGCCGTCGGGAGAGGGAGAGATAAAGCTGTCATGCTTTTCGGCGGTGATGCCGGTAAGGGGCTGGAACCAGTGTGTATAATGAGTAGCGCCCTGCTCGACTGCCCACTCCTTCATAGCCTCAGCGACTGCATTGGCAACGGTGAGGTCAAGCTTCGCACCGATGTCGATAGTTTCTTTCAGCGAATTATAGACCTTCGAGGATAATCTCGATTTCATAACTCTGTCGTCAAAGACCTTGCTTGCGAATAATTCGGGTACCGTACTCATTTTTATTTCCTCCGTTCAAAGTAAACAGCTTGTCCGCAGCGGGAGAAGCGATCCGCGCTGCGGACGTCGCTGCCCCATCTAAAATGTACCTGCCGCAGCTTTGCGCTGCAAAAAAAGAGACAAGGACGTCAAAAGCATTTGCTTTCGAGACGTCCTTGCCTCTATGTTTCGTATTATACACCCTTTTTGCCCGTTTGTCAAGCACATTTCCTACAAATCTATGAATTTTACTGCTCCAAAACTTGCATTATATTCACAAAATTAGACAAAGGCGCCCAAAATCGCGCATTTCCTATTGACACGAATGAATTATTGAGTTATAATACTTGCAAGATGAGCAAAGGCGTTCATTCTTTCCGTATGTCTTTTGCGCCGGTTTGACGGCGTTTGGAGGATATTTGCGGGGAGAATGGCGTTTTTTTGTTTTCAGGCGGAAATTTTCCGCACCACAGCAATACAAAAGGAGCTGCTTTACTATGAAAAGAGAAGGCGAAGTTCGTATCCCGTCGGGCTGCGCGATCGCGGCGGTCATTTCAAGAGAGGGCAAGGGCATTACCGGCGATGTCATTTATGAGGCGATGAAGCCCATGCACGACCGCTCCAACGGCCTCGGCGGCGGCTTTGCGGCCTACGGCATCTATCCCGATTACAAGGATCTGTATGCGTTCCACATCTTCTTCGACCACCGTTCCACCAGAAAAGAGTGCGAGGCTTATTTAAAGGAACGCTTCGAGATCGTCCGGGGCGAACAGATACCCACCCGCAAGATCCCCCAGATCACGGACGAGCCTATCATATGGAGATACTTCTGCGCACCTCTCGGCTCTCAGGTGGCCTCGGAGCAGGTGGACGACAACGAGTTCACCGCCCGCACCGTCATGAAGATCAACACCGAGATGAAGGGCGCCTACGTTTTCTCCAGCGGCAAGAACATGGGCTGCTTCAAGGCCGTGGGTTTCCCGGAGGACGTGGGAGTGTTCTACCGCCTGGAGGAATACGAGGGCTACTCCTGGACGGCTCACGGGCGTTATCCCACCAATACCCCCGGCTGGTGGGGCGGCGCTCACCCATTCTCGCTGCTGGACAGCTCTATCGTACACAACGGCGAGATATCCTCCTACGACGCCAACCGCCGCTATATAGAAATGTTCGGCTACAAATGCACATTACAGACCGATACCGAGGTCATCACATACATCCTCGACTACCTGCTCAGACGGCAGGGTCTCACCCTCGAGGAGGCTGCCTCCGTCATCGCGGCGCCCTTCTGGTCAACCATCAACGGCAAGCCCGAGAAGGAAAAGGAAAAGCTCACCTACCTGCGAACCGTGTTCCCCAGCCTGCTGATAACAGGACCCTTCTCTATCGTATACGGCTGGGACGGCGGACTCATGGCGCTCAATGACCGCCTTAAGCTCCGCTCCATGATCACCGCCGAAAAGGGCGACAAGGTGTTCATCGCCAGCGAGGAAGCGGCTGTAAGAGTTATGGAGCCTGACGCGGAGAACTTCTACGCTCCCGCCGGCGGCGAGCCTGTTATCGTAAGAGTTAAAGAGGGGAGATACTGAGATGAGGAATGAATTCATATATCCCGAATTCGAGGTCGTGCGCAACGAGAACCGCTGCATACAGTGCCGGGTCTGCGAGAGACAGTGCGCAAACGAGGTACACCGCTTCGACCCCGAGCTGGGACTGATGCTCTCGGACGAGACCAAATGTGTCAACTGCCAGCGCTGCGTGTCGCTCTGTCCGACCCACGCGCTCAAAATAGTAAAAAGCGACTGCCGCCTGCGTGAGAACGCCAACTGGTCGGACGAGACCATAAAGGAGATCTACAAGCAGGCCAACAGCGGCGGCGTGCTGCTTTCTTCAATGGGCAACCCCAAGCCGCTGCCTGTATACTGGGACAGGATCCTGATAAACGCCTCCCAGGTAACGAATCCGCCTATCGACCCGCTGCGTGAGCCTATGGAGACCCGGGTGTTCCTGGGCAAGAAGCCCGACAAAGTACGCCGGGACGCTCAGGGCAACCTCATCACCGAGACCGCTCCCCAGCTGGAGCTCTCCATGCCTGTTATGTTCTCGGCCATGAGCTACGGCTCTATCAGCTACAACGCTCATGCCTCACTGGCAAGAGCGGCCACCGAGCTGGGTATCTGCTACAACACCGGTGAGGGCGGACTTCACGAGGACTTTTATGTATACGGCCCCAACACCGTAGTACAGGTGGCTTCGGGACGTTTCGGAGTACATAAGAACTATCTTGAAGCCGCAGCAGCCGTTGAGATCAAAATGGGTCAGGGCGCCAAGCCCGGCATCGGCGGACATCTGCCCGGCACCAAGATCGTGGGCGACATCTCCCGCACCAGAATGATCCCCGAGGGCTCGGACGCTATCTCGCCTGCACCTCATCACGATATCTACTCCATAGAAGACCTCAGACAGCTGGTATACTCACTGAAAGAGGCCACCGAGTACAAGAAGCCTATCATCGTAAAGGTGGCGGCGGTGCATAACATCGCGGCTATCGCCAGCGGTATCGCCCGCAGCGGCGCGGATATCATCGCCATTGACGGTTTCCGCGGCGGCACAGGCGCAGCTCCCACCCGCATCAGGGACAACGTGGGCATACCCATTGAGCTGGCTCTGGCATCTGTGGATCAGAGGCTCCGGGACGAGGGCATCAGAAACAACATCTCCCTGGTAGTCGGCGGCAGCGTCCGCTCGGCAGCGGATGTGGTAAAGGCAGTCGCCCTGGGCGCAGACGCAGTCTATGTGGCTACGGCGGCGCTGCTGGCGCTGGGCTGTCACCTCTGCCGCACCTGTCACAGCGGCAAGTGCAACTGGGGCATCGCCACTCAGAGACCCGACCTGGTAAAGCGTCTCAACCCCGACATCGGCTCCCAGCGACTTGTTAATCTTATGGACGCATGGCGCCATGAGATCAAGGAGCTTATGGGCGGCATGGGCATCAACTCTATCGAGAGCCTGCGGGGCAACAGGCTCATGCTCAGAGGCGTCGGCCTGACAGACAAAGAGCTGGAGATCCTCGGCATCTCCCATGCGGGCGAATAAGGAGGCAGAACGATGAAAAGAGTATATGTAAACGAGCAATGGTGCCTCGGCTGTCACCTCTGCGAATACAACTGCGCCTTCGCCAACTCGGGGCTCAACGACATGGTCAAGGCGCTGAAGGGCAAGCCGATCTTCCCACGGGTGCATATCGAGGAGGCTGACGGCATCACCTATGCGGTCTCCTGCCGCCACTGCAAGGATCCGCTCTGCGTAAAGAGCTGTATCGCCGGTGCTATCTCCATTGTGGACGGCACCGTTAAGATAGACAAGGAAAAATGCGTGGGCTGCCTGACCTGCGTGCTGGTATGTCCCTACGGAGCAGTGGCTCCGGGACCCACAGGCGCGGCTCAGAAGTGCGAGCTGTGCTTGGAGAACAGCTGCGGAGCGCCTGCCTGCGTGACCGGCTGCCCGAACAACGCCATAGTTTACGAGGAGAGGTGAGAGCAATGGCTGAATATGTTATCATCGGAAACGGCGTTGCCGCCGCAGGCTGCGTCGAGGGCATCAGGAGCACTGATACCAGAGGGAACATCACCGTGATCTCCGCCGAGAAATATCCGGTCTACTCCCGACCCCTCATCTCCTACTACTTGGAGGGCAAGACCACCCTTGAAAAGATGAACTACCGTCCGGAGGATTTCTACGAGAAGAACAATGTAAAGCTGGTATACGCCAGAGCAGAGAGCATCGACCGTGAGAACGGCAAGGTGGTCCTGGACAACGGCAAGAAGCTCTGCTACGACAAGCTCTGCCTGTGCACAGGTTCGTCGCCCTTTGTGCCTCCCTTCGAGGGACTGGACATGGTGAAGAAACAGTTCACCTTCATGACGGTGGACGACACTCTCGCCCTTGAAAAGGCGCTGACCAAAAAGAGCCGTGTGCTCATCGTGGGCGCAGGACTTATCGGCCTCAAATGCGCCGAGGGCATCGCCGAGCGGGTAGGGGAGATCACCGTCTGCGATCTGGCGGACAGAGTGCTTTCCTCGATCTATGACAACGACTGTGCGGCGGTGATGCAGGAGCATCTGGAAAAGCACGGCATACGTTTTATGCTGGGCGATACGGCAGTGAAGTTCGACAAGAACAAGGCCTGCATGAAGAGCGGAGCCGAGGTCGGCTTTGACATACTGGTGCTGGCTGTGGGCGTAAGAGCCGGGACAGGCCTTGCAAAGGACGCGGGCATCGAAGTGAACAGAGGCATCGTCATAGGCAAGGATATGAGCACCAGCGTTCCCGGCATCTATGCCGCGGGGGACTGCTCAGAGGGCTATGACAGCTCTATCGGCGCCAACCGCGTAC
Source organism: Ruminococcus sp. (assembly GCA_017529875.1). Classification (GTDB taxonomy): domain Bacteria; phylum Bacillota; class Clostridia; order Oscillospirales; family Ruminococcaceae; genus FB2012. The sequence goes on along the minus strand of JAFXNC010000043.1, from coordinate 72,949 downwards.
TGGCTATCCTGCCCAACGCCTATATGCAGGGTCATGCAGCGGGCGTGAACATGGCGGGCGGTCAGGCGGACATCAAGGACGCTATCCCCATGAACTCCATAGGGTTCTTCGGGCTCCATTCGGTGACTGCGGGCAGCTATCCCGCTGACGCCGAGATCGTCGAGGAGAAACATCCCGGCAGCATCAGGAGGCTCTACATCAAGGACGACAGGCTGGCGGGATATATCATCATCGGCGACGTGAGCAGGGCGGGGGTATATACCTCGCTGGTGCGTGAGAAGACTCCCCTCGGGGAGCTGGATGCCGACAGGCTCAGGGTCGCTCCCTCGCTGGCGCTATTCGGTGCCGCAGTAAGAAAGAAAAAGCTCGGAGGTGCAGTATAATGAACATAAACGCTACGGGGCTCGATTTCCGCGAGCTCAATGAGGCTCTCAGACAGGCACGGGGCAACTGCACCATTACCGACTGCCTCGGGCAGAGGTTTCTGGCAGCGGGCATCTCGGATAAGACGGTGGTCGTAAGCGGCATCCCGGGGAACGCTCTCGGGGCTTACCTCAACGGCGCCAAGATCGAAGTCCAGGGCAACGCTCAGGACGCGGTGGGCGACACCATGAACGACGGCACTATCGTCATCCACGGAAACGTGGGGGACGCTGTGGGCTACGCCATGCGCGGAGGCCGCATCTACGTCCAGGGCAACGCAGGCTATCGCGCCGGCATACACATGAAGGCCTACAAGGAAAAGCAGCCTGCCCTTGTTATCGGCGGCAAGGCCGGCAGCTTCCTGGGCGAGTACCAGGCGGGCGGCGTGATCGTGGTGCTGGGGCTGGCGGACAACGATAAGCCTATCGTGGGGAATTTCCCCTCCACCGGTATGCACGGCGGAAAGATGTTCCTGCGCTCCGACTGCAAGGGTATACACTTCCCCCACCAGGTACATACGCATCTGGCGGAGCCGGAGGAACTTAAGGAGATCGCCCACTATCTGAGGCGGTTCTGCTACTACTTCGGCAAGGATCTGGACGAGCTGCTGGACCACCCCTACACGGTAGTCACCCCCGACAGCCGCAATCCGTACAGACAGATGTATGTGGCTAACTGAAAACTTGCGGGAAAAATCGAAAATTTACAGTTGAAAAATCAGCACCGATATGGTATAATTAATCAGTATACTATGTGCCGGATGCTGTTACCGGCGAAGTCGGCTGCGGTTTTACTGCTGCCGGCTTGAGCTGTATTCTGCGAAAGGGAAGATCATTATGAACTATACAGCCGAGGAAATAATCCAGTACTGTGAAGAAGAAGACGTGAAATTCGTCCGACTGGCCTTCTGCGATGTGTTCGGAAAGCAGAAGAATATATCCGTCATGCCCTCGGAGCTGCGGCGTGCCTTCGAGCAGGGCATAGCCTTTGACGCCTCGGCGGTGCCGGGCTTCGGCAACGAGGCGCAGTCAGACCTGCTGCTGTTCCCCGACCCCGACACCCTCTCGGTGCTCCCGTGGAGACCCGAGAACGGCCGTGTGGTCAGGATGTTCTGCACCATTAAAAAGCCCAACGGCGACCTCTTTGAGTGCGACACCAGGGGACTGCTCGCCAAGGCCGTGGATGAAGCCCGTGAGGCGGGGATAGAGTTCTCCTTCGGCTCGGAGCTTGAATTTTATCTGTTCAAGCTGGACGAGTACGACAACCCCACCAACATCCCCTATGACCGCGCCGGGTATATGGACATCGCCCCCGACGACAAGGGCGAGAACATCCGCCGGCAGATCTGCCTGACTCTGGAGAAAATGGGCATCTCCCCGGAGAGCTCCCACCACGAGGAGGGCCCCGGACAGAACGAGATAGACTACCGCTTCGCCGACGCCATGAAGGCCGCCGACGACGCTATGGCATTCAAGACTGTGGTGAAGACCGTCGCCCACGCCAACGGCCTCTGCGCGGACTTCTCTCCCAAGCCCCTGGCTGACAAGCCCGGAAACGGCTTTCACATAAACCTCTCGGTGAAGTCTGACAAGAATCACGTCATCCTCCCCTCGGTGATCGCGGGCATACTCTGCCACATCAAGGCCATGACCCTGTTTTTGAATCCTGCCGAGCAGAGTTACAGGCGCTTCGGCAGCAGCAAGGCTCCCAAGTACATCTCCTGGTCCAGCGAGAACCGCTCCCAGCTGGTGAGGATCCCTGCCGCCACCGGCGTTTACAGAAGGGCGGAGCTGCGCTCTCCCGATCCCCTGGCAAACCCCTATCTTGCCTTCACGCTGATGATCCGCGCGGGACTGTTCGGCTACCGAAACGGGCTGTACCTGCCGCCGGTATCGGACATAAACCTGTTCTCGGCGGACGAGAGCGTGACCTCGCTTTACGACAGGCTGCCGCTGTCTATCGACGAAGCCCGCAGTGAAGCCCGTGCCAGCGAGTTCATAGCGGAGCATCTGCCTGAGAGGATACTTGACATTTACTGCGGATAAAGGGGGCTTAGATTTGGAGCTCAAAATGCGGAGATACAACCTGCTGATAGTCTCGGCTCAGCCGAAATTCAACGAGTCGCTCAAAGAGCTTATAAACGGGCAGCGGCGCTACGATTTCGACCTTGAGACCAGCGTGAGCAGCGCCAAGCGTCAGCGTCTTGACCGCGCCTATGACTTTGTGATGATAAACGCTCCGCTGCCGGACGACGACGGAGTGCGCTTTGCTATCGACTGTTCCTCCGACCCCAGCTGTGCGTCGCTGCTGCTGATACGCAGCGAATACTACTCGGAGATCTTCGAGAAGGTCTGTCCCTATGGGGTATACACCCTCTCCAAGCCCTCCCCGAAGCAGATGGTGGAGCTGGCCTTTGACTGGCTGGAAAGCACCCGGGAGCGGCTGCGCAAGCTGGAGAAACGCTCAGTCTCTCTGGAGGACAAAATGCAGGAGATCCGTGTGGTCAACCGCGCCAAGTGGCTGCTGATCTCGGAGCGGGGCATGACGGAGGAGGAATCCCACCGCTTTATAGAAAAGCTGGCCATGGACAGGTGCATCACAAAACGCGCCGTGGCCGAGGAGATCATAAAGACCTCCGGCGGGAAGCAGCCTTAGAATAACATCGCTCAGACCTTTCAGGGGGTCTGAGCGTTTTTTTTGACATCCCGGCATTTTTGTGATAGAATAACAGGTAAGGGTGATGCGCACTTATATCAAGTCAAAGCAAAGCCATATGCGTTGATAATCGTGCATTGTGAATTATGCATTGAATAATATACAGATCAGATCGGGAGGTAGACCAATATGGAAAAAGAAGTAATAATCCGTGCCGAGCACCTTAAAAAGAGCTTCGGCTCCGGAGACGGCAGCGTTAATGCGGTGAATGACGTGTCGGTGGAGATCTGCCGCGGGGAGCTCATAGCCATTACCGGCGAGAGCGGCAGCGGCAAGACCTCGCTGCTCAATCTGCTGGGCGGCCTCGACAAGCCCGACAGCGGCAAGGTAGTGGTGGACGGCAGAGACTTGACCGCCCTGAAAGACCACGAGCTCGCCGCTTACAGGCGGAGACATTCGGGGTTCATTTTTCAGTTCTTCAACCTGATACCGGTGCTCAACGTGGAGGAGAACATCGCCCTGCCCCTGAACCTCGACGGCAAGGACGCCGACAAGCAGCGCGTCGATGAGCTTCTCGAAATACTGGGGCTGACTGACAAGCGTTACTGCTTTGCGTCGCAGCTTTCCGGCGGTCAGCAGCAGCGTGTGGCTATCGGCAGAGCTATCGTGGCGCAGCCCCCCTGCATCTTCGCAGACGAGCCCACCGGCAACCTCGACAGCGCCACCAGCCGTGAGATAATCGCGCTGTTCAAGCGCATCATCGAAAAGTACGGCACCACCGTCGTGCTCGTTACCCACGATCCCAACTTCGCCGCCGAGGCTGACCGCGTCTTCACGGTAAGCGACGGCAAGATCGTTTCGGAGAAGGTGAGGACAGTATGAGCAAGCTCCTGATCATCACCCTCCGCTGGATGCGCCGGGACAAGAAACGGACGCTGCTGTCCTTTATCTCAATTGTCATGGCTATGTACCTGCTGACCTTTTTGGGTGTGTATTTCAGCTCCTTCCTGTCCATGATGCGCTCGGAGGAACGTTACAGCGAGGGCTCCTACCATGCCTGCATCGACATAGACTCGTTGGAGCAGGGCAAACAGATAATCAACAACGCCTCCGTCTCCGAGGGAGCCTACACCTACTCTCAGTACAGGATGTTTTACGGCCGCTATCTTGACTCCTACGCGGGCAAATCCGGAAACGGCGTGAGCTACCTGCCCATGGTGAGCTTTAACGGCACCCCTTATGTGCAGTCCTACTCAGCCTCCCTTACGGCGGGGGATATAGGCTCGCTGAATGATACCGCAAATTTTGAGATCTCCGGCAGGATGCCTCAGAACGACAGCGAGGTGACTGTTGACCAGTATATCGCCGAGCAGTACGGCCTTAAAGCCGGCGACGAGCTTACCATTCGCTACGAGGTGAAGAAGACCGGGGTCGAGTACATAGCCGAGACCGTCCCCTACTCCGATACCGGACTTGACTATTCCAAGGCCGTATGGGACAACGTCAACGATAAGGGCGAACCGGTCTATGCCGCCGACAGCGGCAGTATCGTCAACAGGCTGATACAGCAGTACACCTACGGGGAGGGCGACTATGAGAGCGCCCTCGGATCCGACAGCGATCTGGTGACAGATATCGAGGCTCTGTTCGGTGACGGAGTGATCTGCCACGAGGACACCGACTACGTCAACAACGCTCCCACCAAGTACAGGATCTACACCGTCAAGGCCAGGGATACCGGCGAGACGGCGGAGAAAACAAGCAAGACCTACAAGGTGGTAGGCGTATTCCAGAAGGATTATCACAGTGACCTCTGCTTCTTCGCGGAGGATGAGTGGGCAGCCGGCTTCTTTGACGACGATTCCGGCGGGTCCGCTTACGTTCGCATCAAGGATGGCCTCGACATCGACACCGAGGTCAGGCAGATATGCGACAGTCTGAACATCACCATGTCCGAGGATATCGGCGGTCACATCGTGGAGCACGTCATGACCAACGACGGGCTCATACTGCTGGAGGGCAGAGGCTTCGACCGTGCCGCTAACACGGCGGCGCTGTTCGCGGTGATCATACTCGTTGCGGCGGTGTTCATCTTCTTTGCAAGGCTCATCGTCAACAACGCCTTTGAGCTTTCCTCGGCCTACCGCGCCGAGCAGTACGGCACTTTGAAGACCATAGGTGCCTCCAACCGGCAGATATTCGCCATGGTGCTTGCGGAGTGTATGCTCTATATGCTGGCAGCGCTGCCTATTGCCATAGGGCTCGCCCTGCTTACAGGCAAGATCATAATGTCCAAAATTATGGACTTGAAGATCTACGACCTGATGTACGGCGACGGAGTGACCGAGAAGTTTTTCAGCCTTGAGATCATCCCGGTGGTATTCGGCGCGGCGATATTCGTGTCGGTGTTCTCGGTTATGTTCTCCGGCTACGCCTGCGCGATCAGGATAAAGAAACTCACCCCTGCCGCCGCTCTCACAGGCAAGCGCGTCAAGCGTCCCCCGAAAAAGAGAAAGTGGCTCTCGCGGAAGCTGTTCGGTTTCCCGGCAGGCTATGCGGCAAGGAGCGCCGGCAGGAACAAGATGAGGGGCTTCATAACCCTGCTGGCGGCGATCGTCAGCGGCACCCTCGTCATAACTATCACGGCGATCATCTACGGCATCGAGAAGGAGGGTATGCTGCAAAACGACGGTCTATACGACTATCGGGCGGAGATCGAACAGCCTGGGAACGGCACCGTGCTGACTGTTACCGAGGTATATCAGAAGTTTGCAGACTCCGGCTATTTCACCGATATCGAGCCGCTGTCGGGGTCGGTAAGCTTTTATGGGGATGCCTCCGGCCTGTCGATGGACTGCATCGAGCCCTCGCTGACCGAGGCTTATCTTGATCTGTTAAAGGACTCCAAGGGCAGCGTCAGACTGCCGGGCTTCTCCGTGGTCCCGGTGACGAGGACGCAGTTCGAGCGGTTCGACACAGACCTTACTTACGACGACCTGCTCTCCAAGGGCGGACTGCTGCTGTGCAACAACGGATACAGCGTAAAGCGTGCCACAAGGGGCAATAGCCTTGGAGTGGATATCTTCCGGGAAGACCTGACCTCGGTGGAGGTGCCTTACTGGACGTCTACGGCTAAGGTGACCTACGCTACCCGCGTTCTCCAGGTCAGCGGGTACTATACCACCAACAGCAAGGGCCTCGCCTGCACAGAGGATTCAGTGATCTCGGTGATACCGGTGGAGCTGGTACACGAGTTCAGCGGCCTTGTGGGCAGCGTCGGTGAGGACGGTGCCGGGGCGGAGCCGATCTATCTCGGCCTGCGTGTAAAGCATGGCATGGAGCCCGAGGCAACGGCTTTCCTCAAAGAAAACTGTTCCCATGCAGAGGACAATGTCTCCTTCTACCGCACCCGCGAGCGCATCTCCGACGCGCTGAAAATAGCGGGTATGGCGCTGGCGACGGTGGTATTCGCAGTGGCGCTGATAAACATAGTCTCCACCTCGGCGGCAAACATCGTCAACCGCCGCTGGGAGCTGTCCATGCTCCGCGCCTGCGGTATGTCCATGAAGCAGATCATCGCGTCCCTGACTATCGAGACAGCGGTCTGCGCAGTGATAACGGCGGCAGTCAGCTCAGTTCTCGGCAGGTTCCTGGCAGGAGTCCTGTTCGGCTCCGAAAACTCCAATCTGGTATCGCTGCCCTGGTTCGCAGCACTGCTCATCGGGCTGCTGATCTTCGCACTGATGCTGGGCTCCTACCTGCTCCCCCTGCGCACCATGGCGCATTCGTCTATTGCCAATGAAGTCAGGAGCAGAGAGTAACAAACCTAAAAAAGCACAGTCTCCCCTTTCGAGAGACTGTGCTCTTTTTATTCGTGCATTGATATCGTCGCTCCCAGCAGCAGGCAGCCCTCGCCGTCGTACATCACCGCTCCCTGACCGGGGGCGGGGGCTCTTACCGGGGAGGCGAAGGTGAGCTTCAGTCCTCCGTCCTCAAGGCGCTCCGCCTCGGCGGGCTGGGGCTTGTGGGCGTAGCGTATCTTTGCCATGCCCCTGACCCGCTGACCCGGAGAAAGCTCCGGCAGCCCCATGAAGCTCACGTTCCCGCAGTACACCGTGTCCGTCCACAGCGAGTCCTCGGTGCCGATGATGACCCGGTCAGAGGCGGGGGCGATGGCCTTCACATAGGCCGGGTACCCCAGGGAAAGCCCAAGCCCCTTGCGCTGTCCCACGGTGCAGCGGTAGATGCCGCCGTGATGTCCCAGAATGTTCCCCTCCTCGTCCACGAAGTCCCCCGGAGGCGGGAGAGGGCAGTCGGCGTTCTGCTCGATGTAGCCCATGTAGTCGCCGTCGGTGACGAAACACAGCTCCTGTGAATCCGGCTTCTCAGAGACGGGGAGTCCGACTTGGCGGGCGATATCCCGCACCTCGGCCTTGGTGAGCTTGCCCAGAGGCATCAGCGTCCGGGAGAGCTGCTCCTGGGTAAGCCGGCAGAGCATATAGGTCTGATCCTTGGCGAGGCTGTCCGCCAGCTTTACGGTGTATCTGCCGTTGGGCAGCCGGGTCACCGAGGCATAGTGCCCGGTGGCGATGTACTGCGCACCCATGCTGTCGGCGGCCTCCAGCATCTTCGCCCACTTCACCTGACGGTTGCAGACAAGGCAGGGCGAGGGCGTTCTGCCGGAGAGATATTCTTTGATGAAGGGCTCGGTGACGTACCTGCGGAAGTCGGCCTGAACGTTCTGCACATAGTAGGGTATGCCCAGGGCGGCGGCGGTCTGTCTTGCGTCGTCGATCTCGCAGCAGCGGCTGTCTGTGCCGTCGGCGGTGACATAGGTGCGCAGGGTCATGCCGATGACCTCATACCCGGCGATTTTCAGCAGGTAAGCCGTCACGGCGCTGTCCACGCCCCCCGACAGCCCCACGATCACTTTGCTCATACGACCACGTCCTTTCATAACCATAATAGCACATCCCCGGTGTCAAGTCAAGGAAAAAAAGACCGGACAGCCGTGTGGGCTGCCCGGTGGTGGTCGGGGTATTGCGGATATCAGCCGATAGGAAGTCCGTCAATATCACATTGGAACTCGTAGGTGCTGCAGGAGGTCACGATCACATCCTGGGTCTCGAAGGTGACTGTTTCCATTTCAAGCCCTGAGTACTTCTCTTTCATTTTCAATCTCTCCTTTAGTTAGTCTTGTATGCCTTTACAGCAAGATTGTAATAATACATGGATTTTAGCAGAAGTCTGAGGTTTTCGGTAGCGCTGGCGCTGGTCATCATTGACTTGACGTAGCCGAACAGCGAACGCTGTACCGTCATGGTATCATTGGTCTTCTTGTTTTTAACGGTGAATTCATAGATCGTATCGTATCTGGAAGGAACCACGCCGGGGATATTCACAAGGTAAATAGTGCCTGCATAAAGGGTAGGCTTGGCTTTCTTAGCCTCACCGGTGACGGTGTTCTTGTAGGTGAAAGTGTAATCTTTGAGATTTCCGGTCACGTTGAACGCACAGGAGAACATACAGTCGCTTCCGAGAGATGCAGTCGCTCCTGCAAAGGTTACTCCCGAAACAGTACCGGAGGGCTGACCTACATGGTCATTGGAAATGGCTGCTGCTATATCGGCGTTGCTTGCGAATACAGTACTAAGATCGTTAATGGGGAGCTTATCGGTGTTGTAGCCCTTGTAGATCTGAGCTGCTGCACCGTATCTGAGCATACTGTTCATAAGATTCTGTATCTTCTGATTGTTGGGGAGATAGCCCTTAAGATACTCAGCATATGCCGCGATAGAATAAGTCAGTGAATCGATCGCGGTGCCGTCGGCATGGCAGATCGTAGCAGTTATATCGTCATTGATCCTGGAGGGCCCCAGTTCGCAGCCGTAATACCAGCGGTTGCTCTGTATCTTATAGTCGGTAAGGAGCATGGTAACATCATCAAGTCCGGGTATCGAGAACATGATGTAAGCGCCTTCCTCGTTCACGATGTCGTTGGTGCTGTCAACGAAGAATCTCAGCTCGATCTTCTCGCCTATCGCAATAGACTTTCCGTTGATGATCTTGGGAGCGTACTCCTTCACGATAAAATAAGAATAGACCTCATTAACCGGGAAGGTGTAGTTGGTGGATTTGATGTCGGAGTTTGCCAGCTTGGTAACTTCGACCTCGTCGCCCCAGATCGTGGTGTAGACCTTGATCTTGACGCCGGGCTTGGTCATCACAAGACCGGTGGCGGTGCTGGCGTCCAGCTGAACGTTCACAAGATCGCCCTCGGCAAAGGCCTTGTCGGTGCTCAGGTAGCTGCTCAGCTGGTTGAAGTTCTCTGGGATGAGCTCCAGGTCTTCCTCGGCGCCGGAGCCGTTGTCATGCTTGACGGTAACAGTATCCACATCGCCGAAGGGGAGCACAGGAGTTGCGTTGCCGTCCCAGTTGCTCTCGCTGCCTTCAACGAAGGCGCGGACCAGATAATAGGTCTCGCTCGCTGCGGGAGTGAAGGCATATTCCTGAACGCCGTTTTTCACCGACATCTGAGGAACGATCAGTTCGCCGTCTGCGGTATAAAGCTCGGTGGGCACGTTGAGGATATTGCTGTACCATACCTTGTCGCCCTCTGTGCGGGTCTTTACGGTGCCCGCGGGGAAGGTCGTGTCATAATAGAAGCTGTCGCCGTGGTTGAAGCTGTCAGCCTTGAGATAGATGCTTGTCTTTCTTGCAAAGCCGTTGTCGTGTTCGACCTCGGCGTAGTAGCTGTCAACGGTCACATTCCCGCCGGGGTTCAGGGAGACCTTGTATACGCCCTGGGAATTCTTGCGTGCCACAGTGCTCGAAGTGCCGACCTTGTAAATGAAAGGCCTCTCGGCAGTGAGCACCAGAGGATACCCGGTGTTGAGCTCCTGACCGCTGGCTGCGGACTGGCTGTTCCAGGTAGCAGTAACGTACTCGGTGTTGTTGGTGAAGGTGTACTTCGTTTCGGTCGCAGGCACTACCGGCAGATCGCCGTTCGCCGACGTCGGCAGTACAGCGCCTGAAAGTTCAAGGGGTGAAACAGGCAGAACGCCCGCCGCAAGTGTCAGAGCCAGAGCAGCAGCCAGGACTTTACTTGCATATCGACTTTTCATATTCTTCCTCCTTTTCTAAGGGAACGCACCTTCCGGGCATCTGCGCCGGGGGATGCATTATTTTCCGGTCCGGACCGGGAAAAGGCAAATATTTAGCAGGATGTGCCGCCGGTCAGTCAGGACTTGAACAAACTGTTACCGCATCACATTTTTTTACTAATATAGTATACCATGAAAACCGCCCTGAGTCAAGAGTATGGCAAAAAAACAGCCGGTTTTTTGCCCGGATCATTCACAAGAAATGATAATAGGAGCGCAGTTATTATTCTTGACTTTGCCCCCGCTTCGTGTTACGATAAACGTGTTTACAGAATTTGTTTTACAGGGGGACATTTATGAAGATCAGGCTATTACTTGTTATGTGTATGACCGTGTGTATGCTGGCATCCTGCGGACAGTCGGAGGAGGGCTCCGGCGGCGCTGAGAGCACAGTCAGCCAAAGCAGTTCGCAGCAGTCCGACGAGGAGGATATCGACGAGGAGACGGGGATGCAGCTCTCCATGGACAGCATAGATATCCGTTATTACGCCACCTTCGACGGCGACGATCTGAGCAGGTTCGCCGCCCGCAGGGAAGGCGATCCCACAGTGCTCGCCGCCTCGGATGAGATCGTAAAGAGCGGCAAAAAGAGCCTCTGCGCCTCGGGCAGGAAAAGCGAGGGCGACGGCTTCGTGATGAAGCTGGACGACCTCGTTGAGGCAGGCAAGGACTACTGCGTGAATTTCTCGGTCATGCAGCGGGACAGGTCGCCGGTGACGGTGGGCCTCGAATATACCGACACAAACGGCGCCTTGCAGACCAAGCCCCTTATAACCACAAAGGAGGGCGGCAGGTGGCACAACGTGAAACAGCTGCTTGTCCCGCTGCCCGGGGACTTCAAGAGCGGGTGCATCTGCTTCGAGGGGGGCACCTCTGACATTTTCCTCGACTACATCAACGTCATCGCCATACCCTCAGCGGATATCGAGACAGAGATACAGTCTCTCTGCGAGGTCTATACAGGGGCATTTAAGATAGGCACCGCCGTTACTCCTGCCGACCTCAAATCGAGAAGCACCGCTGCCCTCATCGAAAAGCATTTCAGCAAGAGCATCACGGTGGGCAACGAGCTCAAGCCCGACTACGTCCTCGACGAGACCGCCACCCTCGAATACTACAAACAAAACGGCGACGACGAGCATCCCCAGGTGAGCTTTGAGGCGGCAAAGCCGGTGCTGGATTACGCCCGGAGTCTGAAGATACCGGTGCGGGTGCACACTTTGGTATGGCACTCCCAGACCCCCACATGGTTCTTCAAAGAGGGCTACGACCCGGCAGGGAACTGGGTCACTCCCGAGAAGATGAACGCCCGGCTGGAAAACTACATCAAGGCCTATTTTGAGAAGCTCACCGAGCTTTACCCCGATGTGGTCTTTTATTCTTGCGATGTGGTCAACGAGGCCTGGCTGGAAAACGGCAAGCCCAGGGTCGCCGGGGACAACAAGGTCACAGAGGGCACCTCTGCCTGGGTGCAGATCTACGGGGATAACTCCTTCATCGAGCAGGCCTTCACCTATGCCCGGAAGTACGCCCCCGAGGGCTGCAAGCTCTACTACAACGACTACAACGAGTACATGGACGTCAAGCTCAAAGCCATCGTGAACATGGCGCAGGAGCTTAAAGAAAAGGGCCTCATCGACGGCATAGGTATGCAGTCTCACCTGGATGTGCGCACCGGCAAGGACGCCTTCCCCTCGGTGGATATGTACAAAAAGGCTCTGGACACCTACTGCGGGCTGGGTCTCGACGTGCAGATCACGGAGCTGGACGCCACCGTTCCCAACAACTCCGGGGAGCAGTATTTTGAGGATCAGGCGGAGTACTACAAGGGCATAATGTCCGCCGCCTACGCCCACAAAGAGCAGATCTCAGCGGTGATCTTCTGGGGGCTTTCGGATGACAAGAGCTGGAGAGCCTCTGGTCAGCCCCTGCTCTTTGACGGCTCCGGCAAGGCCAAGCCCGCGTTCTATGCGGCGCTTGAAGCTGTTTCGGGCTGAGAGATAATCACATAGCAAAAACAAGACTGCTGTCGTCATCTGCGACAGCAGTCTTGCTGTTTATCCGGTCGGTTTATTCCCTCGTTACGCTCCGTCAGCTTTTGCGCCTGGCGGAGATCACCGCTGCTGTCAGCAGCAGTACCGCCGTCACTGAGGCGGGATATGCGTCGGAGGTGGCAGGGTTGCTGTCCTTGGAGCTGTCCGGCTTGCTTTCGCTGCTTGTGTCGGGAGCGCTGCTCTCGTCAGGGGCGCTGCTTTCCTCAGGAGCGCTGCTCTCGTCAGGGGCGCTGCTTTCCTCAGGAGTGCTGCTCTCATCCGGGACACTGCTCTCATCGGGAGTGCTTTCTTCCTCCGCAGGATAGAGCTCGTCCATTTTCGCAGCGATGAAGTTCAGGTCATAGAGCTGCTTGTAGTCGCAGCTGCCGTCCTCGTTGTAGTCCACCATCTGATAGTCTGCCTCGATGCCGTTATCAACGCTGCTGCCGTCCGCAGCGGAGAACCTGTTGTTGGCGGATATCCTGTAATAAAGTCCGTCGGGGGTGGTGTTCTCCATGACTGCACAGGCACCGCCGCCTGAGGTGTCGCCGAACAGCGGGATGCCGTATTCCTTGCAAAGGGTCGGGAGGATATTCGCGCAGGAGAAGGAACGTCTGCTCATCAGCACGCCGAAGTTGAGGTCATAAAGCTTGCCCTGGTCCTTTTCGTCGAATACTCCGTCAAAGTTGGCATCCACCTGATACTCTGTGCGGACGTACTGCCCGGAGAGGGAGTTATAGACGTAAAAAGAGCTTTCCCCGGAGATCAGACTCATGACCGTGGCTACCACATCACCGGAGCCGCCGCCGTTGCAGGTGATGTCGATGACGAAGTTGCGTATCTCGGGGTCGGCGTCGGCCTCGTTTATGGCGTCAACCAGCCCGGCAAGCGAGTCGGCAGGTCTTTCTCCCTCGCCTTTGAAGTACTTCCTCCAGCTGTCGAAGTCAGCCATGAAGCTGTCAAAGCTGTATACCACGGTGTCCCCCTGCCTGAGATGTCTGTCGCTGCCCCAGACCTCATATCTTGCGATGGGAATGTTTGTCCTGATGTTATCTCTGTCTACGATCGCTGAATTGAGACCTTTCAGATCCAGATGCAGGGACTGCATACATGAGAACATCCTCTCCACCTCTAAGCCGAATGCTTCCTGCAATTCGCCGATGCTCGAAGCAAAGCTCATGTGTCCGCCGTCATAAAAGATCAGATACAATGTAAAGATGCCCGCAGCATATTCCACCGCATCCTCGGAGCAGAGCAGCTCTTTCAGCGTTTTCTCGGAGCCTGCTTCCTCGCTCATGGCGGTGATCGCCTTGTCAAAGCTGCCGTACTCGGCGAGCTTGTCATTTATCGCAGCCCTCCCGGGGAAACCGTAGAAGGTATCTATTACGAAACAGAACTCACCGTAGCAGAATTCTGCGGTCTCGGGGGAGCGCTTTCCGTCCTTGAAGAAGGTGTCGAAGACCGACGCCAGGAACTTATTCGAGTTGGCAGTCACATTTGAATCGTAGTCGCTGTTACTGTCGATGAAGTAGTATTCCCTGCCGTCGTAGTAGCCGTTGAGCATTATGACGCTCTTGAACATATCGTTGGCAGTGGGGAAAGGCACCCACAGCTCGCCGCCGTCAGCCCGGAGGTCGATGCCGTAGGAGGCAAAGTCTATCTCAGCGGGGTCGGGCTCCCTGTCGGTCTCGACCTCCCCGACCCTGACGAAGGGCAGACCGTCGTAGTAGACGTTTTTGGCGCCTTCCTGCCTTTTTACGGTGCAGTTGATGAATTCGCTGAGATCGTCGGAGGTGAGGATGTCAGCTCCCGCGTCGATGACTGCGGTATCGCCCATTGGGTTGGTCAGGGTGAACACATCGCCCTCGGCGTTTACAGTGAGCTCTTTATCCAGCAGCAGACCGTAGAAGTCGTTTATCCTGACGTAGGGTATCTGAGGCAGATCCTCGTAATAGCGCGAGGCGAGGGTATGTATATTGTCCGCGGAGTAAACGTGGGCGGTGATGTTCTTTTCGGTAAACCCGGGGGAGTTGTCGGCAAAGGCTCCCACCGGAGCGGCTGTCCCCAGGCAGAGCAGAGCTGTGACTGCGCTGATGATTCGTTTTCTCATGATGATACCTCCTGTGTTTTGCTGTTTATTTCTTGCCGTCGATGAGCTTTATGGCCTCTGCCAGTACCGTGTCCCACTGCATCCTGTATTCGAGGGTGGATGCCTTCTGACGGCCGATATTCGGGTCATTGATCATTTCCGTCATGGCAAGGTAGCTGTCCCTGGTCCTGGGGCAGTAGATGTCGGGAACGGTGCCGACGTAGTTATCATTTGGTATCGTCTCCGAGACGCCCACCGTGATAATGAAGGGGAACTTGCTCTCGGGGAGATAGTAGGAAAGGGGGTTGCCGGTGAATCCCTCGCCGCTGGTGTTCTCTCCCAGCAGGGTGACGTTGTCCATCGCACCGGCGATCTGGGTGAAGATGTCCCCCGAGGAGAAGGTGGAGGCGTTCATCAGCACGTAGACGTTATACTTCTTCTTGGCCTTGCCCTCGGCGTTGAAATCGTCGGAATAGCGCATCAGTCCGTCCTTTTCCTCAACGGTGCTGAAGAAGGTGTAGGTGCCGTTGTTAAAGAACAGGTCGGTCAGCTCGGTCTTGGGGAACGCAGAATAGATCGTCCGGCCGGAGGGCTCGTTGAATATGGCCTTGCACAGCCCCTCGGTCACATAGGGAAAGTCTCCGCCCTTGTTGCCCTGAACATCCACGATGATGTTTTCGGCATCCACCTCGTCGAGGGCGGCGGTTATGTCGTTGTAGAGCTGGTCTGTTTCTTCACCGAGGCAGAGGTTGGATTTGATGTACACCAGCTTGCGGGAGGCGTCGGTCTCCACCCGGTAGGAGCTGCCCCGCCTGATGTTCTGAGTCTCGGCGGATGCTGAAGATGCAGCAGCAGTCGTGGTCGCTGCGGTCTCGGTCTGCTTGTTGTGATCGGGGTAGAGGCTGTCTCTGTACAGCAGCGCCAGATTGTATTCCGCGGAGCAGCAGAGATCTTTCTTGATGATCTTGCCGTCGGGCATCTCGATCTCGGCCTTGTATTTCTCGCCGAGGCTGTCGTTGAAAAACAGATTGGATACCCTCACGCAGTCATAGTGTTCGTCGTAGCCCCACTGGTGCAGGCAGTCCAGCTTTTTGATCGCGGTCTGCAAGGGCTCGCCGTTGAGGGTCAGCAGCTTGCCGCCGATGATATCCCCGATCATTTCAAAGCCGTAGTCCTCGTCCACGAAGACATAGTCCCCGCCGTTGTTGACGGCGACGGCGCATTTCTGAGTGTAGGAGAACATCCTGTCCTCGAACTGCTTCCAGAAGGCATAGTTGGTCTCTCTGACGTCGCCGAAGCCCAGCTCGTAGCCGAGAGGATAGTCGGTGGATGCCGACAGGTCACAGGAGGGAGGTTTCAGATGATTGTGAGCCCCCGGCAGCCTCGCCATAAAGGAGGCCATCACCGCACAGAACTCGTAATCGTCCTTGCAGTTCCCGACCCGGGCTTTGAATGTTTTGTATATCTCGTCGTAGTCTGCTTTCAGGTACTTCTCAGCCTGCTCCCTCACCGGCGAATCGGTGACGGCGTTTTTATAGAGGTACTCGAAATCGGTGAGCCGCTGCTCCTTCGTCAGCGTATGCTCGGAGTAGCTCAGTCCGTCGGCACCCTTGGAGAGTGCGCTTTCGCCGATCCTGATCTTGAAAAAGCCTATTATCGGCTTGTGGAATATTGCAAAGAGAATTATGATCGCCAGAAGGAGTATAAGCAGTGTCCATTTGATTATCCTGCCGGCTTTGCTGCGTCTGCGGATCGAAACGCCCATTGTGACCACCTCAGTTCAGATTTTTGTCCGGGAACTCTGTTCCCAAGCTTTCCAGCCCCGCGGCCGGATGATCTTTCGTAATATGTTTTAGTTATATACCATTTATTTCAAAAAATCAATAGGTTTTACGCATTTTTCTGCTGACTTTTGCAGTTTTTCTTTCCGCGCTGTTTTTCTGTAAAGCCGCCTTTTCGAAGCGAATCTGCCAATAATGACCATTATAGACAAAACGCGGTGCGGTTTTTGGGGAAATTCAACAAATATGTTTCTGGGTCTTGATTTTGTTAAATCTTTGTGCTATAATAACCGTGAAGTAAAGTCTGCCGTTTTATAACGACGGCAAGATCAGGAAATGAGGTAGAGAATATGAATAAAAAGGCAAAGAAACTGCTTGCCGGCATTGCCGCGATGACGATGCTCTGCTGCTCAACGGCCGGAAACTTCACAGCTTCTGCCGCTGACGCTCCGAACCCCTTTGTTGCAAAGATGGATCTTCTCAAGATGCTCATGGGCATTGATTTTTCGTCTTTGTCTTACACTGTGGATGATCCCGCGAATTATCCCGGTAAGCCCGCCGAAGAAAAGTTCGACCTGCGCGACGTTGACGGCAAGAGCTATGTTACCCCTGTAAAGAATCAGGGCGTTTTGGGCACCTGCTGGGCCTTCGCTGCTACGGCTGCTTCAGAGACCAGCATACTGTACGAAACGGGCATGGACGCCAACACCCTTTCCGGTGATGATATGCTCGACCTTTCGGAGCGCCACCTTGCATGGTTCTCCGCAACGCCTCTGCCCGAGACCACCCTGTTCAAGTCTCAGGAGGGTGAGGGTCAGATAAACTACTCCGAGGTATACCTGAGAGAACACGGCGGCGACCAGGCTACGATAAACTTCCAGAAGCTTTTCGGAGGGTTCGCGTCCTACGCCACCACCATTTACAGCACCCTTCAGGGGCCTGTTTCCGAGCAGATGGTACCTTACCTCCAGCCTATCGGAAGGGTCTTTTACATCGACGTGATCAAGGATCCCGCTGAGTGCGAAACATACGACATACGTCAGTTCGCCGATCTGAACAACGCCACGACCTATGATTACAGCAGTTACGACGAGATGAAAACCTTCATCGGATTAGAGGAAACTCTCGGACGTCTGTCGCTGTCGGATAACGACGGCTGGTTCAAGGGCATCGGCAGATACTGGTTCACTGCTACCAACCATGACAAGACCTGCGCTCAGGACTGGGCAGTAGACGAATCTCTCCGATTCACCGGAATAGAGCTTGAAAACTCCAATATGCTCCCCAACGTTGCCAGCGAGGACCGCGCTACCGGCGCTTATTCCTTCAACGAGAAAGCCCTCAATCTCGTCAAGAACGAGCTGCTCAGCGGAAGAGCCGTTTCGGTAGCCTTCGATGCGGATATGTCCCTTGCAGGACAGGGCAAAGTCGATGACGGTTTTATGAGCTTTATCGACGAGGACGGCAACCATATCACCTCCGCTTACGACGCGAAATACTGGTGCCATTATACCTATGACAAGACCTATGATCCCACCGATCCCACAAGCGTCAACAAGAAGGTCGTGTCGAATCATGCAGTCTGCATCGTAGGTTATGACGATACCATCCCGAAGGAATACTTCTACGATCCCAACGGCCTTATCCAGGGTGACGGAGCCTTCATAGTAAAGAACAGCTGGGGCTCGTTGGATACCACCAACTCCTTCTGGGGCAACGGCGGAGACGGATACTTCTATCTCTCTTACTACGATCAGTCCCTCGGCGCATTTGAAAGCTTTGATTTCAACCCCACCACCGTTGCAGAGGCGGAAGAAAAGCCTTTGACAGCCTTCGGCCCCAACATCTACGACTGTATGCCTTCTCCGCAGCTGATGACGGTCAAGGGCGAAGATACTGCCGTAGCCAACGTATTTGAGGCCGGCCTTGATCTCAGACTCAAAGCTATCGGCGTTATGAACAGCACCTGCAACGAGAACGTTACCTGCACCGTGTATAAGCTCAACGAGAACTTCACAGCTCCCGACGACGGCGAGGTCGTTGCAACAGTCAGCCAGTTATTCCCCCTGGCAGGCTATCACCGCGTTAACCTTGACGAGACTGTATACTTCCCCAAGGGTACAAAGTATTCCATCGTAGTCAACACAGTCACCGAAGCAGGGGACGATACCTTCTGCGTGAAAGTAGGATACAGCAAGGAGCTTGCCGATAGAATGGCTGAAAATCAGAGGCAGGAATATATCGAGGAACACGGCTCCGACGAGGGCTTCTATCCCGACAAGCTGTTCTACCACAACAGCGTTATCAACCCCGGCGAAAGCTTTGTGCTTGCCAGCGGTTACTGGTTCGACTGGGCAAATCTCACCAATGAGGTGATGAGCAACCCGGATGCCGGTTTCAGAAACTATTCGGTAGATAACTTCACCGTCCAGGCGCTCACCGAAAACGAGATCGTAAACGTTCAGAACGTCATCGACGAACCCGCCGCTCCCTACAAGGCTGGCGACGAGGTGCCCTGCACAGTTAAGCTGCAGGCCTTCACCGAGGTAAACTCCGACTACGATGTATATATCAACGGCGAGAAGATAGGCAGCACCGGAGTGATCGGACCTCTCGACACCGCAGAGCTCCACTACACCTACACCGTTACCGATGAAGACGCTGAGAACGGTTTCTTCGAGACCGCAGCGACCGTGTTCATGACCGGCGAGAACTATCCCGATATGCCTGTTGAGCTCTTTGACGAGTACAGCGTCACCACTGTCAGAGCGGAGGTTGAAAAGACTCCCGAGGACAGCTCCGAGCCGGAGGACAGCTCCGAACCTGAGGACAGCTCCGAGCCCGAAGACAGCTCCGAACCCGAAGACAGCTCCGAGCCCGAGGACAGCTCTGTTCCCGACACCAGCTCCAAGCCCGACGACACCAAGAAGACTGACACCAACCCCAACACCGGTCTGGCAGTCGGCTCCTTCGCAGCAGTATCCCTGGCAGCAGCTATCGCAGTTTCCAGAAGAAGAAAGTGATAGGTAAGCCAAGGGCATAAACACAGCCATATGAAAACAAAACGGTACAGCCCTCACAGGGGACTGTACCGTTTTTTTGCTGCCGTACCTCGGGACGGCTTTATAAGTATTTTAACCGCAGTACTTCGACAACATACTTCCAGGGGATATCCTCCGGGCGGTGCCGGAGGATAAGGCTGATGTATCTGCTGAGCTTTGTGTCGCTGGTTTTTTCCATTTTTTCATCTCAATTTTGTGTTGATATCCGCCGGCTCGACCCTCGGCGTGGCATTACTCGTCTTTGTATCTGAGAAAGCTTGTCAGCTTGGAGAGCAGTATTTTGTGTTCATCGAAGATCTCGTCGAAGTCGAGTTCGGTGTGCTCGTCCTGATCCCTGTTCAGAAACTCTGTGCGGACTATCTCGCAGTTTTCGAGCTGCTCGGGGGAGCTGATGATGTAGACGAAACGGAATCCCTCACGCTTTAAATTTATTATACTGTTATCGACCTCGACGCATAGCTGACGTATCACGCGCTCCGGCAGTTCTCTGTCTGTGCGTGTCTTGTTGCGCTCCTGCAACAGTGCCTCCGGGAGGTCAAGCACGATCGCCGCTGCGGGGACGTTATGCTCCCTGGCAGCTTGCAGTACTCTGCTCCTTGCGCTTTTGCGTGTGTTCATCGCGTCGATGACAGTGAGCTTCCTGTTGGCAAGGCGCTTGTCAGCAGCGCTCCAGAGCAGCTCGAAGGCCTCACGGGTGACGGTCTGATCGTTCTCGTCATCCGATATCATGCCTCTGAAAAAGTCTGAAGACAGCACTTCCGTCGGTTTAAAATATTTATGTGCAAAGGTGGATTTCCCCGAGCTGGAAGCGCCGATAAGGGCTACCAGACATAGCTCGGGTATCTCGATCATGAACTTATCCATTCCGTGTAAACGCTCCCGTCTGTGCCGCCGTGCCGGAGGGAGTTCTCTCTGTGCGGGCGATGTTCCTTATTATAGCACATCTGCTGGCAAATGTCAAATCAGCCAGGGATATAGCAAAGGATGTTTCTGCCCGTCAAAGGTGCCTGTGAAATCGTGTCTTGATTTTCCGGCCATTCTTGTTACGGAAATGTCTGCGTCCAGCTTTACGGTCTTGCCGCTGAAATATGTCTTGCCGTTGTCGCCGTCGAGAATGTCGCAGAAGATATCCCAGCCCTTTGCATCGTGGATAGTGTAGGAGTCACCCGCCTGCGAGAAGTGGGCAGGGTCGGGCTTTAATTCCGCCGTGACATTCACATCCCCGGCAGGCATGGTGAAGGTGTTGTCCGAAACCTCAACAGGGTCGCCGTTGGGATCTGTTACGGTCAGGCTTTCTGTCATATAGCCGGGATCAGGTGTGACGGTAAGTGTTACGGTCTTCTCGGCTTCGTCGAAGGTGTCGATAGGGAATCCCGACGGAGCAGCTGTCACGGTGCCGTGGGCGATGCTGACGGTATAGTCGGTGGTGAACTCAGCCGATACCAGAACGTCTGCGGCAGGCATGGTGAAAGTGTACTTTGTGGGCTCGCTGCCCTTTGTGACCTTAGCCTCGCCTGTTTTAGGAGAGTTGGGTCTCAGCTTGTAATTGCCCTCCGCGTCGGGGATAACGGTCAGGGTGATCTGTGTGCCCTTTTTGGCGGCAAACCTGTCAGCGGTAACAGTTCCGAAGGTAATGCCGTCCTTGACCTCTATCGAGTAGGCGTCGGCGGGGATAAGGGTCTTGCCCGATACTCTTTTATCAGCAGCAGTGTCCTGTACTCCCTCTGATTCCACGCAAGCTCGCCTACATTGTCAAGCATCGCCCGATTCTTGGCTATCGCTTCATCAAGGGCGTACAGTGCAGTACGCATACCATAACGCTTTTCCTGTTCACTGAGCTGTATTTCTCCACGCTCAGCGGACACCTCGCAGAAATACAGCCTGCTGATCTGGTGGAATATCCTGCTCTCGTGATAGCTCTTGAAGTCCCTTCGCTTTTCCTCGATATATCCAAAAGGACGAATCGTGTCGGGGATAACGGAGTAACCTGTTTCCTCCCTGATCTCACGGATAAGGGTATCTGCATCGGATTCGCCCTCGTCCTGACCTCCGCCGGGGAGACTGACCTCGCCTTTGTTGTCATCGAGCAGCAACAGCTTGTCTCCAATAAAAACGATACCCCGTACAGCGACTCTTGCCCATACGTCCATATCTTCATCGTAATTTTTCGCATCTAACAGCAGTAATCGCTCCATAATAACCTCCAAAACGTCATTCTGCTACACTTCACCTATTATACTCTAATATACAAACCTTAATTATAACTTAAATTGGATAGGGACTTTATCACTTTTTTGTGGGGTATGCTACCAATAATTATACCAGAGTTTACCCTATAAAGTCAATCGACTAAACAGAAAACGCCTGATTCTGCGTTGAAATCAAGCTTTTATGATTATTACCTATATTTGCCGATATAAGGTTCGCTCTGGATATGTGTCCTTGTATAGCAGTTATTATCGGAGACCTCGCCCATCGTCGCCTGCTCGATGCCTTCCTCGGAAAACAGCTTGAAGCCCACCTTGAGTATCCGGTCGTATTTTTCCTGTTTCCAGGCTTTCCCTGCAACATAGTCGCTCATATCCCACCTCCGTTTGACTTTTTGATACTCTGTGTTTCAATTATGCACCGTTATTATAAAAATGTCAATAGTCTGCAGCGCAATAGATGAAATAATTTAACTAAAAACGCCGTCGCTATTTGTATATCCTGTATGCCCCCCGTTCAGGGCTCCGCCGGGCTGAACGTTCAGCAAATATGTCAAAAGACATTCCTATAATTTGTCCAAACATCTTGAAAATCCGGAACAATACGGTATAACCAATGCGCATAGTTATATCTTTGATCTAATGAGGATCGGATACTATGAAAAATATAAGGAGAGGAACGTTTTAAAGCGCCTGGCGGCGGTGTTCATGGCACTTGCCATGCTCGCAATGTCCGTGCCGGCAGCGGCGAGCCCGACGACCTGTTTCAGGCGGGGGCCATCGGGCTGATCAGGGTCATAGACAACTTCGATACCAAGCTGGATATATGCGGTGCCAACGGTATAAAGCAGTCAAAAAAGTAATTCAGCTCGCTCCCTGCTGTGTTTTTGCACAGCAGGGAGCGAGCTTTGCTTCTGATGTTATTATAGCGCAGAACGGCGGGAAAGCCAAGTTGAAAACGATCTGTAAAACCGCATTGACAGCTGCTCAAAAACCCTATTCCCAAAATCAGAATGATCATGGTTTTGCGGAGATAATACTATGAAAGCACCGATCATTATTGCTGCCTGTCAGATCAGCGCGTTCATGAAGCTGTTTTCAAAATGCGCGCAGCTTTCAAAAATGCGGCATAGCTTTTCGGCTTCAGCGTTGTCGATGCCTTCTGCTTCACGGTCGAGAACGCCTGTCCAGTCGCGGTTTGCCGCAGTATATTCCTCAGACGTATAAGCCCGGAACCATCCGGCATAAGCGGAGCTGCCGAGCCTGTCGCCGTACCGCACCGTGACGGCTTCGGCGATATAGGCATAGCTCCATGAGCACTGGAGCAGTGCCGCAAGCCCCCGCACGGTCCCTTCCTGCGCAGCGGCTTTCAGGTATTGCAGATATTCGGCACATACAGAGTTTTTTTCTCCGCCTTGTATTTCTTCATCCGTTATGCCGAGCTGTTTCATATTCGGTATATGTACCGTTTCCAGCTCACAGCGGGTCGCCCGAACCGCCCTTTTCAGAAAACCTGCGGTCTCAACGCTTTCAGCCTGCTTTTCCATCTGCTCAAGGATACCGATATATTCTTTCAGATAATAATAGTCCTGGAGCATATAGGCTTTGAAGCACTGCACGTCCAGCGTTCCGTCAGCCATAGCAGTGACAAACGGATTTTCCGCAGCTTCGTCCCAGAGCCTTCGCGTTCTCTCGTACAGTAATTCGGAAAGCTTCATTTTCAGCCTCCTTATTTCTCTGCGATTATTGCAACATATCCGCCGCTCTTGTAGCCGTCCGATACCTCCTCGGGCTCCTCGTTTGTGTACATCGGGTTCCTGACGAGCGTCTGATAAAAGCTGAATTTCGCTATCCCGAGCTTTTTGAGCACATCTATCTTTTCCTCTGTGGAATGCCATACTCCCGAAGCGGCCAGTGCAAGCGGATAGGGGAGCTGCGGCATCGTGCCTTCAAGATATTCATGCTCGTATGTCCCGAGGCTCTTTCCGAGAAGATACATAAAGCCGAAAGCGCTCTCCTTGGGAACATCCAGCAGTATCAGCTTACCGCCGTCTTTGAGTGCAGCGATGCTCTTCCGGTATACCGGGGCAAGATCCTCCATATAGCTGGAGCTGCCGTTGAAATAAATGATGTCATAGCTGTTTTCGGGAAGCTCGACGTCCTCTATCAGACCGAAGCAGATAACATTGACTCCGCGTTTTTTGGCTATCTCGCCCATATCGCGGGAGGGCTCGATGCCCTCGACCTGTGAGCAGTCGATATAGCTTTCAAACAGGCCGCTGCCGCAGCCCACCGACAAGAGCCTCTTTCCGGAAATATCGCCCAAAGCCTTTTTGAACAGCCTCAGCTCACTTTCAAAAAGGTTGGAGTTCTCCATGAACCACTTGTCGTACTGCTCGGCATAGCCGTCGAACTTCTGTCTTACTGTATTCATATTGTTTTCGCTCATCTTATTTTTCCTCCCTGTTGTATCCGTTGATCATGAAAGCGTGATCCATAGGTCCGCTGCCCTTTCCGAGGTCGAGCCCGGCTGCCAAAGCACCCGAGATATAATTCTTCGCATTCTCCACAGCCTTTTCCGGCGTTTCGCCCTTAGCAAGGTTTGCAGCTATCGCGCTTGAGAGCGTGCAGCCTGTTCCGTGAGTGTTGGGATTGTCTATCCTTTTCCCTCTGAACCATTTACAGCCGTCGGCGTTGTATAACAGATCGTTCGCATCATTGATGCTGTGTCCGCCCTTGCAGAGCACTGCACAGCCGTAGCTCTCATAGATCGACTTAGCCGCTTTCTCCATATCCTCCTCGCCCGATATCGTCATTCCCGACAGCACCTCAGCCTCCGGGATGTTCGGTGTGATGATACAGGCAACAGGCAGCAGGATGCTTTTCAGTTCTTCGATCGCACTGTCGTCGATAAGCCTTGCACCGCTGGTCGCGACCATGACAGGGTCAACGACTATGTTTGAAGCCTTGTAGTGTTTTAAACTGTCCGCGATCACGCGGATAAGGCTCACCGAAGAGACCATGCCGACCTTTACCGCATCGGGACGGATGTCCTCAAATACCGCATCTATCTGCTGTCTGAGAAAATCGGGAGGCGACTCCAGGATAGCTCTGACGCCGGTCGTGTTCTGTGCTGTTAAAGCAGTGACCGCACTCATGGCATAAACGCCGTTGAGCGTCATCGTTTTAAGATCAGCCTGGATACCGGCACCTCCGCTGCAGTCGCTTCCTGCAATGGTCAATGCTGTTTTCAATTTCATATAAATACTCCCTTCCGATTTCAGCATCGTTTTATATCGCGGCATAAGGTGGTGTCCCCGATATGCCGCTTTGTTATTATTGGTTTCCTGTCATTTCTTCTGACAGCCTGCGAAGCTCGCGGCATTCGCTCTCGATGTCGTCAGCCGAGAATATCGCACTTACCAGAGCAACTCCGTCAACTCCCGTGCCGGCAAGCTGAAGGATGTTATGCTTTCCAAGCCCGCCGATAGCAACAACGGGGACATCGACAGCATCGCAGATATCCTTCAAGTCTTTCATTGCCACAACGTCTGCATCGGCTTTGGTGGATGTGGAGAACATCGCACCCACACCGAGACAGTCCGCACCCGCTTTTACAGCTTCAAGCGCCTCCTGTACCGTGTGAACGGAAACTCCGAGCATCATACCGTCGCCCACGAGCCTTCGCACATCCGATGCACTCATATCGTCCTGACCGACGTGAATACCGTCCGCCTTGCACTTTATTGCGACCCCCACATTATCATTGATGAAAAACGGCACCCCATAGCGCCTGCAAAGCGCCGATATCTCCAGCGCCTCGGAAAGAAACGCCTCGTCATCGAGTTCTTTTTCCCGCAGCTGAACGCAGGTGACTCCGCCTTTCAGCGCAGCCTCGACCTGCTGATAAAGAGTCTGATCTTTAAGCCATGCTCTGTCCGTAACGGCATAGAGCAGCATCGTTTTCCTATCGCACTTCATATTTTGCACCTTTCTCCAGCTGTTCGGGTGTCATATTGCAGATCGCATCTATGATATAGTTTCTGTATGAAGAGTTTCCGTCAAGCTCAGTCATCCTTGCATGAGCGAGCTCTCCGGCATAGCCCATAGCGCAGACCGCCGCCGCAGCAGCTTCAAGCGGAGAACCGGGATTTGCGGTAAGAAAAGCCGCGGTCATTGCCGAAAGCTGACAGCCTGTTCCGGTTATAGACGACATCATCGGATGACCGTTCCTGATGCAGTAGGCTTTCTCACTGTCGGCAACGATGTCGATAGCTCCGGTTATGGCAATGACCGCTCCCGTCTTTTCTGCAAACTTCTTGACGAATGCCGCTACCTCACCGAGATTTTCCTCCGTCACCTTGTCGGCGGCATCGGCGTCAACGCCTTTGGTAGTTCCGGCTCCGGAGGCAAGGGTCTTGATCTCTGAGATATTGCCGCGGATGCAGGTGAAGCTTATCTCCTCCAACAGTTTCCAGGCCGTTTCGGTTCGCAGCTTCGATGCACCGGCTCCCACGGGGTCAAGAAGGACGGGATGACCCAGCTCGTTCGCTCTCTTGCCCGCAAGGAACATTGAGGGGATCGTGCTGCTGTTGAGGGTGCCGATGTTGATGTTAAGTCCTCCGCAGATACTTGTGATCTCTGCCGCCTCGGCTTCGTCATCCGCCATGATCGGGGATGCGCCGCACGCAAGAAGGATGTTGGCGCAGTCATTCACCGTTACATAATTTGTGATATTATGTATCAGCGGACAGGTACTTCTAACGTTTTCAAACATTTTTCCAAGCATTTTTATTCCTCCGTTATTGATATCAAAAAACAGGAGACACCCGCGCAGTGTCTCCCGAAAAAATCACAGTGACTTCCTACGGCGGCATTATCCGCATCAGGTGAAAGGGTCGAAGTTTGATCACTTCCTCTCAGCCCACAACCATGAGCTCCCCTGTATTTTGCAGTTTATATTATACTACCTTTCTTTCAAAAAGTCAAGGGACTTCCTAAAAAATGTTTCATAAAGAATGTGAAGCCAAAGCTTTCGCGGATCCGGATTTGCAGTGCGTCTCGTGCTGAGCGTGTTCCGGAAGTTCTCGGGCTGCTGCACCCGGCCCGACGACCTGTCCCGGGCGGGGGCATCGGGCTTATCAAAGCCATAGACAACTTCGATACAAAGCTTGATGTGAGGCTTTTCATATATGCAGTGCCGGCGTAAAAGCCAAGATAAAACCGATTTGAATTCCAGTATTTTCTGCTGCTCTTAGATATTCCTATTATCCAGAATCAAAAGATCCTGACTTTGCGTGTTGTTATAACAACATATACTATGGGTAAAAAACAGGTCATCGCAATTATCGTTCCCGTTAGAAATGCGTGGGAGCTTTTTTACCCACACCCTGAGATATAATAATATCAGAAACCCTTGAAACCCACCGGAAAATGTAGTATAATAACATCAACGACTACAAGGAGGTATTGCTATGCAGGAGAAAGCCAAGCAGCCCAAGAAACTGGCTGTGATCTACATTCTGAAGATATTGCAGGACTACACCGACGAGCAAAACAGACTCACCCAGACTGAGATCGTTGATCTGCTGCAAGAGGACTACGGTATGTCCCTTGACCGCAAGAGCGTGCGGCACAATCTCTCAAAGCTCATGGAGGCGGGGTACCCTATCTATTACAAGGAGGACGTCACCCGCATCGGTGCGGGCGGCGTGGAGCAGACGATCAAATCGGACTGGTACTACGATCACGCCGAGCGCTTTGAATTAAGCGAGCTGCGGGTGATGATCGACAGCCTGCTGTATGCCAACGGTCTGCCGCAGTCGCAGCTTTCAAGACTCATCGGGAAAATCGCCGATCTCGGCAGTAGCTTTGAACGGAACTCCCTTCGCAAGGCTCGCGCCGTACTGAATACCCGCCCCGACAACAAGCAGATGTTCAACAACGTGGGATTGATAACCGAGGCCGTGGAGGCGGGCAAAATGATCCGCTTCAATTACGGTGTTCGCGGCCTCGACGGCAAGCTCCATGCCAAAGAGCAGGACGGCAAGCCGAAGCTCTACACCGTCACGCCCCGAAAGATGGTACTTGTAAACGGCAGGTACTATCTTATCGCATCGAGAACAGACGCTACCCTCACGCACTTCCGTGTTGACCGCATTATGAACATATCCCGTACCGACGAGAAGGCCAGCAGGCGCAGCGTGCGGCAGGATGACCTCCGGGATTACGTCGCCGAGCATCCGTATATGTGGACGGGGGAGGTCTGCCACGGGAGCTTTCGCTGTCCCGAGTGGCTCATTCCGGACATCATCGATACTTTCGGAACAGGCTACAAGGTGATGAAGCAGGAGAACGGCAATATCGAGGTGAGCGTGCGGGTCGGTATGAAAGACCTTGAGCAGTGGGGGATGCATTACTGCGACCAGGTTGAGATACTCTATCCCAGCGAGGTCAGGGAGGCAGTCGCCAAGACGATGAAAGAAGCTGCGGCAAGATACGGTGGATGAGAAGTTTTTTACCCATACCGTCTGATAAAATGTGATCATAGAGAACGTTATGAGACAGAAAGGCGGTACAAATTCTAATGAAATTCAGCTGCACGCTTGCCACACTCCGAGCAAAGCTCGACAGTATGGAAGACCTTTTCGGGAACAAGATCAAGGCGGAGTTTGTTTCCTACAACGGTTCGGTGACTGTAAGAAAGGATGACAGAGAGGAACTGCGGCATCAGGCGTATAATTATCTGCTCCGTTTTCCCACCCTCGGTTTTGCGCTTCGTCTGGGCGATGTATGCTGGTGGTACGAAGAAGAACAGCGCAAGGAGCTTCGCAACCCGGCGGTGTTCTGGTGTTCGGATGACGGCAGGGTGGAATACTACTGCGCGCAACGGATAGACGATCTTTTCGAGTGCTATGCTGCCGAAAAGAATGTCAGCGACGAGGAGCTTGATGATCTTGAATGTGTGATCGAGACAGAGTTCGAGGCGGATGAGTGAAAGGGGGGGATAAACAAATATTCAAGAGTACGTCACAGCAATCATAAGCAATCATAAGAAATAAGGACTTAGACATTTTTTAAGGAGGAATAATTATGTTAAAACTAAAGAAAGAGTTCATTACGGTCTGCAAGGAGTGTCTGAATGGTACGCCAGAAGATGAAAACCTTGATTTCCCGCATTCCTTACCCATTTGCATTTTAGATGCAGTTTATTCCATAGGGATCAGGTACAAATCAGCGAGAACAAACTGGATCAAATATTGTGATCTTTATAATATAAAATACGATGTAATGAGAAATCATGAAAACGATGAACCCGATAAAACCGAACACACGATAGCAGATTTTTTAAATAATTTTCGCAAAATCAATGATTATGACAAATTTCTTGAAAAAACCGGAATGACACGACACAGGACTTCTCCGAAAAATGGTATCTTAAAAATCGAAGCCTGTGTTAAGGTCGCAGAAATAATGAATCAGCACGGAATTAACACCGTTGCCGATTTTCGTTCTTATAAGAATAAAGAAACACTTGATAGTGATATTCTTTCGGTAAAAGGGCAAGGCAGCGGCATAATGCTAAAGTATTTATATATGTTAGCTGGGTATTCCGATAGATGTAAACCTGACAGAATGATGCTCCGCTTTGTACGGAGATATTATCCCGATGCAAAAGAATCGGACATACAGGAATTGCTTGAATCAGCTGTTGATAAGCTCAAAGAAAGCTATCCTGATATGACTGTTCGTTGGCTTGATAATGCCATTTGGACATACGAAAAAAAGCTTGAGAGCCAAAAGAAAAACCGCAAAAAGAAAAAGGAGTGATCCCATGCCCGTCCCAATTCTCACCGCCTTCACCCGCAGACTCCGCACCATAGCCGAGATCACCGCCGAGCGCGGGGTGGTCAGGACACCCGGATATTACATTTTTGAGGTCGCCTATCCCAAGCCCGAACGTCCGAACAACGACCCGACACGGTTCATCAACGGCGTTGTGATGTGTGTTGCAACGATGAAGCTCTGCGTTCACTCCGTTGTCTGCGGTGCGGACTATATCAGCTTCGAGTGCAGCGGTCAGGACGCCTACGGCTACAATGCGGGCGGCACATACTACTACTATCAGTCGCCTTTGTATATGCGCGGTGACAGGCCCTTTGTGCTGTCTGTCACCCCTGCCTGAAAGGAGAACATTATGCAGATCACAGATGAATACGCCGCCAAGCTCAATGACTATTTCAAGCCCGAAAAGCCCCTCTCTGCTGAGCAGTACGGGGAGATGATCGAGCCTTTTAACGAGTTTTACCGCAGCGTTCTTCTGCTCCATGTCTGCGAGGGCAAGAGCCTCACCGAGATCTCCGCGATCAGGGATTCCAACGTGATGCGCATACAGCAGATATTCAGAAAGGCTGAGCGCATGATGAAGCACAGAGTTCAAAATCCCGGCAAGAAGTACCGCATGAAAGATTATCTCGACAAGGAGGACAACAATGAAGATACTTAACATTCACGGCTACCACGGCAGCCCCAAGAACAGCGCATATCAGGCGCTTGAAGCCCTCGGCTGCGAGGTCATCGCGCCCGCCCTCGATTACGACAACGTGCCGCCGTAACACATTTTCGCCAATTTGAAATTCATCCTTGTGAACAAGCGTCCCGATATCATCGTCGGGACGAGTCTCGGAGGGTTTTATGCGGCGGTGCTGAGCGCACAGTGCAATTATCCTGTGATGCTTGGAGAGCAATATTTCGCTCGTGTCAAAACAAGCTAAACGCGAATATGCGTGTTGACCACACGATGCTGTGATTTCAGGTTCACTGATCGTTTGAAACAGGAAGAAATGATGAAAACTAATAGTCCTTTCCCAAGCCGTCCCCCGGGCGGCTTTCCCTTTGCCCAAGATCCTGCGCACCCCCTCTGCTATAATGAAAGCAAACCAAAGAAAGGGGCGGTTGAAAGAAGCAAAGAGGCAGCTGTTTGAGACTCTGCTTGAATGCTGTGACAGAGGGATAGACTTTCTTCCTGCGAAGAAAAATGAAGGCAAGTACATTTTTCTGCGTTAGTAAAGACAAAATATTCCATTGCTTCGGCGGAAATATTTGGCTAAAGCATTATGAGAGATTTTTGAGGGATTATGGAAGAAATGATATAGAATACTTCGGTGTATCATTCAGCTGCATCGATAATGACTACGGCGTTTTGTTTTTTGACTCGGAGTGCGGTAATGCCTGTACGCAAGATCATCTGTCAGCATATTTGCCGTTAATAGCTGAAAAATATGGAGCAAAAGAAAAGGTCATACATGATTTATAAAAGTGGTATGGTCGCAAGTGGTTTCATTTCTGCGAACATTATCGCAACCGAATTTGTGAGATTTATTACCGAAGGCAGCAATATCAAAATACATTTATAAAGATATGCGATGCGTAAAAAACTACTCATCCACCAGTATATAATAAAAGAAACAAAAGAAAGGAGACACAGAATGAAAGACAGAATAATGATAATGTCAAGAGAAGAGATAACAAGGTTTAAGCTGTCCGGCGGCGATGCGGTCATCAGCTTTTACGATGCGGGGACAGAGCCCGTCACGATCGGTAACTGCGGTGCGGAGATCTGTTATGTTGAGCTTGACGACATCGACAGCGATGAGCCCGGTTTTGACTATGACGGCTTTTTCCCGGAGGCGGGTGCAGTTGCAGAGTTCATTATCTGCGCTATAACAGCGGGTAAGCGCATCATCTGCCAGTGCGAGTACGGTATGAGCAGGAGTGCAGGCTGCGCAGCGGCGATATTGGAGTACTATCAGGGCAGCGGCATCACCGTTTTTGCGGATGACCGCTACTGTCCGAATAAGGCGGTTTTCAGAAAGCTGCTTGATGCTCAGAAAGCTGCGCACAGGGTATGATATGATAAATACAGAACAAAGGAAAAGGAGACGATGATATGGTAGATATTTTCTTTGAGACAAGAGAAAGCTTTGAAAAGCAGAGTGCCGGCAAATGCAGTATCGGGATCTGCTTTTACGGCGAGGGCGAGGAGCCTATCGGCATCAAAGGAGAGTGCGAATACATCTGCGCAAGGCTTGATGATCTCGGCACCGCTGAGTACAAGGAACGCTTCGGTGCTGCATACGAGTGCAGGTTTTTCCCCGATGAAGAAACGGTGGCGGAAATGGCTATCCGTGCTGTTGCTGAGGGAAGAACACTCTATATGAACTAAAAGAGAAATATTCTCTGCACTGCTGGACAGTCGGAAACTATTTCGACGGAGAATTTAGGTGCGGCAACGGAAAGCAGTTCAACGGAAACAGCTGCTCTATAGAGCTGCTCGGTGCAGACGGACAGAACATCAATGGTGCGGCAGCGGAGCTGTTTGAACAGCTGGGACTTGAATACTGTCTGTTGTTCTGCTATAATGATAAAAAGCTGTACTACATAGACAGAGAATAAGGGAGAAGCCGATGAAGATAAAATACTATGACCTTTCGGGAATATATGAGATACCGATTAAGCGCTATGAGCCGGAGGACGCTGTTACGGGCTTTATCGTCGCCGTCCACGGCTTTGGCGGAGATAAGGAAAGCTCTGCGATAGAGGCGCTTGCCAAACGTATGACAACACGGGGATTTGCAGTGATAGCCTTTGACTTTCCCGCTCACGGTGCAAGCAAAGCAGACGGATATTTCTGCACCGCAAACTGCCGTCTTGATCTGATGAACGTGTTTGAACACGCCTGCGGGCTATACCCCGATGCCGATATAAAGGCAGTATTTGCAACGAGCTTTGGAGGGTATATCACCTTGCTTTCATTGGATGCTTTACCAGCAGATGTGCGAATAATCCTTCGTGCGCCTGCTGTGGATATGAGAGCAACTTTTGAGAATATGCTGCCTATTTCGCTTGATAAATACAAGCGTGCGGGCTCCGTGGAAATGGGCTTTGAGCGCAAGGTAAATGTGCCCTATTCGTTCTACACGGAGCTGTGTGAGAACGATATCTCGCAGGCCGATATGCAGAGAGAAATGCTGATAATTCACGGTGACAGGGACGATGTTGTACTGCCGGAATATATCAAACGGTTCTGTGAGGTGAATCCGAAGGCAAGGCTTGAAGTTATAGAGGGTGCGGATCATAGGTTCAAGGGTGCGGGAGAGCTTGAAGAGGTAATAGATCATTCAAGTTCATATATAATTAAGTAGTATAAAGAAAAACAACCCGGAGATGTTAGCGGAACACCTCCGGGTTTTATATTGTTTTAAGCAAGCGGTATCGGAACGATGCCGCCTTTATGCACTGCCGTTTTGTCTGCTGCTCTTACTCGTCCGCCTTATCATATCTCTCCCTGTCGTACTCCTCCCAAAGCCTGCGCTTGGCGAGGATATCCTCGAGACCCGCCTTTTTGTAATAGTCCTCCACATAGTCCCACCCCGGGAAAGAATCTCTGAAATCTCGCTCCCTGCGGAGGGCATCGTTTGCGATAAGGAGCATATGAGGGTCAAGCTCGCCCTTCAACATCTCGCTTACGGCTTTCAGAAGACGGTAGTCGGTGTAACTGTTGTGAAAGTGAGGTTTACGGGTGCAGAGCTCGCCGGTGAAGTATTCAAGATTGTGGTAGTCGTGGACGCACTCGTCGTAGAGATAGCCGTCCCTGTTGAGCCAGTAGCAGTAGGCGGTCATATCGGACGAGTCGGCTCTGTTTTTCCTCTTTTCAAACCACGCCTCGTCCTTGTCCCAGTAGTCGATATCCGTCAGCACCATCGGATCGGGGCGGTAGTTAGCCGAACAGGAATAAACAAGATCTCCCTTTTTGAAGGGCGTGGGGATATACACCCAGAATGAATCAAAAAGATCCTCGCTGTCGGTTGAATTATGATCTACCGAGCTGACCTCAAAGTCCTCATTCAGATAACCCGTGATATATAAGTCGCTGTCAGGCTTGCGGGCGGTTATCCACATACCGTAATATTCGTCCGACCCGCGCTCGGCGACATCCTTTTTGAGCGCTTCAAGCGCACGCTCGTAGGACGAATAGATATATGGCTCGGTATAGTCGTCACTGATGCCGCCGAAATAATAACCGTACTGGCAGAGCAGACCGTATTTCTCGGCGTGTATCAGATATTCGTATGCGTGCAGAAAATCATCGTGGATATATGTCTCTTTGAGGGCGTGAAAGAAGCTGTCCGAGCCGAAGTACATTTTCGGTCTTTCACGTTTTACGTCCGGCATGGTATCCATTATCTCCTGCATCAGTTCGATCTTCTTTTCAAAGCTGATATGCTTGCAGTCGTTTATGATGAACGCAGACTCGCTGGCGTTGAACTGATGCCCGATGCTGCGGCAGTAGTCCGCCACGGTCTTTGAGTTGAGATAGCCGTAAATGTCCATTTTATTGTACTCCTTTGTATAGGTTGATTACTTTCAGACCTTTCTTTTCAGCGAAGCCTATAGTCTGCGAGGTGCCATTTTTCCGTGCGGGGTCGTGATAGCAGATGCAGTAATCCTCTGCGTGTTCCACGAGCCTTGCATTGCGAACCGCCATACATCCCCGGAACTGATGCTGAGATGTGTACTCCACACTGTCGGCGCGGGTGAGTATCTGTCGGAATTCGTATTTCTGGTTTGCCGTCCATTTCTTGGTCTGCTGCTCGTTGGAGCAGGGCAGAACAAGGTGCAGCTTTACCTGCGGAAACTTCTCTTTGAGCCGCAGCACACACTTCGCCGCAACGGTGTCAAACCCTACCGCACCGCCCGCATAGAAATCGGTTATCCCATCCTCGATAACGAGCTTTTCAAGCAGCGAATAAAGCCTTTCCGACAGCGATCTTTCGCTCTCTGACAGGTCTCTGTGACCTGTAAAGCAAGCCGATTTTTCCATTATATCATCTCCTAAAATTCTTGTTGACGCATCGGGTCAGAGCTTTCGCTCAAAGACCTGTGTAATATCCTTCTTTCCTGCCCTGATGAAAAACTCGGGGCTCTTTTTTGGGAAATCACAGCGGAAGTGGATATTCGCAAGAACGAGAGCCTCATTCCCCGGGATGCGAATAAGCCTCTCGGCGGTGATCTGATGCACGGGAGTTCCCGGTATGACCCTACCGAATTCGATCTCGCGCTTTTCCGTGTTCTTTTCAATTTTCTCCCATCCCTCTCGGGTGCCCTCATAGTAGATATCTTTTAGGGACACACAGTTCTCGAATGTACCTATACCAAAACGAGTCACGCCCTTGGGTATGGTTATCCTTTCAAGTGCCGTGCATCCTGCGAAAGCACGCGAACCGATTTTTGTGATATTAGTGCCGAGCATTATGTCTGTGACATCGGCATTTCCCGCGAAAGCCTCCCGCGCCACCGCGATTACAGGCACTATGTTTCTGTCACTGCCGCGAGGGTTTATCTCCTCATTCGGCACTCTGATGACCTTATCGGTGCAGCCGTTCAGCGAGACTACACCTATCGGCAGACGGCCCGGGTTCAGCCACATAACGGCGATCTCATATTCAAGTCCCGGGGTCGCAGGCGTTGCGCAGATAATCTTTCTGTATTCGTTATAGTTCATAGTGTCCTCCTTGATGTCTCGAACCTTTCTTCTGATAATATCATAGCATACCGTATGCACAATATTTAGAGCAAGAAAAAAGCCGCCCCGAGGGACGGCTGATTCTGATCAAAGTCTTGGATCCACCGGCTCGCTCTCAAAGGCCAGCACTCCGAAGGCGCACTCGTGTACGCGGTAGAGGGGTTCGTTCTTCACAAAGCGGGACAGGGATTCCATTCCGAGGGAGAATTCTTTCAGCGCAAGGGTGCGCTTGCGGTTGAGGGAGCGCTTTTTCAGGCGCTTCAAATGCTCCGGTTCAAGATACTCCGCACCGTAGATTATGCGAAGATATTCGCGTCCTCTGCACTTGACGGCGGGCTGCAGCAGCTTGATGCCCTGCCTGGCGATGTAGGTCTCCGGCTTCACCACCATACCCTCGCCGCCGCTGCCGGTGAGGTTCAGCCACCAGTCCACGCCTGCCTGTATGCTCGCATTATCCTCGGTGTCAACGGTGATGTAGGGGGTCTCCATAAACACCGAATCTGAGCCGTTGGTGATGTACTTGCGGATGTTCTCCATGTGCCATTCGTGGGTCTTGTTGGAGAATACTGCACCCTCGGATGCAAGGATATGAAATGGCGCTATGCGGAAATCGTCAACGTTTTTTACTGTCCAGCAGTACTCGCGGTAGGCGTCGCGGTAACGCCTGATGCCGTCAAGCCGGGCGGTGTATTTTTCAAGCAGCTCGGCGGGGTCAACGTTCTGCCCGGAGGTAGTCGCATCGACTTCAAAAGCATTGTTCTGGCGAGCTGCCGCCTTTTTCAGCGCATCAACAGCGGCTGTCAGGCCGTCCTCACCCGCATAGCCCGTGGGGGCATACTGGGAGCGGATAAGCCCCTGCGCTTTCTCCGACCAGGGCATAAGCTCGGTGTCGAGGCATACCCAGTCGGTATTGTATTCTGTCCAGAAATTTGTACTTGAAAGAACGGCATCAAGGCGGTCAAGCAGAGAGGTTTCAATAGTGTCGTCATCAAAGAAACGTCTCCCGGTTCGGGTGTAGATAATGCCCCTTGTGCCGTCCGTGATACCGAAGCGGGAACTCGCAGTTTCGGCGTTTCTGCACAGCACGATCACCGCCCGGGAGCCCATGTGTTTCTTCTCACAGACCACCTTTTTGACGCCGTGAGAGCGGTAATACTCGAAGGCCTGCAAGGGGTGTTCGAGGTAGTCCTCCAGCCCGCTGGTCTCGCAGGGTGACATTGTGGGCGGGAGGTAGATCAGCCAGTGAGGGTCGGCGGCGAACCGCGACATTATCTCCAGCGCCGCCGCCGCATTGTTCTCGTGGACGTCGATGCCGGGCATCAGTTCGGTCTCGATGTGGAGCTTGCGGTTGAAGTCCCCGACGGTGAGCATATCGTCAATGTCCAGATTTTTGGACTTTTGCAGTGGCTTCACGGGCTCGTAGTACTGCCTGAGAGCATCCACACTCACAAATTCTTTCTCAGGCCAGCGCATAGCGGTCAGCTTGCCTCCGAATACGCAGCCGGTGTCGATGCAGTAGGTGCCGTTGACCTGCTTGACCTCCAGCCCCGCGATGTGTCCGAAGACCACCGCCGCACGCCCGCGGTAATCCGCCGCCCAGTCCAGGCGCACAGGCAGGCCGTACTCGTCGAACTCGCCTGTCCGCTCGCCGTAGAGACAGAACTCCCGCACCGCCGCCGAGCCCCGCCCGATGTACTGCTGCTTGATGCCCGCGTGAGCGATGACGAGCTTGCCGTCATCCAGGACGTAGTGGCTTATCAGCCCGTCGATGAAGCTGCGCACCTCAGCCTTGAAATCCTCACCCGCCGCATCAAGCTCGGCGATAGTCTTGTCGAGGCCGTGAATGGGGCTGACCTTTTTGCCGTTCAGATGTTTCAACAGCTTTACATCGTGGTTGCCGGGGACGGCGATGGCGCTGCCCGACTTCACCATATCCATAACGATCCGCAGAACATCGGCGTTCCTTTCGCCCCTGTCGCAGAAATCGCCGAGGAAGGCGGCCTTTCTGCCCTCCGGGTGAGAATAGATACCGTCAGACTTAACATATCCCAGCTTGCCGAGAAGCACTTCAAGTTCTTTGCAGCAGCCGTGGATATCGCCGATGATGTCAAAGGGGCCGTGTTCGTCGCGCTTGTTGTTCCACAGCTTTGTGCGGACGATCTCGCAGTTTTCCAGCTGTTCAAGTGAGTTGATGATGTAGATAAAGCGGAAACCCTCCCGCTTTAAATTTCTTATACTTTTCCTGACTTCGACACAATGCTGACGTATCACACGCTCCGGCAGATTCCTGTCCGGGCGCTGTTTATTGCGCTCCTGCAGCAGCTCCTCCGGGAGATTTAGGACTATCGCCGCCGTGTGGACATTCTGAGACTTAGCCACCTGCAATACCTGTTGTCTTGCCGTTTTCTGTATATTTGTCGCATCGATGACGGTGAGCTTCATCAGATCAAGGCGCTTGTTGGCGGCGTACCAGAGCAGATCAAAAGCCTCTCCTGAGACGTTCTGATCGTTCTCGTTATCGCATACCATGCCCCTGAAAAAGTCGGAGGACAGCACCTCTGTCGGTTTAAAATATTTATGTGCAAAGGTGGATTTTCCGGAACTGGTGGCGCCGATCAGGGCGACTAAACAGAACTCCGGTATCTCAATTCTGAACTTATCCATTTCGTGTAAACACTCCCATCTGTGTCGGTGCGCCGAGTTTTTCGTCCTCGTCGCCGATGCCGCTTATCTCGCAGGTGTAGCTGAACCGGTCACACATATCCTCGCACCACGATTTGAACTCTGCTCTCGTCCACTCAAAGCGGTGGTCGCCGTGGCGGAGGGAATTCTCCTTCAGGTGCTCGTAATTGGCGTTGTACTCCCGGTTCGGGGTGGTGATTATGACCGTCCCGGGCTTGGCGAACTCGAAGAGCGAACGTTCCAGCGCCGGCAGCCGTGAGGGCTCGATATGCTCGATTACCTCGATCACGCAGGCGCAGTCGTAGCCCGAAAAGCGGTCATCCTTGTATGTTAATGATGCCTGCATCAGCGTGAGCTTTTTCTTGCGGAAGGGCTCCATTCGGTCAAGATGCAGGCGCACTGCCGCCTTTTCAAGCTCCGCCACGGAGACGTCGCAGGCGGTGACTTTCTTGATCTGCGGCTCGTTGAGCAGCAGCGAAGTCAGTCGGCATTCTCCGCAGCCCAGGTCGATGACCGTCTGCGCTCCCGACGCGAGGACGGCGTTCTTGACTGCATTCATCCTCTTGGTGTTCAGCGGCGTGAACTTGCGCTTTTCCTTCTGCTCTGTTTCGGTTTCTTCGGATTCGGTTTCAGTAGTTTCGGGTTCGGTCATCTCGATTTCCTCGATCTCACCGATCTCAGTATCTTCGGTCTCAGTTTCCTCGGTATCATCATCTTCAAGCAGCTTGCTTATCGCAAGTCGGGCATAGCTGCGCTTGTAATTGAAATATCTCTGCACGATCTTCTTCCTGTAGGGATGCTCTGCCAGCCAGCCCTCGCCGTGGTCGAGCAGCTTGCGGATCTCGTCCTCCTGGATGTAGTAGTGCTTCTGCTTGTCGAAGACCGGGATCAGCACATAGATGTGGTTGAGCAGCTCGCAGAGGCGCACCGTGCCGCTGATAGTCAGGTCGATGTACGGCGAATCTCCCCACTCGGGGAAGCGCTCGTCCAGCGGGCGGCGCTCGGTCTTGACCTCGTAGTCCAGGGGTTCAAACAGCTTATTTGCAAGCTCGGTGTCGCCGCTGTCCCGCAGTGCGGAAAGGGTCGCAGTGAGCTTCAAGGGTGTCTGTGCAAGCTCCGGACGCTTATCGCATCTTCCCGACATCGCCGTCCCGAAAACGCGGACGATAGCCGTACTCATGAACGAAGTCGAAGCGTAGGGACGGTCGTTGACATAATCAAAAAGACCGCCCTCCTTGCTGCCGACCTTACCTCTTGCAAGGTCTATGGGATCGATGTCCAGCAGCAGAGCGGCGGTGGTGCGGGTGTCTGATACCTCGGGGTAAAAGACATAAGCCCGCCCGTAATTCAGCTCGAACTGCTGTGCGCGTGAGGGGTTTTTATGCAGCAGGAAGCCAAGTTCCTGCGTGTTCTGTCCTTCGTAGGTTATGGTGAAAAGCAAGGGGATCATCCTTTCTTGCGGGTGGTTTTTCTAATAATATCATATTTCTGTTCAGCTGTCAAATTCTTCTTCCTCTGCGTCCTCGTTTCTGAAACCGAACCAGGTCATTTCCCAGACCAGATGCACGGCATAGTTCAGCCGCCCGCATAGCGCGATGCTTTCATCGTCCACTGCGTAACCCAATATCTCCGCACGTCTGATATACAAAAGCGCATACTCCGCCTCGTCGTTCGGCTCTTTGAGGAACATATCAAGGTCGTCCTCCTCACTTACGGGACGAGCTTTGATGACGCCCTCCGAAAGCACGGGCTCCGTTTCTTCGATGTTCTTTATGAACTTGTAGAACTCTGTTCTCCCGGCGGTGACGACAACGTATGTGCGCTCAAACAGCCCGCAGAGGGCGTTGTAAAGCTCCAGCTTGTCGAAGGTGAGCAGGTAGTCTTTTACGGTCATTTTGAGCCTCCTTAACTCTGTTACAACAGCTCCCACCAGTAGTCATACACCCGCCTGTACCCGCCGCCCTGGGGGACATTCTTTGCCCTGCGTACCTTGCGGTTGGCGACGGTGCGGAGCCATTTTGTGCTGCCGTGAGAGCCGCGGGCATAGAACCTGATGTATCGCCCTTTGTCCTCGTCATACCACGCACCGCTGCCGGAATAGCGGGAACGGTTCACCGACAGCCTTTAGGACGCCGTCGGGTCTCACGGCTTCTGCGGTGGCTCATTGTTGTCTCCTTTTCTTTGGCCGTGCCCTGATATCAGGCGCGGCGGGCACGAAAGTCTTATCTTTTGCGATCTGTTTTCTCTCCGTTTATGTATCTGCATTTTTGGGTCTCAACGATACATTTGGGCAGAGCTTTGCTTATCTCTGTAAGCTGATCTTCGGATATTGCTGTGCCCGATGCGCTCAGCCTTGTGAGTTTCGTTAATCCCTTTACAAAGCTGATATCCTTTATCTTCGGGCAGTCCCACAGACTGATCCTTTCAAGTTCAGTTTTGTCTGCAAGCGCCGACACATCTTCAAGCTCCTGACAGCCGCCGATCTCCAACTTTTTGAGGTCGTTCCAGTCTTTAAGAAATGCGAGGTCTTTCACATTTCCTATCTTTTCAAGGTCATATTTCCCGGGCTTAGGCTCACGCGCGAAAAGCTCAAAGCGGGTGATATTTGTTTTCTTCGACAGAAGTGCAAGCTCCTCTGCCGAAAGGTCGGTGAGCCTGAGCTCGGTCACATTTTCAAGCTCGGTGATCATTTCCATATCGTACTTGCAATTAATAAGTGAAATGCGTCTGAGGTCGGTCAGCTCAGCGGGAAATCTCTGCCCGGTGATGTCAGCATTTTTAAGGGTAACGCTCTCTATCCAGTCAGTTCTTGCAAGCAGCGAAAGATCGACCTTTCCGCTGTTCTTCATCATTCCGAAATCAATAAAATGTGTGTCGTTTATCTCACAGTAACGGACAGCTTCTTCAAAGGTTCTGCAAAGCATACCTCTCCACGGCCTGTTCTGCTTTGCAAGCTCGGTCATTCTCTGGAGGTGCATACCGGTATTGAACCACTCTTTCAGTTTCTCGTAGAAATCCGGTCTGTCGAGGACTACTATCTTATCAAAATACGGCATTATAAGCCTTCTCAGGCTGTCCTGAGATGTGGTGACGGACAGCACGGTGGCATAGCCGTCGTTTTCCTTATGATTGGCAACCTTTCTGAAATCGCCGCCGAAATCCTCGATAAAATCGCTGATGATACTGTTGTCGATCTTCAGAGTGAATCTCTCTTTCCTGCCGCCGCAGAGTACGGGCTGCGACGAAATATACTCGTTCATATCGTTATATCCAAGGGCAGAGAGAAACTTTCTTGCGTTAAGGGCAGGCTCTTTTTTGAGCCTGATATCGCAGAGCTTGTCAATGAAAAAATGTGAGAGATCGTCCTCGCCGTCAACGGCGCAGATAAGGACATATCTGCCGTTTGCAAGGGTAAGCTCGAAGGGAGAAACGGTGATGTCCTTCGGGTACTTGTTCACGGGATTCAGCATTTTATTATACACCTTGTAATTGCATAATATTTTTGCATTTCCGCCGATAGCACGCTGGATAAGACCGAGATTTTCAGTCACGGCATCGGATGAGCGCTTTCTTCCGGCGACACGCTTCTGAAAGCTGCCGCAGCTGTTTCTGAGACTCTCCGAACCGAGGTCGCAAAGCTCCGAGATCATTTTCTTTGCAGTTTCCGAGCCCACTACGCCGTTATTGATCAGGCAGTCGATGAGCACGCGCAGCTGAGCATCGGTGAACTCACGCCCTTCAAAGATGTAGTGGGTGCCGTCCTCGGACTCCCGCAGGGTGTAGCCGCAGCGGTCGAGGGTCCTGAGCTTGGCGGCAAAGGTATTGCGGGAAACGGAGATGCCGTACTCGTCAAGGAGCTTATCCTGCATCTCGCGCTTGTTGTGATCGTCGCCGAACCTGCGCAGGATATCCAGTATCGCCAGCAGAGCGGCAGCCTTGTCGTATTCGTAAAGATCGTTGTTCAGCTTCATAGTGTTACCTCCGTTTTTCTGTTATCATTATACTTCGTGTATGGAGCAATATTTTGAGCATACCATTTTTGATTACTCGATTATGCGCCGTTTCGTTCTTTCTGTATTTATAATACCACATTCAGAAACTGAATTCGTCAACAAATTGTGAACAATTCGCAGGCGAGTATATTCAGTCCCAATATTTGGACTTGTAGTAATAGATATAAACCGGGATGCCTTTCTTTTTCGCCTGCTCAATAGTGAACTTCGTCCCCCGGCTTTCGCCGTTCCAGAAAGCGATTACGGCGGGGCGTTCAGACTGTGAAATGTAGTTTATCATTTCGGCATTTCGCCTGATCCCCGCCGATCTGCCGTAGGTCTTCCAGTCAGGCAGAAAGCGCACCACTTCAAAGCCGCGAGTCTCAGCGAACCTCTCCCCCGAGATATCTGCGCCCTTGCAGCCTCCGCTTACGATCACGCAGTCGCTCACGCCCAATTCCGCAAGCACCCCGAGTATGAATTCGTCCACAATCTCCTGCGGATGCTCGGTCTTGCCGCCGCAGACGATGATGCGGGTTATTTTATTCTTCATAATGTATCACCGCCGAGATGTATTTTTCTTATTAGCTTTAATAGTACAAAATATCGTACATCTATGTTCTGCGATTTTCGGCCTTCTTTTTTTGTATTGACAAATCCGCAGTTATATAGTATAATATAAACATACACCGAAGGGGGTAAAATAATGGACAGCAAACAAAGGAAAGCTCTTGAACAGGCGATAGTTTCCGTTGAAATGGAAGGCTTCCGCTTTACCGAAAAGGATAAGAAGCTCTGTGAAAAGCTCGTATCGGGTGAGATCTCCCTTACCGATTTTCTCAGCGACTGCAAGGCTGGGAAATTCAAGGCTTACACAGGAGGCTGAATATGTCTTATTCTATTGGCAGGGCGTGCTCGATCACCTCACTGAGTTTTTCAAAACAGAATTACGCTGATCTCAGCCGACTCTTTCACGAGTCGGCTTTTTTGATGCCGCAACGATCACAGCGACGAACTTCTCCTGCCTCTCCATATCCTCAATATTGCACTGCGTCCCCTTGCTCACACCGTCCCAGAACATCAGCGCATGGTCTGCGGCAAGGGACATGGCGATATCTTTCTGCCTGTAAAACGCGAAGCCGTTCAC
This sequence comes from Ruminococcus sp., assembly GCA_017529875.1. Classification (GTDB taxonomy): domain Bacteria; phylum Bacillota; class Clostridia; order Oscillospirales; family Ruminococcaceae; genus FB2012. Next base: position 30,130 of record JAFXNC010000043.1, on the reverse strand, counting down.
GCCGTTTGCGCCGATCATCACAGCCCGGAACCCGCCGGCATTGTTTCTCACTCTCGTCCCGCTGGCATAGACCGTTACCTTGTCATACCCCCGCGAAGCAAGATACTCCTGCACCAGCCTGTCTGCCCCGAAACAGTCCCCGATCAGCACCTCGTAGCCATTTTTACAAACCTGTTCGAGCGCCCTTATCATACACGGCGAGAGCACTTTCAGCGTCTTCGAGCCGCCAATAAATATCTTCATTTTGTTTTGTCACCTCTGTCAAGCTCACATTGATAATGCGCCGAGCCGTCCGTTTTCAGCACGACCTCTTTGATACCGTTCTCCGATGTGAGCCCAAAACGCTCCGTTATCAGCGATTTCAGCTCCTCCGTGCAGATGTGCGGCGAGCAGAATATCAGCGCCTTTCCGCGTCTGATTTCCACTCTCCCGCGGGGATAATAGTTATACGGATACCCCCCGTCACAACGCTGTCAAGACGCTCCCATATACGCTTGTGGTTGATGTCCTTAGCAGTCAGACTGCCGTCCGTCAGCACGCCGTTTTCATCGGACAGAAAGCGGAGAGTTATCATATCGCGCTCAGATAGCGAACGCACCCAGAATACACCACGGTAAAGCATTTTGTTTCCTTTCTCTTAAATATCAGCCAACGCTTCAATGGCGTGCGCTTTAGCTTCTTCCTGTGTTTCAAATACTTCGCGGCAGATCGTATTATCAAGAAAATACTTCCATCTGCCGTTCCTGTTCCGACAGATCACTGCAATATGTTCTCCCTATCTTAGATAAGGATTTCCGCTTGAGGATGTTTTCCATACTTTCATTCCAAGGGTCTCAAGCCTCTGCTGTCTGTTCTTGAAGCGGCGTTCACGTTCTTTCGCAGCCTCCAGATTACCCTCCAGCTTTCCTGCACAGACACACCCTGTATTCAAAGGCGGCATCACGGGGTGGACCATGTGATGAACATAACGTATCACCTGATGTCCGCAGTACTCACAGGTCATTGAAGGACTTCCGAGATCTTCCACACCAACACATCGCCACCCACTCTCGGATCCGCTTTGGTCGGGCAGAGCAAGCGGTTGTTGCTGCTCAAGTGGGAGTTCATCCCTGCACGTCATCCGGACTTGTCTGCTTTGCAACATAGTCGGTGTAATTCCGGGTTTTATAGACCCCTGTCTTTTTGATGATCTGCTCAAATGCGGCGTGATCCAGCCTCAGTTCGTATTTTCTGTATATCTCCGAGAGGATACGCTTCTGTCCTGCCTGATCGAGTATGGTGTAATCCCGCGGCAGGAACAGCTTGTTGCAGTCCTCGCGGATAAGCCTTGCGCAGAAGCCGTGATAAGTGCAGATCAGAGAGGTGTCATAACCCTCCCCGATCAGCTTGCGGATGCGCTTTTTCATTTCTCCTGCCGCCTTGTTGGTAAAGGTCACACAGAGTATATTCGATGGGTCAATCCCATAATCTTCAACAAGATAGGCATAGCGGTTCACAAGCAGCCTGGTCTTTCCGCTTCCGGCTCCCGCGATAACACGCACATATCCTTCGGTTGACTGTACAGCCTCAAGCTGTTCTTCGTTCAGATCTTTCAGCCCGATCAAAGCTATTGCCTCCGTTTCCGGTCATCTTTTAAGTATTATATCACAGCACACGCTCAAATTACTGTGCACTAATTCTCTTCCCCCAGTTTCTCGGTTTCAACAAACTTATTCTCCTTTGTTGACCTGATATAAGCATATCACATCCACTGCCCAATTTTTTTTCCATACCAAATGAGCTCTCGCCCTCCCGAGACAGCTTCGCCCTCTGCACCCTTCGGCGCAGAGGGCGTTTCCTTTTATTCTCCATCCTTGTTGTCCTCATCAAACAGCTTCAGAAACTCCTGAAAGCTGATAGCCTCTTTATCCTTCTTTGCCGCATCGAGGACATATCTGTTGGTCGGGACGATCGTCCAGTTTTCGTGGGTGCTTCCCGGCATCGCAAAATACGGCCTGTGCCAGATGTTATATCCCGATCTGTCAAGCATATCGCGGTCAATGGTCTCGGCGATGACGGTATATTCTTTTGCTATCAGGTCGCCGTCCTTGTCTGTGCCGATGATCTCACTGATCGGCGGGATGATATACTCTCCGAGGAGCTCCGACAGCCGCTTGCATTCTTCTCTGTCCGCTGTGTTGTTCAGGAGCTTCATTTCAAGCTGCATAAGCTCGTCGCCGCGCTCCACCGCAGAAAGGTACAAGGCATCGAAGATCATATCGTATTCTTTGTCTCTGTCATGCTCTCCCCGCAGACCGCTGTCAAGATGAAAAAATCGCAGGCTGTGCAACATTCCTCTCAGACTCTGTCCCCAGGATGCCTTGTGAGAGGGTACTGCTCCTTTAAGATAGATCTCGTTCACAAAATCATACTTATTTCCTGCTTTATGCTTGTACAGCACGATCAGTTCCAGCTCCTCGGACAGCTTTACCGGGACACGGATATACTCTTTCTTTATGGCTTCAATGCCTCTTTCATATTCTTCCATCGCCGCGGTGACTGTCTCTTTTGCATCCTCCGAGAGCCAGAGCTTCTTGCCGATATCGTTGGGATCTCTCTGGATAAATTCCGGCTCTCTGCCGCAGTAATAGTAATTCCTGCCCCGCTGATGTATCTTGCAGATCACGCAGTATTATCCGTTCCTCTTTTCATAGACTTCACAGCTCTTTATCTTTTCGACGTACAGCTTTCCGTCGAGGAAATATTCGTTTTTGTTCTTGGTATATTCTTTCATTTGCTGTCTCCTTTTTCTGTCATTCTATTGTGTAAAGCGTCTTTTCTCCGTTCAGTATTTCATCAAAAAATCAAGCCTGTGTACCGTGTTATACAGTATGAACATCCTCTTGAACGGCACCACTTCATCAATATGAAAATGCCCGCAGAACCACTTGTCATACTGCACCGTTTCAAGCACGGTATTGAGAAACATCGCCGTGCTGCACGGCCATAGCTTATAGCTGAACCTCGGGATCGTCGAGAGTACGCTCTGCGGCATTGTGTGGGTGATGATGTGATCGACTTTATACCCGACACGTTCAAGATTTTCAAGGGCGTGTTCCGTCTCGGAGAACGTCGCCTCCTCGCCGCTCCACCAGCTGTAGCCCTCGGTGCGGTAAGCCTTGTCAACGCTTGCCGCACCGCCGAAGGTGAAGAATGTCTTGCCCTCGATCTCGTAGACCTCGCCCCGCATCAGATGAATGACATTCTCTGCGTGGGGATGCACCTGCACCCGCCCGCCGAACATCTCTGTCACGGGCTGTTCGCTCCACCATGAGTGATTGTCGTGATTGCCGTCAACGAAAAGCACCTTATAGGGATGCTCGGAAAACCACTTCATCCAGGTGGTGTATTCACCTTTTTTGCCGCTTTCATATTCTGCTATATCGTCCGGCGTGAACGGGAAACCGAAGTCCCCCGTCACGATCAGATAATCATTCTCTTTCAGCTCGATATGCGAGCGTTTCAGTTCCTTGCGGGACAGCTTGCGCATATCCACACCGCCGTGAGTATCGCCGGTTAAGTATATCATAATATCACTCCGCCCCGAACCCTATCCTCCTGCGGACTGGCTCGTCCTTCTCTTTGATCTTGTTCGTCCCGATCTCCGCAAAGTCCTCCGCCGTGAGGGTCAAAAGCTCGTCGCCGGAGAGCCTTCCGAGATCGCATTTTGAGAGCCTCATAGCCTGGGCAAGCTGCGCCTGCTCCACAAGGTTTCTCGCATATCTGCCGTTGCCGAAGTCGCCCGAGAGCAGCGCCTTTTCAAAGATCGGGATAAGCACGTCTCTTGCATCCTCGGCCAGCTTGTATTTGTTGTTTTTGACGATCAGCTTCGTGATGTCATAAAGCTCCTCGGCGCTGTAATCGGGAAAATCCACATAGAATGTTATGCGCGAACGCAGCCCCGGATTGCGCTCGATGAACTCGTTCATTTCTTTCGGATATCCGGCGAATATCACAACAGTGTCCTCCCGGGCGTTCTCCATTTCCTGAACGATAGTGTTGATCGCCTCATCGCCGAAGCTGCCGCTGCGGTCATCCACAAGGGAATACGCCTCATCGATGAACAGCACTGAGCCCTTGGCACGCTTGAAAAGATTCTTCACCTGCACCGCCGTCCAGCCCACGAACTGCCCCACAAGATCCTTTCTTCCGCACTCGATCAGATCCCCCACGGACAGCACCTCGTTGTCCTTGAGTATCTGTGCGAACAGCCTCGCAACAGTGGTCTTTGCAGTGCCCGGCGCACCCGTGAATACCATGTGCATAGCACGCTTGGCATTGGGCATACCGCGCTCCGCAAATCTCTTCTGCACCCTTGAATAGTTGACCGCCTGATCGATCATTTTCTTGACCTCGGTCAGGCCGATCATCTCCGAGAGCTTCGTATAAGCATCGCCCGTCGGAGCGGTGGATCTGTCAAGCTCCACGTTCTTCTTAAAGTCGGAATACTGGGGATATATCTTGGTTTTCAGCGCGTTGGTGTACCACACATCATAGAGCTGCCGCAGATCGTTGGCATAGTAGCCTGTGTCCTTCGCCACCGCCGAGAGCAGCTCCCTGTCGGCCTTGACCTTGTCCGCTTTCGCAAAAGCGCGTAGCAGTTTTTTCGCCTCGTTGTTCATCGCAAGGCGCTCCGTGATCTCCACAAATGTCAGCTCCGGCAGCGCATTTTTGATCTTCTCCCCCTGCGTTTCAAGGCAGTTCGGCAGCGCAAAGATCACCAGCGTCCCGCGCTTATGCTCCTTTATCAGATCGTAGATCTCGGCAGGGAGCATATTAGCCGTCGCCGTGCCGTTCTGCGGTTCTTCCATATCTGAAAGGTCAAAAACTACCGTCCCGCCGCTGGCGATCCTGAAAAGGCTCTCCGCATCCAATCCGTATCTGAAAAGGCGGGAGTCGATGACAACATAGCGCCGCGAGCCCAGCCTGCCGTGCCTGTGGAGCGTGTCGATGAGCCTGTCGCAGACCTTCATCGAGCAGCCCGTGCGGACTATGTAATGCACCGGATGACCCTGCGCATTCTCGATCACGGCGGGCAGCCCGATGCGCCCGATCTCCGGCAGAAAGCTGTCCGCATAGAGCCCCAGCTCCGCAGATTTTTTCAGCTCTGTGGGCGTGTACTCCTTAGCGAGCTTTTCCTCCGGCGGATAATGTGAGCGGGTGAGATCGCTGATACCGAAGGCGTCAAGGTCATCGCTGTCGAAATCAAAGGTGTTTCTGAATCCCGTGTGGGAGAGCCTTTCCAGCGCCTTGACGGTGATCTCCTCCTGCTCCGTCCTGCCCGAAATGCCCGCCCTGAGCATAAGCTCATCAATAGCCTCCGCCACAGCCGTACCGTCGGACAGCGCAAAGCCGAGTGACAGCCTGCTCTTTGTGTCCTGATAGATGAACGCGCACCTTCTGCCGAGATACTTGCTGTTGTGGTCGGAAAGCGCATTGTTGATTCGGTTCACGGTCTCTTCGTCATACTCACGCCTGCCGCGGTCGTTCTTTACGGTCGGGATAGGCTTGTCGAGTTCTATGTTTATCTTGTAGCAGATCATTTTGCGCTCCTCCGTTTCGTTTTGTTGTCTCCGTTCTGTTTATATGTTTTGTTTTTTTAAATCGCCAGCGATCCGCCGTCAAGCTGTTTAGTTACTTCCTCGGTATGCTCAGCATCGTCAAATCCGAATTCGGTCATCAACTGGAACAGTTCTGCTGCAAGTTCAAGCTCGGTAAACTTCTCAAAGCATTTCTCGTCGATCTCGGCTCCGAGAACATCACTCCACTCCGCAAAAATAACGGCGCCATTAAATCCCAAACGGGTATTGGTGATCGTCTGTTCATCTGTCAGCAGGCGGTCTTCAGAAATATATGGATGCAGATCCTCAAATTCATCAAGCACGGACTCAACAAGATCATCAGGGTAAAAACTACCCAGCTTCTTAGAAAGCTCGTCTCTGTTTACATTTGCGAAAAGCTCCTTAACGTTCATAATGTCCTCTCTTTCTCCGCATAAGCGGCACTCATGTTTTTCTTCTGTTACTATCATATCACAGGGTATGCTCAAAATATTGCACTATGATCATCTGTCTTTCAGCGAAGTGTTTCTCCGTGTTTTCGTCCTCTTCGCTGTCCGTGTTAACATCATAGCACAATCAAAAACCGAATTCGTCAACAAACTATGAACAAGCAAAACGAGTACAGATTTTTACACAGATGCTCGAAATTGTTTTCTTTATGTTTATATTATACCAAAGGGGATGCGTAAAAAACTACGCATCCACTAAAAATAGTATGAGAAGAATTTTATACATCAATATGATAGATAAACGCTTCTGCATTCTCGACGAGTATCTGCTTCACCGCTGACTTGTATTCGTCAAGCTGAGCCGCATAATTTTCGTCGAGGTTTTCCTTCTCGGCGGTGGTCTTGTAATCAACGATGATGACTTTTCCGTTCTTTCGGTAAAGCAGATCGATCACGCCGTTGCAGAGCTCCGAGCCCCGCATATAGCAAAACGGAACCTCGCACATTGTCTCCGCGCCCGAAAGCTCCGACTTTATATCGTCTGAGAATTCGTTGACCAAGTTCGTGAAAGAGAAGATCCGCTTTACCGGATAATCACCCGAAAGCTCGGGTTCAGGGGCAGTCTTGGGAACCACCGTCCTGCCTTCGGCATTAGCCTTGACGATACGTTCTGAGGCCGTCAGCTCAGAGGAAAAATACGATACTTGCAGATCCGTTTCAGAACAGTGCAAAGCCTGCGCTCTTTTTGGAATGACAGGACTTGACAAGGGCAGCGAGCCATGTCCGTTTCGAGGATGCAGTATGCAGTGATGTGAACTGCTTCATCGGTTTCTATGTGCTTACCGCAAACCAAGGAAACTGTTGTCAATGCATTTCAGGGTAAGGTTTCGTACACCCGTATTGTCTGCTGCTCTCAGAAACAACTATTTCCCAAAATCAAAAAAACTTGATTATGGGAAATAGACGTGGGATAATATATCCAAAGGAGTGTGAGAGCATGAAGCTGATCAAGCGGGGGATGACCCCAACACCGGCAACGCCAACAATCCGTTCAACGTATTTCAATCCACATCCCCCAAGCGGGGGATGACGCTATGTTCAACAGCATTCTCAAAACGGCAAGAAAGATTTCAATCCACATCCCCCAAGCGGGGGATGACTATCACATCATAGCTTGGTGTAGCGGATGTATTATTTCAATCCACATCCCCCAAGCGGGGGATGACACCGTAGATGATCATTGAAAACGTCTTATCGGAATTTCAATCCACATCCCCCAAGCGGGGGATGACGACAGGGCGGAGAGGCGGCCAGAGCTTCTATAGTATTTCAGCAGTACGGTAATTCTGCCCACTGCTGCTCTATGTGGATAAGCGCCCACTGTCTTCTGCAAAAAACAAAATGCTGTATTCCTGACAACATAAGGTGTTCATCCTCATTGTACATCAGCCCTCAAACACCTCCGGCGCAAGACCGTCAAGCTGAGCTAAGGTGATCTCGTAATCTTCAAAGCTGCGCGGTCTGTCTATGCTGTCTTTCAGCCTGACATCAAGCAGACGATGAACTCTTGCCGATGTATATTTCGGCGTTTTGCTGTCGTGCTTATACCAATATACGCGGCGCACCTCCATGCTTCCCTCAGGCCGTGCCGAAGAGCAATCATTCTCAAAAAGCGTCTCGATAGCTTCTTTTATCTTATCAGCATCTTCTTCGGTGAAGCCTGTCTTCTCAGCAAGCTGGCAGTTGATGCTCCCGTGGAAAACATATACTGCAAAATCCACGCGGTGCTTCATGCCCATAGTATCGGATGCCTTGCTTTCCTTTCCGCTTTCACCGTTGACGCTTTTGGTTATCTGCATACTTGAAATAACCACCGGAGTTACACTCATTGCTGACTGTACCGAAACAGGTCCTCTAACTCCGACTGAAACAGAATCTCCCTTGAATGCAAACACCTGACCGAAACTGCGAACGTCTATCCATTCTTTGCAGGCGGCTTCAGCATATTTATCAGGATCTGTTGTTTTGCCTTTGCTGAGTTCGGCAAGTTTTTCATTTCCTCTTGCTCTGTCATGCAGGCTCTTAAATCCGTCGTCGCATCTGTCATCCGACTGTACGAAGATCTTCTCGCCCATATCCTGCAGACGGTTGCGGATCTTTCGCTTTATGCAGACATCACTTATCTCCCCGTAGCCGTCATAGTTCTCACGCGGGCGGTTCCCGTTCAAAGGGTCACCGTTGGGATTGGCATTCTTAGCGGTTATAATAACTGAAAAATCGATCTTGTTGTTAAGTGCAGCCATTGATTATTCCTCCTCGTTGTTTTCTTCGTTATTGTTTTTTCCTGCCCAGAGCAATGCGTTGTAGTGATGGAAGCCTATCAGGTACATCGGTGAGAGCTTGCTGTTATCTGCGAAATCATCGGGTGACATTTTATCCATTATCTCATTGAGATGTTTGGTATATCTTGTAAGTATTCGTTTGTCTTTCTCCAGATACGGTTCAAGTCTTTCTTCGATTATTTGCCAGGTCTGATAAGGTCTTGACGAAAAAGCACTCCAGTACCTTCTTGCGTTGGTTATGCGTTTTTCATCTTTATCATAGGTATCGCTTTCGGCTTTGTCAGCTATTGCAAGCAGACAGCCGTACAAATAGCTTCTGTCCGTAATACCGGGATCGTATGCCATTGTGATCTCTCCTTTATAGTATAGTTTGTTTTCCGAATCAAGCTGCGCCTTGCGTATCATTCCGCAGGCAGTCTCAACGGTCTTTGAATGGTTATATTGCTGATCAAATGTCAGTGGCTGAGACGCTTTGTTGTAAAGCGCCTGAACGATATCCAAAGGCAGTCTTTTACCCTCAACTGTACACGGAAGAAGTCTCAGGACCGTGTCTCGCAGCAGCTTTTTGTCGCATTCGAGCTTGCCGTTTTGCTCAGTTCCGAAAGCGCATTCCGCAATATCGTAAAAGCCGAATGAATTTACCTCCCTGAGTTTCTTTTTGCTGTTGGATCTCAGCCATGCAGTCTGTTCATGCCAATTTGTCAGATTTTCAAAAAACACCGAACCGTCAAGTTCTGAATATACTGCTACTGACAATCTGCCGGTCGTTGCGGCATCAAGTCCAAGTATCATGACTTTATCACCGTCATTGAAACCGTCCTTATATCCGAGCATCAGCTTTGTAACTCTTTCGGAAAAGTATTTCTTCGGATCGTACTCTGCCTGTTCGGATCCTTCATCATCAAAGTCAAAAAGGCTCTTTGTTATCTCCGGCAGCTTTGCAAGAGAACTCTGCCATGTCACGAGAGTCAGGGTATCAAAATACCTGCCTTGTCTGCCGATCAGCCATTTTAATGCATTGTGCATTTTCTGAGAGAAATCATAACTTACGGAAAGGGCCTGCTCTTTGTCATAAAACCGCCCCCGGTATGAGAATCCGGTCTCATCATTCGATGATATAAGTTTAGCCTTGTCTCCGCTGTTGCGGATTTTTGAAGGGTGTTTGTATGTTACGGAAGCGTCCTTCCCGGTAGCGTAACAGAATCCCTTTTCTTCAAAAAGCTCTGAATTAAACCCTATAAAGCTGTTAAACAGCTTTTTATCAGTCCATGTTCGGCAGATCCTATCATCTGTGATAACAATAAATCTCACAAAACAATCCGCCTGTGCTATGCCGCAGAGCTTGATCTTTTCATCAAGCTGTCCGGTCTCCTCATCAATTTTCAGAACATCGCTCCTGATGAGATCAGTCAATAGTTCCTTTTTAACTATGTATTTGTATAGAGCCTGTACCGCAGGATGAGAATATTCACTTTCACACCATGACTTAAGCTGTCCAATGTATGCAGCGAAATATTCACTGTTATCCGATCGTTTTCCGTTTGTGTATTTTGAATAGTCACCTGCAATATATACCATTTTATCTGCCAGCGGCATCGGTGCTATGCCGCTGCTTCTTGTCCCGGAATCCTCGGTCACCGGAATAATAGTTACCGCATCCTCCTTGCTGACTGCTGATGCAGCAACAAATTCCCCGCTTTCATCTATCGTTATTTCTATCTGAGCATTAGCCGTAGAATGCGCTACCGGCAGTAAAGGGTTCTCTCCTCCTGCCGCCTCTGTTCCGACGGCAAGCTCATACACTCTGTACAGTTCATTCGCCCAGCTCAAAAACATCACCTCCCGCGAATTCCTCAAGGCCGGTAAAATTGTTCTGCTCTCTGCCGAAGAGCTTTACAGCCATGGGACGGATGTGTCTTTTATATGGCATCCTGGAAGGCCTTTCAAATTCTATGATGCCGTTTTTCATCACAGGCTGATCAAGGCATACCGTGAGTTGTCCCTTATCCTCGAGGACCTCGGCTTCATCCGGATAGATCATCGCCTCATACATCACGCCGTATGTCATATCCACGTTGTCATAAGCGCCCTTCCCTTCACCGAAAACACAGGGCTCTGCATATCCCTGACATTCTCTCGCACCGAGAAATATATCCCGTCTTCCTCCGCGTTCGATCATTCGCCTGGCTATGTTGTGGTGCTTGTTCTCGTTCCTGTCTGCCTCAAGTTCGGGACGGTTCAGGTTCCACTCGAAATGCGCTCTCACCTGATACCGGACATCCTCAAGATAGCTGTAATAGGCAAGGTCGTTGCCTCCGCCGTATTTTATCGGTCTTATTCCTTTCCTGACAGTTCTGATCGGCTCCATGATCCTAACACAGTCGATCAGCCAGATGATCGTAGGCTTCCAGTATATGCTGTGCATTATCCCTTTCAGCGCCTCGTATGTCGGTATCGGATAGCTCGTTTTCTCTCCGCCTGCTCTTGTGAGTACGTCGGAAAACAAGGCGTTCTTCCCATAGACCTCAAACTCGACAGTGTTTCGATGTTTCTGCATCTGCATCATCTCCTTTATATAATAATTCTCTCTTTTTACAAAAGTGTTCCTAAGATAAATGAGAATTCGTTAAATTGAGATCCACCAACAAACGCCATATTTGTCTATAACGGTAGCACAGCATTTACTCCATGGAAGTTCTCCGATAGGTTCGATAATTACACCGCCGTCGCTCAAAATATTAAAAGCATTATAAACGGCTTCTTCGGTTCCCATTTCAAAAACGTTAAAAGTCATGGTTTCCCACTTGTATTTATGTACCACGTTTATATCACAAGGATTTTTCGCTTCTGCCAATGCCAGAAAACCTTCCCCGTTTACAGATAATTCGCAGTGCTCATAAGCTGTGTTATCCTCGTTCTTAAATTCACGGGTTATTTCTGCGCCAAAAGCTCTACAGTATGTTCCTGCTGCTTCAAAACTGTTTTTTACATATACTTGTGTATAATTCTTCATCGCAACCTCCACAAATCCCGATTTATCATATTTGCAACACAAAAGTAAAAAAGGACTAATAATTGATCCCTTTTTTGATGTGTATTGCTCTTATGCCCTCGCCGCCTGTCGGTGCTCGGGAAGGTGCGGAAAATGCATCTCCCCCGCTGACGCGGGGGAATAGTCTCTTTAAGAGCCTACGCATTTTCCGCCGGATATCTGTCAGCAATACACAACCAAATTGGGATAATACTTTTAAAATATCAGCAGTTCGCGTTCAGCTCCTTCTGTTATTACACCGAACTCAGGATCGTAAAATGATTTGTCAAGCACCGATATCTCATTGCCGAAAAAGGAAACTGCATTGTTGCCCCGCAGTTTTTTCTCGGTACCGGGATAGATGCCCACGGTATATCTCTGAGCTTTACGAAGATACTTTCTCATTTCTTCCGGATCGGGCTGTGAAAGCAGTCTTGAAATGATTTCTTCCGCCTCACTGTTGTACGGAACTATCACATTGAGAGTATTGTTGTCAATTACCTCAAATAACGTTCCCGCAGTTTTAAATGACTGCGACATATATCTGTCAGGCTTCGGATCTCTGCAGGCGCTGAGCTTCTCCCTGTTGAGTGAAAGCAATTCCAGAAGTGAAGGCTCGTTCTTTCCGGTAGAATAAGAGAGCTTTCCGCTGTAAAGACTGTATAGTTTCTCAAAATATTCACTCTGTACATCAGCAGAAAGAACATCCCCCGTAATATTCTGAAACATCTGAATTGATGTCAGTTTTGCGTTCTTTATCTCATCAAGACTTCCGAGTTTTTCATCTTTAAGGTTGATGATATAAACCGGACAAAGCGTTTCATTCTCCCCGTTTCGGTTACATCTGCCGGCTGCCTGAGCAGTATTGTCCATTCCCGCCAGGGCTCTTATCACACAGCGAAAAGAAATATCTACTCCTGCCTCTATGAGCTGAGTCGTAACACATATAACAGGTCTGCGGTCTTTCAGATCGCTTTTTAATTCTTCGATCTTATCTTTTCTGTGTGCAGGGCACATATTAGTGCTTAAATGTATGACTTCAGCTTTATCAGATGCCGATCCTTTCAGTCTTCTGTATAACTCTGCCGCCTCGGATTTTGTGTTCACAACAAACAGAAGATCACCGTTCTCCTTGAACTTCTCATAGCCGAACCTTGCTGCCATGTCAAGATCATAACCGTATTTGGTCATGGAATCTATTACTTCCGTCCTCTTGAAATGTTTAAAATCTTCCCGATAATCAGGTATCATATCACATTTTTCGTCAAAGCACAGCTGATGATCGTTCTTTTCAAATGTTGGCTGAGTTGCAGAGCATAAAACTACCGAACAACCACATACCTTCGTCAGAAAGTTTACCGCAAGACTAAAAAGGTGAACGCATTTTATCGGTACCGACTGCACCTCATCAATTATTACGACCGAGTTGCATAATCTGTGCATTCTTCTTACTGAAGATGTTTTTGCAGAGAAAAGAGAATTCAGAAACTGCACCATAGTTGCAGCTATGACCGGCTTGTCCCAGCGCTCGGCGTGAAGCTGATATTCGTTATACTCGTTTTCATCGTCGATCTCTGCTATGATATTTGAATGATGCTCCAGATAATTATCCTCTCCGGCAAGAGAACCGATAATGTCGCCGTTCTGCTCAAGTATCGACATGAACGGTGCGATATAGATGATCCTTTCCATGCCGAACTTTTCGCACTGTCTGACAGCAAACCTGAGCGATGACAGCGTTTTACCTCCGCCGGTCGGAACTATAAGCCTGCAGGCGCCGACTTTATGCTCGGCAAATGCAAAGCACTTATCCGAGATCATTTTACGCCTCAGGCTGATCGGATCCTCCTTAACGGCAAATGAACTCAGTTTCTCATTCAGCCGCATTTCCATTTCGGACCAGAGTGATCCCGCATCCGAAAGATCTCCGACGGTTCGATTTGCCATAAAATCAGCAGTATCTGTTCTGTCCGCATCAATAAGCGCAGATTGAATCAGTCTCTCAAGCATTCCTGCATAGAATGCGCTTTCAGTCTTATCGGCTCCTGCGATCCTTCGGATACAGTTGTTGATCTCTTCAGAGGCACTTTTCAACAGAGAAGTCACATCTTCGTTGAACTGTTCCTTAAAGTTTTTTATTGCTTCTGAATAGTCATCGTTTTTCGCAATACGCTTGATCAGGTAGTTTTCATCATTACCGTCTATCCAGTCATGCAGTGAGTGGTGCGATATGATCACGTGAGCGATCATAATTGCGGCGGCTCTGAACGAAAGATCCGATCCGCAGATCTCATCAAGCAAGTATTTTGCTCCGGTATAGCTGTGGTCTATATCCCCGCGTACATCTTCAGAGCAGCCGTGTATGTAGCTGTTAAAGCAATCTGTCAGTTTTCCTGTGTCGTGCAGCAGTCCTGCCAAATATGCTGCCGAACCCAAACCCACGCTATCAAGATACTTTTTTGCTGTTATGGCCGTGGTTTTACTGTGTTCATATACAGATTGTTCAGCTTTATCACCATTTCTGATGTGTGCTGTAAACATATTCAACGCCCTCTCTAATAAAACGTTATTCTCTTCGCCACGCCTCGTTCTTTGGCGTTATTGTATCATAAATGCCAAGTTTTGTCAATAACATTTGTCAAATCGCATAAATGGTTATTGGTATTACTGCCGCAATATCGTTGAGTGTACGGCGGCAGCTTCCCTGAGATCCAGCAAAACTCTCCCATGAGGGAGTGATCTGAAAAATACTCCGCACAAATTCAAAATTCAAAGTATCTCGGAAAAGATGTTTCTTCGGTTTCTCCTAAACGCAGGGAGTACCGGGAACTGATCAGGAAAAGGCTCTGATAAGTCAGCTCTTGGTCTGCCTCGTATTGCTGCTCAAACCGTTGCCCGCCCCTGCACGAATAATCCGCAGCCGAAAGGCAATACTATCCCTAAAAGCGGAGCGCAAAGCTCCGCCGGGGATAGGAGCGGTTATGCAGTACAACAAAGTTGAGATCAGCGGGGTGAACACCTCGGAGCTGATAACGCTGACGGAGAAAGAAAAAACAGAGCTGCTGAAAAAGGCGCGGGCCGGCGACAAGGCCGCCCGTGAGAGGCTGATAAAGGGGAATCTTCGGCTGGTGCTCAGCGTGCTCCAGCGGTTCGCCGGCAGATGCAGCCAGCCCGACGACCTGTTTCAGGTGGGGGTCATCGGGCTCATCAAGGCCATTGATAACTTCGATACCGCCCTGGATGTGCGGTTCTCGACCTACGCCGTGCCCATGATCGCAGGCGAGGTCAGGCGGTTCCTTCGGGATTACCGGACTGTCCGGGTGAGCCGGTCGGTGAGGGATCTGGCTTACCGCGCCATGCAGGCGCGGGAGGAGCTGCTGTCCGCCGGGGAAGAACCCACGGTGCGGCAGATCGCCGAGCACATCGGTGCCGACAGGGGAGAGGTGGTCACTGCACTGGAGTCTGTCTCCGATCCGGTCTCGATATATGAGCCGGTCTACTCCGATGCCGGCGACACACTCTATCTCCTCGACCAGCTGGGGGACGGCACCGACGCCGATGCCTGGCTGGACGAGATCAGCATCAAGGATGCCATCTCAGCCCTGAAACAGCGCGAAAAGGACATCCTCTACCTCCGCTTCTTCCGCGGCAGGACACAGGTCGAGGTGGCAAAGAGCATCGGCATCTCACAGGCGCAGGTCTCCCGAATAGAAAAATCCGCCCTCGACAGCATCAAGCAGGCACTGCGCACCTCCCCGGACAGCTGAATTGTTAAGAAAAGGTCATCATTCATTTATTGATTATTGGCTGTCTTATGGTATAATGGTATCATGACTGCCAATATAAAGGAGGTCGTCTGTACTATGGCAGAAATGACCGTACCTCATATCGTGATCTTCCGCAAGGGCATCTTTGAGGCTGAAATGATCTCGGACGCTCTGATCATGCATGGCTGGGAAGTCAGCGTAAGCCGTGAAGATCCTCAAACCGCCCCGCTGCCGGAAAAATGCTGTGTCATGATCTCGGCTGACGGCCTCGAGCCCGAAGCGACTGCGGAGTTTCTTGACGGCATATGCCGCAGGGACGAGATAGTATTCATCATGGTGTTCGCAAGCTATGAGCGGATCTGTGATGCCGTTTATTACTATCCCGACGACAGGGTCAGGCTGATGATGCGCCCGCTGTACGGGAAGTCCGTTGCCGTCGCAGTAGCGAAACACTTCCGCGCAGCCGGGGGCAGTGCCAAACCAGACAGTGGCAGCGACCTGAACGCAGCGGCCTTCGAGCTGCTGACGAGCCTTGGATACCGCACCTCCTATCAGGGCTTTGACGCCCTCCGGGACGGGATAGTATACCTTGCCGGGAAGGATGAGAAAGTCCAGCTCAGCGCAGAGCTGTACCCTTACATAGCCAAAAAGACCGGACAGAACCCTGCCGCTGTGGAAAAAGCCATCAGGGTGGCAAACAAGGCCGTATGGAGCGCCGCCGACGCCGGGACCTTTTCGGAGTATTTCCCGGAGCTTGCCGGCAAAAGGCTGCCGAGGAACGGCGAAGTGTTCCGCGCCCTCGCCGGGCGTATAGGAAAGCCGGAATAAAGCCTGTCTCCTGTAATCAGACGACCCCTCCCGCGCATATTATCTCCGTAGCAGCCCTTTTGCTGCCGCTCATCAGTAATGTGTCGTGGAGGGGTATTTATGGTGTACAGCTTTTCAAGCCTCCGTAACAAGGAGGTAGTCAACGTCAGGACAGGAGAGAAGATCGGCTTTATCGACGATCTCGAGCTCGACAGCGATACCGGCAGGATATCCGCGCTGGTCATCTTCGGG
The DNA here is from genome assembly GCA_017529875.1 of Ruminococcus sp. Lineage (GTDB taxonomy): Bacteria > Bacillota > Clostridia > Oscillospirales > Ruminococcaceae > FB2012. The sequence continues at coordinate 13,882 of JAFXNC010000043.1, read as the reverse complement.
CGCAGCCGCGCCTTCGGCCTCATGGGCAGGGACGAGGATATCGTCATCAGCTGCGGCGACATCCGGCTCATCGGCGAGGATACCGTCCTGGTCAGCTTTGATAAGGATACAATATGTATAAAAAGCCGCAGCAGCCGTGTCGAAAATTTGTTGAAATAAATTCGCGGAAATGTTTGACAAACGGCTCCGGATGTGATATAATATTAAAGCAATTCGCACGCCCTGCTTTGCTGAGGTCCCCACAGGGGTGTAAGCATTTATGGCAGAGCGGAGGATCACACCGCGAAAGCGGAATATAAAACCAACAGGAGGTTACTACAATGGCAGTAGTATCAATGAAGCAGCTTCTTGAGGCCGGCGTACACTTCGGCCACCAGACAAGAAGATGGAACCCGAAAATGGCACCGTACATTTTCACAGAGAGAAACGGCATCTACATCATCGACCTGCAGAAGACCGTTAAGAAGCTCGAGGAAGCTTATATGTTCGTCAGAGAGCTTTCCGCAGAGGGCAAGGAGGTACTGTTCGTAGGTACCAAGAAGCAGGCAGCCGAGTCCGTTAAGGAGGAAGCTACCAGAGCCGATGCACACTATGTGAACGCAAGATGGCTCGGCGGTATGATGACTAACTTCAAGACTATCCAGAGACGTATCAAGAGACTTGAGCAGCTGCGCACCCTGGAGTCCGACGGCACCTTTGACCGTCTGACCAAGAAGGAAGTTGCAAAGCTCAACCTCGAGATCGAGAAGCTCGAAAAGTTCATGGGCGGTATCAAGAACATGAAGTCCCTCCCCGGCGCACTTTTCGTAGTTGACCCCCGCAAGGAGAAGATCGCAGTAAGCGAGGCCAAGAAGCTGGGTATCCCCGTAGTGGCTATCGTTGATACCAACTGCGACCCCGACGACGTTGATTATGTTATCCCCGGCAACGACGACGCTATCAGAGCTGTCAAGCTGATCGCCGGCTGCATCGCCAACGCTATCATCGAGGGCAGACAGGGTCAGGACGCAGCATCTGAGGATGAGGCTGAGGCAGCTGTCGAGGCTGAGACCGAAGACGCCGAATAATAATGAAATATACGGGCAGGCCAAGTGTCTGCCCTGATTTCGATATCTACTAAAATAATAACAGGAGGAATTACAAATGGGAAAGGTTTCCGTTGCTGAAATAAAAGATCTTATGAAAGCCACCGGCGTTGGCATGATGGACTGCAAGAAGGCTCTCGAGGAGGCTGAGGGCGATACCGAGAAGGCTGTTCTGATCCTCAGAGAAAAGGGCCTCGCTACCCAGGCTAAAAAGAGCGGCAGAGTTGCTGCCGAGGGTATCGTTGCATCCGTAGTTGAGGGCAACGTTGGTGCAGTTGTTGAAGTAAACATCGAGACCGACTTCGCTGCCAACAACGAGGAGTTCAAGGCTTTCGTTGCCGCAGTTGCAAAGACTATCATCGAGAAGAATCCCGCTGACCTGGATGCTCTGAAGGCTACTGTTATCAGCGGCGGCGAGAAGACTGTTGAGGAGACCCTCCAGGATCTGTTCATCAAGATCAGAGAGAATATGCTCATCAGACGTTTCCAGAGATTCGAGGGCGTGCTCGTGCCTTACGTTCACGGCGGCGGCGCTATCGGCGTTATGGTTAAGCTTGACACCGACCTGCCTGCTGATAAGGTTTACGAGGTCGGCAAGAACTGCGCTCTCCAGGTAGCAGCTATGAACCCCGGCTACCTCGACAGAACTGCTGTTCCCGCATCCGTTCTTGAGGAAGAAAAGAAGATCATGCTCGCTCAGATGTCCGAGGATCCCAAGATGGCCAACAAGCCCGAGCAGGTAAAGGTCAAGATCGTTGAGGGCAAGGTCGGCAAGTTCTATTCCGAGAACTGCCTCGTTGACCAGACCTTCGTTAAGAGCGACCTCTTTGACGGCACCGTAGGCAAGTACGTTGAGGATGCTGCCAAGAAGCTGGGCGGCTCCATCAAGGTAGTTGAGTTCGCACGCTTCGAGCGCGGCGAGGGCGTTGAGAAGAAGCAGGAGAACTTCGCTGACGAAGTTGCATCCATGATGAAGAAATAAGGCTCTTAGCGCAGGCGCGGTTAAATAGTGATTTCAAGGCACTTCTGTCAGGAAACTGGCAGAAGTGCCTTTTGGTTACTTGGTGCAGCGCCTGCTCAAATAATAAAGAAGAAAGAAGAAAGAATAAATAAGGATCAAGGAGTCCGCTCCGCGGACGATTTTATAATCATCGCCAAAGGCTATACCTTGATTATTCTTTCTTCTTTCTTTTTTTCGGCGGCACACAGTTCAATAATACCGATACTTCTTTACACCGCCGCGCTCCTTGTCATATTGTCCGCAGGGGCGGCGTATACATAATAAAAAAGGACGCAGCGAACTGCGTCCCGAATGGCTTGCTCAGCCCTGTTTGAGCTCTGCTCTGCACGAGGAGCATACTGACTTGCCCTTGAATTCAGTCACGTTCTCAGAGCTGTTGCAGAATACACAGGTGCGCTGGAATTTCTTGAGGATGATCATGTCGTTGTCGGTGTAGATCTCGATGGCATCCTTCTCATTGAGGTCGAAGGATCTTCTCAGCTCTATGGGAAGGACGATCCTTCCAAGCTCGTCAACTTTTCTTACGATACCGGTCGATTTCATAATTCTGTAACTCCCTTTCTGACATAGTGATATAATATTCGCCTTTAATAATATTATATACTTCCTGTTGATTTTTGTCAATAGCTTTTAGTCAAGAAATAGCATTTTTTTTAGTATTTTCCACATCATGGTCGGTATATTACACGGAAAGAGGAAAATTATGGGAGTACTTCTTGCAGTTTTGTGTCTGATATCGGTGATCTGTGCACCTTTTCTGGGCACAGTGAACGAGCTTTCCTCGGCGGCGGCTGAGTCGGCAGGGGATGCGGTGCAGCTGTGGCTGACACTGGCGGGAGGGATGATGTTCTGGAGCGGGCTCATGAGAGTGGCGGAACGCTGCGGGATCGTTGACAGAGTGTGCCGGATCATACGCCCTGTACTGGGTCTGCTGATGCCCGATGCCGCCCGGGACCAGGCGGCTATGAAGGCCGCCTCACTCAATGCCGCCTCCAATCTGCTGGGGCTGGGCAACGCCGCAGTGCCCTTCGGCCTCAGGGCGATAAAGGAGCTGGAACGCTGCCGCTGCTCCCGGAGGACGCTGGCGGTGTTCATACTGCTCAACACCGCCTCAATACAGCTCATCCCCATGAACATCATCATGCTCCGGGCAAAGGCAGGGAGCAGCACACCTGCGGACTGCCTTGTGCCGGTGCTGCTTAACTCTGTGATCGCGCTAAGCTGCGGGCTGGTCATGGCGTTTGCGGTCTGCGGAGGCAAAAGATGCAGCTGTTCGGCTTAGCGGCGCCGCTGCTCATCGCGGCGGTGCTGGCGACGGCGGCGGTGAAGCGGGTGGACGTGCTGGAGGAATTCGGCAGGGGAGCCATGGACGGCCTGAAAACCGCCGTGGAGCTGCTCCCGACCCTGATGCTGGTGGTGACGGTCATAGGCTTTGCTTACCGCTCGGGAGCCCTGAGTCAGCTGGCAGAGTGCGTCACTCCGGTCATGCAGAAACTGGGATTTCCCCCGGAGCTGGTGCCGCTGTCATTGATTAGACCCGTTTCCGGCAGCGGAGCACTGGCAGTATTTGACAATATTATTTCCTCCTGCGGCGCTGACAGCTTCGCCGGCAGAGCCGCCGCAGTGCTTATGGGCTCCACCGAAACTACGTTCTATACCGTAGCTGTGTACTTCTCGGCTACCAAGCTCAAAGCCGATGCAGGGGTGTTCATTTCCTCCCTTACAGCCGACGTATTCGGTTTCATATTTTCGGCACTTGTTGTCAAGCTATACTACTAAAATTGTCATCAATCAATATTTGACAGGTTTTGGTAACTGACATCCCCGGATAACGTCTTAACAGTCCAATGCATTGTACACCAAACGCTTGCATTTTTCCGGGAAATGTGTTATGATACCATTGAGGTGATAAAAAATGGAAGTGTTGATCGTGATACTTTGCGTCGCGGCAGTGGCGCTGCTGCTGGTGGTAGTCATAAAGATGTTCTCCTCCGGCGGGAAGACCGCCGCCGAGCTTATGGACAGGCTCGCCGGTCAGATCAGCGAGACCAGCGGCACTCTCAGGCAGGAAATGGGGCAGAACGTCCAGACCAGCGTCCGGAACTTAGGCGAGATGCTCAGCGAGAATCAGCGCACCGCCCAGTCCGCACAGACCGAGCGCATCCGTGACATGAATACCTCGGTCAACGCCCAGCTCAAATCGCTGGAGCAGCGGTTTGCCACCCTGGAGCAGAACAACGAGCTAAAGCTGGACGCCATGCGCCGCACTATGACCGAGCAGCTCACCACCATCCGCGAGGACAACGGCAAGCGCCTTGATAACATCCAGAAGACGGTGGACGAAAAGCTGGAGACCAAGATGAACGAGTCCTTCCGACTGGTCAGCGAGCGCCTGGAGCAGGTCTACAAGGGCCTCGGCGAGATGCAGAGCATCGCCTCCGGCGTGGGGGACCTGAAAAAAGTCCTCTCCAACGTGAAGAACCGGGGCATCCTCGGCGAGATTCAGCTGGGCGCCATACTCCGGGAGATACTTGCCCCCGAACAGTACGAGACCGACGTGGAGGTCATCCCCAAGAGCGGCAACCGGGTGGAATTCGCGGTGAAGCTCCCCGGCGACGAAGACGGCTCGGTATGGCTGCCTATCGACTCCAAGTTCCCGGGGGATACCTTTGCAGCCCTCCAGGACGCCTACGACAGCGGCTCCCCGGAGCAGCTTGCCGCCGCCAAGAAGACCCTTTCCGAGGTGATCCGCAAGTGCGCCAAGGACATCCGCACCAAATACATCGGCCCGCCCCACACCACCAATTTCGGCATCATGTTCCTGCCCTTTGAGGGGCTCTACGCCGAGGTGGTCAGCAGCGGACTGGTGGAGCAGCTGCAGCGCGATTTCAGCGTGAACGTGGCAGGCCCCTCCACCATGGCGGCACTGCTCAACTCGCTGCAAATGGGCTTCCGCACCCTTGCCATACAGCAGCGCTCCAACGAGGTATGGAAACTGCTGGGCGCCGTAAAGACCGAGTTCGAGACCTTCGCCAAGGCTCTCGAAAAGACCCAGGATCATCTCCGCCAGGCCGACGACGATCTTGAAAAGCTGGTAGGCGTCCGCACCAGGCAGATCAACCGCAAGCTGAAGGAAGTCGAAGCCCTCCCCGAAGCCGAATCAAGGCTTATGCTCCCCCCGGAATGACCCCTATCAAAACAGAACAAGCTCCGGGACCCGCGCATCTGCGGGCTCCGGAGCTTTTGCTCATGACTTCGGGCAGTCAGCCGCACCGGGAAACATCCTCAACATCAGCAGCGCTTCATTTCCTTGACACCCCCGTCAGATCAAGGGTGATATCCATACCGTCGTATCTGTGCGCTGACCAGTTATCGACGCTGTCGAGAGTGAGAATATGCAGCTTTAGGCTGTGGGCATCTGCGGGACAGAAGATCTTGTACAGCGCTGTGCAGACAGTTTCTGATAACGAAAGATCATTGCCTGAGAAATAATGCCTCTCGCCGTTTTCATCCTCGGTGTACATTGTGGGAAACAGCGGCTCATACAGGTCATTTTTTGACGTATCAGATGCTTTGGAAGAACTGAGGTGATCCCTCACCGCCTGTGAGTTTTTGATATAGTCCTTTCCGAGAGCGTCAACTCCCTCAAGCTTCACGGTGCAGTAAAGCTCATTGTTATTGATTTCACGAGGGGCAAAGGTCATTTTGAAATGCTCGTTCTGGGTGACCATAGGCTGCGGCTCTTTCGTGTTATCCGTTTCATCGAAAGGTCTGAACACAAGCTCTCCGCCCTCGATAGCTATGGTGCCCTTCTGACCGTCTTCAATAATGAATTTTAACGTGGATGATTCCGTCCAATTGTCATAGCTGTATTTTCCGGCGATAAGTTTCCCGTTTCCGGCGGTCAGCAGATAGTCGTTTTTTCCTCTGTCCCAAAGGGTATAGTATTTTCTGTTCCTGTGGTCGTAGACGATGATATGCTCGTCAATTATTCCCGAACCATAAGAAACACTCATGCACAGCTCCGGATAGCTGTCGGCATTGAGGTCGGTAAAATAGGCGTTCCAGATCGGCATACCGCTGAGAACGTGGTCAGGGTCGCTGTCTGTATCGTCAATCACCTTGCCGTTATCAGTTACAGTTATCAGGTTGTTTTCCCATTTGAATTCGACGTTGGGAAAAGCATCAAGGGTCATTGTGCCGCTGAAATCGCGGGGATCGTGCTCCGTTACTTCATGCCAGACAATGACCTCGGGCAGCTCGTTGGGCTCGGGGACTGGCTGCTCAGCCTGTGAGCTGTCCTCGGGACGGTAATCGCCGCCGTTTTTTTCACTGAGATTATGCAGCGCAATCGGAACCCCCACAGCAACCGCAGCAGCCGTTCCGAATCCTATCAGCTTCACCGCAAAGCTCTTTCCTGCCACCCGAGCCGCACCCGCCGCCGCGTGAGCATAGCTCGGATCGACTGTGTTATTGAGCAGCGCCCCCATTGGAACCGCCGCAAGCATACCGCCCTTTCCGAACAACTTTTCAAGCCCCTTGCGGATACGCTTTCGCGCCGCATACAGCTTCTGCGAGGCGTTATGCTCATTGGTACCCAGCGCCTTCGCAACTTCCGGCACCGACATATCATCATAGTAATAAAGTATCACCGCCGAACGCTGGTCAGCCGGCAGCCTGTCAATAACGGACTTTAACTGCTCCCTCGTCTCGACATTGGTAACATAATCCTCCGGCAGCATAACGGGCTCGTTGAGCGCCTTTTCATTTACAGCGTTTTCAAGCTGTGTGTCGTCATCAAAATGCTCCGTATGTGAGCTATCATTGTTGTACTTCACGCACTTGTTGTATGCGATAGAGTAAAGCCACCCGATGAACGACTCCCCCGACCGCAGCTTGTCAATGTCCTCAAGGGCTGTAACAAAGGTGTCCGAAGTGATATCTCTCGCCGCCTCGGAGCTGCCGACGTTCCGCTTCGCAAAGAAATAAACCTTGTCCGAGAACTCATTGTAAAGCGCCTCAAACGCCGCTTTGTCGCCTGCCTGCGCCCTCTGCGCAAGAGCTGTTATCTCCGTTTTGTTCATCGCATGCCGCCTCCTTTCCAGATTTTTCAAAGAAAAATCTATTTTCGGGGAATATTTCGCTTCTGATCGCCAACCGCTGTTCATCAGTCAGTCCGTCATCGTAAAGCATAAGTATCTCTTTTATCAGCTCATCAAAAGCTACGAAAACCGCCATTCCCCCGCCTCCTTATTTCTGCTCTCATAGGTATAGTGTTTTGAGGAGGCAAAATATCAGCGGGTTTTTGAAGATTTGTATAGGTGAACAAATCCCGGCAGCAATTTTTGTGCAAGATATCATGTGCATATTGCCGAGCCGTATTATTATTGTAGCGCAATCAGCCTGGGAAATCAAGGCCGATAACGGATCAAAAAGAGCTGACCGATCCAAAAATCGGTCAGCTCTCGCTGTATAGATAATTCAGAAAATGTTGCCAAAACGTTGCCGCAGGACGTGAACGAATGGCTTGAATCGCGTATTTACGCGGGTTTGCGAAGCTTAAACGTCACTCCCACTCAGCTCGACCATATCGAACCTAAACATTTATGTTCAGAGGATATGACAGCTTTTAGCTCTGATTATTTGATTTGATAACCGTTATACTTGCTTGACGGGATGCTGTTATCAGTTTGTTATCGGGGTGATAACAGCGGGGGCTACTTTGAGGAACGAGCAGTGAGTGTGGGATCGTTCCTTATTGGTATTATAGCGCAGATTTTGGGGGGTGTCAAGGGGAATGAACAAACTACTTGATTACTATATTAGGAAGTCCATGGCTAAGAATTGTATTTGTAATATTTGAAATTGTTATCAGCTCATTATCAACAATAACGAATGATATTTTTGAGTTTTCACCGAATTCTCCGCCAAATTGAATGGTGATAGATGTTACCATTCCAAATTCGTGTATATGATTACCTTTACTATCATCACAATCCATCAGCAAAACATCTCCAACCAGATTCCCAACAACGCTGAATAATGCACCTTGAACAAATACCTTATAAAAATTACAAATATGCGAAGAAGTTTTATTCTCTATTTTTATAAGATTATCATTGTTTAGCACAACTAAATTGCCACCACAAATTGCTCCATATAAAAGCTGGCAAGCCATTCTCAGTGATTCTTTAAGTGCATAAATCATTATAGCATATGCATATAGTATATCTGGTGCATTCAATTGTTTATTCAGAAGTCTCATAGACAATGCGTTTAAATCAGATGGTATATCTTCATTATATCCCGTACTAAACTCTTTCTCCATAATTGTCATTAACGACTGTAAGTTGTTCTTATTTATTATTTGAGAAAAACGATCAATATCAGAATCATATAAAGCTTTATAAACTTTTCCGTTTTTGAAAGCCTTTACTAAATCATCGTATTCGTTGTCTTCGAATAATGAAATTGAATCATTATTCAACGTGACACTCTTATATAAGAAATATGGACTTATAGCATCGGCAATTATGGGAGATTTTCCTCTTATATCATTCAAACAAAGCTCAACAAATCGTGTTAATGTTTTATGGCCTTTTTCAATAGCCATTCTTTCCTCGTTTGAAAGACGTTTAATGCTTAAAAAAGCCGGCAATTGTATTTTATCTGCATTATCATCAATAAATAGATATCCATGGAACTGATTATTGCTATGTTCCGCTAATTGTGCAAAATCTCCGTGAGGATTTCGTGGTATTTCTCCTGAGGAAATGTCTCCATTCGTAATCTTTAATGCCATAATTGTGTTGCTTATTTCTTTAGCAGCCATATTTTTTTGCGTTTTTTTACATAGAGCGAATACCTCGTTACGAAATGATAAGCTCATTTTGCACCTCCATCATTGAATAAAGCTTTACTTTTCCTAATAGCTTCCTTCTCCATTCTTTTATCTATCTCTTTTTTTATCATCTCTTGAACCTGATGTTCACCAACCAGTTTAATGGTATCATTAGGTTCGTATTTTTTTGAAGTATATTGGACATCGCTGTTAACAATTTTATTTAATACGATGTTCGGAATCATCCGTCTTGCAAAAAATAAGAATTTCTCTATAAGTAATCTTTCACCAGTAGTATCTCTCAGAACAAATGGACTCCATTTTTCTGGATGATATCTACAAAGAGAGGAAAGAGCGAATAGTGTTATATACATATTTAGAATCGTGGGAATTGTGATTTTTCGGCTATTTTGTAAATGTGAAGCTCTAAAATAGGGCTGACCAGAATATGATATTTCACTAATATCTTTTCCATTTAGCTTATGCCATAGTACAAAATATGTGTGACCTAATATGTCACTTTGCTCAATAGGTTGTAAATATGAAGAAGAGAACCCATCTACATCTAATAACAATTGCATGATTTTCTCTTTATTATTTTGATCAAAGTAAACCTTTTCAACTTTACCATCTGGAGTATTAAAAACGTCAATCATTGCTATTTGGCCACAAGGTTTTTCATAACAGACACAATATTCGTGGCAGATTTCAGCAATAGAATCAAGGAAACTGGCCAATTTCCATGTTCCGTATTCAGTCAAGTTTTCAAGGAAACCGAGCGATTTTGCTATTAAATGAATGCCGCCATTATCTGGACTATTAAATATAATATTAGTGTCAGCTATAAAGCCATTTGTTTTTGAAACATCTATAACCATACCATGGTTTTTAATTTGGACAATTTTCCCATTAAGCAAATTCGTCATACCGTAAAGAAGATTTGTTGAGCCATAATATAGCAGTAATGGTGCAATTTGAAGATTGGCTTCTTTGGAAGATTTATAGTATTCATAAGCTTGCAAAAAAGAACCTGCAATACAAAATACAGTTTCCTCATCTATTTCTTTATTGTTTTTCTGCAAATATCTTTTTATGTTAGCTTCATATGTAAACTGGAGTAGTTCCCTCCATAAATCATTCTCTGGATTTTCTGAAAAATAAGTAAGCATACTATTCACTCCCATAACTATTCCTCTGAAGCATCACGGTTATCCAACATATCTATATTATACCACAATACCCGTACTATTTCAAGGAAATTAGTCTATATATTCGATTATTCCTGCCCCGACTTCTTCAAATTACAATCCCTGCAAAGTATCTGTAAATTCTCCGAATCAGTCTTGCCGCCTGTGCCAAGGGATTATTGTGTAGAAACCAAAATGATGGTAGATCAGAAAACAATTCTGACACTTATTGTATGTAGACTTATAATCTGAAATTGTGTATAATTAATTCATATACTAAAAGCAGGTGTGTTGTTTTGAATATTATCGAAGTGTTTGGAACGAATGTAAGAAAATATCGTATGCAGCTTGGATTATCGCAAGAAAAATTCGCAGAAAAATGCGGATTGCATAGAACCTATATCAGTGATATTGAGTGCTTTCGTCGTAGCATTTCTCTTGATAATATTCAAAAAATTGCAGATGCATTAGGAATTGAAACCTATCTATTATTCTGCGATGAAACCGACCCAAAATGAAAGGAGTCTAATTATGCCAAAAGCACAAAAAGAATTTATACTTAATAATGCAACTAATAGGTGGAAATTGAATTCAAAGAATAATGTTGGACCAACTTCTGATTCCATTAGAATTTGTCAACCTCATAGTATAGATGAGTGGGCTAATTACTATTATTCGAATGTGCGTTCAAGAGAGCATATTGATTCGTTAGGAGAAAAGTTATTTGAAAAAATAACTACTGTATTACCTGACGAGGAGAGATTTCATCCTAATTTATTGGAGAGTATAACCTTAGATGATTGTATTGAGTATATGCATACTTTAGTTATTGACAGAACGTATAACGGCTATTTGAAGGAGCATGGTGAATAATGAAACCAGCATTAGTAATTGATGGTATAGAGTTTTATGATGCACCTAGCGAGATTGAAGGGTCTCCATATTGGGTTGATCTATGGACAGATGTTAACGGTTATAAGATAGGTTTACAAGTTAAACCAAATAGCTATAAATCAGCAAATTTATCTATTTATACAGGTAAGGCAAAATCATCAGAGGAAAAAGGACATAAAGAATTCACAAGAAGATTTGGCGGAAAAGTATTCATTGTATCTCCGGATAAAGGGAATGTTTCTTTGAAAGACGCTTCAAAAATCCGAGCTGAATACGAATTACTCAAGCAAATGAAACCAAAGGAATAAAAACAGGGCTACACAGTTTTAGTGTGTAGCCCTTAACAATTAATAGCAAAAGACTTTAGAATCTTCCATAATTATCTTTGAAATGTTTGAAAGATGTATCATTGTTTCCTGCCTTGTTTTTACGAGGAACTGGTGATTATCGTTCTGATAGCATTTTGCTTTCTTATCTTCAGGAAGAGAAGCGATAAAACTTTGATGTGCGGAAATGCGACTGTTAATTATCTGATTAAGATCATTAACAGAAACATTAAGTCTTTCACGAGCTAAATCAGCTATTCCGTTATCAATTTCAACACCGATACTATTTCGATGTGCAGCCATACAAGCAAGATTAGTTGTTCCAAGACCGCAGAACGGATCTAAAACCATATCGTTTTCGGCAGAATACATATTAATAAGTCTATATGGTATTTCAAAGGGGAACGAAGCGTTTCTGTTTCTTACAGCGGAACTGTTCAGCACTTGTGAAGTGCCTTTGATCTCCCAAAGATCAGAGAACCACACATTTCTTTCTTCCCAAAAGTATGCACTTTTTTTCCTATATTCCTTTTCTTTGCCTTTGAAAGTGCGTTTTCCTCCCTTACGGAAAATCAATATGTATTCATGTTCATAAGTTACATACGCTCCTGCCGGATACATTCCTGAGCCCATAAACTTATTAGGCGAGTTTGAAGGCTTTCTCCAAAGAATATCAGGCATAACACTATATCCAAGAGCTGAAAAGAACTCGATGATTTTTGAATGGTTGGAGAAAAGTTGAAACTCTCCTCCTAATGTTCTCGTAGCGTCACCTATATTTATACATATAAACCCATGATCTGCAAGAACTCTATCGCATTCTTTCCATGTTTTATTTAAAAGAGCGTGCATTTTGAGAAAAGAAGAATGTCCCTCGCCGTTTTCCAAATTGGTCTTTATTGTACTGTCTTGACTAATAAATAAATCATCCCACATTTCGATCATCGGATAAGGCGGAGAAGTTACTATCAAATTGACACTACCGTTTTCTATAAAATCTATGTTATTGCTATTAGCAGTAACTATCTGGTGTTGAGTCATAATATCACCCATCGAATAGTATTTGTTCACTTACTATTATACTGTAAAAAGCTCTTAATGTCAACGGATAAAAGATTAATCTTCCTTTGTTTTATACATTAGACATATACGCAAACACAAACTCTCTTGCATACAGGCAATTTCATTAAATCAGAGAATGTCTATATTGCCTATCTATGCAAGTGTTTATGCTGCCCCACAAACTCCAAAAACCTCTCCCTCAACTTATGCACATCCAAAAACTCAATGACCTTATCGTACCTCGCCTTCCAGAAACCAATCTCCTCCTGCACCGATCTGAGCGTATCCCGCAGGCTTTCAACGGTCTTCTGTAAAGCGGACTTCTCCGATACGAGCGTCTTGTTTATCTCACGCAGTTTGGCAACATCCTGCAACAGCTCATTATTCTCCGAAGTCAACCTATCAACAGTTTCGATCATATCCTGTTCGTTCTTCTCGCTGACCACCTGCTTCTTGGCAAGGTCAGCGACTTTTTCATAATCACCCGCCGCAAGCGTGACCTTATCACTCAGCGCCTTGCGCTTGATTTCTATTGCATCGATCTCTGTCAGGGCAGACACTTTCTCCGCCGAGGCTTTGAGCATCTGCCGATTGACCGTAATCTTGTTCGTGATCTCCGACAGCTCTGCATTTTTATCGGCAAGCTCCGAGTCGAGCCTTTCCACAGCCTCGCTCTTTTCGGCAAATTCGGTGTCCAACTGCTTGAGCGCCGTATCAGCATCATCAAGAATTGTTTGGGTGTTCTCTAACAGATGCTGCGTACATTCGACCTTATTCTCCAATCTCTCAACTTCACGAGCCCTCATCTTCTTTTTATAATCAAGGACGTCAAGGTGCTGTTCGTGCGTCCCGAGTTTCTCCCACTCGATACCGTACCCGCTCATTATTTCCGCCAGAGCCTGCTTTTCGCTGTCCACCCACAGCTTTGAGCAGGTGTTCATTTTGCCCTCACCCTTGTACCCCTGCTGTTCGAGTGCTCCCGTCAGCGTGTTGCGAGTGGACAGTCCTCGCTTTTGTTCTGTCGCAAAGGGAATATAATCAAGGTGAACGTGGGGCGTTTCCTCATCTAAATGTATCACCGCATTGAACACCCTAAGCTGCGGATTTCGTTTTTGAAAACTCTTCACGAAATCGGTCAGAGCCTTTGTTGTTATTACCGCCTCTGCCGTTCCACAGCGGGTGTCCTCGTTATTGCCGATCTGAAAAATGACCTCGTAAAACGGCTTCTCCTGCTTGCTGTGACGGATATGCTCGTAGTAATTTTTGATACAGCGGTCTTTCCTCGTCTGCCGCGCATTGTACTCGACGAGAGCCTCATCAAAAAGTTCGTGATAGACCTGTTCAATATCGTTCTGTACCAGCACAATATTGTCCGTCGTTCTTGCCGCATCGACATTCTTTGCGATGAACTTTCGGTTATCGTGACCGATACTGCCTTTCCCGATACGTCCGCTGATAGTTCTCTT
>JAFXNC010000042.1 GCA_017529875.1 Ruminococcus sp. | reverse complement strand
TGATTATATCTACTTCTACAATCATCAACGTATCCAACTCAAAACAAAACTGACTCCGCTTGAGTTACGAAGCCAGTTCGTTGCTTAATTAATTTGCCATAGGGACTTTTTTGTGCTGTACGCACAATGTGGGGCGGTTCAAACTCGGAGCCGGGCGTTTTTATTTCTTCCTGCTGTAATAAACGGTATAGACCTCGTCGGTCACTTCATACAGGGGGATGAATCTGAAATTCACCGGCTGACCCCTTGTGATGAAACTGCTCTGTTTCCATGGGGTGTAGCTGTACAGGTGCTCGGTGTTGGGCGCGAGGCAGTCTTTGAGCTCACCCTGCAAGCCGCAGTCCTGCTCCGTTAAACCGGCAAGCACCACCGGTCCGTCAAGTATCGCCGCTACCTCCAGCGCGTCGGGGAGAGATTCCTCATAAAGCTCGTTCTTGAAGCGTATCTCCACGATCTCCTCCGACCACAGGCGGGTTATGCGCACAAAACCGTCCTCCGGCTTTTCGCTGATAGGCTCTCCGCCGCAGAGAATAGCGTGATCCTTAGCCCAGCAGGGGATCCGCAGAGCCATAGTGAATTCCGTAGGCTTATCACAGGCGACAGTCAGCTTAAAAGACCACATGGATTTTTCACTGCTTGTATGCTCCGCAAAGAAGACCTGATTGTTGTGGTCGCTCATGTCCGAGGTAAGGCTGATACGCACCAGCGAACCGGAGATCGCAGTCTCTGTCTCGACCGGGATGTACTGAGCGACTGTCAGAGCCTTTCCGGCCTCATCTTTGTAAAGCGCCAGCTCGGGGTAAAGGGTCTGACTCTGCACCATAGTACCGTGACAGCACCAGAAGTCATGGCGCTTGGAGCCCCATTTCTTGCGGCTGCCCATACCCAGAGGCAGGAAGTATGCGGGCATACCTGTAAACTGATTCTGCTGTGAGAGAAAGCCGTTGTATAGCGCCCTCTCGATGTAGTCGGCGTACTTCACATCGCCTGTCCAGCGGAACAGATAATCAGCTGTGCGCACCATATTATAGACGGTGCAGAACTCCTGATCTCTGTCACAGAGGTAGGTGTGCTGTTTGTGGGGCGGTATCCAGAATTCTCCGGCGTTCTGTCCGGTGGTGGCGTACATCCCGCGCATTGTTACTGCGTGCTGCCAGAAAAGCTCTGTGCGCCTGCGCCACATCTCGTCATTTGTCACTTCATATAAACGCGCCGCGCCGTGGGAAATCGGTATGCTGGCGTTGGCATGGTCGTCGGTGAGGGCATCGGGTTCATTTTCAAGCTTGGTAAACAAATAGTTGTCCTTGTAGCGGTCGATGAGCACCTTGTACTTTTCGCAGCCTGTGAGGGCATAGAGCTCCGCCCATTCTTCCAGCATACCGCCCTGTTCACCCTTGTAAATGCCGTCGGGCATACGCTCAGACCATTTGAGATACCAGTCGGCAAGGCGACTGACCACTTCAAGAGCCTGCTCATTCCCGGCGAAGCGGCAGGCATCCACCAGTCCCATGACGGTCTTGTGCATGGTGTACTGGGGCGACCATATGTATTCCGGGCTGCACATCCAGTCAAGATACTTCTCCGGTATGGAACCCACCCATTCGCCGCCGTTGCGCTGCTGACAGCGGGCAAGCTCAGATACGATATGATCGAGCTTGTGTTTCAGCTCCATGTCCTTCTCCGAGGCTATTAGCCGGGCAGCTGCCGAGAGCCAATGCCCGAGAAAGTGCCCTCTGAGCTGACAGGTAGGGGATTCCCAACCCCAATGCAGCTTTGTCTTTTCGGGATCCGGCACTACTTGCAGATCGGGCATGATGATGCCGGCTTCAAGATAGAAGTTTTGCAGCAGGCTCTGAGAGTCGAGTTCAAGCAGATAGCTGCGGTTGATATCCATTCTCCGCCTGAATATCCCGCCGGTGACTTTTGAGGTAAGTGCTTTAAGCATAGGGCATCCTCCTGTGTTTCATTTTCTAATATGATACTATGTTATCACTGCTGTGTCAAGCTGTTGGCTGCTGAATTTACGGAGTGTTCAGAATTGTATCAGATGATCTTGAACGATCATATATTTACAGTCTGCCCCTCTCGTCAGTGATGAAGTACTTGACGCCCCCGGAGGGTTTAGAAAGCTCCTCCCGGAAAAACTCGGGGTAGTAGCGTATCGGGTCATCTGGAGATATCCAGCAGAGGTATTCCTCTGCGGCATCGTCGGTAAGGCTGTTACAGCCGGGCGCGAACCCCTCCGGCACCTTCATGTAAAAGAAGAAGGATATCTCATAGACCAGCCTGCCCAGCTTTTCCGCACAGTCGCCGTAAAAGTAGTTTTCGTGTACGAATCCAAGCCGGTCAACCTCCAGCCTGACCCCTGTTTCCTCGAAGACCTCCCGGATAACTGCCTCCTCGGCGGTCTCGCCGAACTTGATCCGCCCGCCCACAGAATACAGATACTCCGGGCGCAGCCGATTGCCTACCATAAGAAGCTTGCCGTCATTCATTATTATGGCACCCACCCGGATGTTGATAAATCCGTCCCCGCAGGGTAATGTTATGTCTTTGCCCATGTCTGCCTCCTTATATTTCTGTCAAGCCAAAGTGCTTGGCAAGTTCAGTGCACACCTGCTCCCGGGTATCTTCCTGACAGTTATCTCTGACAAGGGTGTAAAACCCGCTGTTGGCATATTCTTCGTAATGCTCCCGGCTGTTGATGAGGGCAAGTCCGCGGCGGTAGTTCTCCATGACAGCCTGTGGGTCGTCGCAGCTGTTTATCACATCCAGCAGAAACCGCTTATCCGGGTCTTCCCTGTCAAAGAACCGTTCAACGCTCATAGACTGAGGCGACAGCATCACCGCTACCCGCTCATAGCAGGAGATCTCTCTGAGGATATCAAGGGGTATGTTCGTATCGACTATGACCTTTCGCTCTTTTGAAAGCGAGATAAGCTCTGCAACCTCAAAGCCTGCTGCCTCTCGTGCTGTGCTGTACATCCAGCGTTCGTATTCCTCCGGAGTACGCTGCACGAAATCATTCCAGTCAGTAAGGTTGTTGATATAGCATATGTCCGGCTGTGACTCCGGCACTGCTATGATATCGGAGACTTCACTGTGATAATTCTCTCCGCAGAGTATCATATTATACCTTTCGGCGAGCGTCTTAGCGGCCGTGGATTTGCCTGCATACGCCGTGCCGGTGATGAAATACACGTTTCTCAGATAGTACCGCAGGATGTTGTTTTCGATGACCATAGTTTTACTCTCACTTCGTTTGTTTTGGCTTTTCCCTGATTATAACACAGATCGTCTGATTTTGCAACGTCAGAATATTCACATATACCGCCTTGACTGTACAATAATTGTATGTTAAAATATTATCAGTCCAACGGAGGTGAGAGTATGAAGCTGTCAGGGATAGTGCTTGCATTTGTATTGTGTCTGTCTTTTGCCGGATGCGGTACTGAGATCGGTTCGGTCGAGAGCGTAATGACCGAAACAGATGATTCGCCTTCCGAGACGACAACTACCACACAGGCAACAACCACAGCCACGACTCCCGCCGAGACCACGGTACAATCGACATCCGCCGGTACAACAGCAGCCCCTGCTGACGACAGCTCCGAGCCCGAGCAGGGTATACTGACCTCTCCCGAGGATATCGGCCTTCACGACACCGACGGCAATGGCTTTGAGTATGAGTTTACATACGGCGGCGAGACCTTCCGGGCTGTCTACACCTACGACAACTGGAAGATCATCGACTCCTACCTAATAACCAACAGCGCGGATATGACTATTATTTGCGAGGCGCTTATAAGTTATCATCCCATACACGGCAGGGATGGGGAGAGCTACCGCACCGCCGAGGACATGGCCTATGAATGGCAGGAGCACAATTTTGTCTTTGAACTGCTCCCGGAGGATTCCAGGTGGAAGACCAACACCAGGGACGTTGACTTAAATCCCGAGGATCAGGGCAAGACCGCCCTTGAAATGGCCTACGACAGGCTGAAAAACGAGCACTGATCCTGACCTTAAACACAATTCTTGCTTGACAATACCGCTGTGATTTGGTAAAATATAATCAGCAGTAAGCGGCTGCGGAAAGGAAGGATCTGTGATGAAAAAAGTCGGAAGGATAATGAGCCTGCTCATGAGCGTTTCTCTCAGCATCTGTCTCTCACTGACAGGTATGCTCTGGTCTCTCAGGCAGACGGAGTACACCGTGCCCCGGTTTATCGGATCGCTTATGACAGACATAGGCGTTAGCTTCGCTATCAGCTTGATCATCGGACTGCTCGTTCCCATGAAAAAGGTCAACGACAGCCTTGAACGCAGGTTCAGTCTCCAACCCGGCAGTCTTAAAACAAGGCTTATCGAAACACTTGCCTCCGACCTGATCTATACGCCGGTCATCACCTTTACTATGACCTTTATCGCATATAAGAAAGCCACTGGCAACGGTGCGGATATCCCCTTTGCGCCAATGTTCCTCAGTTCTCTGGCGGTATGCTTTACGGTGGCTTATCTGCTGATACTGTTTTTGATGCCGAGGTTCATGAAGTTCGCACTGAAAAAGGCCGGTATCCCCGCAGGACGTCCCGGCGAAATGCCCCCGGGCGGCAGACCGCAGTAACATACATCTTGACGTATCAATGATTCTGAGTTATAATATCTATATACACTTTTTGAAGGGTAGGTAATACATATGAGAGCAGTAGTTACAGTTATAGGCAAGGACGCAGTCGGCATACTTGCTAAGGTGAGCACCAAGTGTGCTGAGCATAATGCAAATGTCATCGAGGTGACGCAGAGCGTTCTTCAGGAGCTGTTCGCTATGATAATGCTTGTTGATATCACTAAGCTTTCCGGCGATTTCGCTTCGCTGGCTGACGACCTGACCGCTCTCGGCGATTCTATGGGCTTGAAGATCCACACCATGCACGAGGATATCTTCAACTGTATGCACCATATCTGAGGCGGAGGTAATTGTCAGATGCTTAATACTTATGATGTTCTTGAAACGATACGCATGATACAGGAGGAGTGCCTTGATATCCGTACCATTACTATGGGGATCTCGCTTCTTGACTGTATAGATGCCGATATCGACAAGGCCTGTGAAAAAGTTTACAACAAGATCACCAACAAGGCCGCAAGGCTCGTTGAGGTCGGTGAACAGATCGAGAAGGAGTTCGGCATCCCCATCATCAACAAGCGTATTTCCGTAACTCCTATCGCTATCGTTTCGGCGGCCTGCCATTGCTCGCCTGTGCCTTTTGCAAAGGCTATGGACAGAGCAGCCAAGGCTGTGGGCGTAAACCTGATAGGCGGCTATTCCGCGCTGGTCCAGAAGGGCTTTTCCGCCGGAGACATGGAGCTTATCGAATCTATCCCTGAGGCACTGGCCTGCACCGAGAGAGTTTGCTCCTCAGTCAACGTGGGCTCCACCAAGACCGGTATCAACCTCGATGCCTGCAAGGTCATGGGACGTATCGTCCGGGAGTGCGCCGAGAGGACAGTGGATCAGGCTTGCTTCGGCGCGGCTAAGCTTGTGGTGTTCTGCAATTCCGTGGAGGATAACCCCTTCATGGCGGGCGCATATCACGGCGTCGGCGAGCCGGACTGCATGATCAACGTGGGAGTTTCCGGCCCCGGAGTTGTTCGCGCTGCATTAAAGAAATACCCCGACGCCGACATCACTCAGATCGCCGACGTGATCAAGACTATCAGCTACAAGATCACAAGAGTTGGTCAGCTGGTGGGCGTAACTGCCTCTCAGAGGCTTGGAGTGCCCTTCGGTATCGTTGACCTCTCGCTCGCTCCCACACCTGCTGTG
>JAFXNC010000060.1 GCA_017529875.1 Ruminococcus sp. | reverse complement strand
CTGCTCTACCTACTGAGCTACAGAAGCGTTTGGCGACCGGAATGGGGCTCGAACCCACGACCTCCAGCGTGACAGGCTGGCGTTCTAACCAGCTGAACTACCCGGCCGAACATCGCAGAGGATGAGTTGAAGGCCGAAGCCTTCAACTGTCCTGCAAATGGTGGGAACTATAGGGCTCGAACCTATGACCCTCTGCTTGTAAGGCAGACGCTCTCCCAGCTGAGCTAAGCTCCCGTTTTTGTTGTTTGCAACATAAAATATTATACGCTATTTTTCTCCGTTTGTCAAGGGTTTTTTCACTATTTTTTTGACTTTGTGTGATCTGACAAGCTGTTTCAAGAATGTTGACATACAGCTCGCAGATTGCACAAAGTCAGCCCTGCTTAAGCGTCACCAGGATAACCTGAGAGGGGTTGTGGAGCCGGAATTTACCCAGTCCTGCCGAGACCACCATACTTGACTGACCCAGAGTGTAAACGCCCTTGGAGTATTCGGGGAAGAACCTGCGCTCCGGGGAGAGCACGCCTCCCACGCCGGGGAGCCTTACTACTCCGCCGTGAACGTGTCCCGCGAAAATCAGATCAGCGCCCCAGGCGGCATAGGCCTTGAAGGGCAGGGGATCGTGGGCCAGCAGCACGTTGACGCAGCCCTGTTCAGGTCTGCCCACCAGCTCACGCATGAGGCGGGGGGTAATGGGGGTGCGGCCTGAGAAGCCGCTGCGGGTGCGGTAGTGGCTCTGTGGCAGGGCAGCGCCCACCAGATTGATGTATTCGCCGCCGCTCTCGATATGCTCGCTGCGGTTGACGAGAACGTGTACGCCCTCACGCCTCAGCGCCTCAAAGAGCACCGCTGCCCGGTCGGGGACGTCCCCCTCGTGGTTGCCGGGGATATAGTACACCGGTGCCAGCTTCATGAGCCGCTGCATCAGCAGCAGCTTGGGGTCGAGGTTGGTCTCGCTGCGGCTGAAAAGGTCGCCGGTGAAGAAGACGTAGTCAGGGTCGAGGAAACTGCATGAGTTTATCAGGTTGTTGAAGCCGTCGCCGTAGCGTTTGCTGTGAAGATCCGAGAGGTGCAGCACCCGCTTGCCCTCAAAAGATATGGGCAGGCCGGGCACTGTTACCTCGTATTCGCTTGTGGACAGCCAGCGGTTCTGTACAAGCACCCAGCCGGCTGTGGCTGTGGTGAGCAGTCCTATTCCGAGCTTAGCCGGAACGCTCATAGTAATAACACTCCTTAGTCGGTATACTGTGCCGGGTTCACACCAGCGGCGCGGTGGTCGTGGTGGTGGTCTCCGCCTGCGAGCTGCTGTCGGGAGCGGTGGTGGTCATGTTGAGCTGGATATCGCTGTAAGAGAGCCCAAGCTCGCTCAGCAGGTCGTGGATGCCCTGAATGGCGTTGGCGACTGCGTTGTCGTCCTGCACCTCGATGATGACAGTGCTCTTGTCAAGCACGGAGAAATCGGTCTTGAGCTGTTCGAGGGTGCGCACCATGTCGTTGTAGATGTAAACGCTGCCGGAGACTTTGAGCTTCACGGGAGTCCTCTCCGGCTCCGAGGAGGAATCCTCCTCCGGCTGTGAGTCAACGGTGACAGCCCTGTCGGGGGTGCTGTCGGCGGTGCCGCTGTTATCGCTGTTGGACTTGCCCTCGCCGCTGAACCAGCCTGTGCCCCAGCCTATGCCGCCCAGTGCCAGAAGGAGTATCAGCAGAAGCACGACTAACCAGAACAGGCCTCTTTTCCTCTTCTTTTTGACCTTGCGCTTTTCGTGATCCTCCGATTTCTTTTTTACTGCCGAAATATCTTCATGGCTCATTATATATATACTCCTTTCCGGTAAAATAATGCTTGTTTATCAGGCTCCGGCGTCGAGATACCAGTCGGTCTGACCGGCGGAAAAGGCATTGGGATAGTCCGCAGGCTTTTCGTAGGGCGACCAGATGATGTAATGCTCGCTTGAAGTCTTGGTAAGCCTTCCGATGCTGAAAATGACGGCGCCGTTTTTGCATCTGACGAGGCTGATGACCCCGCTGTCGAAGACCTTGTCGGCGGCCTCGCTTACACCGGGGACGTCCTTTGCCCGTTTGACCTCGTCGAGGACGGTATCGGGGTTTGCCCTGACGTACTCAGCAACTTTCTTGAATGAAGCTTACTCGTCGCTCAGTAGCTTTTTCATATGCGTGTCTCTCTCTGTAATGCGGTTAAGTCAGCTCTGTCCGCTGGTATTGATGTAGGCGAAGTAAATGCCGGAGTAATCCTTGCGAAGCCCCTCCAGCGCCTGACGCACTGCCTGCACGTCGCGGTAGAGGGCGGTATTGCCGTCGTAGATGAAGGCGGCGAGGATGATGCCGTTGCGGTCGGGCAGCATATCCAGTACCCGGCGAATCTCGTACTCGATGTTGGAGTAGGATGTGACAACGACAGATGAAAGCTGCTCCCCGGCGCGGGTGAAGGAGAGCATCTCCGAGGAATCCACATAGGTTATGCTGATAGACAGCATCTCGCCGTTCTCGAAGCCCTCCACGGTCTTGATATACTCGTCCAGCATATCCAGCTGCTCACGCTGCTCGGCGAGGCGCTCGTTTATGTACTTTTCGGCGTTCTTGTTGGCCTCCTCCACGGCGCTGTCGATCTGCTGCTGAGCCTGGGCATTGGCGGCGGCGACCCTGGCGTCGGCATCCTGCTCGGCCTTGTCAGCCTTGTCCGAGGAAACCATCATCACCCAGAACAGCATTATCAGTATAACGTCCAGCAGGGAGGTCAGCTCTATTGCAAGTCCTTTGTTTTTACTCAAGTCCGGCTCCCCCCTCAGTAGTAGTCGGCGGGAGGTTCGCTGTCGTTGCCGGAGTTTCTTTCGAGGTAGAGGGCGACGGTCTTTTCGTTGTCCTCGATCTTGGAGCTGATGACGCCGTCAAGGAGCTTGAAGCCTATGGCGAACACCAGTCCCCAGAAGGTGGAGGTCAGAGCACCGTAGAAGCTGCCCTGCACGTCGGACATATCCTTTACCAGCGACAGCAGCGACGACACGGTGCCCAGTATACCCAGCAGCGGAAATATCCCGGTGAGGTTCACGAACACCGAATAGAGCCTGCCCATGTTGTTGCGCATCCTGATGACGTCGCCTTCTTTTATCTGGGAGTACTCGTGCTGAGCCTCCCGCTGAGCCTTCCTGCTGCCGGGCACGAAGACGGTCAGGTGCATCTTGTTATAAAGCTCGTCCGCGGATTTTTTGGTGAAATAGAACACCAGCCCGTTGGCCACCGCCACGAGGAATATTATCATATCGAACCCGATGAAATTGCTGAATATAACGCCCATCAAATCCCCACCTTACAAAGCGGAACACAGTCCGCTGCATACATATATATTGTATCACATCCCTCACAAAAAAGCAACTGTTTTTTGTGGGGGCTATGATGCTTTTTTAATGGGGGCTCTGCCCCCAGTTTCTTGCGAGCGAAGACGAGCAAGAAACTTCCCCCCGGCTTCGTCGGGGCTCGATCTTTGGGGCGGCGTTCTCTCCGGTTATCTAAATGGGGGCTGCCGCCCCCATACCCCTGGCTTCGTCGGGGCTCGTCCTTTGGGGCGGCGTTCTCTCCGCTCGTTCCTCGCTCCGTTCACTCTGCGCCAAAAGCCCCTCCTCGCCTGCGCTATCTTAAATGGGGGGCGCTGCCCCCCATACCCCCCGGCTCGTTCAATCCGCGCCAAAGGCCCCTCCTCGCCTGCGCTGCGTTCTCTCCGCTCCAAACGTCCCGATATTACACATAGCTCTTGTAATAATCACCAAATACTGCGTATTTTCGCGGCTTTTTTTCTGTTTGCAAAATCCCGGGACGTGTGGTATAATATTATTTTGGAAAGTTGGAAATGCAGTCGTTGTTTTTTAAACAGGAGGAAAAAGTATGATAAGAGAAGACCTTCGTAACGTCGCAATAATCGCCCACGTTGACCACGGTAAGACCACCCTCGTTGACGGTATGCTCAAACAGAGCGGCACCTTCCGGGAGAATCAGGCGGTGGACGAGCGCGTCATGGACTCCAACGATATCGAGCGTGAGCGCGGCATCACTATTCTTGCAAAGAACACATCCATCCACTACAAGGACGTCAAGATCAACGTCATCGACACCCCGGGTCACGCCGATTTCGGCGGCGAGGTGGAGCGCGTGCTGAAAATGGTCAACGGCGTTATCCTGCTGGTAGACGCCGCAGAGGGCCCCATGCCCCAGACGCGGTTCGTGCTGCAAAAGGCTCTGGAGCTGGGTCACAAGATAATCGTGGTCATCAACAAGATCGACCGTCCCGATGCCCGTCTCAACGAGGTGGGCGACGAGGTACTGGAGCTGCTCATGGACTTAGACGCCTCCGACGAACAGCTGGACAGCCCCATAATCTACTGCTCCGGACGTGACGGCACAGCCTCTTACAGCCCCAATGTGGAGGGCAAGGATCTGATGCCTCTGCTGGACGAGATACTCAGCTACATCCCCGCTCCGGAGGTCGATAACGAGGGCACCATGCAGTATCTTGTTTCCTCCATAGACTACAACGACTACGTGGGACGTATCGCAATCGGACGTATCGAGCGCGGCACCATGAAGGTAGGCCAGGAGGTAACGGTCGGCGACTATCACCAGTCCAAGAAGGAATACCGGGGCAAGGTAGTCACCATGTATCAGATCGAGGGTCTTAACCGCGTGCCCGTTGAGACCGCCTACGCCGGCGACATCGTCTGCATCAGCGGTATAGAGAATATCACAATAGGCGACACTATCTGCGAGTTCGGCTCATTCGAGGCGCTGCCCTTCGTGAAGATCAGCGAGCCCACCGTGGAGATGACCTTCTCGGTGAACGATTCGCCGTTTGCGGGCAGAGAGGGCAAGTTCGTCACCTCCCGCCAGCTGAGAGACAGGCTTTTCAAGGAGCTGCTCAAAGACGTGTCCCTGCGGGTGAGCGAGACAGACTCCACCGACAGCTTCAAGGTGGCAGGCCGCGGCGAGATGCATCTTTCTATCCTCATCGAGAATATGCGCCGTGAGGGCTATGAGCTGGGCGTATCCACTCCGAGAGTGCTGTACAAGGAAGTTGAGGGCAAGCTCTGCGAGCCTATCGAGCGCCTTGTTATCGACGTGCCCGAGACTGCCGTGGGCGCTGTTATGGAGAAGCTGGGCACCCGCAAGGGCGAGCTGACACAGATGACCCCTGTGGGCAGCAGAATGAGGCTTGAATTTCTCATCCCCGCAAGAGGACTGTTCGGCTATCGCAGCGAGTTTCTTACAGATACCAAGGGCGAGGGCATACTCAGCTCTGTATTCCACAGCTATCAGCCCTACAAGGGTGAGATACAGAAGCGCAACACCGGCTCCCTGGTGGCCTTCGAGACCGGCGAGGCTGTTACCTACGGTCTTTACAACGCCCAGGAGCGCGGCGAGCTGTTCATCACCGCCGGCACTCCCGTATACGAGGGTATGATCGTTGGCGCATCCCCCAAGACCGAAGACCTGGTGGTAAACGTCTGCAAGCGCAAGCATCTGACCAACACCCGTGCCTCCGGCTCCGATGACGCGCTGAGGCTCATCCCGCCGAGAAACCTGAGCCTTGAGGACTGCCTTGAATTCCTCGCCGATGACGAGCTGCTGGAGGTAACTCCCAAGAACCTGCGCATCAGAAAGCGCATCCTCTCCAACACTCAGAGAGCTAAGGACAGGGCTAAGCACTGATAAACGTGATAAAACAAATTCGCCGTACTGTGATCAGTACGGCGAATGTTTTTTTCTATGCAGTCTGTCAGAGCTTGATCCTCTGAGCGATGTAGGCCTCTACCTCTTCGATCTTGATGCGCACCTGATCCATGGTGTCTCTCTCTCTGACGGTGACACAGCCGTCGTTTTCGGTGTCAAAGTCGATAGTCACGCAGAAGGGAGTGCCGATCTCGTCCTGACGGCGATAGCGCTTGCCGATGTTGCCCGACTCGTCGTAGTCGCACATGAAGCTCTTGGAAAGCTCCTCGTAGAGCTTGCCTGCGGGCTCAGCCAGCTTCTTGGAAAGGGGCAGTACAGCGGCCTTGACAGGAGCGATAGCCGGGTGGAAGTGCATAACGGTACGCATATCCGGCTTGTCCTCGGTGCCGATGTTCTCCTCGTCGTAGGCCTCGGTGACGACGGTAAGGAACAGTCTCTCAACGCCGAGGGAGGGCTCGATAACGTAGGGGATATATCTCTCGTTGGTCTCAGGGTCGAAGTAGTCAAGGCTCTTGCCGGAGGTGTTGATGTGCTGGGTCAGGTCGTAGTCGGTCCTGTCTGCGATGCCCCACAGCTCGCCCCAGCCGAAGGGGAACAGATACTCGAAGTCGGTAGTGGCCTTGGAGTAGAAGCTCAGCTCCTCCTTGCTGTGGTCTCTCAGGCGGAGGTTCTCCTCCTTGATGCCCAGGCTCAGCAGGAAGTTCTTGCAGTAGGTTCTCCAGTAGTCGAACCATTCAAGGTCGGTGCCGGGCTTGCAGAAGAACTCCAGCTCCATCTGCTCGAACTCGCGGACGCGGAAGATGAAGTTGCCGGGAGTGATCTCGTTGCGGAAGCTCTTGCCCACCTGTGCCACGCCGAAGGGTACCTTCTTGCGGCTGGTGCGCTGGATGTTGGCGAAGTTCACGAAGATGCCCTGAGCGGTCTCGGGACGCAGGTAAAGCTCGGCCTTGCTGTCCTCGGTGATGCCCTGGAAGGTCTTGAACATCAGGTTGAACTGTCTGATATCGGTGAAGTTATGCTTGCCGCAGTTGGGGCAGGGGATGTTCTTATCCTTGATGTAGTCCATCATCTGCTCGTTGGTCCAGCCTGCAACGTTGGTGCCGTCGAAGTCCTCGATGAGGTTGTCGGCGCGGTGACGGGTCTTGCAGTCCTTGCAGTCCATGAGGGGGTCGGAGAAGCTGCCGATGTGACCCGAAGCCACCCAGGTCTGGGGGTTCATGAGTATGGCAGAATCGAGACCCACGTTATACTTGTTCTCCCGGACGAATTTCTGTCTCCAGGCGTCCTTGATGTTATTCTTCAGCTCTACGCCGAGGGGGCCGTAGTCCCAGGTGTTGGCAAGACCGCCGTATATCTCGGAGCCGGGGTATACGAAGCCTCTGCCCTTGCAAAGTGCGACCAGCTTTTCCATTGTTTTTTCGCTGTTTTTCATTTTTCATTCTCCTTAAAAAGTGATTTGGGATTGCACTATTCTATTGTATAACAAAATCCCATTAATGTCAAGCCCCGGAGAGGGCTGCGGGGCAGTCTTATCCGGGGAGAGGTCATTTTGATTTGAGTTGTTTCTTCCTGCGGTACATCTTTGAGTCGGCGAGTTCAAATATCTCCGAGAATGCCGTATCTCTGTCCCTGTCGTATATCTCCATGCCCGTGGATATCTCCACGGTGCCCTGGGCGTGGTTGCGCTCCATGTCAAGGTCAAATTCCGAGAGCAGAGCCTCCCTTTCCTCGTAGTCGCTGCCTTCCAGCAGTACCACGAATTCGTCTCCGCCGATGCGGTAGACCGGGCTGTGGGTGAACTTGCGGCAGATCGTCATGCAGCCCTCCCGGATGAACCGGTCGCCCTCCTCGTGGCCCAGGGTGTCGTTGATGTGTTTGAGGCCGTTGATGTCGAAGACTATGATGCCGAACTGCCCTGCGGTGCCGTCGGATATGCTCCTGTCAATGCGCTCGGTCATCTCGATGTAGGCGTGGCGGCTCTTGACTCCGGTGAGGGGGTCGGTATTGGCGGCAGCGGTGGCGGTGTTGAGGGCCTTCTTGGATTCGTTCTCCTGTATGAGCAGCTTTTCAAGCTTTATGCGGTATTCGTTTTTCTCGTCCTCCACGATGAAGGTGTGCAGCAGGCAGGTGCCCAGCATACAGCCCACCGCATACAGGGGCAGCAGGGGGTTATACACCTGCACGAAGATCAGCACGGACATAACGAAACCGAAGACGCTTATGGCGCGGTATCTTACCCGCTTGGACTCGGAGGTCCTGGTGCTCAGCACCAGGGTGTGTACGCCTGTCAGAGTGAACAGCAGTATCTGTATGGTGAGTATCAGATAGCGGACAAATCCCATGACGTACTCGCCCATGTCGTTGATATCGAAGAGCACCGGCTTGAAGAAGTTTACCGTAAGGATCACCGGCGAGCAGGCAAAGAAGATCCGTCCCACGGTTTTCAGCACCTTGCCGAAGGCGGTCTTTTCTTCAAGGTAGTCTGTGGTATAGTCTGTCCACAGCATTACCATGAGGCTCATGGCAAGGAAATACACCACCGTGTCGGCATAGAGTATCCCGAGGAATTTCTTCTCGTCGAAATACCCCCACAGTATATCCGTAGTATAATAGAACAGCGTACCGAAAAGGAATCTCCGGTAGGACTTGTTCCTGTGCACTATCGCGCCGCTGGTCTTCTTCATCAGCACATCGTAGTTGATGATGAGCTGCACCAGCAGGGCGATGATGCCTATGCTTCCGTATATCATATGTACCTCTTTCGTTGGCTGCTGCCTGAAAGGCCGGTATCCGCAAGCTTATGTCGGGGAACCGGCCTTTGGTATCGGGTATCAGCTTCTGCGCTTTCTGCCGGCGAATATCGCCGCGGCAAGCGTTATTACCACAATGCCGCCGGCAAATGCTGCGCCGGTCTTGGGGTTGTCGCCCTTTTCGTCGGGCTTGGAAGTGTCGTCGGGCTGGGTCTCCGGCTCGGAAGTGTCGTCGGGCTGGGTCTCCGGCTCGGACTCCTCGGGCTCCTTGGAGGTGTCAACTATTACCAGACCGTAGATCACGCTGTCGTCCTCACTGAAATCATAATCAGCGGTTATGATAACGCTGTCGGGGTAGCTGGGGTCTTCGGTGACGGTGCAGCTGATGATGCTCATTTCGGAGCCGTCTATCTTTACGATGAATGGAGAGATGTTCTCGTTGAGTATATCGGGAGAAGAGCTAAACGGGACAGCGAAGCTTGAGGCCATGGTCTCGTCGGATTCAAGAGCCTCTACGTCCTCGAACTCAACGTACTTGTTGTAGGTGGGTCTGAACAGCGAATAACTCTTGGGGGTGCCGATCCCGTCAAAGAGCTGGCAAAGATCATCTATCTGAGCCTCAGTGAGAGTCTGGTCTTTCAGCTCCTCGGTGTTGGTGAAGCAGTAGATGCTGTATCCGTTTTCTATCTTTTTCAGTTCTTCCTCGGAAATCCCCATAGCGCGGATCTCGTCAAGGTCGCTGTATGTTTCGTTCTTGACCATATCTACCACAGAGCCGTTCTCTACCGTGACCTTTCTGGTGTAGTTGGAGTCCAGGTCTCTCAGCAGCTCCATATAGTGATCTACGGAGTGGTGCTTGATGATCTCCTTAGCCTGTCCAATGACGGTGGCGGTGAGGTCTGTGCCGTTGGTGAGATCGGCGACTACCACAGGCAGCAGGTGATAGAGCACCTTGGTGATGCCGTTTTCCAGCAGTTTGAGCTTTTCCTCGGAGATCATAGCCTTGGTGCCGGCAGCCTCAACGGTGCTGTCAAGTACGCCGGGGAGCAGGGCGAATGCTGCATCGTAGCCCTCGGTGCCCTTGGTCTGGCTGATAGCGTTGAGCAGCCAGCTCACCAGGGGAGAGGTGAAGTCCAGCCCGGCGTTCCGGGCAGTTGCGGCAAGGAAAAGGAGGATCGCGGGGTCTGCATTGTCGCCGATGAACATAGGCATCAGCTCATCGAATACGGGGCTTAGGCTTGCGAATTCCTCACGGGTGGTCTTGTCGGTGAGGGCGTCGAAGACCGCCTTGCATAATTCGCCGCAGTTGTACGGAGCCACGGGTACATCCACTTCTTCGCCGGTCTCGGGGTCTGTGGCCTTTTCGGTCCTGACGGCCACCTTTTTCTCAGTCAGGAAACTGAGGTACATACGGGTAACATCGCTGTCGCCGCAGTCCACCTCGGTGACTGTGCCGGTGGTGTACATACCCCAGGCCTCGGGGAGCACATAGGTAACAGGGTCGTTCACGTCGATGAAGTCGTGGATATTGCTGTACTGGGTCGCGGTGACGGAGGAGCGGGGAGTGGCAAAGGTGTAGGCGTAGAGATCGTCCTCGGTGATGCCGAACTGATCCAGGTGCTCGTTGATGTACTTGCCTACCTGATCGATGACTGCTCCGGAACGGCTGAAGCCTGTGAGCCAGATCTTGGAGCCTGCCAGGTCATACTTTTCCTCGAAGTCCAAAAGCCTTTCGATGACTATATCGGCGGATTCCTTGAAGCCCTTGGCGTCGCCCTCGGTGCCCACATCCAGGTTGCTTGCCCACTCTGCGCCGTAGTCTGTGGGTCTTACGGATACGGCGATCAGGCGGTCCTCATCGTCGATGTCTTCCTTGCCGGTGTCGAGCACCTTGTAGCTGATGACCGAGCCGATGCCGTGGGGGTCGGAGTTGCCGTCGGTGCCCTCTGCGGTATAGGCGTCCATCTCGAAGCCCGAATTGCGCAGGATAGTTCCCGCGTCACCGTTGGGGTCGGAGGCGGTACTGTTGGTGGAGCCTGTCAGAGCCATGGAGGTAGTCCTCAGATGCTCGTTGAGCACGGTGCCGGATCCCTCGAACCAAAGGTCGCTGAAATACAGCGTGCCGCAGGGTGAATCGAATCTGTAAGCCTTTATGACCTCGGCTTCTTCTTCGTCAGCAAAGGCAGTCACCGGGAAAGCCGACAGAGCCAGCAAAGCGCTCATACCGATAGCTGCTATCTTCTTGCATTTCATTATATCATTCCTTTTGTGTAGATCGGTTACATTCTATGCCCTGATTATACCATATTTTGAAACAGATTACAAGCATTGTGAGAACATTTTTTTACCAAATACACAGTTTCGGCATATCTGCCAATAATTACCCGCGGCCTTATGTACAAAGCAAGACCGCCGGGGAAAGTTTTTTGCGTCTTGCTGCGCAAACATCTTGAAAAATCCTGCGGGATATGGTATAATAAAAGTCAAACGATGAGCTTTGGGAGGTTTGTAAAATGATCTCGCTTATAATATCCTTTGCTGTGCTGCTTCTGGGGTTCGCGGTCTACGGGCGTGTGACCGATAAGATCTTTGCTCCCGATGACAGGCAGACTCCTGCCGTTGAAGTGAACGACGGCGTTGACTGCGTACCCATGAAGACCTGGAAGGCCTTCCTCGCCCAGCTTTTGAACATCGCCGGGACAGGACCCATATTCGGCGCCCTCATGGGGGCGGTGTTCGGGCCGGTGGTGTTTCTGTGGATAGTCTTCGGCTCCATACTGGGAGGCGCCGTCCACGACTATATGTGCGGCATGATAAGCTCCCGCCACAAGGGCTCCTCTGTCGCGGAGCTGTCAGGCACTTACCTGGGCAAGGGCGCCAAGTGGATAATGAGGCTGTTCTCGGTGGTGCTGCTGGTGCTCTGCGGGGTCGTGTTCGTTTACAGCCCGGCGGGTCTGCTGGCCAAGCTCACCCCCGACTGGATGAGCTCCACCCTGTGGGCGGTCATCATACTGGTCTACTACCTGCTGGCGACGCTGCTGCCCATAGACAAGCTGATAGGCAGGCTCTACCCTGTATTTGCCATACTGCTGATAATCATGGCAGGCGCCGTTATCGGCGGGATAGCCTTCTCGGGAGGCAAATATACCATACCCGAGCTGTCCCTTGAGAACCTCCATCCCAACGGCACGCCGGTATGGCCTTATATGTTCATCACCGTGGCCTGCGGAGCGATCTCCGGCTTTCACGCCACACAGTCCCCAATGGTGGCAAAATGCATCACCAGCGAGAAGGCGGGCAGAAAAGTCTTCTACGGCGCCATGATCTCGGAGTCTGTCATAGCGCTTGTGTGGGCGGCGGCGGGAGTTGCCTTCTACGGCAGCACTCAGCTGCTCAACGAGGCCCTTGCCAAGGGCGCATCCAACGTGGTATACGACATCTCCACCGGAGTGCTGGGGACCTTCGGCGGCATACTTGCGGTAGCGGGCGTGGCCATCTGCCCCATAACCTCCGGCGACACGGCGTTCAGAAGCGCCCGCCTCATAATCGCCGAGACCTTCGGCTTAGAGCAGAAGAAGATCCGCAACCGCCTCATCATCACAGTGCCGCTGCTGATAGCCGGCGGCCTGCTGACCTGGTTCGCCATAGTCAACAACAACGGCTTCCAGACGGTATGGCGCTATTTCTCCTGGAGCAATCAGACCCTTGCCATGGTGGCGCTGTGGGTGGCCTCGGCCTACCTGCTGAAAAAGGGCAAATACCGCTTCGGCTCCCTGCTGACGGCGCTGCCGGCCTCCTTTATGACGGCGGTGAGCGTCACCTAC
The DNA here is from genome assembly GCA_017529875.1 of Ruminococcus sp. GTDB lineage: Bacteria > Bacillota > Clostridia > Oscillospirales > Ruminococcaceae > FB2012. The sequence goes on along the minus strand of JAFXNC010000060.1, from coordinate 3,574 downwards.
ATCCTGACTGCCGAGGAAGGCTTCAAGCTCGGCCTGACCCCCTCCTATATCGCGGGAGGCTGCGCGGCTGCGGTGCTGTTTACGGTGTATCTGGTCTTCCTGACCCGCCGCATCAGGCGGCAGCCCACGGAATAAAAATAAACAACGCTCTGCCGGGGACTCGCCCGGCAGAGCGTTTCGTTGTGTTTGCGATCCCCGGTTCACGGCTTTTTCCATTTGAGGAAATCCGGGTATTCAAGGGGCTTTGCGTAGTAGTAGCCCTGAAAACTGTGCACGTCGTACTGGCGGAGGATCTCGCTCATCCCGGAGGACTCGATGCCCTCCACGCAGACCACCGAGCCGCAGGTGTTGGCCATCATAACGAAGGTCTTTATCAGCTCCCGCTCCTTGCAGTCGTTTTCGATCTTGCGCACCAGGCTGCGGTCTATCTTGAGAGTGTCAAAGGGCAGATCCTTGACTATGCCCACCGACGAGAAGCCTGTCCCGAAGTCGTCGAGAGCCACCTGTACGCCCCGGCTCCTGAGACTGGTGACGGTGTTTTTCAGCAAGTTGATATCCAAAAGCCTGCATCTTTCGGTGACCTCGAGGCAGAGGTGCTCCGGGGGATAGCCGGTCTTGTCCAGGATATCCATGACCATGTCCACGAAATCCGCCTTCTCGATCTGTGAGTAGGACAGGTTGACATTGATGATGAAATCCGGGTTGCTTTCAAGTATCTTGCGTGCGTCCCTGACGGCGGTGGTGATGATCCATTCGCCCAGTGAGGGGAACAGCGGATCCTGTTCCAGCAGGGGTATGAACAGGTCGGGGGGCACTACGCCGTATTCCTCGCTTTTCCAGCGAAGCAGCGCCTCGGCTCCGATGAGCTCCTCGGTCTTGGCGTCCACCACGGGCTGATAGAGCAGATAGAAACCGTTGAAGCCCTGAGTGATAGACGCTCTGATAGCGTGGAACTTCTCCACCCGCTGCCTGTTGCCGGTGCTCAGGTCGTTTTTGAACAGCACGATATCGCCGTGCCGTTTGGACTTGGACTCGTTGTAGGCAAAGGTCAGGCAGGTCATGACCGTCTGAGGGTCGATGGTGAAGTTGTCTATGTCGATGAGGCTGGAATTGAGCTCCAGCATTATGGTCTTTCCGTCGATGTCTATGCCCTCTCTGTAGTGGGCGCGGAGGTCGTCGTACCTTGCCGAGGCTTCCTCTACGGAAAGCACGGTGCTCATGACGGCGAATTTCGTGCCGTCCAGCCTGTATACACTGCCGTGTCTGCCTACGTGTTCAAAGAGGTACCGCCCGAACTTCTGCAATACCAGGTTGCCGAAGTGGTAGCCGTAGATCTCGTTTATCTCGGAGAACTTGGCGATGCCGATAAGGGAGATGCGCATTTTCTTGTTCTTGATGAGGTTCGACTGTATGTCGTCGAAGAAGCCGTACTGGTTGCTCAGCCCGGTGAGGCTGTCGATGTTGCTCTGTATGCCGTGGTCGCGGATAGTGCCTGCGAAGAAATCCGGCTTGCCGTTCTCGTCCTTGAGAACCATGCCCCGGCAGGTGCAGACGTTGTATTCGCCGTTTATCCTTCTTGCCCGGTACTGCATATCGTGACTGGAGATGTTCCCGGCGAAGATATCCGCAAGGCCGTCATGATAGGCCTCCCGGTCTTCCTCGTGGATGTGTTCCTCCCAGATATCCCCGGCGCCGTACATATACTCCGAGGGCAGGCCGTAGGAATCCACGGCGGCCTTTGACCACCGGGAGAAATCGTATCTCATGTCGCAGATGTACACATACACGCCCTCGGCGGAGAGACTGTTCATCTCGAACATACTGTCCAGCATCCGCTTGCGATCGGCGGGGATCTGAGCCGTGATCTTATCGGGCTTTTCGTTCTCGCTGAGGACGGGCTTTCCGGCTTTCGTGGAGAGCTTGTCCTCGTACATATCCTCGTCGGCACGCTTGAAGACGTCCGAGACCTTTTTGTCGTTGACCGCGTCGTATACGCCTAAGCCCGCGGCAACCACGGGGCCGTCGTTCTGTTTGAGATTGTCGTGGGATCTCCTGCGGAGCATCTCCACCAGGGCTATGCGCTTGTCGTAGTCGCTGCCCGCGAGGACGGCGGCAAACTCGTCTCCGCCTATCCTGAACACCGGGCTGTGGGCGAAGATGCCGCAGATCATACGGCAGGCGGATCTGATGTACTCGTCGCCGGCCTTGTGTCCCTGGGAGTCGTTGATATGTTTTAAGTCGTTGATATCGCAGATGACGATAGCAAAGGGGGAGTGCCCCATGCCGCCGTCTATGCTCTTTTGTATGGAGTCCTCGAACTCCCGGTAGGCGGTCATGTTCCGGGTACCGGTGAGGCCGTCGCGCCGTGCAAGCTCGTTGGCGCGGTTGAGAGCCTCGATCTGCTCCTGATCCTTCTTGACCTCCTCGTCGATGTTCTCAAGAACTAAGATAAAGTGTATATTGTCGCTGGAGCGCATTATGGTGAGCCGGGTGTGAGACATGGTTCCGTGGAGGACGCGCCTGTAATCGGCTCTGTACTGCCTTGTCTCTTCAAGGGCGGAGATGATGTAGTCCTTGTCGATGATCGCCAGGATACGGTCTCTGTCCTCCTCGTGAACGACGGTGTTGGCGATCTCCACGCCGTCTATGAAGAAGTTCTTGCCCGACAGCTGCACCGAAGGGTCAAAGCCGATAACGCCGGAGGAATACTTCTGATACTCGCCTGTGTTCTTGTCAACATAGTAGATGTCATCGTAGCGCAGAGCAAGGCTGTTGACCATCTGGCCGTAGGCGGCGCTCTGTTTCTTGGACTCCTCGAGAGCCTCCATGACCTTGACTTCTTCGTTGATGTTCTCTATGCCCACAAGGATGTGCTTTCTGTCGCTTGCCCATATCTGCAAGCACCGGCAGTGCATGACGGTGCCGTTTATCACCAGCCGGTAGGAGATGCTGAAAGATCTGGTGTTTCTCAGGTTGCGGAGGATGGTGTTCTTCTCAAAGAGGGGGATGACCCGCGCCTGATCCTCGGGGTGGATGTAGATCCTCATGTTCTTGAAGCTCTCCGCAAAGAAGTCGCCGCCCTTGACTGGGATGTTCATGCTCTTGTAGGTATCGGTGGAGGAATACTCGAAGTACTCGTTGGTCTCGGTATTCACGAAATAAAGGGTATCGAAATGCGCGGCAAGGCTCCCGGCGATCTGATTGTAGATGTCCCGCTCGTGCTGGTTCTTCTCGGCCTGCTGGCGTTCTCTGACTTCCTTGTCCACGTTCTCCACGCCGAGGATGAAGTAGTCGTCGTCCTCGCCCAGTCCTCTGATAAGGCTCAGCGCATGGTAGACCGGCTTGCCGTCGATCATAAGACGGTACTCGATGCGGCGCTTGTCGCCCTTTTCAACCATGGCAAGCAGGTTCTCCTTCTGTATATCCTGCATGAATATATGCTTGTCTTCCTCATAGATGACCTGATCGGCGTCACGTTTGAGGTTCTTGAAGAAGTCCTCTCCGCCCTGCTCGATGTGCAGTGACTGGAACTCGGCATCGGCGGAATACCACTGGTATTCGTTGGTCCTGGCGT